>NZ_SPHX01000003.1:0-553858 GCF_004535805.1 Cellulomonas sp. HD19AZ1
CGATCTGCTTGATCGAAGCGTCCCCGCGGCGAGCCACCGCCACGACGTCGTCGCGGAACTCCTTGGGATAGGGCCTGGGCACGGTGCACATCCTTCCAGCGGCGCCCACCGGCACCACACGTGGGTGTCACCTACTCGTGCAGCAGACCCGGCCGCCTTCCACGACGCGGATGCCGAACGGTGGGGCGATCAGGGCTGAGTCACGCGCCCACTCGAACGTGCACTGTCGCTGCTCGGTGGCACTCATGGGCGGTGACCCCCAGGCCGCCCGCACCGGTACGCTGCGACTGGGCGCGTGCGGTCGACCAAGCGCTGAGACTTCCCCCTTTGTCTTCTCCTAGGGTTGTTCAGGCCAAATCCCGCATCACCCGGGCCTCTAGCTCAACTGGCAGAGCAGCGGACTTTTAATCCGCGGGTTGTGGGTTCGATCCCCACGGGGCCCACCGTACTCACTGCACGTTTGCTCGCAGTTGAGCAACTGAGAGGCTCTCCGTGCAGCAGACGTGCAGCAGGCAGTGAGAGCCGCCTCTGCTTGGCGGTGCGCAGAGCGCAGGCAACAGCCTTGGACGGTTGTCCAGTGCCGCACACCCGTCGGCGTCGTACGACGTTCGACGCGTGGAGCCACACGCCTTTGGTCTGCCACCGTCAGTCGCTGATCTCGACGAGGACGTCGCGCCCGACCTAGTCGATCGCGCGCGTGCTGATCCGGTCCTCGCCGTCGTGCTCCCACACGATGCGGGCAACGATGTCGATCGGTGTGCGGCCATCGTGCTGCAGGTGCCGCGGTTGGACCGGGCAGTCGTTGCGGATGCGTCGGTGCGCGGCCGCGAGCTCGGCGTGGCTCGGGCCGGCGTAGGGCGTTGGCTGCGTCACGGGGCCATGCTCGCTCCGATGTGCGACGCGGGCATGGCGAGGCGTCGTCGTGCCCGGCGGGCCGGGTGACGTCGGATGAACCCCTGGTCGTGCGCTCTCGGGTCGTGTGTCCTCTGGTGGCGATGAGGGCGGGGCCCATGCCGCAGCGGACAGGAGTGAAGGCAGTGGACGCCGTGTTGCTCTCAGCGACTCTGTAGGACGTAGTCGAGCGTCTGGCGCGCGATCTCAATGCCGCCGAACCACCACTGACTCACGTCGGGCCACCGGTCAACGAGCTCGTTGGCGAACCACAGCACCTCGTGGCCGACCTCGGTCATCGGCCCGTCGAGGCGCAGAGCCATCACGTCCTGCTGATGCGGTGCGACGAAGATCGGGTAGAGCTGATCGCGCGCAGGGAGACCGTCGACCAGACCGTACTCGTAGAACTGATCCAGGGCAGCGTTCCCGCGCTCCCACAGCGGTCCCATCCCGAGGCCCCGTGTCCCTAGGACGTCGCCGTCGAGGAAAGCCCCGGGCCAGCCGTCGGCGTGATGCAGGAGCTCGCGAAAGCCGTCGTCGAGAGGATGACCGAGTCGCTCCTCCGCCTTCTTGATCGACTCCTCGTCCGCACCGAGGCGGGGCGCAGACAGCGGGTAGACGCCAGGCGCAGCCTGAGAGATCTGCGTCGCGACGATGCCCATCTCGCCGAGGAGCACATCCCATCGAGTGCGCGTCATGTCAGCCTCCTGTGATCTGCGGGTACAGACGCCCGTCGACGAACTTGACCTGGAAGATCGTTGGTCGGTAGCCGATCGGGTAGGCACGGGATGACCCGCCCAGGCTCGCGTTCACGCGCTGGGTCTGATCGTGCCACTCACGACCGACGGCCGAGCCGGTCCACGTCGTGTCGGGGCCGTGCCCGACCTGCCACTTGTAGGGCGTGCCGGCCGTGATCGCGCGCGCACGTTCCGCTGCGGCGGCAGCAGACGCACGGGCGCGCAACGCGCCCTCGGTGCTGACGCGACCCGTCGGTGACAGTGTGCCCTCGAGCCGCGCTGCGTTCGCCGTGTCGACGTATCTCGTGAGCTGGGCGACTTCCACGTCCAGGAGGTCCGCTCGAGCGGCGAATCCGCGGGTTGTGGGTTCGATCCCCACGGGGCCCACCCGGACCGACTGCACATCGGACCACCGCACCGCAGGGTGGCTCGCTCGAGTCCCGGCGGCGAGCCCGCGTATGGAACGCGGAGCCCTCGGCCAGCGCGTGCACCCGAGGTGATGCCCGACGTCACGGCGCTCTGCACCCGGCCCGAGCGCAGTCCGACGCCTCCTCACCGTCGACGCGCACCACGACCGCATGGTCGAGCCTCCCTCGCCGCAGGACCGCGAGCGCCTCGGAGGTCACGTGCAGGAGCAGGTCGTCGTCGACCCACAGGTCGTCCGTGCCGCGCCGGCCCGTCACCTGCAGCCACCGGAATCGCGGCGGCCCCGGGGCATGGCGCTCGGCGTACTCCTCGCTGGTGCTGATCGTGACGTCCGCGAGCGTGAACCCCGTCAGGCTGCTCGCACGCAGCCGCGACCCAAGCGACTCCGTCACCACGAAGCACGGGAACGTCTCGAGCAGGTCGTCGCCGAGCCACCCCTCCAGGTGGAGGTGCAGCACCTCGACGCGCGGCGGGTGCACCGCACGGTCCATGACGGTGCCGGGACCCAGCCCACCGGCGACCTCGGGCTCGACGGTGTGCTCGCTCAAAGGTCGTCCCCCGCCAACGGCACCCTCACCCGCAACGCCCGCTCGCGCGTCTGCCGGGCGGCGGCGGTGAGCGGCTGCACCGGCAGCCCGACCCGCACCCGCGCCGCGTCGTCGGGCCGCGCAGGGTCGTAGAGCGCCTGCGCGGGCACGGCGAACGCCCGGCGGGGCACGACGGTCCGCACCGCGTGCCGCACGCCGCGGGCGTCGTCGAAGTGCAGGGTGCCGAGCACGCGCCCCTGCTCGTCGGTGTCGTAGTCGGTGACGCGCGCCCACGCGGCGCGACGTCCCGCGAGCCGCGCGAGGGTCCCCACGCGACGCACGTGCCTCACCAGAGCGACGAGGGTCGCGGCGACCGCGAGCGCGAGCAGCACCCCGGTGATGACCATCGGCACGCGCACGGCCCCGGCCGTGACCAGCCCCTCGGCGACGGCGCCCCGCCACCCGAGCAGCAGCGCCGACGTCGCGACGACCGCGGCGACCGCCGGCGCGACCCACCGCACCACGCCGGCACCGAGCAGGGCTCCGAGCACGATCGCCATGCCGCCGAGCGACGGCGCCGCCCCGGCGAAGTCGTTCGTCGCGCACGACCCGCCGCCGCAGTCCCACCGCACGAGGCTCGCCTCGTGCGCGCCGAGCCGCAGCATCCACCAGCCGAGCGTGAGCAGCGCGACCGCCGCGAGAGCCAGTGCGGTGCGGCGCTCGGGGCGGGGTGCGAGGGCTCGCGCGAGCGCGGCGTCCTCGGCGTCGAGGCCGGTGGGCTGCTGGCGGGGGTGCCCGGCGGACCGGGCGGGCGTGCTGGTCACACCCCCATCCTGCCAACCGCGCGCGACGTCGGGCGCACGCGGGCGCACCCGGTCCCCCGCGCGCCGAGCGGGTGGCGCCCGCTCCGACGCACGTCGCTCGGTCCCGTCCGGCGCACCCTCATCACCGGACGTACGCTCGCTTCCGGACCGCCCCGACCCTCGGGTCCGACGGCCCGGACCCCGCACCTCCCCCGGAAGGCACCCGCATGTCCGCGCTGTTCTCCCCGCTGTCGATCCGTGGCACGACGTTCGCGCACCGCGTGTGGATGGCGCCGATGTGCCAGTACTCGGCGGCCGCCGACGGGCCGGACGCGGGTGCGCCGAACGCGTGGCACGTGCAGCACTACGGCTCGCGCGCGGTGGGCGGGGTCGCGCACGTGATCGTCGAGGCGACGGCCGTGACGGCCGACGGGCGCATCAGCCCGTTCGACCTGGGCCTGTGGGACGACGCGCAGGTCGCGGCGCACCGCACGGTGACCGACCTGGTGCACGCGCAGGGCGTGGTCGCGGGCGTGCAGCTCGCGCACGCGGGCCGCAAGGCCAGCACCGACGCGCCGTGGCGCGGCGGCAGCCCGCTCGCGGACGGTGCGGGCGGCTGGCCTGTCGTCGGGCCGAGCGAGGTGGCGTTCAGCGACGCGCACCCGACGCCGCACGCCCTGACGGTCGAGGAGGTCGCGGACGTCGTGGCGGCGTTCGCGGACGCCGCGCGCCGTGCGGTCGCGGCGGGGTACGACGTGGTCGAGGTGCACGCCGCGCACGGGTACCTGCTGCACCAGTTCTGCTCGCCGGACTCGAACGTGCGCGACGACGCGTACGGCGGCTCGTTCGAGAACCGCACGCGCCTGGTGCGCGAGGTCGTCACGGCGGTGCGCGCCGCGGTGCCGGACATGATGCCCGTGCTCGTGCGGGTGTCCGCGACGGACTGGGTCGAGCCGGCCGGCTGGACGGGCGACGACACGGTGCGCCTCGCGCGGGACCTCGCACCGCTGGGCGTCGACATGGTGCACGTGTCGTCGGGCGGCAACCTGCCGCACGTGCGCATCCCCACGGGTCCGGCGTACCAGGTGCCGCTCGCGGCGCGCGTGCGCGCCGAGGCGGGCGTGCCGACGGTCGCCGTGGGGCTCATCACGGACCCGCAGGACGCCGAGCGGGTCGTGGCCGACGGGTCCGCCGACGCGGTCGCGCTGGGCCGCCCGCTGCTCGCCGACCCGGCGTGGCCGCACCGCGCCGCCGCCGCCCTGGGCGCCGACCTCGCGCTCGCCCCGCAGTACGAGCGCGCCCGCTCCCTCCTCGCCTGAGCACGCGCCTGAGTCCTCGCCCGACCCGTGACGGGCCCCGGCTGCGGGCCACCCGCTGTCGCCGCCTACCCTGGCTGCGTGGCCTCGATCCTCGCCGTGTGCGTCGTGCACGCCCTCCGTCCTGACTCCGGCCCGGTGGGCGTCACCGCGATCGACAAGCGCCCGGTCGACGGCCCGGTGAAGGTGGGCCCGCTGGGGCTGTACGCGGACGTGCAGGCGGACCGCAAGCACCACGGCGGCGAGGCGCAGGCCGTGTACGCGTACGGGCAGGACGACGCCGACCACTGGGCGGCCGCGCTGGGCCGCGACCTCCCGCCGGGCTGGTTCGGCGAGAACCTGCGCGTCGCGGGCCTGGACCCGAACGCGGCGCGCGTCGGCGAGCGGTGGCACGTCGGCGACCGCGTGGTGCTCGAGGTGACCGGCCCACGCACGCCGTGCTCGACGTTCGCGCGCTGGGTCGGCGGCGACGACGAGCGCGGCTGGGTCAAGCGGTTCGCGCAGGAGCGCCGCGTGGGTGCGTACCTGCGGGTGGTGCAGCGGGGGCAGGTGCGGGCGGGCGACGCGGTGGTCGTCGAGCCGGGCCCCGCCGACGCCCCGACGGTGCGGGACCTCCTGCACGTCTGACGGCCTGCGGGCGTCGCCCGTCCGCCGTCACCCGCCCCGCGGATCGCACGCCCGTCAGCACGTGCCGTCCCACCCCTCGACCGGCGGCGCCTTCGACACCCGCCCCTCCGCGCCGACACTCCGCACGACACACCGTCGCGCGCACCCCTCGTGCGGGTGAAACGTTCCGGATGTCCTGGTTCACGCCCGCCGGATGGTTGAATCTTCTCTCACCGCCGTGCGTACCGAGCGCACGTCTCCGACGGTGGAGAGGCCGGCGGCACGCCCGCCGGCGAGCGCAGCAGCCGACGACGCCCGCCCCTCGCGTCGCGCGCCCGCGCGGCCCACGGGCCGGGCCGGACGACGTGGGGACGAGGACGCATGAGCGACACGACGCAGGCCACGCAGCGACCCGTGCGCGCGTGGCAGGGCCTGGAGATCCCCGCCCCGGGCGCGTACGAGCTCGACGAGGCGCACAAGCGCGTCGGGTTCGTCGCGCAGCACATGATGGTCAGCCCGGTGCGCGGCGAGTTCGCGCGCGCGGCGGCCACCGTCGTGGTCGGCGACGACCCGCTCACGTCGTCGGTGCGCGCGATCATCGCGACCGAGAGCCTGACCACGCACCACGACGACCGCGACGCGCACCTCAAGGGCGAGGACTTCCTCGACGTCACGCGCTTCCCCACGATCGAGTTCCGCAGCACGGGCGTCACGTGGCAGGGCCAGCAGGACGCGATCCTGCAGTGGGCGCGGCTGCGCAACCGCAACGCCGACCGGCAGCGCGTCTCGGCCGACACGATCGAGCGCGCCGACCGGCACCGCTCGCGGTTCGACGTCACGGGCGACCTGCGCATCCGCGACGTGACGCGCTCGGTCACGCTGCGCATGGACTTCGGCGGCGCGCGGCGCGACCCGTACGGACGCGACATCTTCGGCTTCCACGCGACCACGGAGATCGACCGCGAGGACTTCGGCCTCGTGTGGAACGTCGCGCTCGAGACCGGCGGCTGGCTCGTGGGCCGCACGGTCCGCATCGAGATCGCGGGCGAGGCGATCCGCCAGACCGCCTGACGCCGGCGCGAGCCGGGACGCCGCGCCGCCCACGAGCCCCCGGATCAGCTCGACCCGTCCGCCTTCGCCGGCGGGCACTCGCCCCCGGGCTCGGTGACGAGCTCGAAGTGCCACATCTCGTTGGCGTACGTCGTGCACAGGCCGTAGCGCGTGCCGTGCTGGGCGAGCCAGCTGTCGGCGTCGGTGTAGCCGATGTCCACGGCGTCGCCCGTGACGTGGCGCGACAGCTCGGGCGTGCTGACCCACTTGCGGGCCTCCTCGAGGCTGCCGCGGGTGCGCACCGCCTCGTCCAGCAGGTGCTGCTGGTAGTGCGCGCTGCGCCAGCCCGACGTCACGACCATCTCGACGCCGCGCGCCCCGGCGTCGGTCGTCGCCTGCTCGACCGCGGCGCGCAGCGCGGGGTCGAGGTTCGCGATCGCGGGCAGGTGCGTGTCGAAGATCGTCACGCCGTCGCCGCGGTCGATGACGCCGTCCTCGACGCCGGGCTCCCGGTCGGGGTCGAGGTCGAGGTCGGGCTGGGGCGCGTCTCCCGCGGCGGACGGCACGCCGCCCCCGGGGGCTCCCGACGCGGCCGAGCCCAGCAGGCCCGCGCCCGTGAGGGCCCACGTGACCGCCACGACCACGACGACCACGGTCCCGACGAGCACGAGCGCGCGACGCCGACGAGTGGGGGTGTCCATGTGTTCCTCTCCGCACCGCCCTGGTCCGGGGGTGCGGACCGACTCCACCAGCGGGGACGTTGCGCGGGCGTGACGCGCGCAGCTCACGTTTCCGCAACACGGCCCGGCCTACGCTCGAGGTCCGGACGACGACCACGAGGGGGACGCGATGCGGGTGCTGGTCGTCGAGGACGAGCCGTTCCTCGCCGAGGCGCTGCAGGCGGGGCTGCGGCTCGAGGCGATCGCGGCGGACGTCGCGCTCGACGGCGACGACGCGCTCGAGCGGATCGCGGTGAACGACTACGACGTCGTGGTCCTGGACCGCGACCTGCCCGGCACGCACGGCGACGACGTGTGCCGCGTCGTGGCGCGCGACCACCCCGGCACGCGCGTGCTCATGCTCACGGCCGCCACGCGCCTGCAGGACAAGGTCGGCGGCTTCCGCCTGGGCGCCGACGACTACCTCACCAAGCCGTTCGAGCTCGCCGAGCTGGTGGTGCGGCTGCACGCGCTGTCGCGCCGGCCCGTGGCCGCGGCGCCGCCCGTGCTCGAGCACGCGGACCTGCGGCTCGACCCGTTCCGCCGCGAGGTGTACCGCGCGGGACGGTACGTGCGGCTCACGCGCAAGCAGTTCGCGGTCCTGCACCTGCTCATGCAGGCCGACGGGGGCGTGGTCAGCGCCGAGACGCTGCTGGAGAAGGCGTGGGACGAGCACGCCGACCCGCTGACGACCGCGCCGCGCGTGACCGTCTCGACGTTGCGCAAGGCCCTGGGCGAGCCCGATCTCATCACGACCGTGCCCGGCGCCGGGTACCGCCTGGGCGGGGCGGACGCGTGACCGGCGCGCCCCCGCCCGTACGCGTCAGCGCGCGGCTGCGGCTCGCGCTGAGCTACGCGCTGTTCCTCGTCGCGGCGGGCGCGATCCTGCTGTTCGGCGTGTACGTCGTGCTGCGCTACGTGCCGGACTACCCGCTCACGGCCGCGAACCCGCGCGACTCGGGCGGCACGGTCGTCGCGACCCGCGGCGAGATCCTGCAGGCCGTCGTCGGCGTGTCGGGGTTCGCGCTCGCGGCGCTCGCGATCGTCGGGATGGTGGGCGGCTGGCTGCTCGCGGGGTGGGTGCTGCGACCGCTGCAGCGCATCACCGAGGCCGTCCGCGTCGCCGCCGGCGACCGCGGCCACCGGGTCGCGCTGGGTGGCCGCAACGACGAGTTCCGGCAGGTCGCCGACGCGGTCGACCACATGCTCGACGAGCTGCACGCGGCCTACGAGGTGCAGGAGCGCTTCGCGGCCAACGCGTCGCACGAGCTGCGCACGCCGCTGGCCGTGACCGCGACGATGCTGGAGGTCGCCGCACGCGACCCCGAGGGCCAGGACTACCCGGTGCTGGTCGAGCGGCTGCGCGTGACGAACGCGCGCGCGATCACGCTCACCGAGGCGCTGCTGCGGCTCGCGGACGCGCAGGCCGTGGGCGCGCGTGCCGACGTCGTGGACCTCGCCACGCTGGTCCGCGCGTCGCTCACGGAGAACGCCGACGAGGCCGCGCGGCGCGGCGTCACGGTGACGACGGCGCTCGCGCCGGCCCGCGTGGTGGGCGACCCGAGCCTGCTGGCGCAGCTCGTGACCAACCTCGTCCAGAACGCGCTGCGGCACAGCGGGACCGACGGGCGCGCGCACGTGACGACGACGACCGACGCCGTCGACCGCACCGCCGTGCTCGTGGTCGGGACGACCGGCGCGGTGTTCACCCCCGAGGCCGCGGCGCGCCTCGTCGAGCCGTTCCTGCGCGGCGCGGGGCGCCTGGCGCGCGGTGCGGGCGGCCACGGGCTCGGGCTGGCGCTCGTGGACCGCATCGTCACGACGCACGACGGCACGCTCGACATCACGCCGCGCGCGGCCGGCGGGCTCGACGTCCGGGTCGCGCTCCCCGCCGCACGCCCCTGAACCGCCGAGGGGGACAGCACGGGGAGACACCGCGAGGAGTCTCCCCGACCCCGCCCGGCCCGTGCCGTCAGCCGCGCACGTCCACGACGTCGGCACCCGTCAGCGTCCCCGACAGCCCGCGCCGCCCGCGCGTGAACGGCACCGCGAGCACGGCGGCGACCACGAGCAGCGTCGCGAGCAGCCCGGCGAGCGAGCCGACCGGCTCGGGGACGCCGGGCACGTCGGCGAGCCCGTCGAGCACCCACCACGCCCCGCCGACGACGCCGGCCCGCGCGACCCGCTGCGCGACGCCGCCGACGCGCCCCGCCCACCGCGGCCCCAGCCACACGACGCGCTGACCCCACGACGCGCCGTCGCCCACGAACGGCGGCACCACGAACACCGCGACCCACGGCACGGCGAGCCCGAGCACGGCCTCGACGCCGGGCCGGGACCCGGGCTCCTGCCCCGCGACGGCCTCGCCGACGCGCCACAGCGTCAGCAGCACCGTGGCGAGCGTGGTGGCGAGCGCCCAGTCGAGCAGCATGCCGGTCCAGCGCCGCCACACCGTGACGGGTCGGGGCTGCCGACGAGCGACCTCGAGCGCCTGCACGCTGGGGACGACGCGCAGCACGAGCGGTGCGACGAGCGCTCCGAGCAGCGCGCCGAGGGTGTTCATGAGCACGTCGTCGACGTCCGCGACGCGGTACGAGCACGGGATGATCCCGAAGATCCCCGTGTACTGCGTGGTCTCGATCAGCACCGACGCCGCGAGCCCGCTGAGGGTCGCGACGAGCACGCCGCGGCGCAGCAGCGCGCGCACCGCCACGCCCCACGGCACGAACAGCACGACGTTGAGCACGACCTGCAGCACCGCGGCCGACAGCAGCGTCGCGCGCACGCCGAGGCCGGCGGTGTCGGTGCGGATGTCGGCGAGGAACCCGAGGGGTCGCAGGTTGTGGCCCGCCGCGTGCTGCGCGCACCACTGCGCGAGGTCGCCCGTGGGCAGCGGCAGCAGCGTGTACGCGGCGAGCCCGACGGCGTACGTCGTGACCGCGGCGACCAGCAGCACGCGCCGCCCCGACAGCCGGCCGTAGCGGCGGTACTGCCACGCGACGACCGGCAGGAAGATCGCCGCGAACAGCAGCGTCCCGCCGATGACCCCCACGTACGCCGGCCACGTCCACGCGTCGCGCACGCGGTCCTCCGTCCCGTCCGGCGGCTACGCGCCGAGCGCGACCGCGATGAGCAGCATCGTCACGAGGAACCCCGTGAGCAGGTTGAGCCAGAGGAACGTACGCCAGCCCACGTTGGCCCGCTCGCACGTCTCGTCGGTCACCCGCCGGAACCGCCACGTGCTCACGGCGTACGGCAGCGGCAGCAGCGCGGCGAGCACGCCGGGCCACGGCAGCGCGAGCAGCAGCAGCGCCGCGAGGACGTACGCGCCGGTCGCGGCGAGCACCGTGGGGCGCGCGCCGAGGACGGTCGCGACCGACCCGATGCCGCCCGCGCGGTCGGCCTGCACGTCCTGCACGGCGCCGAACGCGTGCGAGGCCATGCCCCACAGCAGGAACGCGACGAGCACGGGCCACGTGGTGCGCGCGGTCAGGTCCGCGCCGGCCAGCACCAGGGCGTACAGCAGCGGTCCGACGAAGTGCACGGACGACGACAGCGAGTCCAGGACGGGCCGCTCCTTGAACCGCAGCCGCGGCGCCGAGTACGCGACGACGTCGAGCAGCACGACGAGCAGCACGACGCCCGCGAGCGGCGACCCGAGCGCGAGCAGCCACACCACGAACGGCACGGTCGTCAGCAGGCAGGCCCACAGGATCCGGCGGTGCACGGCACGCGCCCGCTCGGGTGCGACCAGCCCGCCCTCGATGCCGCCCTTGCGGGGGTTGGCCAGGTCGGACGCGTAGTCGAACACGTCGTTGATCCCGTACATCAGCAGGTTGTACGGGATCAGGAAGAACAGCGTCCCGACGACGAGCCGGACATCGACCAGCCCACCGGTGACCATGAGCCACCCGGCGGCGAACGGGTAGGCGGTGTTGACCCAGGAGAACGGCCGCGAGGCCGCGAGCACCTCGCGCATCAGCCGGCGACCTCATCGTCGAGCCCCGAGGGTGCCGCCGGCCCCGTCGCGGCCGCGCGGGCGTGCGACGACGTGCGCGGCGAGCGCCCGAGCACCACCCACAGGACGGGCACGAACACCGCGGCGGCGATCGCGTACGCGAAGTCCTCGAGCGGCGCGCCCCAGACGTACACGCCGAGGATCTTGTCGGTCGCGTACTCGTACAGGCCGACGTCGATCATGATCGTGTCGAACACCATCGTCAGCAGGCACACGTGCACGCTCGCCCACAGCAGCGGCCACCCGCGCATCCGCCGCAGCACGGGCCACGACACGGCCGTGAGCGCCACGAGCACCAGCACGTTCATGACGATGTTGGTCACGCGGCACCCCCCGCGTCGTCGGGACGCCCGGAGCGGCCTGCGTCGTCGGTCGCCGCGAGCGCGCGCCGCCCGGCCTCCCGCTGCGCGGCCGTGACGTCGAACCACCGCCACAGCAGCAGGCCCACGTAGCACAGCAGCGTGAGGAAGAACGCCTCCTCGAGCGGCAGCTCGGGCGCGAGCAGCACGCCGGTCATGTGCGGCGAGTCCCCGCGCGCGAAGATGCCGAGCGCGAGCCCCGCGAGGTCCCACAGCAGGAACCCGACGACGCCCAGCCCGACGGTCCACGCCGAGCGCCGGGCGTCGTACCAGAACGCGAGCCGGAACCGCCGGTCGAGCAGCGCGAGCCCGCCCAGCGAGACCGCGAGCGCGCCGAGGTAGGCGAACCCGATCACGCGCGCACCCCGCCCCGGCGGACGTCGTCACGGCCCGCGGCGACGCGCGACCACAGGCCGCGCGGCAGGCCCGCACCCAGGTAGCCGGGGCGCAGCGGTGCGGGCAGCGGGCGGCCGGACGTCTCGCCCAGCAGTCGCTTGGCGACGAGCTCGGCGCCGATGAGCACCATCGGCAGCCCGACGCCGGGCACGGTGCCGCCGCCGACGTGCAGCAGGTTCGGCACGCGGTGCGACGCGACGCCGGGCCGGAACATCGCCGACTGGCGCAGCGTGTGCTCCATGCCGAGCGCGGTGCCGCGCCACGCGGACATGTCGCGCGCGAAGTCCGCGGGCCCGACGACCCGGCGCAGCACGGTGCGCTCGCGCAGGTCACTGATCCCCGCCCACGACGCGAGCTGGTCGAGGTACCGGTCGGCGTGCGCGTCGAGCTCGCCGGGACGCGTGCCGATCGCCGGGTCGGCGGGGAACGGCACGAGCACGAAGAGGTTCTCGTGGCCCGCGGGGGCGGCGGTCGGGTCCGACGCGGTCGTGCGCGACACGTACAGCGACGCGACGTCGGGCACGTGCAGCCCCGACGGCGGCGTCGAGCGGCCGGGCCCGAGGATCGCGTCGAAGTTGCCCGGCCAGTCGCGCGTGAAGAACAGCGAGTGGTGCGCGAGCTCGGGCAGCTCGCCGCGCACGCCCGCCATGACGAGCAGCGCCGAGATCCCGGGGCCGCGGCGGTCCCACACGTCGGCGGGCAGGTCGGCGTGGGCGGGGTCGAGCAGCGCGGTCTCGGTGTGGTGCCGGTCGGCCGCGGACACGACGACGTCGGCCGCCAGCCGGGTGCCGTCGGCCAGCAGCACGGCGCGCGCGGTGCCCCGGCGGCGCGGCTCGCGCGGCGTGCGGGGCGCGTCCTCGACCTCGATGCCGACGACGTCGGCACCCGTGCGCACGTCCACGCCCTCCTCGACCGCGACCTTCTCGAGCGCCTCGACGAGCGTGTACATGCCACCGCGGGGGTAGTAGACGCCCTCGCCGAGGTCGAGGTGGCTCATGAGGGAGTACAGCGCGGGCACCCGGTAGGGCGAGGACCCGAGGAACACGGCGTGGTAGCCGAGCACCTGCCGCAGCACGGGGTGCTCGACCGTGCGCGCGATCCGGGCGGCGAGCGGTTCGGTGAGCAGCCGCGCGAGCGTGCCGGAACGCCGCACCACGTCGGTCGACAGCGCGCGGTCGGGACGCTCGAAGGTCGTGTACAGGAAGTGGTCGAGCGCGGTGCGGTAGGCCTCTCCCGCGTCGTCGACGTAGCGCCGGATCGCGGCCCCCGCACCCGGCTCGAGCGCGTCGAACGTCGCGGCGTTCGCCACGGGGTCCGCGACCACCTCGAACGGGTCGACGCCCTGCCCGGGCTCGGGGAACAGCCGGTACGCGGGGTCGAGGCGCTGCAGCTCGACGTGCTCCGCGAGGTCGCGGCCGAGCAGCGCGAACGTGTGCTCGAACACCTCGGGCATGAACCACCAGGACGGCCCGGTGTCGAACCGGAACCCGTCCTGCTCCCACGTGCCGGCGCGGCCGCCGAGGCGGTCGTGCCGCTCCAGCAGCGTGACCTGCGCGCCGCCCCGGGCCAGCAGCGCGGCGGTCGCGAGTCCGCCGACGCCCCCGCCGACCACGACGACGTGCACGGGCGCGTGCGCGCTCACCGGGCCACCGCCCGTCGCACGCGCCGCACCGGGCCCGCCTGCCGCACGCGGTCGCCCGCCTCGTCGGCCAGCACGCCCCCGACGGCGCGGGCGACGACGAGCGCCTTGACCGGGCCGGGCACGCGCACGCGCCGCTCGCGCAGCACCTCGACCGGCGTGGCGGCGAGGTCGGCCAGCAGCCGGTCGTACAGGCCGGTGGTCGCTGCCACGGCGCACCGGGCGCGGGTCGGCAGCAGCGGCAGCGCGGCGCGCGCCCGCGCCAGGTCCCCCGCGATCTCGTCGAGCACGGCCCGCACGTCGTCCTCCGTCAGGTGCGCCGGGTCGACGCCCGGCAGGTAGGCGCGGCCCAGGTCGCCGGAGTCGGCGGCGAGGTCCCGCAGGAAGTTGATCTTCTGGAACGCAGCGCCGAGCGCGCGCGCACCGGCCACCGCCTCGGGCGCGGGGTCGACGCGCGGGTCGCCGAGGCGGAGTTCCGCGTCGAGGAACACGCGCAGGCACATGACGCCCACCACCTCGGCGGACCCGTAGACGTACCGCTCGTAGCTCTCGCGGTCGTGCGTGCGGACCGTGAGGTCGGCGCGCATCGACGCGAAGAACGGGTCGATCTCGGCGTGGCCGATGCCGGTGCGGCGCGCGGTGCGCGCGAACGCGTGCACGACGACGTTCGTCGAGTAGCCGGTGCGCAGCGCGCGGGCGACCTGCTCCTCGAGCTCGTCGAGCTCGGCGCCGGCGTCGGGGCCGCGGTAGGTGTCGACGACCTCGTCCGCGAGGCGCACGAGCGCGTAGACCGCCTCGATGTCGCGCCGCGCGCGGCCGCCGAGCAGCCGCGTGCCCAGCCCGAAGGAGGTGGAGTAGGCGCGCAGCACCACGGCGCTCGCCCGTGTCGCGGTCGTGTCGTACAGGACCTGGCCGGTGGGGGCCGTGCGCATGTCGTGCGTCCTCGTCTCGGGGCGGGTCGTGCGGGTGGTGCGGTCCTGCTGCTGCGGCGGGGCTGTCGGGCTCAGCGCTCGCGCCCGGCCAGGTCGTCGACCACGCCGTGCAGGTACGTGGCCAGCGGTTCCGGCAGGGTCGTGGCGAGCGTACGCGCGATGTCGGCGTGGCGGGCGGCCGACGTGCGGACGGCCTCGACGGCACCGGTCGCGTGCAGCACGGCGCGCACGGCGTCGGCGCCGTCGGCGTCGAGCTCCGGGCGTCCGACGTGCGCGTCGAGCACCGCGGTCTGGGCGGCGTCGGCACGCCGGTACGCGATCCGCAGGAGCTCGGTGCGCTTGCCCTCGCGCAGGTCGGAGAGCACGGACTTGCCGGTGACCGCGGGGTCGCCGACCGCGCCGAGCTCGTCGTCGACGAGCTGGTAGGCGACGCCGAGCGCGGTGCCGACGTCGGCGAGCACGGCCCGCGCACCGGGCGCGGCGCCGGCCAGCACGGCGCCGGACTCGAGCGGCACGCGGAACGAGTACACCGCGGTCTTGAGCTCGGCGACGAGGAGCGCGTCGACGTCGGCGGGCGCCGCGAGCGCGCCCCGCACGTCGAGCAGCTCGCCGCCGACGGTCGTGCCGACGCCGTCGGCCAGCAGGCGCAGCAGCTCGGGCAGGGCGCCGGGTGCGGCGGGGGCGGCGCCGGCGAGCAGGCCGAACGCCTGCGCGAGCGCGGCGTCGCCGGCCAGCAGCGCACCGGCCGCGGCCTGCTGCCCGGCCACCGCGGGTCCGTGACCTTGCGCGGCGACGCGGGCGCGCGTGCGCCCGGCGACGTTCGCGCGACCGCGGCGCACCTCGTCGTGGTCGAGCAGGTCGTCGTGCACGAGCATCGCGGTGTGCAGCAGCTCGTGCGCGGCGGCGAGGTGCGCGGCGGCGCCGACGTCGGTGCCGCCGAGGCCGAGGTAGGCGGCGGCCGCGAGCCGGGGACGCATGAGCTTGCCGCCGAGCACGGCGTCGAGGTCGCCCCACAGCTCGCCGCACGCGGGGTCCTCGGCGGCGGCGCGCGTGCGCTGGGACGCGAGGACGTCGCGCAGCAGGTGCTCGGCCGCGACGGTCACGTGCTCGACGCCGTGGGCGAGGAGCGCCCCGTGCGCTCCCCCCTGGGCAGCGGCGTCGTCGTCGGGGAGGATCGGGTGACCGGCGCTGCACCGGTGGACGTCGCCCTGGCTCACGTGCTCCCCTCCCTGCCGTCCCGCCTGCGGAATCCTCAGCGTACTGAGCATCGTCCACGGCGCCACCGGAAGACCGGGAGGATCCGGACGCTCGACGACGATGTCGGAAGTTGTTCGAATCTGTTGCCTTGTGTTCGATCGGGTCGGTATGCTCGCGGCATGACATGGCTGGTGACGGGCGGGGCCGGGTACATCGGGGCGCACGTGGTGCGCGCGTTCCAGGACGCGGTGCGCGACACGGGGGACGCCACGCTCTCCCCCGTCGTGCTCGACGACCTCTCGAGCGGGCACGCCGAGTTCGTGCCCGCGGGCGTGCCGCTCGTGCGCGCGTCCGTCGTCGACACCGCGGCCGTGCGCGCGGCGCTCGTCGAGCACGCCGTCACGGGCGTCGTGCACCTCGCGGGCTTCAAGTACGCCGGCGTCTCCGTGCAGCGACCGCTGCACACGTACGAGCAGAACGTCACCGGCACCGCGCACCTGCTGGCCGCGATGGCCGACGCGGGCGTCGGGCAGATCGTGTTCTCGTCGTCGGCGGCGGTCTACGGCACGCCCGACGTCGACGTCGTCACCGAGACGACCGCCACCGCCCCCGAGTCCCCCTACGGCGAGTCCAAGCTGATCGGCGAGTGGCTGCTGCGCGACCAGGGCGTCGCCACCGGGCTGCGCCACACCTCGCTGCGGTACTTCAACGTCGTCGGCTCGGGCTCCCCCGACCTCCACGACTCGTCCCCGCACAACCTCTTCCCGCTCGTGCTCGACGCGATCACCGCCGGCCGCACGCCCCGCGTGAACGGCGACGACTACCCGACGCCCGACGGCACGTGCGTGCGCGACTACGTGCACGTCGCCGACCTCGCCGTCTCGCACGTCGCGGCCGCCCGTGCGCTCGCCGCCGACCGGCCGCTCGAGCGCGTCTACAACCTCGGCTCGGGCGACGGCCTGTCGGTCGCCCAGATCATGACGACCGTCGCACGGGTCACCGGCGTCGACTTCACGCCCGAGGTCGGGCCGCGCCGGCCGGGCGACCCCGCGCGCATCGTCGCGTCGGGCGAGGCGGCGGCGCGCGACCTCGACTGGGTCATGCGCCACACGCCCGAGCAGATGGTCGCGAGCGCCTGGGACGCGCACCGCCGCGCCCGGGGCTGAGCGGCCCGGACACCCCGGTCAGCGCGGCGCGGGCTCGAGCGCCTGCAGGCGCGGCAGCTCGGCCGCGAGGCGCTCGAGCTCGCGCTCGTCGCCCGCGTAGACGCCCGACGGCCGCGGCCAGTGCAGCACGACGTCGCCGAACCCGAGGGCCGCCGCACGCTCGACGCCCTCGACCGCGAGCGCGGCCGACGTCAACGAGAACCGCGGCGCGCCGTCGAGGCTCAGCCAGCGACCCACGGGGCGCCCGTCCGCGACCTGGTCGAACGCGTCGACCATGCGCGCGAGGCCGCCCCACCAGGACTCCTGCGCGGCCGTCTCGTCGACGCCGTCCCCGACGCCCGTGCCCGGTCCGTACGTCGCCCAGCCCTGCCCGTACCGGGCCGCGAGCGCCATGGTCCGCGGGCCGTTGGCGGCGACGACGAACGGTGTGCGCGGCCGCGCGATCGTGCCGGGCAGCATGCGCGCCGCGTGCGCCTCGTAGAACGCGCCGACGTGCTCGGTCACGGGCTGCGTGAGGAGCGCGTCGAGGACCTCGAGGAACTCGGCGAAGCGGCGCGTGCGCTCGCCGCGGGTCGGCGCAGGGCCGAGCACGCCGGCGTCCCAGCCTTCGCCGCCCGCGCCGACGCCCAGCACGAACCGCCCGCCCGACACGTCGTCGAGCCCCATGACGTCCTTGGCGAAGGGCACGGGGTGGCGGAAGTTCGGCGACGCGACCCACGTGCCGAGCCCGATCCGCTCGGTGACGGCCGCGGCCGCGGCGAGCAGCGGGACCGTCGCGAACCACGGCTCGTCGGCGAGGTCGCGCCACGCGAGGTGGTCGTACGTCCACGCGTGGTCGAAGCCCATCTGCTCGACGCGCCGCCAGCGCTCGCGCTGCACGGACCACCGCTCCTGCGGCAGCAGGACCACCCCGACTCGCACCATGCGGCCACGCTAGCCGGGCCGCGGCACGCTCCGTGGTGTCACGGTCACCGACCCCGGCATGACAGCCGCCCGTGACAGACGCCGTCACGCGCCCGTAGGCTCGGGCGCATGGACCTCGAGGTCCGGCACCTGCGCACCGTCGCCACGGTCGCCTCCCTCGGCAGCATCACGAAGGCCGCCGCGGCGCTCGGGATCGCGCAGCCGGCACTGAGCGCTCAGCTCTCCCGCATCGACCGCGCGCTCGGCGGACCCGTCTTCGTGCGGGACCACCGCGGCGTGCGCCCGACCCCCCTGGGCATGCTCGTGCTCGACCGCGCGAGCACGCTGCTGCCGGCGGTCGACGCGCTCCTGCAGGACGCACGACGCGTCGCGTCGGGCGACCCGGCGCCGACGCTGCGCGTGACGTCCGCGGGCTCGGCGCTCGCGGGCCGGTTCGTCGCGCGGCTCGCGCGCGGGGGTGCGACGCCGCCGACGCTGCGCGCGGCAGGAGAGTGCTGCCGCGCCGCCGACGAGCTCTCCGCCGGCGCGCACGACGTGGTGCTGGCCGGGATGTGCGGGGACGCGCTGCCGCCGGGGACGCCGGGCGTGCACTGGCGGCTGGTCGGGACGGACGCGGTGCACGTGCTCGTGCGCGACGACCACGCGTGCGGCGACGAGGCGGACCTCGCCGAGCTCGCGGGCGAGCGCTGGGTCAAGGGCGCCGGTGACAGCTGCTTCGCGGCGTGCTTCCTGCGGGCGTGCGCACGGGCGGGCTTCGCGCCGCCGACGCCGAGCGAGTGCGACCGTGCGACGGGTCTCGAGCTCGTGCGCGCCGGGGCCGCGGTGGCCCTCGCGCAGCCCTTCGGCGCCCTGCCGCAGGGGGTCCGCCCGGTCGCGCTGCGGGGCGCGCCGTTGACGTGGTCGACGTGGCTGGGCGTGCACGACGACGCCCCCGAGGGTCTGCGCACGCGTCTGCTGGCGGCGGCACGGGACGCGCGTCGCGACGAGCTGGCGGGCCTCGCCGCGCGTCGTCGCGACGGCTCCGAGACGGCTGCCGGGCGCGACGCACGCCCGGCGGTATGACCCAAGAGTGATGTCCGCCTCGACGGGAGTCACTGCCTAGTGTGACTGTCACGGTCACCACCGACTCGAGAGGCAGCCCCATGAGCACACCCGCACGCACCCGCCGCGCCGCGGCGGTCGGCGCCGCCGCGCTGGCACTCCTCCTCGCCCCGCTGGTCGCACCCGCGACGGCCGCGCCGCAACCGGGCGCGGCCCCCTCCGCCGACCTGCCCGCGGGCATGGTCGACGCGCTCGAGCGGGACCTCGGCGTCCCGCGGGCCGAGGCGTCGCAGCGCCTGTCGTTCCAGGCCGACGCCGCCACCAAGGTCCGCACGCTCACGCAGGCGCTCGGCACGTCGTACGCCGGCTCGTGGGTCGACCCCGCCGCCGGCACCGTGCACGTCGCCACGACCACGCCCGACAAGGTGCGCGGCCCCATGGCGTCCGGCGTCACCACCGTCGCCGTGGACCGCACGCTCGCCGACCTCGAGGGGCTCGGCGCACGCCTCGACGCCGCCGGCCTGCCCGCCGACGTCGCGACCTGGTACGTCGACGTCACCACCAACAAGGTCGTCGTCGAGGCCGTGGGCGCGTCCACCGACGCGGCGGCCGGGCTCGTCGCCGCGGCGGGCGTCCCCGCCGACGCCGTCACCCTCACCACCTCGCCCGACGCGCCGTCGACGTTCGCCGACGTCATCGGCGGCAACGCGTACTACATCAACCAGACGTCGCGCTGCTCGGTCGGGTTCGCCGTGCAGGGCGGCTTCGTCACCGCGGGGCACTGCGGACGCACGGGCGCGACGACCACGTCGCCCAGCGGCACGTTCCGCGGCTCGTCGTTCCCGGGCAACGACTACGCGTGGGTCCAGGTCGGGTCGGGCGACACCCCCCGCGGCCTGGTCAACAACTACGCGGGCGGCACCGTGCGGGTCACCGGGTCGCAGCAGGCCGCGGTCGGCGCGTACGTCTGCCGGTCGGGCAGCACGACGGGCTGGCGCTGCGGCACCGTGCAGGCCTACAACGCGTCGGTCCGCTACGCCGAGGGCACCGTCTCGGGCCTCATCCGCACCAACGTCTGCGCCGAGCGCGGCGACTCGGGCGGCTCGCTCGTCGCGGGCACGCAGGCCCAGGGCGTCACGTCGGGCGGGTCGGGCAGCTGCAGCACCGGCGGGACGACGTATTTCCAGCCGGTCAACGAGATCCTCCAGGCGTACGGCCTGCGGCTGCTCACCAGCTGACGGACGCGCGCGGGCGGGGGCGGTCGTGGAGGGCGACCGCCCCCGCCCCCTCACGTGCGGCGCGGCTCAGCCCCAGCCGAGCGCGTGCAGCCGGTCGTCGTCGATCCCGAAGTGGTGCGCGACCTCGTGCACCACCGTGATCGCAACCTCCTCGACGACCTCGTCACGGTCCTCGCAGATCGCGAGCGTCGGGTTGCGGTAGACGAAGATCCGGTCCGGCAGCGACCCCGCGGCCCAGAACTCGCCGCGCTCGGTGAGCGGGGTGCCCTCGTAGAGACCGAGCAGGTCGGGGTCGTCGGCCGGGGCGTCGTCCTCGACGAGCACGACGACGTTGTCCATCATCGCGGCGAGCTCCTCCGGGATCTCGTCCAGCGCGTCGCGCACCGCGTCCTCGAACTCCTCGCGCGTCATCTCGACCACGGGCTCATCCTGCCTGGTCACGCGCGCGCCGGCAGGGCGCGAGCACGTCCGCGACGGGCGGCGCGGGGATCGTTTTGGCGATCGGCCGCAGACCCCGTATGGTTATCACCGGTCTTCCGACGCCTCGACGTCCGGGGCGGACACCCGCCCTCATCGTCTAGCGGCCTAGGACCCCGCCCTTTCACGGCGGTAGCACGGGTTCGAATCCCGTTGGGGGTACGAGCAGTGCAGCAGGATCAGCAGGAAGCTTCACGACGGCCTCGGTCGTCACGAGGCCCCGTAGCGCAGTTGGTTAGCGCGCCGCCCTGTCACGGCGGAGGTCGCGGGTTCAAGTCCCGTCGGGGTCGCTGCGAGGGCCGACCGAGAGGTCGGCTCCCTCGTATCGAGGCTCTGTAGCTCAGTTGGTAGAGCGTTCGACTGAAAATCGAAAGGTCACCGGATCGACGCCGGTCGGAGCCACACCACACCGAAGACCCCCGGGCGGACGCCCGGGGGTCTTCGCGTCTCTCCGCGCACCTCGCCGCCGGGAGTCGACGCCGCGCCGCGGGTCCGCCGCCCGCCCCGCTCGACACCCCGAGCGCCCCCGCCGCCCCGCCCCGCCGCACGGGACGCCGTCCTGAGCGGCAGCACGCACCACCCGGCACCTCACCCGCCCGCCGCCGTGCTCGGGCCCATCGTCCCGACCGCGCGCGCCACCTGCGCGCCTAGCGTGGGATCACAGGCCCACCGACCGAGGACACCCCGTGACCGCCACGAGCGAGCGACCCCGCACACGACTCTTCGACCGCATCACCGACCCGTTCTCCGAGCGCACGCGCGACAGGATCGTCCGCGCCGAGGACAAGGTCCGCGCCGCCGTCCAGCACGAGCTCGACGCCGTGAGCCGCAGCGTGCGGACGCGCGCGGTGCAGATCCGCCCGTCAGCCATCGCGTTCGCGGCGGCCGCCCTGCTGACGGCGCTGGGCGTCGCGCTGCTCGCGTTCGCGGGCGTCGTGGCGCTGGCCCAGGTGGTGCCGCTGTGGCTGTCCGCGCTGCTGGTCGGGGCCGCGCTGGTGCTGCTCGCGGCCGGCGCCGCCGCGTGGGGCCGTGCGATGCTGCCCGCCGGCCCCAGCCTCATCCCCGTGCCGCCGAGCACCCACCCGGCCGAGGAGCAGGTGCACCCCTGGGCCGACTGAGCCCCGCCCGACCCCCCGCGTGCGCCCCGCCCGCGGGCCGCACGGCACGCCGGCACGCGGGCTGGCCTCGCGCGAAGCCGGGCGGACCAGCAGACTGAAGACCTTCGGCAGCACCCGTCCCCGCAGGTGAGGAAGGTCCTCGAATGGCAACGCACTCCGGATGGGCGACCGACGCCCGCCCCGACGAGCCCCAGGACCCCCGGTCGCTGGGTCAGCTCGTCGCCGACCTCAGCGAGCAGGCGGCACGCCTGGTGCGGGCCGAGATCGACCTCGCCAAGGCGGAGCTCGCGTCGAAGGCCAAGCAGGTCGGCATCGGCGCGGGCCTGCTCGTGGGCGCGGGCGTGCTCGGCCTGTACACGCTGTCGGCGTTCATCGCGACGGCCATCATCGGCCTCGCGAACGCCGTCCCGGCGTGGCTCGCCGCGCTCATCGTGTCGGTCGTGCTGCTCCTGGTCACGGCCGTGCTCGCGCTGCTCGGCGTGCGCCACCTCAAGCAGGGCACGCCGCCCGTGCCGGACCGTGCGATCGAGAACGTCCAGCAGGACGTCGAGGCCGTCAAGAAGGGGTTCCAGCAGTGAGCACCGAGGACACGACGCCCACCCCGCACATCGCCGCGCTCGAGGCCGAGGTCACGCTGTCGCGCGAGCAGCTGGCCGCGACGGTCGACGCGCTGGTCGACCGCGTCCACCCTGCACGGCAGGCCGAGCGCGCCAAGGCCCGCGGCCGCCGCCTGTGGTTCGACGCCACCGACCCCGCGGCGCTCCCCGAGGACCGGGACCACGCACGGAAGGTGCTCGTGGTCGCCGGCGTCGTGGTCGCGCTCGTGGTGGCCGGGGTCGTGCGCAAGGTCGTCCGCGACTGACGCACGCTCGACGACGGGCGCCCGCCGGCACGACGACGGCCGCGTCCCGGCCCTCGGTGGATCCGCGGGTCGGGACGCGGCCGTCGCGCTGCCTGCTGTCCCGGCGGGCGCCTACGGCGTCCGCAGGACGCCCGCCGTCCGCACGCACTCCCCCACGGTGCGCGTCGGCCCGGACGGGCGTCTGGTGGTGCTGCGCCCTCAGGCGTCGGTGCCGCGAGGCTGCGGCACGCCGTTGAGCAGGTCCCGCACCTCGGACTCGCGGTAGCGGCGGTGGCCGCCGAGGGTGCGGATGGACGACAGCTTGCCGGACTTGGCCCAGCGCGTGACCGTCTTGGGGTCGACTCGGAAGAGCGTCGCGACCTCGGACGGTGTCAAGAGGGCCTCGGTCTCTGACGAGTGGGTGGACACGGTTCTACCTCCTTGCTCGTGACCCGGCGATGGAGCTTCAGGCCGGATCCGGGACTGCCCGGTCGGGCACATCGGTCGTCACACGAATCTGACACATCGGGCACTCCGGGACACCTCGGCTTCGTCCGGGAGGCCGGTGAGACGAGCTCCTCGACCGCCCCGGGCGTCGCCACGTCGCTGGAGCGCCGTCCGTGGCACGACCCTAAACCCCCGCGAACCCGGACACATCTGGGCGACCTCCGCCACCCGAATCGCCCGTTCGTGTGACGTCCGTCTCGGCGACGAGGGCGCCCGCGGAGCACCAGGCACGAGCCGCAGCGTGCTGACCAGCGTGAACATCACCCTCCCACGACCCAACCATGAGTTCGGAGAGCGAACGCGGCCGTCACGGGCCACACGAGGGGCCCAACGAGGGGGTGAATGTGATGTACCTCACAGTCAGGACGTCCGCATTGTGGTATCTGGGGGGTCGAAGTCCGGACCTGACGGGTGAGATGTCGGGCGCGCGAGTCACAGCGGGCGACGCACCGGCGTCACGGCCGTCCTGAACGCCCGACCAGCACGAGGTGCGATCGTGGCCGACCCCACCCGCGCGCAGGTGGTCGGAATGGATGACGACCATGTACCGTTGCCACACGAAGAGACTGATACAGCACCCCGGGGCCGCACGTGTGAGCACGGAGCCGCCCCGCTTCCACGTTAGAGGGGGTCGATGCCATGGGGCGCGGCCGTCAGAAGGCAAAGCAGACGAAGGTCGCTCGGGAGCTGAAGTACTTCAGCCCCGACACGAACTACCGGGCTCTCGAGCAGGAGCTCTCGTCTCGCCGCCACAACGACGTCGTCACGGACAGCCGCCGCAGCGCGGTGGACACGGACGACAGCGAGCCCGCCGGCTGGGACCGCTGGCCCTCGGAGGACGACGAGCGCTGACCGCGTTCGGGTCGTACGGGTGCGGTTCCCCTCGGCACCCGTCGGCTTCTCTCGTCCGACGCTGACGTGTGAGCACACCGTCGACGGTCGTCGTGCGTCGAGCACGCGCCGAGTCGACGACGGAGGTGCTGTCGTCGTGCGCTCGTCGGCGCCGCCTCGTCGAGGCGGCGCCGACCTGCACCCGGCGTCCGTCGTCGACCGTTCGAACGCCCCGACCCGGCCGCCAGCCCGCCGCGCGGTGCGTCCCGCGCCGCCGTCCGGTCGCGCACGGCGTGCGGCGCGCGTCCGACCGTGCCGCGACGTCGGGGCCGCTCCGCCGACCCCGCTCGCGAAGGCTGCCGTCACCGGCCCGGCGAGCGCCCGCATCGCGGCGCCAGCGCCGTCGGACGCGGAGCGCGAGCCGACGGCGACGCGGAGCCCGCGCCGGGGTCGCCGTGCCGGTCAGACGGTGCGGTAGGTGCCGTGCATCCGCACCGCACCACCCTGCACACCCTTGGTGCCGGCGACCACGTCGATGGCGGTCGCGTCCTCGTCGCGCCACGCACGGACCGAGCCGAGCACCCACGCGGGCATGCCGAGCTCGCGCGCCGCGCGCTGCACGTCGTCCGCGACGTCGGCCGCGACGACCGCCACCATGCCGACGCCCAGGTTCAGCGTGCCCTCGAGGTCGCCCCACGGCACCTGCCCGAGCCCCTGCACCAGCGAGAACACCGGCGGCAGCACCCACGAGGCGCGGTCCACGTCCGCGACGAGACCCGCCGGGAGGACGCGCGCGACGTTCGCCGCGAGCCCACCGCCGGTGACGTGCGAGAACACGTGCACGCCCGCCACGCCGAACCGCTCGACGAGCGCGAGGCAGTCGGACGCGTAGACGCGCGTCGGCTCGAGCAGCTCGGCGCCCAGCGTGCGCCCGAGCTCGTCCACGTGCCGGTCCAGGCCCCAGCCCGCCACCTGCACGACGCGGCGCACCAGCGAGTAGCCGTTGGAGTGCAGGCCCGACGACCCGAGCGCGACCAGCACGTCACCCTCGCGCACGCGCTCGGGCCCCAGCAGCTCGTCGGCCTCGACCGCGCCCGTCGCGGCGCCCGCGACGTCGTACTCGTCGGGGCCGAGCAGCCCCGGGTGCTCGGCGGTCTCGCCGCCGACCAGCGCGGTGCCCGCGACCGAGCAGGCAGCCGCGATGCCGCGCACGACGTCGGCGATGCGCTCCGGCACGACCTTGCCGCACGCGATGTAGTCGGTCATGAACAGCGGCCGTGCGCCCACCACGACGATGTCGTCCACGACCATGCCGACCAGGTCGAACCCGATCGTGTCGTGCACGTCCATGGCCTGGGCGATCGCGACCTTCGTGCCCACGCCGTCGGTGGACGTCGCGAGCAGCGGCCGGCGGAACGCCGTCAGCGCGGACGCGTCGTACAGCCCGGCGAACCCGCCGACGCCGCCCAGCACCTGCGGGCCGTGCGTCGCGCGCACCGCGTCCTTCATGAGCTCGACGGCCTTGTCGCCGGCTTCCGTGTCGACACCGGCCGACGCGTACGTCACCGGCTGCGGGGCGCTCACGGGTGCTCCAGCGCGGACGCGCCACCGGACGTCGGGACGATCGACAGCAGGCCGTCCTCGGGCTGGCCGAGCGGCAGCTCGTTCTGCTCGAGCAGGTGCTTGCCGAGCTGCTCGCTCGGCGGCAGCTCGATGGGGTACACGCCGCTGAAGCAGGCCGTGCACAGCTGCGACGCGGGCTGCTCGGTCGCAGCGATCATGCCGTCCTCCGACAGGTATCCGAGCGAGTCGGCGCCGAGCGACTGCGCGATCTCGCGCACCCCCAGGCCGTTCGCGATGAGCTCGGCGCGCGACGCGAAGTCGATGCCGTAGAAGCACGGCCACTTCACCGGCGGTGCCGTGATGCGGATGTGGACCTCGGCCGCGCCGGCCTCGCGCAGCATCCGCACGAGCGCGCGCTGCGTGTTGCCGCGCACGATCGTGTCGTCGACGACCACGAGGCGCTTGCCGCGGATGACGTCCTTCAGGGGGTTGAGCTTGAGGCGGATCCCCAGCTGGCGCAGCGTCTGCGACGGCTGGATGAAGGTGCGACCGACGTACGCGTTCTTCGTCAGGCCCTGCCCGAACGTGATGCCGGACTCCGCGGCGTACCCGACGGCGGCGGGCGTGCCGGACTCGGGCACGGGGATCACGAGGTCGGCCTCGACCGGGTGCTCGACGGCCAGGCGGCGCCCCATCGCGACGCGCGCCGCGTGCACCGACCGCCCCTTGATCGCGGTGTCGGGGCGCGCGAGGTACACGTACTCGAACACGCAGCCCGCGCGGTCGACGGGCGCGAACCGCGTCGAGCGCAGACCGTCGGAGTCGATCGCGATGAACTCGCCGGGCTCGACCTCGCGCACGTACGACGCACCGACGATGTCGAGCGCGGGCGTCTCGGAGGCGACCACCCAGCCGCGCTCGGTCCGGCCGAGGACCAGCGGTCGCACGCCCTGCGGGTCGCGCGCCGCGTAGAGCGTGCGCTCGTCCATGAACACGAGGCAGAACGCGCCGCGCAGGCGCGGCAGCACCTCGAGCGCCGTGGCCTCGAGCGTGTGGTCCGGGTCGCCGGCGAGCAGCGCCGTGATGAGCGCCGTGTCGGTCGTGTTGCCGCGCGCGAGCTCGCCGCGCCGCTGGCTGCCGTACCGCTCGGCGACGAGGTCGACGAGCTCGGCGGTGTTGGTGAGGTTGCCGTTGTGGCCGAGCGCCACCGTACCGGCGGCCGTCGGGCCGAGCGTCGGCTGCGCGTTCTCCCACGTCGACCCGCCGGTCGTCGAGTAGCGCGTGTGCCCGATCGCGATGTGCCCCTGCAGGGCGTTCAGCGCGGTCTCGTCGAACACCTGGGAGACCAGTCCCATGTCCTTGTAGACGAGGAGCTGGGAACCGTTCGACGTCGCGATGCCAGCCGACTCCTGACCCCGGTGCTGGAGCGCGTAGAGCCCGAAGTAGGTGAGTTTCGCGACCTCCTCACCGGGAGCCCAGACGCCGAAGACCCCGCAGGCGTCCTGCGGGCCTTTCTCGCCGGGTAGAAGGTCGTGGTTGAGACGTCCGTCTGCGCGGGGGGCCACGGGACCATGGTCGCACACCCCGCAGGGGGCGGGTCCACCCGGTCCGCGAGGCGTCGCACCCACCGCGCTCGGGGTGCGTCCTCCCAGGTCAGGGCCGCACGGAACGCTGCGCGCGGCGCGCGCTGCGACGGTCGACGAACGCCGCGACGCCACCGCCGGCGAAGCAGCCCACGACCGCGCCGGTCAGCGCGAGCAGCCAGCGCACGCCGTTCTGACCGCCGAGGAACGGCAGCACGCCGCCGTCGTCGGACGCCACCCCGCTGCTGCCCGCGGTCGCGAACGCGACGACCAGCGCGACGACGACGCCCACGAGGGCACCGGTCACCATGAACGCGCGGTACCGCGGGGCACGCCGCACGGTCGCGGGCGTCGCGATGCGCTCGAGCTCGGCCTCGGACGGCACGTCACCGGGCACGTCGGGGCGCGCGACGTCACCGGGCACGCCGTCGGTCTCGTCGGGGCGCGCGTCGTCGGGGCGGGGGGCGTCGGGCACCCACCGATCCTAGGTCAGCCCCTCCGGCGGCCCCGCCTCACCAGCGACGGACACCGTCCCGACGCGACGGACACGTGCACGCCCCTGTCCGTCGGTCCGCGAGCCTGTCCGTCGGCGGGGAGAGGGCGAAGAGGTGGCACGCGGGCGGCGGTGGGCCGGGGCGGTAGAGCGGGTGCGGGGCGGACGGTCAGCGGGGGCGGGCGGCCTGCAGCGGCAGGAGCCCGGCGAGGTCGGCGCGCTCGCCCGACGCCTGCACGCGACCCGAGGCCAGGGCGTCGTCCCAGGTGAGGTCGCCGGTGACGAGCCGCAGCCACGTGACGGGGTCGGTCTCGACGACGTTGGGCGGCGTGCCGCGCGTGTGCCGGGGGCCCTCGACGGCCTGCACGGCGCCGTCGGGCGGCACGCGCACCTCGACCGAGTTCCCCGGCGCGACGTCGGCGAGCTCCTCGAGCGCGAACCGCACGGCCGTGCGGCGCGTCGCGAG
The DNA here is from genome assembly GCF_004535805.1 of Cellulomonas sp. HD19AZ1. NCBI lineage: Bacteria > Bacillati > Actinomycetota > Actinomycetes > Micrococcales > Cellulomonadaceae > Cellulomonas > Cellulomonas sp. HD19AZ1. The sequence continues at coordinate 27,865 of NZ_SPHX01000003.1, forward strand.
CGGCACGCCGTCGGGGTCGGCGCGCCACGCCTGCAGCGCGGCGCGGCCGTCGGCGGGGTCGGTACGTCGGCGGGGCGGCACGCCCCCATCCTCCCCCACACGGCACGGCGGATGCCGCGCGCTGCGACACGGTGATCGGTCGCCCCGCGGCACCTCCGCGACGACCGATGACGGGCTCACCCGCCGGAGCCCGCCACCCCCGCGCCCACCCCGCGACCCGTCGCGCACCCGACAGCCGCCGCACGACCGATCACGGGCTCACATGAGGACGGCCCATGCCGCGATCCGTCGCGCAGACGCGCGCCGACCGACGACGACCCCGTGAACGGTCGCGTGCCGGAGCCGGCGGGCGCGACCGATCACGGGGGCGTCGGGCGGACGGGCCGGCCGGGGCCGGACGGGTCAGACGGGTCAGAGGCGTCAGACGACGCCGAGGGCGAGCATCGCGTCGGCGACCTTGGTGAAGCCCGCGATGTTGGCGCCGAGCACGTAGTTGCCGGGGTGGCCGTACTCCTCGGCGGTCTCGGCGCAGCGGTCGTGGATGCGCGCCATGATGCCGGCGAGCCGCTCCTCGGTGTGCTCGAACGACCACGAGTCGCGCGTCGCGTTCTGCTGCATCTCGAGCGCGGACGTCGCGACGCCACCGGCGTTGGCCGCCTTGCCGGGCGCGTAGAGCACGCCCGCGTCCTGCAGGAGCGCGACGGCCTCGGGCGTCGTGGGCATGTTGGCGCCCTCGGCGACCGCGAGCAGACCCGCGTCGACCATGCGCTTGGCGTCCCGCTCGTCGAGCTCGTTCTGCGTCGCGCACGGCAGCGCGACCTGCGCGTCGACCTGCCACACGCGCGCGTCGGCGACGTAGTGCGCACCGGGGCGGCTGTCGACGTACGCCGAGACGGGCTTGCGCTCGACGTCGCGCACCTGGCGCAGGACGTCGAGGTCGATGCCCTTCTCGTCGACGACGTAGCCGCGCGAGTCGGAGCACGCGACGACGTGCGCGCCGAGCGCCTGCGCCTTCTCGATCGCGTGGATCGCGACGTTGCCCGACCCGGAGACGACCACGCGCATGCCGTCGAACGACAGGCCGCGTGTCGCGAGCATGCGCTCGGCGAACAGCACGGTGCCGTACCCGGTGGCCTCGGTGCGGACGAGCGAGCCGCCCCACGTGACGCCCTTGCCGGTGATGACGCCCGACTCGTAGCGGTTGGTGATGCGCTTGTACTGGCCGAACAGGTAGCCGATCTCGCGGCCGCCGACGCCGATGTCGCCCGCGGGCACGTCGGTGTGCTCGCCGATGTGCCGGTACAGCTCGGTCATGAACGACTGGCAGAACCGCATGACCTCGCCGTTGGACCGGCCGCGCGGGTCGAAGTCGGACCCGCCCTTGCCACCGCCGATGGGCATGTCGGTGAGCGAGTTCTTGAAGACCTGCTCGAAGCCCAGGAACTTGACGATGCCGAGGTACACCGACGGGTGGAACCGCAGGCCGCCCTTGTACGGGCCGAGCGCGGAGTTGAACTCGACGCGGAAGCCGCGGTTGATGCGCACGTGCCCCGAGTCGTCGACCCACGGCACGCGGAAGATGATCTGCCGCTCGGGCTCGCACAGGCGCTCGAGCACCGCGGCGTCGACGTAGTGCGGGTTCCGGTCCAGCACGGGACCCAGGCTCTCGAACACCTCGGTGACCGCCTGGTGGAACTCGCGCTCGCCGGGGTTCCGGGCGAGCACCTGCTCGAGGGCGTGCTGCAGCTGCAGCTTCATGTCGACTCCGCTCTGCTCAGCGAGGATCGGGAAACTGGTCGAGCCTAGAGCCGCACGTCCGTCTCCTGGACAGGACGTCCGGTCCGTGGTCGTCCGGGTTTCGCGCGAGCGTACGCCGGGGGTGCTCTCGCGGGTCCGTGCGCCGACGCGACGAGGCCGCGGGCACCCGGTGCGGGGTGCCCGCGGCCTCGTCCCGCCGCACGGCGGGCGGTGCTGCGCCGGTGCGGGTGGTGCGGCGACGCGAGCGTCACCGCACCACCGCGGTCACCACTTCGCGTTGCGCGCGAGCTCGAGCGCGATCTCCTGCCACCAGGCACCGGCCGACGGGCCGCCGTTGCACGTGCCGTCGGACTCGCCGGGGCGCTTGATCCACAGCAGCGCGTCGAGGCCGGAGCCGTCGTTCACCGCGACGGGCTTGTCACCCAGCGCGCGGCCGCGCGGGTTGCACCACTCGCTGCCGCTCGCGCCGTTGCCGTTGCGCGAGGTGTCGATGACGAACCGCTTGCCGCCCGTGAGCCGCGAGATCTCCTGGCCGTAGGCCTTGGCCTCGGCGGTGGTGCGGTAGTTGGAGACGTTGAGCGAGAACCCGACGGCGTCGCTGAAGCCGACGCGGTTGAGGCGGTTGGCGGCCTCCGACGCCGAGAGCCACGCCGAGTTGCCGGCGTCGATGTACACGCGGGCACCCTTGGCGGTCAGGGACTTCGCGGCGTACTGCAGGAAGCCGACGCGGTCGCCCTGGCCGGCGCAGTCGCCGAGCTGCGCGAGCGCGTCGGGCTCCAGGACGACCCACGGGTTGCCCTGGATGCCGGCCGCGACGGTGTCGACCCAGCGCGCGTACTCGGAGGTCGCGACGCCGCCACCGGAGTACGAGCCGCAGTCGCGCCCGGGGATCGCGTAGACGACGATCTGCGCGGTCTTGCCGGCCGTGCGGGCGCGGCCGGTGTAGTCGCGGACCGTCGCCTGCGTCTCGGCGGCGCTCGCCCAGTCGCCGATCCACAGCGCCTGCGGCGTGAGGGCGATCTTGGCGAGCAGGTTCTTGTCGTTGCCGGACGCGGCCTGCCACGCGGCGTAGGCGGCGGTCTCGGGGTCGACGTAGAACTGGCTGCTCGACACCGGCGGCGTGGTCGGCTGGGTCGTCGGCTGCGTGGTGGGCTGGGTCGTGGGCTGCGTCGTCGGCTGCGTCGTCGGCTGCGTGACGCCACCGGTGCACGTCGTGCCGTTGAGCGTGAACGACGCGGGCACGCCGTTGCTGCCGCTCCACGAGCCGTTGAAGCCGAACTGCGCCGAGGCGCCGGTGCCGAGGCTGCCGTTCCACCCGACGTTCTTGGCGGAGACCTGCGAGCCGATGGTCGAGACGGTGGCGTTCCACGCCTGCTGGACGCTCTGGCCGTTCGGGAAGGTCCAGCGCAGGTCCCACGACGACACGGGGTCGCCGAGGTTGGTGGCGGTGACGGTGGCGCCGAACCCGCCGGACCACTGGCTCGACACGGCGTAGTCGACGCGGCAGCCGGCCGCGGCCTGCGCGGCGGTCGCCGTGAGCGCGCTGAGGCCGGCGGTCGCGACCGCCGCGGCGGCGGTGGCCGCGACGACCGTGCGCCGCAGGCGCGACACGTTCGATCGGGGGGACATGGGCTCTCCTCGGGTGGGTCGACGTGGGGTGCGCACCGGTGCGGCACGGCCGCGGCCGGCACCCCCGGGACGGGCGTCGTCGTCGACGCGCCTGCCCGGGCGACCTGTCGATCACACCCGAGGCGGGTGAGGGATGGCGAGCGCTGCGGGGTCTCCTAATCGTTTCGGCATCGCGACTCGGTGCCGTCGAACCGGTTCGCCGACCGGCAGCGCTCCCAGCGCCCCGACCTGCGCCTCCACGTCCGTCAGGGCCCGACGTCAGCCGCGCGCTCCCCGCGGGCCGCGCACGTGCCGGTGGTACTCGCGCGTGGCCTGCTTGCGCCGCTCGCGCTCCTGCGCCGCGAGCCGCGCGTCCGCCCGGCGGGCCTGGTGCGCCGCCTCCGCGAGCAGGTGCCGCCAGCTCGTCAGCCGACGCTCGCTCAGCTCGCCGTCGGCCACCGCGGCGCGCACCGCGCAGCCCGGCTCCGTCTCGTGCGCGCAGTCGCGGAACCGGCACGCCGCCGCGAGCGCGGCGACGTCGGCGAACGCCGCGTCGATCGCGTCGGGCTCGGCGACCAGACCGACGCCACGGACGCCGGGCGTGTCGATGAGGACGGCGCCGCCGGGCAGCGGCACGAGCTCGCGGTGCGTCGTGGTGTGCCGCCCACGGCCGTCCGCGCGCGCCTCGCCCGTCGCCATCACGTCACGACCCACGACCGCGTTGACCAGCGTCGACTTGCCCGCGCCCGACGGCCCCACCACCACGAGCGCGACCCCCGGCTCGAGCAGGTCGCGCACCGCGTCGAGCCCGCGCCCGGTCACGACGCTCACGACGTGCACGTCGACGCCCACCGCCAGCTCGGCGACCTGCGCGGCCATGCCGTCCGGGTCCGGCACGAGGTCCGCCTTGGTGAGGACCACGACCGGGCGGGCGCCCGAGCGCCACGCGAGCGTCAGCAGCCGCTCGACGCGCCCCGGCGCCGGGTCGGGGTCGAGGTGCTCGACGACCAGCACGACGTCGACGTTCGCCGCCACGACCTGCTCGAGCGACGTGCGTCCCGCGGAGTCCCGCACGAGCGCCGTGCGCCGCTCGTGCAGCGCGACGACGCGCGGCTCCCCTCCCGTGACGTCGACCTCCTCGACGTCGACCACGTCGCCCACCGCGGGCGGCACGGGCGTGCCGTCGGGCAGCGGCACGAGACCGTCACGGGGCAGGGCCGCGCGCCGCGGCTCGGCCGTGAGGTCGTCGGCGGGCACGACCCGCACCGCACCCCGGTCCACCCGCACGACGCGGGCGCGCGACGGCCCGCCGTCGGCGGCGGCCGACGGCGCGACGGACGGTGCGTGCTCGGACGCGGCGGCGTCGGACGCGGTGGGGTCGGGCATGGCCGCGACGGTAGGCCGCTCGCCCCGCGCCCGGCACGCGGATTTCCGCGGGTCCGCGGCCCGCGTCGCGGGTCAGCCGCCGGCGTAGACCGGCCCGCCGGGCACCCCGAACGCCTCCTCGAGGGAGCCGACGCCCGCGCCGTGCAGGTACGCGGCCAGGTCGCGGCCGACCCACCGCAGGTGCCAGCCCTCGGGCGCGTAGCCCGTGACCTCGGTGTTCGCCTCGGTGTAGCGCACGACGAACCCGAACTCCCAGGCGTGCTCGGCGAGCCACGCGCCCTCGGCGGTCTGTGCGAAGCAGGACTGCAGGTCGCAGCCCGGCTGCGTGCCCGAGCCGAGGTCGACCGCGAGCCCGGTCTGGTGCTCGGAGAACCCCGGCCGGGCCGAGTACCGCTCGGCGTGCTCGAACCCGCGACGGGCCTCGATGGCCGCACGGGTCGCCGCCTGGTCCCGGTACGACCGGTACCCCGAGAGGACCCCGAGGCGCGCGCCGGCGGGTGCGGCGGCCTCGACCATCGCCGCGAGGTCGGGCGCGACGTCGGCGCGCAGCTGCACGCCGGGCGCGACGTCGACCAGGTCGGGCGGCACGTGCTCGGCGGGGACCGGGTGCTGCTTGTTGACGACGACCCAGGGGCTGGTCGGGTCGGTCGTGGAGTGGCGCGTGAGGTCGAACGCCGGTGCGGACGGCTCGGGCGCAGGGGCGGGCGCCTCGGGCGTCGGGTCGGCCGGCGTCGGGGCCGTCGTGGGCGCGGTGAGCACGCCCTCCCAGGACACGGTCGCGACGGCGGGCGGCGGCTCGGGGTCCGCACCCCACAGCCCCGCGGCCGCACCGACCCCCGCGACGAGCGCCGCGACGCCGAGCGGCACGCCCACGGCCCGCAGGACGGTCCGGCGCGTCACGGCGTCACGAACCGCACGCGCCGCTGCGGCACCGAGACCTCGTCGAGCCGCGCGTCGAGCGCGCCGCCCAGCGGGAGCGGACCGTCGTGCGAGGTCACGCGCGCGACGACCGCGGGCTCGCGCAGCTGCAGCGCACCGCGTGCGCGGCCCTCGCGGGGCTCGTCCGCGTCGACGACGACGCCGGAGAACGTCGCGCCGACGTGCGGCGCGAGCACGACCGCCTCGACGAGGTCGAGCACGCCGCGGTCGAAGGCGCCCAGGCGGCGGCCGGTCGCGGACATCGTGGCCGGCAGGCCCGGGAGCGCGGCGGCGGCCCAGTCGGGGACGTCGCGGCCCGCGACCGCCGCGAGGCAGACCTCGGTGCCGTAGCGGTCGACCAGCCGCCGCAGCGGGGCGGTGACGTGCGCGTAGGACGCGCGGATCGCGGCGTGCTCGGCCGCGTCGCCCGTGGGCGCGGCCACGTCGCCGCCGAACGCCGTGTACCCGGCGCCGCGGAACAGGGTCGTGGCCTCGTTGAGGAACGCGGCGTGCGGGCCGCGCCGCGAGTCGAGGGTCGGCAGCAGCTCGGCGTAGGGCACGGACTCGGGCCAGTCGATGCCGAGCGCGGCGGCGGTACGGCGCAGCCGGGCGACGTCGCGCGGGTCGGCCGGCGGCAGGGTGCGCAGCACGCCGACGCCCGTGTCGAGCATGATCCGCGCGGCGACGACGCCCGTGAGCAGCGAGACCTGCGCGTTCCAGCCCTCGACGGGCAGGGTCGCGCGGAACCGCAGGCCGTACGTGCCGTCGTCGGCGCGCACGACCTCCTGCTCGGGCACGTCGAGGGACGCGCCGCCCCGCGCGCGCTCGCGCTCCTCGCGCAGCCGGCCGACCGCGGCGACGCCCTGCAGCACGTCGTCGGCGGTGCCCGCGTCGAGGTCGCGCTGCACATGGTCGTACGCGAGCTGGGCGCGGCTGCGCACGAGCGCGCGCTCGATGTGCACGTCGGTGGGCTCGCCGTCGGCGTCGAGGTCGACGCGCCACAGCACGGCCGGGCGGTCCTGGTCGGCGAGCAGGCTCGCGGCACCCTCCGACAGCACGGCCGGGTGCAGCGGCACGCGCCCGTCGGGGCTGTAGCAGGTCAGGCCGCGGCGGTGCGTCTCGGCGTCGAGCGGCCCGCCGGGCACGACGAACGCCGCGACGTCCGCGATCGCGTAGTGCACGCGCCAGCCCGCGCCGTGGCGCGCGACGTGCACGGCCTGGTCGAGGTCGGTCGAGCCCGCGGGGTCGATCGTGACGAGCGGCAGGTCGGTGCGGTCGGCGCGGTCCCCGGGCGCGTGGCCGCCGGCCGGCAGCGCACGCGCGGCGTCCGCCGCCTCGGCGAGCGCGGCCGGCGGGTAGGTCACGGGCAGCTCGACCTCGGCGCGCAGGGCCGCGAGCCCGGCAGCGACGGTGGTCGTGTCGTCGACGACGGGGGCGGGCAGACGGACGGGACGGCCGGGCACGGGGACGACTGTAGGCGCCCCCGGCGGCCGCCCGCCCGGCGGGAGCGGGGCGCGCGACGGCCCCGCCCCCGCCGGGGCGCGAGCCTCAGCCGGCCGCCCGGCGGGCGACCGCGGCGACGACGTCGGCGAGGTCCGCCGGGCGGCTCCACATGGGCCAGTGCCCCGTGGGAAGGTCGACGACGTCGACGTGCCGCAGCCCGGCGACCTCGGCGAACATCGGGTGCCCGGCGTCCGCGAGCTCGCGGACCTGGGCGCCGGTGATCGAGCAGCACACGAGGGTCGTGGGCACGTCGAGGCGGCGCGGGTCGGTCAGCTCGACGGCCTGCGTCAGGACGGGCCCGGGCTCGGGGACGGCGCGGTCGCGGAACCGCGCGAGGGCGTCGGCGTCCAGCCCGTCGAGGCTGGCCTGCGCGCCGAGCGCGTCGAGGTCGGGCAGCGGGAGCTCGACGAGGTCGGCGGGGGCGCCGGGCGCGAAGACCGCGCCGGGCGCCGCCGGTCCGCTGTCGACCCACACGACGTGCGTCACGAGGTCGGGGTGACGGTCGAGCAGCACGCTGACGGGCGCGTTGGCGCCGCTGTGCGCGACGAGCACGACGGGGTGCCCCGCCCCGGCGGCGGCGCGCACGGCGTCCTCGACGGCGGCGGTCTGGTCGTCGAGCGTGCGGGTCGCGCGGTCGGGGTCGTGCGGGTCGAGGCCGGGCAGCGTGAGGGCGGCGGTCGCGAGACCGGCGGCGTGCAGGTGGGTGACGACGTCGTCCCAGGCCCACGCGCCCAGCCAGTGGCCGGGGACGAGGACGACGGTCGGGGTGGTGTCGGGGGTGCTCATGCCTCGATCGTCGACCGGGGCCCGGACACCGTGGTGTCACCGTTTCCGGCACGATCTGTACCGTGGCCGGGTGAAGCGAGCCGAGCGCCTGCACGCGCTGTCCGAGATGCTGCGGCGCAGCGGTGCGCGCGGCTGCACCGCCGAGCGCCTGGCGGACGAGTTCGGGGTGTCGGTGCGCACCGTCAAGCGCGACGTCGCGGCGCTCGAGCGCAGCGGTGCACCCGTGTGGTCGCGGCCGGGTCCTGGCGGCGGCTACGGGCTCGCTGCCCGCGCGTCGCTGCCGCCCGTCAACCTCAGCCCGGCGCAGGCGGTCGCGCTGCTCGCGGCGGTCTCGGCCGCCCCGGACGCGCCGTACGCCGACCTGGCCGGCGCGGCCGTGCAGAAGGTGCTCGACGTGCTCGACCCGCGCACGCGCGACCGCGCGATGCAGCTCGCCGAGCGCGTGTGGGTCGACGCCCCGCCGGTGCCGAGCCGCGCGGTCCGGTCGGCGCTCGAGCAGGCGATGGCCGACCAGCGCGTCGTGCGCATCGGCTACGCCGCGGGCGACGGCACGGTGTCCACGCGCGACGTCGAGCCCGTGCTGTTCGCGGCCGCGAACGGCTGGTGGTACCTCATCGGCTGGTGCCGCCTGCGCGACGCGATGCGCTGGTTCCGCCTGGACCGCGTGCACCGCGCGACCGTCACGACCGCCGCGTGCAGCGGGCACACCATCGCCGAGGTCGGGGCACCGCCGCCGCACGCGCGGCCCGTGCACGGGCGGGCGCCGTCGCCGGGGCGCGGCGGCTCGTCGCCCGGGTGAGGACGAGCCCTCCTGCCGGGCACGTCGAGCCGCCGCGGGATCGGCACGGCGAGCGGGTCCCGCGCCCGGGGTCAGGCGGGCCGACGCTCCAGCAGCCCCGCGGCCGTCACGTCCCCCACCACCACGACGCTCGGCGACCCGAGCCCCTCGTCGGCGGCCCGCTGCGCGAGTGCGGCGAGCGGTGCGCGCACGACGCGCTGCCCGGGCAGGGTCGCGCGGGACACGACGGCGGCGGGCTGCGCGGGGTCGACGCCCGCCGCGAGGGCCTGCGCCGTGAGGCGGGGCAGGCCGGCCAGACCCATGAGGACGACGACCGTGACGTCGGGCGCGCGCAGCGCGGCGAGGTCGACGTCGGTGAGCGCGCCGTGGCCGTTGACGACGTGCAGGCGCGCGCTCGTGCCGCGGTGCGTCACGGGGATGCCGGCGGCCTCGGCGGCGGCGACCGCGGACGTCACGCCGGGCACGACGCGCACGGGGACGCCCGCTGCGCGGCACGCCGCGACCTCCTCGCCGCCGCGTCCGAACAGGAACGGGTCGCCACCCTTGAGCCGCACCACGCGGTGCCCGGCGAGCGCGTGCTCGACCAGCAGCGCGTCGATCTGCTCCTGCGGCACGGTGTGCCGCCCGGGGGCCTTGCCGACGTGCACGACCGTGACGTCGTCGGCGAGCTCGTCGAGCACCGACGTCGGGCCGAGCCGGTCGGTGACGACCACGTCGGCCTGCGCGAGCAGCGCCCGCGCGCGGACCGTCATGAGCGCGGGGTCGCCGGGACCGCCGCCGACCAGCGCGACCTCGCCGGCGCGCAGCACGTCGTCGCCGCCGCTGCCGGGGCGCACCTCCCCCACGACGACGCCGCCCGCGGCGACGTGCGCGACGAGGCGGTCGCGCACCGCGACCGCGCGCCCGGGGTCGGGCGGACCGTCGGTGAGGACCCCCACGTGCAGGCCGGAGACGCGCGCCGCGGCGACCGTGCGGGCCGTGCCGCGCGCCGCGTCGGACGCGACGACGCAGAACACGCGCCGCTCGTGCGCCCACGCCGCGAGCACCGCGTCGACGTCGGCCACGCCCGTGCACGCGTGCACGAACCACACGTCGTCGACGTCCGCGGCGCGCACCGCGCGGCGGTGCACCTCGACGGCGTCGCCGAGGTCGTCGACGCCCGCGCCCACGTCGGGGGCCACGAGCCGCACGTGCGCGCCCTCGGCGACGGCCGCGCGGGCGCGTCGCACGCCGACGGGCCCGGCCCCCGCGACGAGCACCGTGCGGCCCGTCAGGTCGAGCCCCGCGAGCAGGGTCACGGCAGGACCCGGACGTCCTCGCCGTCGACGACCACGCGGTAGACCCGCAGGTCGACGGGGTCCTTGCCGACCGGGTCGAGGCACGCGCCCGTGCGCAGGTCCCACACCTGCTTGAGCAGGGGCGACGTGATGGTCGGGGCACCGGCGACGTCGCCGACGATGCCGCGGCTCAGCACGTTGGCGCCCGTGTACGGGTCGCGCTGCTGGACGGCCAGCACCTCGTCGGACGCGAGCCGGAACAGCGCGACCCGGTCCTCGCCCACCAGGGCGCCGGTGCCGCACTCGGGCAGCAGGTCGTCGACCGCGCACACGCGGACGCCCTCGGCGGGGACCGTGCTCATCGCTCCTCCTGGGTGCCGGCGGCACGCGCGGACAGCAGGTCGGGGTAGCCCTGCTCGTCGGGTCGGGCCGGGCGCGCCTGCCCGCGCACGGGCACGTACGACAGGTCGGTGTCGGTCGCGTCGGGCGCGTTGACGTACGGCGTGAAGCGCCGCAGCATCTCGGGGTCCTCGAGGGTCGCGCGCCACTCGTCGACGTACGCGCCGACGTGCCGCGCGACCTCGGCCTCGAGCTCGGCGCCGATGCCGTCGGCGTCGTCCACCAGGACGCGGCGCAGCGCGTCGATGCCGCCCGGGTAGGACGCGACCCACGGCGCGGTGCGCTGCAGACGGTCGGCGCTGCGCACGTACAGCGCGAGGAACCGGTCGATGACCTGGATCAGACGGTCGTCGTCGAGGTCCTCCGCGAGCAGGTCGGCGTGCCGGGGCGTGAAGCCGCCGTTGCCGCCGACGTACACGTTCCAGCCCTTCTCGGTCGCGATCACGCCCACGTCCTTGCCGCGCGCCTCGGCGCACTCGCGCGCGCAGCCCGAGACGCCGACCTTGAACTTGTGCGGCGCGCGCAGGCCGCGGTACCGCAGCTCGAGGCGCACGGCCATGCTCGACGAGTCCTGCACGCCGAACCGGCACCACGTCGACCCGACGCACGTCTTCACGGCGCGCAGCGACTTGCCGTACGCCTGCCCGGACTCGAAGCCCGCGTCGACCAGGCGCCGCCAGATCTCCGGGAGCTGGTCCTGCCGCGCACCGAACATGCCGAGCCGCTGCGCGCCCGTGACGCGCGTGAACAGCCCGAAGTCGTGCGCGATCTGCGCGAACGCGAGCAGCTTCTCGGGCGTGACCTCGCCGCCGGGCATGCGCGGGACCACCGAGTAGGTGCCGTCCTTCTGCATGTTGCCCAGCAGGCGGTCGTTGGTGTCCTGCAGCGTCACCTGGTCGGGCTGCAGCACGTGCCCGATGCCCAGCGAGGACAGGATCGACGCGACGACCGGCTTGCAGACCGCGCAGCCGCGGCCCTGCCCGTGCCGCGCGACGATCTCGGAGAACGTCCGCAGCCCCTCGGCCCGCACGAGCGCGTACAGCTCGGCGCGCGGCATGCCGAAGTGCTCGCACATCGCGCTCGAGACCGTGAACCCGGCCTTCTCGAGCGTGCCGTTGACGACCTTGGTGAGCAGCGGCACGCACGACCCGCAGACCGTGCCCGCGCGCGTGCAGGTCTTGACCTCGCCGACGCTGCGGCAGCCGTGCTCGGTGACGGCGGCGCGCACGGTGCCGACCGACACGTGGGAGCACGAGCACAGCACGACGTCGTCGGGCAGGTCGGTCTGCACGGGCGCGGCACCGCCGGCCGGCGCGAGGAACGCCGACGGGTCGGCGCCCAGCGGCCGGCCCAGCAGCGGGCGCAACTGCGAGTACAGCTCGATGTCGCCGACGAACACGCCGCCGAGCAGCACGCGCGCGTCGTCGGACACCACGAGCTTGCGGTAGGTGCGCGCGACCGGGTCGGCGAACGTCACCTCGAGCGCGCCGGGCGTCAGGCCGAGGACGTCGCCGAACGCCGCGGCGTCGACCCCGACGCCCTTGAGCTTGGTGCCGTCCGCGGCCTTGGCGTAGACCGCGTCGCCGCCGAACAGCCGGTCGACGACGACGTCGGCCATCGCGTTGCCGGGGGCCACCAGGCCGGCGCACTCGCCGTCGTGGCTCGCGACCTCGCCGATCGCCCAGACCGCCGGGTCCTCGGTGCGGCACGTGGGGCCGACCACGACGCCGCCGCGCTCGGCGACGGGCAGACCGCCCTCGCGCGCGAGGCGGTCGCGCGGGCGGATGCCCGTGGAGTAGACGACGACGTCGGCCGGCAGCACCTCGCCGTCGGACAGCTCGAGGCCCGCGACCGTGCCCTCGTCGCCCGCGAGCACGCGGCTCGCCGCGGTCGACGTGCGGATCTCCATGCCGAGCTCGGTGACCAGGACGCGCAGCGCCTCGCCGCCGCCCGCGTCGAGCTGCACGGCCATGAGCCGGTCGGCGAACTCGACGACGGTGGGCGCGACGCCGAGCGTGCCGAGCGCGGCCGCGGCCTCCAGGCCCAGCACGCCGCCGCCGACGACGACGCCCCGCAGCGGGCGCCCGAGCGCGGCGGCCCGGCCCTCGACCCACGTGCGCAGGTCGACCATGTCGGCGAGCGTGCGGTAGCGCAGCACGCCGGGCAGGTCGGTGCCCTCGGCGCGTGGCACCCACGCCCACGAGCCCGTGGCCAGCACGAGCTGGTCGTACGGCTCGACGCGGCCCGACGCGGTGGTGACGGTCTGCGCGGCGCGGTCCAGCGCGACGACGCGGTCGCCCGTGACGAGCGTCGCGCGCGGGTCGTCCCACACGCTCGTGTCGAGCACGAGGTCCTCGGGGGTCCGACCGGCGAACACCTCGGACAGGTGCACGCGGTCGTAGGGGGCGTGCGGCTCGTCGCCGATCACCGTGAGGGTCCAGTCGCCGTCGCGGCGGCAGAGCTGCTCCGCGAACCGGTGCGCGACCATGCCCGCACCGACGACGACCACGCGGCCGGGGGCTGCCGCCAGGTCTGCTGTCATGCCCCGAGTTTTCAACGGTCCGGCCGTGGGTAAGTGGGCCGAACGGCCCACCGTACGGGCCGGGGGCGCGGGTGGGCCGCGGGCCCGGGCGCCGGGGGTACCGACGCCCGGGCACCCGCGACTACTGGCCGAGCTGGTTCTGCAGGTCCTTCTGCGCCTGGTCGAGGGCCTGCTGCGGCGCGACGCCGTTCTCGTAGACCTCGGTCAGGGTGGTGGTCGTGAAGAGGTTGTTCAGCGTCGGCAGGTTCGGGTTGGCGAAGCCGTCGAAGTGGCCGATGCCGTCCTTGACCTCGTTGAGCACGTCGAACAGGTTCGTGCGGAAGTACTTGTTGAACTTGTTCTCCGGGTCCTTCGTGACCGCCTCGTCCTCCCACACCGACATGTTGACGGGGTCGAAGCCGAGGACCTCCCACACGGCGACGTTCGCCTCGGGCGACAGCTTGGCGAACGCGAGCCACTCCGCCGCGAAGTCCTTCTTCGGCGACGACTCGATGACGGCCGTCCCGGTGCCGCCGCCACCGATCGTGGCGACCTCGCCGCCCTCGACGACGGGCGCCGGGGCGATCGCGACGTCACCGGCGAGGTCGGGCATGTAGTCGACGAAGCGCGACGTGTACCAGGCGGGGTACACGACGGCGGCGTAGTCGCCGCTGTTGATGACGCCGAACGCCTGCTCGTCGTCGGGGCTGCCGCCGGGGATGGTGGAGATGGCGCCCGCGTCGAGCATGGCCTTCTGCATCTCGAACGCCTTGACGACGTCGGGGTTGGCGACGTCGACGTCGCCGTCCTCGTCGAAGAAGTTGCCCCCGAGCTGCGCGACGATGAGCGGCTCGACGAAGTTGACGGACGTGCTGGCGACGCCGAACGCCTTGCCGGTCGCCTGGTGGTACGTCGCGCCGGCCTCCGAGAAGTCGTCCCAGGTCTCGATGGTCGTGTAGTCGATCCCGGCCTCCTCGAGCAGGGCGGCGTTGTAGAAGGTCACGAACGCCCCGACGTGCATGGGGAAGCCGAGGATCTTGTCCGCGCGGGTGTAGAGGTCGAGCCGCGCCTGGACGATGTCGTCCTGGTAGGGCTTGGCGGCCTCGGACAGGTCCATGAGCGGGGTGCGGCCGTCCGCGGACACGAAGTTGCCGAACTTGTTGACCTCGATGTCGACGACGTCCGGCAGTCCGGAGCCCGAGTTGACCGCGAGCTGCAGCTTGTTGTGCATGTCCTGGTACGGGTAGACGGTCACGTCGAGGTCGACGGGACGGTCGGGGTTCTGCTCGTTCCACTCCTCGGCCATCTGCTCGTAGTAGTCCGCGTGGAGCTCGGCGAACACCCACATGTCGAGCGCGGTGGCCTCGCCGTCGGCCGGGGCCGCCGCGGGCTCGTCCGAGCCGCCGCTGCACGCCGAGAGCATGAGCGCGCCTGCCAGGCCGGCCGCGACGAGCGCCGGGTACCTGCGTGGTCCTGCCATGGTGGTGACTCCGTTTCGTTGTGTGGTGCGGGTGGCGGGGTGGACGATCAGCCCTTGAGCGCCCCCGCCGTCATCCCGGCGACGAAGAATCGCTGGAAGCAGAGGAAGAGCACGAGGACGGGCAGCAGGGAGAAGAAGGACCCGATGATCAGCAGGTCGTAGTTGTTCCCGTACGGCGTGAGCAGGGTGTTCAGACCGATGGGCAGCGTGAACTTCTCCGCGGAGCGCAGCACCAGCAGGGGCCACAGGAAGTTGTTCCACGTGACCATGCCGTTGAGGATCCCCATGGCGGCCAGCGCCGGCCGCGAGATGGGCAGGACGACCTTGAAGAAGATGCCGAACTCGGTGACGCCGTCGACGCGGCCCGCCTCGAGCAGCTCCTTGGGGATCCCCGTGAAGTACTGCCGGAAGAAGAAGATCGTCACGGACGCCGCGAGGAACGGGAGGACGATGACGGCGTACGAGTCCGCGAGCCCGAGGTCGTTCACCATGACGTACAGCGGCAGCATCATGATCTCGAACGGCACGGTCATCAGGAGCAGCACCGCGATGAACGCCGCGGTCTTGCCCTTGAAGTCGTACATCGCGAATCCGTAGGCGACGAACGAGCTGACGAGCAGCGTGCCGGCCACCTGGACGACCGTGAGTCCCACCGAGTTGGCGAACCACCGGAAGTACAGGCCGGAGTCGGTGAGGAGCATGACGTAGTTGTCGAGCCGGAGCGACGAGACGTCGACGTCGAGCCGCAGGCCGCTGCGCATGATCTCGCCGCCGTCCTGGAACGTGCCGACGAAGATCACCGCGAGGGGCACCAGGACGATGAGCCCGATGACGGCGAGGAAGACGCTCTGGATCGTCACGAACATCGCGCGCGGCAGCGGGTACCGGCGACGACCGGGGTCGCTCGTGGCGCGCTCCCCCGAAGGGGTCGGCACGGTCGTGGTGGTCGGCGCGCTCATCGGGACTCCTTCTTGAACGTGCCGGTGAGGGTGAGGTAGGTGAGGTTGATCGCCATGATCACGACGAGCAGGACCACCCCCACGGCGGACGCGTAGCCGAGGTCGTTCTCCTCGATGCCGCGGCGGTACAGGTAGCCGACGACCGTCAGGCCCTGGTTGTTCGGGGAGCTGTTGCCGGCGTAGAGCATGAAGCTCTCGAGGAACATCGCCAGGCCGCCGTAGATGCTGATGGTCGTGACGTAGACCATGGTCGGCTTGATGTTCGGCAGGGTGATGGAGAAGAACTGCCGGAGCTTGCCGGCACCGTCGATCGACGCCGCCTCGTAGTACTCGTCGGGGATCGACTGCAGGCCGGACAGGAAGTACAGGATGTTGACGCCGGTGTAGCGCCAGGTCGCCAGCGCCAGCAGCGCGACGAGACCACCGACGTCGGTGCGCAGCCACCGCACGGGGTCCGCCCCGAACCACGCGATCACCTGGTTGACCAGGCCCGTGCTCGTCTCGGCGAACATGAGCCGGAAGATGATGCCGGCCACGACCACGGACGTCAGGGCCGGGACGAACATCGACGCCTTGAAGAGGTTCTTCAGGCGGGGCGACCCGAGCCGCGCGTTGATCACGACCGCGAGCAGCAGCGGGACGGGGATGAGGATGACGAGAGTGAGGACCATGTAGCGGGCGCTGTTGTACATCGCCTGCCAGAAGATCCGGTCCCGCCACAGCCGCTCGAAGTTGTCCGTGCCGACGAACGCGGCCTCGCCGAACATCACGTTCTGCGTGCTCATGACGAACGTGCGCACGAGCGGCACCGCCCAGAACGCGAGCAGCGTGACGACGAACGGCGCGATGAAGAAGTACGGGGCGAGGCGCTGCGAGTACAGCAGGTCCTTCCACCGGCCGGCGGCCGGTGCTCGGGACGCGAGGCGTCCTGGGGGCTGAGCCACTTCTTCTCCTCCTGCCTCCAAGGAGGCGCCCGGGTCGCTCGTCGTCGATGACGGGCCGAGCAGCGCCAGAGCACCGCCCCGAGAGGCGCGATGTGCCGTCGTCTCTGACGTTGAACACCGCTGACCTGGCCGTTTACGACGTCGTAATGGCTCGGCCACTATTGCTTCCCCGCGACGGACCTGTCAACCTCATGCCCATGACGAGAAGTCGGGCGCTCCGCCGGGCGCACCTCCCGGCACACCGGACGGCGGCTCCGGCGTGAAGGTGACGATGCACGACGTCGCCCAGCTGGCGGGTGTCTCCAACAAGACGGTCTCCAACGTCGTCAACGACCACCCGCACGTGAGCCCCGAGACCCGGGCGCGCGTGCAGCGCGCCATCGACGAGCTCGGCTACCGGCCCAACCTCTCCGCGCGCGGGCTGCGGTCCGGGCGCACGGGCGTCATCGGGCTGGCCGTCCCCCAGCTGCGCCAGCCCTACTTCGCCGAGCTCGCCGACGCCGTGATCGCGGCAGCCGAGCGTCGCGGCCTCAGCGTGATCATCGGCCAGGCCGGCGCCGACCGCGCGCACGAGACGGCCGTCCTGGCCAACGGCCTGCGGCAGACCGACGGTCTGCTCTTCAGCCCCGAGCACCTCGGCACCGAGGACCGCGGCCTCCTCGACGACGTGACCTACCCGCTCGTCCTGCTCGGCGAGCGCATCTTCGGCGGGCCGAACGACCACGTCACCATGCACAACGTCGAGGGCGCGCGGGCCGCGGTCGAGCACCTGCTGTCGCTCGGCCGGCGGCGCATCGCCGTCGTCGGTGCGCACCCCGACCGCCGCACGGGGCAGATGCGCCCCTCCGACCTGCGCGTCCGCGGCTACCGCGAGGCGCTCACGGTCGCGGGCGTGCCGGAGGACCCGCGCCTCGAGGTCGTCGTCGCGCCGTGGCTGCCCGTCAACGGCGTCGAGGCCACGCGCGAGCTCATCGCGTCGGGCGTCGAGTTCGACGCGGTCCTCGCGCTCAACGACAGCCTCGCCATCGGTGTGCTGCGCGCCCTCGCGGAGGCCGGCCGCCGCGTGCCTGACGACGTCGCGGTCATCGGGTTCGACGCGATCGCGGACGGCCGCTTCACCACGCCCTCGCTGTCCACCGTCGACCCCGGCCGCGAGGAGATCGCCGAGACGGCCGTCGCGATGCTCGTCGAGCGGATCGAGGACGGCGACCGCGCGCTGCGCCCCCGGCGCTTCCACAAGGCCGCGTTCCGCATCGTGGCCCGGGAGTCCACGGGCGCGAGCACCGACGTCGTGGGTCCGTGGCTGCCGCACCCGCCCGCGACGGACGGGCGCGACTGAGCTTCGCTCAGGGGGCGAGGCAGGAGACGGCCCGGTCGACCGCGCCCAGGTCGACCCGGACGTCCGCACCGGGGTCGGTCGGCGCCTCGACCCGCTGCGGCCCCGAGGCCGACGCCGTCGGCGGGACGCGCGCGACGTCTCACGTCGCGAGAAACCAGACCAAATTCATCTCCTTTTATCTGGAGCATGCCTACGCTGCGAGGAACCCGCTCGACCGCCCCGACAGGAGCCCGCCGTGACGACCGCCGCACACCCGGCAGCGACGCTGCGCACCTCCGCCCTGCGCACCTGGACCGAGCCCGTCGGCGGGCCCGACGCACGCGGCACCGTCGTCGTGCTGGTCGGCCGCGGCGAGACCCCCGAGGTCTACGAGCGGTTCGGTCGCCGCCTCGCCGCCGACGCCTACCGCGTCGTCGCCGTCGGCGAGGCCGACCCCGCACCGCAGGCCGTCGCCGCGCTGCTCACCACGCTCCCCGCCCCGCACGTCCTCGTCGGCACGGACGCGGGCGCACTCGCCGCCGCCCGCCTCGCGCGCGTGCTCGACGTCGCCGGCGTCGTGCTCGCCGGCGTGCCGACCGCCGCGGGCGTCCGCTCGCTCACGTGGGACGCCGAGCTCGACGCACGGTCCGCGTGCCCCGCCCACCAGCGCGTGCTCGCGCAGGCCACGCGCACGAGCCTGTTCGCCGACGTCACCGCGATCGTCGCCGCCGACCTCACCGACCCGCGCGACGCACCGCTGCCGGTGCCCGTGCTCGCGCTGCACGGCGAGGACGACCGCATCAGCCCCGCCGAGCACGCGGTCGCCGCCTACCGCACGCTGGGCGCGCGCCACGTGCTGCTCGTCACCGACGGCCGGCACGACGTGCTCAACGACGCGGCCCACCGCACGGTCGCCGGCGCCGTCGTGCAGTTCCTCGAGCGCGTCCGGCTCGGCGGCGACCTGCCGACGCTCGTGCGCGACGTCGCCCAGGACGCCGCGCGCGACGACGCGACCCCCGACCCGCTGCACGGCACCGGCGCGCCCGCCGCCGCCCGCGCACGCGCCCCGCGGGCGGTCGCGTGACCGCCCACGGCGCCGCCGCGCGCCGATGTCGACGCGCCCGGCCCACCTCGCCCGGCCGCGTGCCCCGCAGCCCGCTCACGCAGCGGCGCCCGCACGCGGCGCCCCCTCCCGTCCGCTCCTCCCCGCGCCGTCGCGTCGTCACGCCGACGACGCCCGCACGCGGGCCCCCTGCTCCCGGAGACCCCTCATGACCCGACCCCACCCCGCCGTCGTCGCGCTCGTCGGCAACCCCCGCCCCGGCTCGCGCACGCTCGGCGCCGCGACCGCCCTCGCCCGCACGCTCGCCGGCCACCTCGGCGCGGGCGCCGACCCCGCCGTCGTCGACCTCGCCGCGCACGCGCCCGGGCTGCACGCGCAGCCCCGCCCGGCCGACGTCGACGCCGCGCTCGCGACCGCCGCCGGTGCCGACGTGCTCGTCGTCGCGACCCCCGTCTACAAGGCCTCGTTCACGGGGCTGCTCAAGTCGTTCCTCGACCTCTACGGGCCCGACGCGCTCGCCCGCGTCGTCGCCGTGCCGCTCGTCGTCTCGGCCACGCCCGCGCACACGCTCGTCGGCGAGGTGCACCTGCGGCCCGTGCTCGTCGAGCTCGGCGCGACCGTCCCGACACGCACGCTCAGCATCCTGGACGCCGACCTCGCGGACCTGGGCCCCGCGGTCGCACGGTGGTGGGAACGGGCCGAGCGGCCGCTGCGCCGGGCGCTCGGCGCACCCGGTGCGTCCGAGGCGCCGACGCCGGCCTCGCCGACCGCCTCGCAGGCCACCCGCCAGGCCACCCCCGCGCCGGCGGTCGTGCGATGAGCACCAGCACGCCGGACCTGCGCCACCTCGAGCGCGCGCTGGCCGACCACGACGAGCCCGCGCTCACGGCCGACGAGTACAAGCAGGTGTTCCGTCGGCACGCCGCGGGCGTCGCCGTCGTGACGCTCCGCGACGGCGACGCGCACGTCGGCTTCACCGCGACGTCCGTCATCTCGGTGTCGGCCGCTCCCCCGCTGCTCGCGTTCTCGCTCGCGTCCGGGTCGTCGTCCTGGCCCGCCCTGTCACGTGCGTCGACGGTCGCGGTGTCGTTCCTCGCCGAGGGCCAGGAGAACGTGTCGACGCGGTTCGCGACGTCGGGCGTCGACCGGTTCGCCGACGGCGGCTGGACCGCGCTGCCCACGGGCGAGGCCGTGGTCGACGGCGCGCTCGCGTGGGTGCGGGCGCGGGTGGTCCAGCGCACGCCCGTCGGCGACAGCTACCTGGTGTCGCTGCGCGCGCTCGCGCACGGCGTGACCGACGCGCAGCCCCTCGTCTACCGCGACCGCGCCTACCACCGCCTCGTCCCCCCGACCTGACCCACCCCACCGCCCCGCGAGAGGTCGATCCAGTCCCCACCCCACCCCGCGACAGGTCGATCCAGTCGCACCCCACCCCGCGAGAGGTCAATCCAGTCCCCACCCCACCCCGCGACAGGTCAATCCAGTCCCCACCCCACCCCGCGAGAGGTCGATCCAGTCCCGCCGGGACGAGACCGGATCGACCTCTCGCGCACGTCACGAGCGCCCGGTCGCGCACGTCACGAGCGCCCGGTCGCGCACGTCACGAGCACCCGGTCGCGCACGTCACGAGCACCCCCGGGCGCAGCGGAGCCCGCGGCCGCGGGCGGCCGGCACCGGCCCGACACGGGCGGTCAGCGCGCGATCGAGGCGAGCCCCCCGGCGCCGCCCACGGACCGGCGCTCGAAGCCCGCGTCGGCAGGCACCGGGCCCGCGCCGGCCGTGAAGCCCGCGGCACGGCCCGCGTCGTCCGGCCCCCACAGCCGCGTCGGGGCCGCGGCCCGGACCACCGGCACGACCTCCTCGACGAACCGACGCAGGACGTCCTCCTGGTGCGCGGGGTCGAGCAGGTGGTTCACCGACACCGACTGCAGGTCGTGCCCGAACGACGCGTGGAAGTCGAGGATCTTCGCCGCGACCCGCTCGGGCGTGCCGACGAGCGCCGGGCCGCGCTCGACCGCGTCCTCGACCGTCGCGAACGCCGGCGCCCTGCCGACCGCGTCGGGGCCGTACCCGCGGCGCGCGGCCGCCGCGACCTGCCCCTCGTAGATCGGGCGGTACTGCGCGACCGCCTCGGCGTCGGTGTCCGCGAGGTACAGCCCGCCCGACCCGGCGCCGACGAACGCGCGCGCCGGGTCGTGCCCGTGCGCGGCGTACCGCTCGCGGTACTGGTCGACGAGCACGCGGTACGCCTCGCGCGGCTGCAGCGCGTTGGCGCTGACGATCGGCTCGCCGTGCCGCGCGGCGAGCTCGACCGCGAACCGGGACGTCGCCGAGCCGTGCCAGACGCGGAACGGTCCCGCGAACGGCCGCGGGAGCGTCGTCGCGTGCTCCAGCGGCGCGCGGTGCCGCCCCGACCACGTGACGTCCTCCCGCGCGAGCAGCAGGCGCAGCAGGCCGTGGTTCTCCTCGAGGTACTCGTACTGCTTGTCGAGGTCGAGGCCCAGCAGCGGGTACTGCAGCACCTCGTTGCCCTTGCCGATGACGATCTCCAGCCGCCCGCGGCTCAGCTGGTCGACCGTCGCGAGGTCCTCCGCGGCGCGCACCGGGTCGAGCAGCGAGAGCACCGTGACGCCCGTCGACAGCAGGATCCGGGACGTGCGCGCGGCGATCGCGCCGAGGAGCACGGTCGGCGCCGACGACAGCACGTCGCCGGCGTGCCGCTCGCCGACCGCGAACGAGTCGAAGCCCAGCTCCTCGGCCAGCACGGCGTGCTCGACGACGCGCGCGAGCCGGTCGGCGGGCGGCACCGCGGCCCCCGTCACCGGGTGCGGCGGGTTGAACACGATGTCGAGGAGCTGGAAGCGCACGAGGGGTCCTTCGCGGTCGGCGGGCGGTGCGGGCGGCGGGGTCGGGCGGGCGGCGGCGGTGCGGGCGTCAGGCGACGCGGGCCGCGGCGGCGTCGCGCTCGGCGACCCCCTCCCGGACCAGCG
Organism: Cellulomonas sp. HD19AZ1; assembly: GCF_004535805.1. NCBI lineage: Bacteria > Bacillati > Actinomycetota > Actinomycetes > Micrococcales > Cellulomonadaceae > Cellulomonas > Cellulomonas sp. HD19AZ1. The sequence goes on from NZ_SPHX01000003.1 coordinate 49,574, forward strand.
GGATGACGTACCGGCCGAAGTCGACCGCGTCGTCCAGCAGGTCGTACCCCCGGGCGGAGATCACGCGGACACCCAGGTCGTAGTACGCGAGCAGGGCCTGCGCGACCTGCTCGGGCGTCCCGACGAGCGCGTTGGAGTTGCCGGCCCCGCCCGTCGCCCGGGCGGTCGCCGTCCACAGCACCTCGTCGTGCCGGTCCCCTTCGGCCGCGATCTGCAGCAGCCGCTGCGAGCCCGCGTTCTCGGGTGCGTCGATCGGGTGGCGGCGGCTGAGCGCGCCCCCGAGCGCGGCCTTGCGCGCCTCGATGCGGTCGAGCACGCGGTGCGCCTTCTCCCACGCGAGGGCCTCGGTCGGCGCGACGATCGGCCGGAACGCGGCGTGGATGCGCGGCGGCGTCGCACGCCCGGCCGCCGTGGCCTCGGCGTGCACGCGCTCGATCTGCTCGCGCGTGCGCGCCCGCGGCTCGCCCCACACGGCGAAGACGTCCGCCTCGGCGGCGCCGACCCGGTAGGCGGCGTCCGACGAGCCGCCGAACGAGATGGTCGGCGTGCGGCCGCCGAACGGCTTGACGTCGAGCACGAAGTCCTCGAGGTCGTAGTGCGTGCCGTGGTGGTCGAACGGGGTCTCGCTCGCCCACGCCTGCTTGACGACCCGGATGTACTCGCCCGTGCGGTCGTACCGCTCGTCCTTGGTGAGGGTGTCACCCTCGCGACGCTGCTCGTGGTCGTTGCCACCCGTGATGAAGTGCACGGAGAGCCGCCCGCCCGACACCTGGTCGAGCGTCGCGAACGTCTTGGCCGCGTACGTCGGCGCCGACACGTTGGGGCGGTGCGCGAGCAGCAGCTCGACGTCCGGCACGCGCGCCGCGACGTACGCCGCGAGCGCGGCCGGGTCGGCGCCGGACGAGCCGTAGGCGAACAGCACGCGCGTCCAGCCGTGGTCGGCGTGCGCGCGCACGAGGCGCTCGAGGTAGGCGAGGTCGAGCGGGCCGGACGTCGTGCGTGCGGACGTCTCGGACGCGTCGGACGGGGCGGCGATGCCGAGGAACTCGACGGGCACGGTGCTCTCCTGGGGTCGGGTCGGGTCGGGTCGAACTGGATTGACATCTCGCGCGGAGAGAGCGATCCGGTCTCGCCGCGTGGGCTGGATCGCCCTCTCGCGCCGAGAGGGCGATCCGGCCTCGCTCCACGTGGGGCTGGATCGACCTCTCACGGAGAGGGGTCAGGGGGTGGCGAGGGCCGGGGCGGGGTGCCGCTCGGGCGCCGCGGCGGGTGCGGGCGCCCCCTCGGCGGGCAGCCCCCACGCGTGCGCGAGCAGCGCGAACGAGCGCGCGGTGTCGGCGGGGTCGTGGGTCGACGTCGTGACGACGAGCTCGTCGGCCCCCGTGACGCGCTGCAGCGTCTGCAGGCCGGCGACGACGGCGGTCGGGTCGCCGACGAACCGCGTGTCGACGCGGTCGCGCAGCACCGCGCGCTCGTCGTCGGGGCGGTCCTCCCAGGCGACCGACGCGTGCCGTGGGTAGGTGCGGGCGCCGCCCGCGGTGCGGCGGATCGACAGCACCCAGTCGGCGTGCGGCGCGGCGAGGTCGTGGGCGCGCTCGTCGGTGTCCGCCACGAGCACGTCGGCCGAGACCGCGACGTACGGCGCCGCGAGCACGCCGGGCCGGAAGGCCGCGCGGTACGCGGCCACCGTGTCGAGCGTCGTCGCCGGGCTCACGTGGTAGTTCGCGGTGAGCGGCAGACCCAGCTCGCCCGCGACGCGGGCGCTCTCGCCGGCGCTCGACGCGAGGACCCACAGCTGCCAGTCGGCGCCCTGCACGGGCGGGCTGACGTACGGGCGGCCGTCCTCGTCGCGGTACGTGCCGGCGTGCAGCGCGAGCACCAGCTCGAGCTCGGCGCGGAAGCTCGCGGCCGTGCGCGAGGCGCCGACGACCCGTTGCTGCGCGAGCAGCCGCTCGCGCAGCGCCGAGTCGCCGAGGTCGAGCGGCGGCGCGGCGGGCACGTGCAGCCCGTCGACGTCCCGCGCGGGTGCGGGCGCCGGTGCGGGCTGGTCGGGGCGCCGTCCGCCGACGTCGCGCGGCGCGAGCGCGCGCCCGAGCCCGAGGTCGACGCGCCCGGGGTGCAGCGCCGCGATCGTGCCGAACTGCTCGGCCGCGACCAGCGGGCTCGTCGTGCTCAGCAGCACCGCCCCGCTGCCCACGCGGATGCGCGACGTGCGGGCGGCCACGGCCGCAGCGAGCACCGCCGGCGCCGCCGACGCGACGCCCGCGCCGAGGTGGTGCTCGGCGTACCAGACGCGCCGGTAGCCGAGCCGGTCGAGCAGCACCGCGCGGTCGACGGCGGTGCGCAGCGCAGCGGCGCCGGTCGACCCCTCGGGGACGACGGCGAGGTCGAGGACGGACAGCGGCACGCGGGCCGCGCGGGGGTGGGTCATCGGTCAGCCTCTCGGGGTGGGGACGGCGGCACGCGCGGCCCGGGCCGGGCCGGCCGGGGTGCGCGCGAACCGGGCGAGCGCGAACGGGGCGGGGCCGGGCGCGTCGCCCGTGGCCAGGTCGGCGAGCACGCGCCCGACGGCGGGCGCGAACTTGAAGCCGTGGCCGGAGAACCCGGCGCCGACGACGAGCGGTCCGCGCCGGTCGAGCACGAAGTCGTGGTCCGGCGTGGTCGTGTACGTGCAGCTCACGGGTGCGAGGTCGTCGGGGTCGAGCCCGGGCAGCCACGTGCGCACGTAGTCGCGCAGGGCCGCGAGCTGCGCGGGCTCGGGCCGGTACGTGCGACGGTCGGGGTCGGCGACGGGCCCGACGCCGTGGAACCCGACCTTGACGCCCTCGCCCGGTGTCACCAGCCCGTACACGCCGCTGGGCCAGCCCGCGGCGGGGCCGGGGTCGTGCGTGAAGCTCGGCCACGTGGCGAGCAGCGCGGGGTCGCGCGCGGCGAGGTGCGCGGGCTGCTCCTGCGTGACGACGAGCGGCAGGACGTCCTCGGGCCCCACGTGCGGGCCGGTGCGCGAGCCGGCCGGCGGCGCGGCGAGCAGCGGCCCGACGAGCCCCGCGCTCCACGCCCCGACCGTGACGACGACGCGCCGCGCGACGAGGTCGCCGTGCCGCGTGACGACCCGCACGCCTCCGGGCACGGGCTCGAGGTGCCGCACGGGCGCCTCGTGCCGCACGTCGGCGCCGTGCGCGGCCGCGGCGCGCTGCAGCGCGGTGACGGCACGGTCGGCGTGCAGCCGGCCGGCGGTCGCGGTCTCGTGCAGCACGCGGCCCTCGAACCGCAGGCCGGGCCACCGCTCGGCGGCCTGGTCGGGCGTGAGCCACGCGTGCGCGATCCCGCGCGCCGCGAACGCGGCGGCCACGGCCTCGGCGCGCGCCGCCGACGGCGTCCAAGGGTGCGCGTGGCTCACGCCTCCGGTGATCTCGAGCAGCGCGGCACCCGTCGCCGCCTCGAGCTCACGCCACCACCGCAGCGCCTCCTGCGCGAGGTCGAGGTAGGTGGGCTCGGGGTAGGTCGTGCGGTAGATGCGGGACGCGCCGTGGGACGCGCCGTGCACGTGCCCGGGTGCGAACCTCTCCAGCAGGACGACGTCGCGCCCGCGCCGGGCGAGGTGCCAGGCCGCGGCCGACCCCATGACGCCGCCGCCGACGACGACGTGGTCGACGTGCTCGGTCATGCGTGCTCCTCTCCCGTCGCGGGCGCGACGCGTACGTGGGTGGGTGGGTGGGCGAGCGGGTGCGGGACGCCGTCAGGACGTCTTCGGCAGCCCGGGCGGGTTGGTCTGCGACTCCGCGACGGCCTCGGACGTCAGGCCCCAGCGCTCGAGGACCTTCGCGTAGCTGCCGTCGGCGATCGCGTGGTTGATCGCGGCGGTCACGGCGTCGGCCGCGTCGGCGCCCTTGCGGGTCGCGACGGCGATCTGCGCGGTGTCGGGCCAGCCGCCGTTGAGCGTGCCGACGACCTTGAAGTCCTGCGGGCTGACGGCCGCCTGGTACGCGAGCGACGCGTTGGGCCCGACGTAGGCGTCGAGCCGCCCGGACTGCAGCGCGAGCAGGACGTCGGAGAACTGCTCGTAGTACTCGGGTCCCTGCACCGGGTCGAGCCCGGCGGCGGTGTTCTGCCGGTCCCACTCGAGCAGGATCTTCTCCTGGTTGGTGCCCGAGCCGACGCCCACGACGAGGCCCGCGACGTCGGCCGGCTCGGCGATGCGCTCGACGTCGGAGTCGGCCGCGACGAGCCAGCCGAGCTCGTCGTTGCGGTACGTCGAGAAGTCGATGGTCTCCTTGCGCTCCTCGGTCACGGTGACGTTGGAGATGACGGCGTCGACGTCGCCCGAGCCGAGCGCGAGCGGCCAGTCGGCCCACGCCTTGACCTCGAGGCGCAGCTCCTTGCCGAGCGCGTCGGCCACGAGCTGGGCGATGTCGGTCTCGTTGCCGATGGGTGTCTTGTCGTCGTCCGCGAGGAACCCCAGGGGCGGTGCGGCGCCGGCGCTGATCGCGACGACGAGCTCGTCCTTGGCGGCCCACGCGGCGGGCAGCAGCGCGATCGCCTCGGGCGACTCGGTGGTGCGCACGCGGTCCTGGTCGGGGCTCGTGCTCACGGCGAGCCCGGCGGGTGCCGCGGCGGTCGAGGTGCCCGCGTCGTCGGGCGCCGCGGCGGCGGGCGCCTGCGTGCTGACCCCGGAGCACGCGGTGAGCGCGAGCAGCGGCAGCAGGGCGAGCGCGGCGAGCGCGCGGGAGGTGCGGGCGTTCGGTGTCACGGGAGACCTCTCGGGGTGGGGAGGACGGCGCGCGGTACGGCGCGCCGCGGGACGGGCGGGTGGCAGGAGGGGACGTGCGGGCGGGTCGGGGTCAGAGGACCTTCTGCAGGAAGGCGCGCGTGCGTTCGTGGCGCGGCGCGTCGAGCACCTGGGAGGGCGGGCCCTGCTCGACGACGACGCCGCGGTCGAGCAGCACGACGGTGTCGGCGACCTCGCGTGCGAACCCGATCTCGTGCGTGACGACGAGCAGCGTCGTGCCGGTGCGCGCGACGTCCTTCATGACGTCGAGCACCTCGCCGACGAGCTCGGGGTCGAGCGCCGACGTCGGCTCGTCGAACAGCAGCACCGACGGCCGCAGCGCGAGCGCCCGGGCGATCGCGACGCGCTGCTGCTGACCGCCCGAGAGCTGGCGCGGGCGTGCGTCGGCCTTGTCGGCGAGCCCGACGCGCGCGAGCAGCTCGCGCGCCTCCGCCTCGACCTCGGCGCGCGGCCTGCCCTGCGCCGCGACGGGCGCCTCGACGACGTTCTCCACGGCGGTGAGGTGCGGGAACAGGTTGAACGACTGGAACACGAAGCCGATGCGCGTGCGCTGCCGCAGCACGTCGCGCTCGGTGAGCTCGCGCAGCGTGCGCCCGCGCCGGCGGTACCCGACGAGCTCGCCGTCGACCGCGACGAACCCGCGGTCGACCTTCTCGAGGTGGTTGACGACGCGCAGCAGCGTCGACTTGCCCGACCCCGACGGCCCGAGCACGACCGTGACCGACCCGGGCTCGAGCGTCAGGGACACGCCACGCAGCACCTCGAGCGTGCCGTACGCCTTGTGCACGTCGTGCAGCTCGACGCGGCCCGTCGCGTCCGCGAGCCGGTCGACGGCCGCGGACGTCGCGGCGCTCACGCCCGCTCCCCCGCGGTCGGCGCGACCGTGCGCGACGTGCGCGTCAGCACCCCGACGCGCGCCCGCGCGGCGTACGCCGGTGGCACGCCCGGTGGCACGTCACGCCCGGTGAACCGCGCGCCCGCGACCTGGACGGTCCACCGCGCGCGCTGCAGCGGCGTGGGCGGCAGGGTGCGCAGCGCACCCTTCGCGTAGTGCCGCTCGACGTAGTACTGCACGACCGTGATGAGCGTGGTCAGCACGAGGTACCAGAGCGACGCGACCAGCAGCAGCGGCACGACGCGCCCGTTGCGGCCGTAGATGACGCTGACGATGTAGAACAGCTCGCCGTACGCGAGCACGTAGACGATCGACGTGCCCTTGAGCAGCCCGATGACCTCGTTGACGGCCGTCGGCACGATCGTGCGCATGGCCTGCGGCAGGATGATGCGGCTCACCTGGCGGCGGCGCGGCAGCCCGAGCGACGCGGCCGCCTCGTGCTGCCCCTGGTCGACCGACAGGATCCCGGCGCGCACGATCTCGGCGGAGTACGCGGCCTGCGAGAGGCCGAGCCCGAGGATCGCGGCCCAGAACTTGTCGACGACCGACAGCGTGTCGAACCACAGGTACTCGGGGCCGAACGGCACGCCGAGGCTGAGGTGCGGGTACAGGTAGGCGAGGTTGTACCAGAGCAGCAGCTGCAGCAGCAGCGGCACCGACCGGAACACCCACGTGTACGCCCAGGACACCGACCGCAGCAGCGGCGAGCGCGACAGCCGCATGAGCGCGAGCACCGTGCCGAGCGCGAACCCGACGACCGCCGCGACGGCGGTGAGCCGCACGGTCGCCCACGCGCCCTCGACGACCGACGGCCACGTGAGGTACTGCGCGACGACGCCCCACTCCCAGCGGTCGTTGGTGACCAGCGAGCTGACGACCATCGCGAGCAGGACCGCGACCGCGGCCGTCGCGACCCAGCGCCCGGGGTGCCGTGCCGGGACGATCCGCAGGCCCTCGAGACGGTCGTCGAGCCGGTCGTCGCGGCCGCTGCGTCCGTCGGCGGCCCCGGCGTCGGGTCCGGCGCCGGCCGCCGGGTCGGCCGGGTGCCGCGCGGGCGGCGGGACCAGCAGGCGCGACTCGTCCTGCGCGAGGTGCGTGCTCACGTCGTGACCTCCAGCCACTTCTCGAACGGCAGCGGACCGGCGGGGGCGACCGTCGGGTCGAACAGCGGGCGGTAGCCCGTGGTCAGGTAGAGACCGGCGGCCTCCGGCTGCCGCGGACCGGTCGTGAGGTAGAGCCGCCGGTAGCCGCGGGCCGTGGCGCGCCGCTCGAGCTCGGCGAGCACGCGGCGTGCGAGCCCGCGGCGGCGGTGGGCCGAGTGGGTCCAGATGCGCTTGAGCTCGGCCGTGCGGACCGCGGGCGTCCCGTCGCGGCGCCGGGTGCCGGCCCGCTCCAGGCGCGCCACGTCCCCCAGCTCGGCCTCGGTGCGGCGCCGGAACGCACCCCCGGCGAGCGGGGCGCCGTCGGCGAGCAGGAGCAGCAGCTCGCCGTCCGGGGGTGCGAACTCCTCCGCCGGGTAGTGCTCCATCTCGTCGCGCAGCTGCTCGGCGGTCAGCAGGCGCCGGTACCGCGACCAGTACTCGTGCGCGAGCTCGTCGATCAGGGGCCGCACGAGCGGGTCGTGCAGGTGCACGCTGCGCACCTCGAGCGCGTCGCCGGGCACGGGACCGGCCCCCACGGGCGCGGTCGTGGTCACCGCGGCACCCGCTCACCCGCGGTCACCGCGAACGGCAGGTGGTTGCCGGGCACGGGTGCGGGGCACGTGCCGTGCTCCGAGAACGCGTACGGCAGGTTGACGGCGCGGTTGAGGTCGAGCCGCAGCGTCGTCGCACCGGGGCCGGGGACCCCGGCCTGCACGACGCGCCACGGCGCGACGTCGTCGGCCTCGTCGCTGAACAGGAGCGTCACCGCGCCGCCGGGCGCGCCGGTCAGCGCGAGGGTCGCGCGCCGCCCGTCCCGCGCGACGTCGACCTCGCCGACGACCTGCACGCGGTGCACGAGACCGGGCCGAGCCGCTCCCACGACGACCTCGCGCGGCTCGGCGTACCACCGGACGGGCACGTCGAGCACCCACGACGCGTCGTGGTCGTACGCCGGCACGCCGGTGAACGCCCGCCTCGCGGGCGCGTGCGGGTCGCGCAGCCGCAGCGCGAACCGGCACGTGCGCCGCACGAGCTCGACCGCGACCTCGGAGGGATCGGCGTCGCCCGCCGAGGCGCGCCCGGCGGGCAGGTAGGTCGTCACGACCTGCGAGCCGCCCTCGGCGACCGCGTGCGTCGTGACGTCGGCACCGACCGCGTGGTGCACCTGGTCGGCGTCGACCCACCAGCGGCCGGGCACGTCGCCCAGCACGGTCGGGGCGTGCGGGACGGCGAGGTACGCGACGGGCGAGAGCCAGCCGTGCGGTGCGCGCAGCTCGTCCTCGCGCGCGGCGCGCCACGCGGCGTGCGCGGCGGCGGTCGCGGCCCGGTCCGACGCGGACGGGGCGTCGGTCGGGGTGTCGGCGGCCGGTCGGGTGGCGGTGTCCTGCAGGGTCATGGCTGGTCCTCTCGTGCGTGCGTGCCGGGGATCGCGCCGACGAGCTCGGCGGTGTAGGGGTCGCGCGGGTCGTCGAGGACGTCCGCGGTGCGCCCGGTCTCGACCAGGCGGCCGGCCCGCATGACGCCGACGTGCTCGGCGACGCGGCGGACGACCGCGAGGTCGTGCGAGACGAACAGGTAGGTCAGGCCGCGGCGCTCGCGCAGGTCCGCGAGCAGGTCGAGCACACGGGCCTGCACGGACACGTCGAGCGCGCTGGTCGGCTCGTCGAGCACCAGCAGCTCGGGGTCGAGCGCGAGGGCGCGCGCGATCGCGACGCGCTGGCGCTGCCCGCCCGAGAGCTCGGCGGGTCGGCGACGCGCGAGGTCGGGCGACAGGTGCACGTGGGCGAGCAGGTCGGCGACGCGCTCGCGCCGCTCGGCGGGCGTGCCGACCCGGTGCGCGCGCAGCGGCTCGTCGACGGCGCGCGCGACCGTGAAGCGCGGGTCGAGCGCGGTCGACGGGTCCTGGTGGACCAGCTGGGTGCGGCGCCGCAGGTCGCGCAGGGCGACGCCCCGGGCCGCGGCGACGGTGACGCCGTCGAACCGGACCGCGCCCGCGTCGGGCCGGTCGAGGCCGAGCACGAGCCGCGCCGTCGTCGACTTGCCGGACCCCGACTCCCCCACGAGCGCGAACGCCGAGCCGCGCGGCACCGCGAACGTCACGCCGTCCACCGCACGCAGCACCTCACCCGACCGCCGCGGGCCGAGGCGGAACGTGCGGGTGAGCCCGTCGACCTCCACGAGCGCGGGCGCCCCGCTCGCCGCGACGTCCACCCGTGGGGTCGCCCGCGGCGCCGTCCTCGCGGCAGGGCGCGCGGCCGGGGGCACGGCGCCGCGCGCCGTCGGCGCACCGCCCGCGCCCCGGGCCGCGAGCCCCGGGGCCGCGGCGAGCAGCTCCCGCGTGTACGCGTGGCGCGGGGTGCGCAGCACCTGCGCGGTCGCCCCGTGCTCGACCACGCGCCCGTCCTTCATGACGACGACGCGGTCGGCCCGGTCGGCGGCGACGGCCAGGTCGTGCGTGATGAGCAGTACCGCGGTGCCGGTGCGTGCCGTGAGGTCGGCGAGCAGGTCGAGCACGCGCCGCTGCACCGTGACGTCGAGCGCGCTGGTCGGCTCGTCGGCGACCAGCAGCTCGGGCTCGCACGCGAGCGCGATGCCGATGAGCACGCGCTGCCGCATGCCGCCCGACAGCTGGTGCGGGTACTGCCGGGCCCGTGCGGCGGGCGCGTCGATGCCGACGGCGTCGAGGATCTCGACCGCGCGGGCGTGCGCCGCGCGGCGCGTCGTGCGGTGGTGGATGCGCAGCACCTCGGCGACCTGGTCGCCCACGCGTTGCACGGGGTTGAGCGCGACGCCCGGGTCCTGGGGCACGAGCCCGAGGCGGGCGCCGCGGACGTGCGACCACGCGCGCTCGGGCAGCGTCGCGAGGTCGAGGGCCGTGCGCGGGTCGTCGCCGAGCGTGAGCGCGCCGCCGGTGACGGCGCCGTTCGCGGGCAGCAGGCCGACCACGGCGTGCGCGGTGCTGGACTTGCCCGAGCCGGACTCGCCGACCAGCGCCACGACCTCGCCCGCGTGGACGTCGAGGTCGACGCCGCGCACGGCCGGCACGTCGCCGTCGGTGCCGCGGTAGGTGACGTGCAGGTCACGCACGACCAGCACGGGTCGAGCGTCTCCCCCGGGCCGGGACGGGTGGCCGGCGGTGCGGGCCGTCAGGACGTCGGCGGTCATCGGGCGGTCCTCCCGGGTCGTCCGACCGCGCGCCCGAGGCGCCCGACGGCGAGCACGACCACCGCGATCACGGCGCCGGGCAGCGTCGAGCACCACCACGCCGACGCGAGGTAGTTGCGTCCCTCGGCGACGAGCGAGCCCCACTCGGGTGTGGGGGGCGTCGCGCCGTAGCCGAGGAAGCTGAGCGCCGACACGGCGAGCACGACGCCGCCCAGCTCGACCGTCGTGAGCGCGAGCACGGGGCCTGCCGCGTTGGGCAGCACGTGCCGCACGACGACCGACGCTCTCCCCGCGCCGGCGAGGTGCGCGGCCTCGACGTACGTCGCGCGTCGCACGCGCAGCACCTCGCCGCGCATGAGCCGGGCGAACGTCGCGACGGACGCGACGCCCACCGCGAGCGCGACCTCGAGGGTCCCGAAGCCCAGCACGGTGACGACCGCGAGGGACAGCAGCAGGTTCGGGATCGCGAGCAGCACGTCGGTGCCGCGCATCAGCACGTCGTCGACGCGCCCGCCGACGAACCCGGCGACCACCCCGATCGCGGACCCGGCCACGGCGGCGACGGCGACCGCGACGAGCGCGGCGCGCACCGACAGCGCCGTGCCGTGCACGGTGCGGGCGTACAGGTCGCGGCCGAGGTGGTCGGTGCCGAACCAGTGCGCGGCGCCGGGTGGTGCGAGCGCGTCGGCCGGGACGCCGGTGATCGGGTCGTGGGACGTGAACGCGCCGGGCACGACGGCCCAGGCGAGCACCACGGCCACGACTGCGAGCGCGAGCAGCGCACCGGGGCGCGTCAGCGGGTGGTGCCGCAGGCGGGCGGGCAGCACGTGCGGGCCGCGGCGGGCGCGCGTCGGCACCCCGGTGCGGACGGCCACGGGGGCGGCGGTCTCGGCGACGGTCATGCGGCGGCCCTCCCCCGGGTCAGGCGCGGGTCGAGCAGCGGGTACGCCACGTCGACCAGCAGGTTGACGACGACGAACACCGCGGCCGCGACGACCACGAGGCCGAGCACGACCGGCAGGTCCTGCGTCGTGACAGCGGCCTGCACGAGCCGCCCGAACCCCTGCCGCGAGAACACGGTCTCGACGACCACGGAGCCGGCCAGCACGTTCCCGACGAGTACGCCGAGCAGCGTGAGGGCCGGCAGCACGGCGTTGCGCGTGACGTGGTGCAGCTGCACGCGCGTGCGGGTGGCGCCCTTGGCGAGCGCGGTCTCGACGTACGGCGCGCGCCACGCGGCGCCCATGCCGTGCGCGAGCACCTGCGCGACGGTCGCGCCGAGCGGGATCGCGAGCGTGACGGCCGGGAGCACGAGGCTCGCGGCGCCCCGGTTGCCGACGGCAGGGAACAGCGGGTACCGGAACGACAGCACCTGGAGCAGCACGAGCCCGACCCAGAACGTCGGGACCGCGACGCCGAGCGGCGGCAGCGCGAGCAGGACGCCCCGCAGGCGCGCCGACCGCGTCCACGTCGCGGCCGTCGCGAGCGCACCGCCGCCGACGACCGCGAGGACCAGGGCCAGGGCCGCCAGCCGCGCGGTCTCGGGCAGCGCGGCCGCGATCAGGCCGGCCACGGGCGCCCCCGACGCGACGGACGTGCCGAGGTCGCCGCGCAGGGTGCGCCCCAGCGCGCCGAGGTACTGCTGCAGCGGGCCCTGGTCGAGCCCGTACCTGGCCCGCAGCGCGTCGACCTGCGCGGGGTCGACGTACCCGCCGGTCGAGCTCTGGTCGAGCATGATGCTCACCGGGTCGCTCGGCAGCAGGTAGAGGACCGCGAAGGCCGCGGTGAACGCGGCGAGCAGCACGGCCGCGGCGCCGACGACGCGGTGCAGGACGTACCGGGTCACGGCGTCGGCTCGATCCACGCGTCGTGGAACAGCAGCCGCGAGGACGCGTCGAACGCCACGCCGTGCACGCCGCCGGCCACGCCGATGGACTGCGCGAGCTCGAACAGCGGGATCGCGAGCCCCTGGTCGAGCACCTCGCGCTGCGCCTGCGCGACGAGGTCGGCACGCGCTGCGGGGTCGGCGGCGGCGAGCTGCGCGTCGAGCAGCGGGTCGAGCACGTCGTCGGCCGGGCGCTGGTTGATGTTGCGCAGCGTCGACGAGAACTGCGTGCGCAGGATGTCGCCGTCGGCGCGCGTGACGTTGTAGTAGTACGTGCCGAACGCGCCCGCCGTCAGCGACTGCTGCTGCTCGGCGGGGGTCTGCTGGCGGATCTGCAGGTCGACGCCCGCGGCGCGCAGCTGCTGCTGCACGAGCTCGAGCACGGCCTGCGACCCCGTGAACAGGGGCGCGTAGACGACGTCGAACGTGAGCCGCCGGCCGTCCTTCTCGCGGATGCCGTCGTCGCCGGGCTCCCAGCCGGCGTCGTCGAGCAGGTCGGCCGCCGCGTCGGCGTCGAGCGCGAGGCCGTCGGACAGGTCGACGTACCCGGGCGTGGTCGACGCGAGCACGCTCGTGGCGGGCCGGAACGCGTCGGACAGCACGGTGTCGACGATCTGCTGCCGGTCGATCGCGAGGTTGACCGCGCGGCGCACGTCGGGGTCGTCGAGCGGCGCGGCCGTGACGTTGGGCTGCAGCACGAACACGACACCGGGGTTGGTGCGCGTGAGCACGGCGCCGTCGGCCGCCTCGACCTGCGCGACGTCCTGCGGCAGCACGTCGCCGATGGCGTCGAACTGGTCGGACGCGAGCCCGCCGGCGCGCACGCCGGACTCGGGGACGACCGTGAACTCGATCCGGTCGAGGTACGCCTCGCCGTCGTGGTCGGAGACGCCCGACGCCCACGCGTACCCGTCGCGTCGCGTGAGCACGGCGCCCTGGTCCTGCGTGTAGCTCTCGAGCACGAACGGGCCGGAGCCGACGACGTCGCCCTGCAGCCGCGCCTCGGGCGCGACCCGCGTGGTCGCGTCGGAGAGGATCGCGAGCGAGACCGTCGACGTGGCCTGCAGGAACTGCGCGTTGGGCGCCTCGAAGACGACGGTCGCGGTGCGCTCGTCGTCGACGCGCGTCTCGACGTACCCGGTGAGGTAGCTCGTCGCGAGCGCCGACCCGGCGCCGAGCCCGCGGGCCAGCACGTCGAGGTTCGCCTTGACGGTCGCCGCCGTCAGGGGCGTGCCGTCGGAGAACGTGACGCCGTCGCGCAGGTGGAACGTGAACTGCGTGAGGTCGTCGCTCACGTCCCAGCTCGTCGCGAGCCACGGCACGATCTCGCCGGTCTCGGGGTCCTGGTCGGTGAGCGAGTCGGCGAGCTGGCGGGCCACGTAGATGCTGACGTTCGAGCCGACCTGCTGGGGGTCGACGCCGCTGGGCGACGCGCCGAGCGCGAAGCGCAGCGTGCCGCCGGGCACGGGGTCGGCGCTCGCCGCAGCCGCGTCGGACGGGCCGACGGCGGGGGCCGCGGCCGTCGAGCACGCGGCGAGCAGCAGGGCCGGGACGAGCGCGGCGACCGCCCGGAGGCGTGCGCGGGGGCGCCGTGCGGAGGCATGCGGTGCGGTGGTCATGACGTCCTTCCGGGGGACAGGGGTGGCGGGGCTCAGCGGCCGACGGCGGCGAGCGGGCGGGCGGTCGACGGGCCGCCGTGCGCGGCGTGGTCGCGGCGGGCGGGGCGCGGGAGGCCGAGGTGGTCGCGCAGGGTCTCGCCCGTGTACTCCGCGCGGAACGAGCCGCGCTCGGCGAGCAGGGGCACGACCTGGTCGAGCACGTCGTCGAGGCCGTGCGGCGTCAGGTGCGGCACGAGGATGAAGCCGTCGGACGCGTCCTGCTGGACGTGGCGGTCGATGTCGTCGGCCACCTGCCGCGCCGTTCCGACGAACCCGCCCCGCGTCGTGGCGTGGATGACGAGGTCACGGATCGACCAGCGGTTCGCCTCGGCCTGCTCGCGCCACTGCCGGGCGACCGCGAGCGGGTCCTTCGCGTGCCGCACGCGACCGCGCGTGATCGACGCGTTCTCGACGTCGGGGTCGACGTCGGGCAGCGGGCCGTCGGGGTCGTAGGCCTCGAGGTCGCGGCCCCACACCTGCTCGAGGAACGCGATCGCCGTGGGACCGGACACCTGCTGGCGGCGGACGTGCCGGGCACGCTCGTGCGCCTCGGCCTCGGTGTCGCCGATCACGGCGGTGGCGGCGGGCAGGATCAGCAGCTCGTCGGGCGTGCGCCCGTGCGCCGCGAGGCGCGACTTCACGTCGGTGTAGAACGCCTGCCCGGCGTCGAACGTCGAGTGCATCGAGAACACGACGTCGGCCGTGGCGGCCGCGAAGTCGCGACCGTCGGCGGAGTCGCCGGCCTGGAACAGCACCGGGTGCCCCTGCGGGCCGCGCGGTGCGGGGAACGTGCCGACCACGTCGGCGTGCGGGCCGTGGTGCGCGACGGGCCGGACGCCGCCGTCCCGCAGGAACCTGCCCGCCGCGGGGTCGGCCAGCACGGCGTCGTCGTCCCACGAGTCCCACAGCGCGCGTGCCGCGTCGACGACCTCGCGGGCCCGCTCGTAGCGCAGCGGGTACGGCAGGTACCCGCCGCGGCGGAAGTTGGCGCCCGTGAACGCGTCGGGGCTGGTCACGAGGTTCCACGCGGCGCGCCCGCGCGACAGCACGTCGAGCGTCGCGAACTGCCGCGCGACCTCCCACGGCTCGTTGAAGGTCGTGCTGATGGTGCCCGCCAGGCCGAGGCGGTCGGTCACCGCGGCGAGGGCCGCGAGCACGGGCAGCGTGTCGGGTCGCCCGACGACGTCGAGGTCGTGGATGCGACCCTTGTGCTCGCGCAGCCGCAGGCCCTCGGCGAGGAAGAAGAAGTCCAGGTGCGCGGCCTCGGCGCGCGTGGCGAGGTGCTCGAACGACGAGAAGTCGACCTGGCTGCCGGCCGTGGGGTCGCTCCACACCGTCGTGCTGTTGACGCCCGGGAAGTGCACCCCGAGCCGGACCTGCTTGCGCGGACGCGTGGTCATGACGGACCCCTCTCAGGCCGTCGCGGCGAGGACGTTGGCGGGGCGCGCGAGCCCGAGGGTGTCGCGCAGCGTCGTGCCCGGGTAGGAGGTGCGGAACAGGCCCGCGTCCTGCAGCAGCGGCACCAGCCCGTCGACCACCGCGTCGAGGTCCGTGGGCAGCACCGCCGGCAGCAGGTGGAACCCGTCGACCACCTCGCGCCACGCGTCGAGCACGGCCGCGAGGTCCGCCGGCGTGCCGACGTGCGTGAGCGACGCCGGGCGCCACGGCTCGCCCGCCAGGTCGTCGAGGACCGCGAGCCGCGCCGCCGCCGACGACCGGTCGTCGGCCAGCAGCAGGGAGGTGTCGACGAGCACGCGCAGGTCGCGCGGGTCCCGCCCCGCCGCGACGGCCTGCTCGTGCAGGCGGTCGCGCTGCGCGCGGGCCGCGCTCACGTCGGTCGCGCGCAGCCGCACGACGTCGGCGTGGCGCGCCGCGAGCGCGAGCGTCGCGTCGGACGTGACCGGCACGACGACCGGCGGACGGCCCTGCGGCGGACGGGGCGTGATCGACGGCCCGGCGACCGAGAACCGCGGGCCCGCGTGGTCGACCCGGTGCAGCTTGTCGCGGTCGACGTAGCGGCCGGTCGCGACGTCACGGATCACGGCGTCGTCCTCCCACGAGTCCCACAGCAGCCCGACGACGTGCGCGACCTCGGCGGCCTCGTCGACCGCGTCGTCGTGGTCCTGCGGGTCCTTGCGCCCGAACGCCGCGGCCTGCGCGGGGCCCGTGGACCAGCCGACCTGCCACCCCGCGCGCCCGCGGCTGACGTGGTCGACCGTGGCGATCGCCTTCGAGACGTGGAACGGCTCGGTGTGCGTCGTGTCGGTGCGCGCGACCAGGCCGATGCCGGCGCTGCGCGGTGCGAGGTGCGCCGCGAGCAGCACCGCGTCGAGCCGGCCCTGCAGGCCACCGACGGGTGCCTCCTGCAGCACGTGGTCGTCGTCGAGGACCGCGAGGTCGAGAAGGCCGCGCTGCGCGGTCGCCAGCAGGTCGGCGGTGCGGCGGGGGTCGAACCAGCCGTGCGCGGCGGCCGGGACGGTGCGCCACGCGGCGGGGTGGGCTCCGGCGTCGGTGAGGTCGACGCCGAGGTGCAGGGACGGGTGGGTGTCGGGCACGGGTGCTCCAGGGGTGCGCGGGGCCGCACCCTCGCCGGTGGACGAGGGGGTGCGGGTCCCCGGGGTGAGGGGCAGGGCGGGGTGGGGGCGCGGCGCTCCGGGGGCACCGGGGGTGCGACGACGGAGGACGGCGCGGGACGCGGCGGGCCGCACGCGGGCACGACGGCGGGCGCGTGCCCGGGGCGTCGACGCGCGGCGCGGACGCGTCAGCGGGCGGGCGTCGTCACCGCGTCGGCGCCGTCACCGCATCGGCGACGGCGAGCCGGGTGCGCGACGAGCCGGGTGCGCGACGAGCGCGGCGGCACGCGGGCGCCGCGGGAGGGTCAGCGACAGGCGCGCGGCGCCGGGCACGGCGCCGGACAGGTCGCGTGCTCGCGCCGCGCGGCCGTCTGCCTGCTCACCTGTCGCTCCATGTCGGTCCGTCCCTCGCGGTCGTTGCGCACGGCGTGCGCCTGGTCCTCACCCGGGGCACCCCGCCGCGCGGGTGGGTTGCCGTCCGACCAGCCGGGGCTTCGCGTCGGAGCTCGTGACCTGTGTCGTCGACGTAAAGCCGACTTGATTGATCGGAAATTTATGCCCGTGGGTGGCGGGTGTCAACGCCCGCGGACACGACGTCCACGATCCGGGACGCACACCGCCCCGGCGCCCCCTCCGGACGCGACGACGCCCGCCACCGCGCACGGGGCGCGAGGGCGGGCGTCGGGGTCGAGCAGGTGCCGTCAGCCGAACAGGCGCGGCAGCGTCGCCTCCCACTCGGCACGGGCCTCGGCGAGCGGCAGCGTGAACAGCCCCCGCACCTCGACGGCGGCCGCGTGCGCGTGGTCCGCGTCGTCGACGGGCGTCCCGGCGCCCGGCGAGCACGTCTCGGCCGTCTCGCCCAGCCGCAGCGCGGGCACGCCGCGCGCGGTGCACAGGTCCTGCAGGCGCACCTCCTCCGAGCGCGGCACGGCGACGAGCACGCGCGCCTGCGACTCGGAGAACAGCGCCTCGAACGGCGTCACGCCGTCGCGCGCGCACAACGCGTCGAGGTCGACCTGCACGCCCACGCCGTAGCGCAGGCTCGACTCGACGAGCGCGAGCGCGAGCCCGCCCTCCGACAGGTCGTGCGCGGCGTCGACCAGGTCGTCGCGCGCCGCGGCGACGAGCACCTGCGCGAGGCGGCGCTCGGCGTCGAGGTCGACGCGCGGCGGCACGCCGCCCAGGTGCCCGTGCACGACGTCGGCCCACGCGGACCCGTCGAGCTCGGCGCGCGTCGTGCCCAGCAGGTAGACCGCCTGGCCCGGCTGCGTCCAGCCCGACGGCACGGCGTCCGCGACGTCGTCCAGGACGCCCAGCACGCCGACCACGGGCGTCGGGTGGATCGACGAGTCGATCTGCCCGGGCTCACCCGTGCCGTTGTAGAGCGACACGTTGCCCCCGGTCACCGGCACCTCGAGCGTCTGGCACGCGTCGGCCAGGCCGCGGATCGCCTCGACCAGCTGCCACATCGAGTCGGGGTGCTCGGGGCTGCCGAAGTTGAGGCAGTCGGTCACGGCCATGGGCCGCGCGCCGACGGTCGCGACGTTCCGGTACGCCTCGGCGAGCGCGAGCTGCGCACCCGTGTACGGGTCGAGCTTGGCGTAGCGGCCGTTCGCGTCGGTCGCGAGCGCGACGCCCAGGCCCGTGGTCTCGTCGACGCGCACGACGCCCGAGTCGTCGGGCTGCGCGAGCGCGGTGTTGCCCTGCACGAACCGGTCGTACTGGTCGGTGACCCACGCGGGCGACGCGAGGTTCGGCGAGGCGAGCAGCCGCAGCAGCGTCGCGCGCAGCTCGTCGGCGGACTCCGGGCGCGCGTACCGCCGCGCACCCTCGGGCGTGCTGACCGAGTCGGCGACGAGCCCGTCCTGCCAGGCGGGGCGCGCGTACGGGCGGTCGTAGACCGGCCCCTCGTGCGCGACGGTCTTCGGGTCGACGTCGACGATGCGGTCGCCGTGGTGGTCGATCGTCAGCCGGCCCGTGCCGGTGACCTCGCCGATCACGGCGGTCTCGACGTCCCAGCGCGCGGTGATCGCGAGGAACTCGTCGAGCTTCTCGGGGCTGACGACGGCCATCATGCGCTCCTGCGACTCCGACATGAGGATCTCGCCGGCCGTCAGGGTGGGGTCGCGCAGCAGCACGTTCTCGAGGTCGACGTGCATGCCGCCGTCGCCGTTCGACGCGAGCTCGCTCGTCGCGCACGAGATGCCCGCGGCGCCCAGGTCCTGGATGCCCTCGACGACGCGCGCGGCGTACAGCTCGAGGCAGCACTCGATGAGCACCTTCTCCATGAAGGGGTCGCCGACCTGCACCGACGGGCGCTTCGAGGGCTTCTCGTCGTCGAACGTCTCGGACGCGAGGATCGACGCGCCCCCGATGCCGTCGCCGCCCGTGCGCGCACCGAACAGCACGACCTTGTTGCCGACGCCCGAGGCGTTGGCCAGGTGGATGTCCTCGTGCCGGAGCACGCCCAGGCACAGCGCGTTGACCAGCGGGTTGCCCTGGTAGCAGGCGTCGAACACGAGCTCGCCGCCGATGTTCGGCAGGCCCAGGCTGTTGCCGTACCCGCCGACGCCCGACACGACGCCGTGCACGACGCGCGCGGTGTCGGGGTGCTCGGGCGCGCCGAAGCGCAGCTGGTCCATGACCGCCACGGGCCGCGCACCCATCGAGATGATGTCGCGCACGATCCCGCCGACGCCCGTCGCGGCGCCCTGGTACGGCTCGACGTACGACGGGTGGTTGTGCGACTCGACCTTGAACGTCACGGCCCAGCCGTCGCCGATGTCCACGACGCCGGCGTTCTCGCCGATGCCGACGAGCAGGTGCTCGCGCATGGCCGGGGTGGTCTTGTCGCCGAACTGCCGCAGGTGCGTCTTCGACGACTTGTAGGAGCAGTGCTCCGACCACATGACGGAGTACATCGCGAGCTCGGCGGCGGTGGGTCGCCGCCCGAGGATGTCGCGGATCCGCTGGTACTCGTCGGGCTTGAGGCCGAGCTCGGCGAACGGCTGCTCGAGGTCGGGCGTCGCGGCGGCGTGCTCGACGGTGTCGGACGTGTGCTGGGGGACGTCGGGGCGCGCAGGTGCGGTGGTCATCGGTTCCCTCGGTGGGGGCCGGGTCCGTGGGGGCGCTCGCCCGCGCAGGTACCCGCGCCGCAAGGTCGGCAGACGGCCCCAGGGTACCGGCGCGCGAGGGCGCGACGGCGGCGCGTCCACGGCCGACGCACGCCGGGGAGCAGACGTCGGCGAGACGTCCCGTTGCTCCGTCCGTGCGACGTACGTCCACTTCTCACACGGTTCTCATCCTTTTCGTCCGTTCTGCCCGATAGCCTGCGCGTGCCCGCCGCCCCGTGCGTCACCCGAACGCGCCACGGGCGGCACCTCCCCCGGACACGAGGACCCGATGTCGCGCCGTCGCACCGCCCTGCTCACCGCCCCCGCCGCCGCCGCGGCCGCCGCGCTCACGCTCGTCGGGGCCGCGACGTCCGCGAGCGCGGGCTCCGACTCCCCGACGCCGTACCGCGTCACGCCGACCGGCCTCGAGCTGCCCGCGGGCGACGTCTTCGAGGTCCACGGGCACGTCAACGTCGTCTACACCACGGCCGCCGGTCGCGCGTCGCGCAACGTGCACGTCGAGGGTCCGGGCACGCCCTACGCCGACCTCGCGGGCACGTCGACGCTCACGTGGGACCGCGCGGGTCTGCCCGCCGACGCGTGCGTGACGTGGGTGCAGGTCGCCGGGTACGACGAGCACCACGGCGAGGGCGGCCAGGCGCCGGTGTGCCGCACGGCGACCACGCCGCCCCCGGCGGTGCCGCCCGTCGCGCCGCCCGTGACCCCGCCGCCCGCGCCGCCGGCGGCGCCGCCCGCCCCGGAGATCACGCCACCCGCGCCGCCGACGCCCCCGACCGCCCCCACGCCGGCACCCGCGGGCGAGGTCCCGGGCCCGTCGCCCGTCGCCGAGGTCGGGAACGAGGGCGGTGGCACGCCGAGCCCGGCCCCGTCGCCCACCGAGCGCTCCGAGGTGCTCGCGGCCGGCGACGACGCGACGCCCGCCTCCCGCGCGCAGGTGCGCGCCGCGACGCAGGAGCGCTCCGAGGTGCTGGCCGCGACCGGGGCGCGCACGGGGACGCTGGTCGCCGCGGGTGCGCTCGCGCTCGCGCTCGGCGCCGGGCTCGTGACGTGGCGGCGCCGTCGCGCCGCGGAGTCCTGACGTGGCCGCCGACGTGCGACGGCCGCGGCCGGGCGAGCCCTGCCGGCCCGAGCGACGACGACCGGCAGGCCGCCGGGGCTGACGTCGCCGCCCCCCGCGGCGACGGCTCAGGCGTCGGCGTCGGTCGGGTTGCAGCGCGTCGCGATCAGGGTGCCCGTGCCGACCTCGGGTCGCCACGGCTCAAGGTTCCACGACGCCTTGTCGGGGGCGCCGAGCACGTGGCACCACAGCTGCGCGCGCATGGTGGGCGTGGCGGCCTCCGGCTCGGTCGCCTCGAGCTGCGACTCCAGCGCGCGCTGCGCCGCGAGGCTGCCGCCGCGCACCCACGGCGCCGGGACCACCGCGAGCGAGCGACCGCCCTCGGCCTCGCCCCACGTGGCCGACGTGAGCGCCGCGGTCCCGACCTCGAACGACACCGCACCACCCGCGCCCGCCGCACCGTCGGTGGGCGTCCCGACGCGCAGCGCCAGCACGTCGCCCTCGACCTGCCAGGACGCCGTCCGGCCCTCGCCGGCCGGGCGTCCGAGCGCGACGAGCACGTCCCCGCCGGCCCCCCGGAGCACGGCGGAGCCGTCCGTCTCGAGCGCGACACCGCCACCCGCGGGCGCCGCGACCCACGCCGCGGGGTCCCCGCCGGCCGCCACGGCGTACGCGGCGGCGCCGTCCTCGCCCGGGACGACGTCGACCGTCGCGTCGTGCGGTACGGGCAGCAGGTGACCCCGTCCGGCGTCGCCGAGGGGGAGCCCGCGCTGCCGCACGACGTCGGCGTCGAGCAGCGCGTCGCCGTCCGTCGCGGACCCGGTCGCGGGCGCCGCCGGTCCGGGCGTGGGCGTGCCGGCGGCCGGCCCGGGCAGCGAGGTCGGTGCGCAGGCCGCGAGCAGCAGGACCACCACCGCGGTGGTCACCGTCCGGGCGCGCGCTCGTGTCACGCCGTCAGACGGTACGCGTCCCGCACCGGCGCCGGGCGCACTCCGCGCAGCCGGTGCGGACGCGCACGCGCGCTCCGACCGACGGCGGTGACGTGTCGGTCGGGGCGCGCGCCCACGGCGGGTCCGGCGGTGCTCAGCCCCCGGCGGCCGTGCGGGGCGCGCTCGTGGGCGCCGGGGTGTCCGGCGGGTTCACGAGCACGTCGTCGGTCGTCGCGCGCTCCTCGGCGGTGCGGCGGTCCCACGTCGGCCGGCGACGGGCGTAGAACAGCAGCGGCGGGCCACCGAGCACGACCACGACGGCCGCGACCACCAGCGGGTAGGCGACCTCCGAGAGCCCGGTGAACCCCGAGGGCCGGATGAACGCCAGGACGAACGCGACGGCGCACGCGACGAACCCGACGCCCGCCACGAGCTTCATGGCCGGCGTCCGGTACGTCCGCACGACGTCCGGCTGCGAGCGCCGGAGCCTGATGGCGGCCGCGAACATGATCATGTACATGATCAGGTAGAGGGCCGCCGCCATGTCGACGAGCGCGATGAACGCCGTGTTGCCGTTCGGCACGAGCACGAACAGCAGCGCGAGCAGCGTCACGATGCCGCCCTGCACGGCCAGGATGCCGCTCTGCACGCCCGCCTTGTTGCGCCGCTGCAGCGCCGGGGGCAGGAGCCCCGTGCGTGCCGCCGCGAGCAGGCCGCGCGAGGGACCGGCGATCCACGACACGACCGACGCGAACGCGCCGAGCGCGATGAGCAGCGAGATCACCGGCGTGCCCCACCCCATGCCCCAGTGGTCGAAGAACTGCTCGAACGCGAGGTTGATGCCGTTCGTCACCCCGAGCTCCTTCTTCGGGACGGCGACCGAGATCGCGATCGTCGGCAGGATGAACACCAGCAGGATGAGGACCGTGGCCACCGCGATCGACCGCGGGAAGCCGCGTCCGGGGTTCTTCAGGTCGTTGGCGTGCACCGCGTTGACCTCCATCCCCGCGTACGCGAGCACGTTGGACACGATGAGCACGATCGACGCGATGCCCGTCCACGGCGGGATCACCGCCGACGCCTCCAACGAGGTCTCCGACCGCTCGCCGGTCGCCAGCCAGACGACGCCGAACACGATGAGCAGCACGGCCGGCAGGATCGTGCCGAAGATGCCGCTCCAGGACCCGACCTTCGCGAACAGGTTCCCGCCCGCGAGCGTGATGAGGGTCGAGCCCCAGTACAGGACGAGGATGACGATCGCCGTGTAGACGCCGTTCGACGCGAGCCGCTGGTCGCTCACGACGAACGACAGGCTCGCGGCGATGAACGCGATCTGCGTGGGGTACCAGACGACGTTCTGGATCCACTGCAGCCAGATCGCGACGAAGCCCACGCGTTCCCCGAACGCCTCACGCGCCCAGGTGAAGACCCCGCCCTTCCACCCCGTGGCGAGCTCGGCCGCGACGAGCGCGGTCGGCACGAGGAAGAGGATCGCGGGGATGATGAACAGCGTCACGGAGCCCAGGCCGTACGTCGCGATGGCAGGCAGTGACCGCAGCGACGCGACGACCACGACCGTGAGCATCGCGAGCTGCAGGACGGACATGAACGCCGCCGGCCCGGCCGCCGGTGCCCCGATGGCGGGCCCGGAGTGCCCGGCGGGCTGCCGCGCGCCGGGCTTCCCGTACGGGTGCGGCTTGACGTGGTCGGCGCTCGGGGCGTGCGTGCCGTCGGCGCGCACGTGCGGTGCGGCAGCGGCGCCGGGCGCGGGGGTGCGGTGCTCTGTCGACATGAGAGTCTCCCTCCCCCGCGCTCAGTGGTGGAACCCGGAGCGCTGACCCTCGGCGGGCATCGGCCCGGTGAGGGCGTCGAGGTAGTCGACCTCGTCGCGCAGGTCGGCGAGGAACGCCGACGCCAGGTCGTGGCTGAACCCGTTGCGCACCACGATCCGCTGCACCGTCACGTCGGTGAGGTCGACCGGCATGGGGTACGCCGGGACGAGCCACCCCTTGGTGCGGAGCCGGTCGGACAGGTGGTACAGGTTCCAGTTCGACGTGTGCCCCTCGCGCAGGCGCCACGCGAACACGGGGATGTCCGACCCGTCGTTCCACAGCTCGAACGCGGGCATCTTCGCGATCTCCCCCGAGAGGTACAGGGCGACGTCGTGGGACGTCTGCTGCACCGCGGTGTACCCGGCCCTGCCGAGGCGGATGAAGAGGTAGTACTGCAGCAGGACCTGCGCACCGGGACGGGAGAAGTTCAGCGCGAACGTCGGCATGTCCCCGCCGAGGTACGACACGCGGAAGATCAGGTCGTCGGGCAGCGACTCCAGGTCGCGCCACACGACCCACCCCAGCCCCGGGTAGACGAGGCCGTACTTGTGCCCCGACGTGTTGATCGACACGACGCGCGGGACGCGGAAGTCCCACGCGAGGTCGGGCTGGACGAACGGCGCGACCATGCCCCCCGACGCCCCGTCGACGTGGATCGGGACGTCGAGGCCGGTCGCCTCCTGGATCCGGTCGAGGGCCGCGGCGATCTCGGCCACCGGCTCGTACATCCCGGTGTACGTCACGCCCATGATCGCGACGACGCCGATCGTGTTCTCGTCGACGTAGGACTCCAGGTCGTACCCGTCGAGGACCTTGTGCTCCCACGAGATCGGCACGTACCGCGCCTCGACCTCGAAGTAGTTGCAGAACTTCTCCCAGCAGACCTGCACCGCGCTGGACAGCACGAGGTTGGGGCGGTCCGTGGGCTTGCCCGCGGCCTGCCGCGCGTGCTGCCAGCGCCGCTTGAGCGCCAGCCCGCCGAGCATCGCCGCCTCGGACGACCCGATCGTCGAGGTGCCGATCGTGTGCTCGGGGTCGGGCGCGTGCCACAGCTCGGCGAGCATCGTCCAGCATCGTGTCTCGACCGCGGCCGTCTGCGGGTACTCGTCCTTGTCGATCATGTTCTTGTCGGCGGCCTCGAGGTACAGCCGCGACGCGTGCTCGTCCATCCACGTCCCGACGAACGTGGCGAGGTTGAGGCGGGCGTTCCCGTCGAGCATCGCCTCGTCGTGGACGATCTGGTAGGCCGTCGCCGGGAGCGCTTCCTCGTCCGGCAGGCGGAACTTCGGGATCTCCGTCGCCTCGCCCGGGCGGGCGAAGACGGGGTTCAGCTCCACCACGTCAGGCTCGTGGTGACGGCGTGCGGCTCTGCGAGTGTTCGTGACCATCGTCAGCCCCCTGCTGTTCTGGCCTCGCGGACGCGAGGCCCGTTCTTGCAAGGTAAGCCTGACCTCGCCGTCGCACCTCTGGGGGCGACAGATGCTTGCCCCGGGCAGCCCTCAGGCGCCCTGGCGGACCACCTCGAACGGCGCGCGACCGCCGATGCGGCCCTCGATGCCCGCGGTGACGAACGCCTTGGCCGCGGTCACGGCGTCCTCGACGTCGGCGCCCTTGGCGAGCTCGGCGGTGATCGCGGCGGCGAGCGTGCAGCCCGCGCCGGCGACGCGCTCGCGCCCCACCTTCGGCGTCCGCAGCACGGTGACCTCGTCGCCGTCGACCAGCACGTCGACCGCGTCGTCGCCGGGCAGGTCGACCCCGCCCTTCGCGACGACGACGCGCGGGCCCAGCTCCTGGATCCGGCGCGCGGCCTCGGTGAGCTGCTCGACCGTCTCGATGGACGCCATGCCGGACAGCGCGTGCGTCTCGAACAGGTTGGGCGTCACGACCGTCGCGAGCGGCACGACCTGCTCGCGCAGCGCGTTGTCGGTGTCGAGCGCGGCGCCCGGCTCCTGCCCCTTGCAGATGAGCACCGGGTCGAGCACGACGTGCCGCCACGGCTGACGACGCAGGCCCTCGGCGACGACGTCGATGGTCGCGGGCGTGCCGAGCATGCCGATCTTGACGACGTCGAGGTCGTAGGCGGCCGTCGCGGCCTCCATCTGCTGCGCGATGACCTCGGCGGGCACCGGGAAGAACCGGTGGTTCCAGTCGTGCGCGGGGTCGAACGACACGAGGCAGGTCACGGTGCCGAGCCCGAACGTGCCGAGCTGCTGGAACGTGCGCAGGTCCGCCTGGATGCCGGCGCCGCCGGTGGCTTCCGAACCGGCGATGACGTAGGCGAGGTCGACCACGAGGGGCTCCTGTCGGGTGCGGCGAGGGGTGGGTGCGTGGTCCAGCCTCGCACGTGGAGACGCGCGCGCGGGACGGTCGTCCGACGACTCGACGACTCGACGACTCGGCGGCGCGGCGACTCGGCGGCGCGGCGGCGCGTCAGGCCGGGTCGTCGCCGACCAGCGGCCACCAGTGCCGCTCGCGCAGCACGCACGCGGGGTCGCGGACGTCGACCCACGTCCCCGTGTCGCGGGGGTCGCCGTCGGCGCGCCACACCGTGAAGTGCGCGAGCGGCACCGGCCACGGGTACCCGGCGTCGGGCGCGGTCACGACGTTGCGCACGTGCCCCACGGGCACGGGCCGCGCACCCGGGCCCAGGACGTCCCGCGCGAGCGCCGCGGCCGCCGCGGACCCGTCGGGGTCGTCCGCGGCGACGGCGCGCATCGGCAGGTCGGCGCGGCCGTCGTCGCGCGGCACGCACAGCACCGCGTCGCCGCGTCGCACGAGCAGCCGGACCAGCCCCGCGGGCACGGGCGCGACCGCCGACCGCACCACCTCGGCGCGGCCGCCGGGCGGCAGCCAGGGCGCGTCGGGCGTCGACCGCAGGACCGTCTCGGGCACGCGGCACGGTAGCGCGCCGCGTGCCCGACGCGGGTCAGCCCTTCAGGTGCTTCTCCGGCACGGGCGCGTCGCCGCTCGCGCGCTGCGACCGCAGGTACGCGCGCGCCTCGTCCTGCCGCTGCGCCTCGGCGCCCGACGCGATCGGTGCGCGCAGGTGCTCGGGCCCGTACCCGAACGCGTCGACGAGGTCCTGCGCGTGCGGGCGCAGCCGCTCGAGCAGCCGGTCGATGTACGACGTGACGGTGCGGGCGCGACCCGCGGAGAGCCGCCCGTGGATGAGGTACCAGGCGAGGTTCCGCTCGACGAGCGTCAGCCCGAACAGGTCGCGCACCCACGTGAGCACCTGCCGCGTCCCCGGGTCCTCGACGCGCGCGAGGCCGCGCGTGAACGCCTCCCACTGCACGCGCTCGGCGTGCGCGCGCGCGGCCTCGATGAGCTCGTGCTGGTGGGCGTCGAACAGCGCGGCGGCCTTCTCGGGACTCATCCGGCGCGCGGGCGCGAGCGCCTGCGCGAGCTGCGCGACCATCGCCTCGACGCGGTCGGTCAGCAGCTCGCGCTGCGTGGCCTCGTCGCGCAGCTGACCGACCGAGCGCCGCGCGTCGCCCCGGTCGCCGAGGGTCTGCACGGCGCGCACGAGCGGCGTGCGGTGCAGCGCGGCGTCGGCGACCTTGTCGACGACGAACCGTGCGAGGTCGCCGCGGTCGGACTGCAGGGCCTTGAGCGAGGCCGCGTAGTCGCCGAGCAGGCGCTTGGCGACGAGCTGGTAGAGCACGGTGTTGTCGCCCTCGAACGTCACGTAGACGTCGAGGTCGGCGTGCAGACCGGTGAGCCGGTTCTCGGCGAGGAAGCCCTGCCCGCCGCACGCCTCGCGCGCGGTCTGGACCGTGCGCAGCGCCGCCCACGTCGACGTCGGCTTGAGCGCCGCCGCGAGCGTCTCGAGGTCCTCGCGCTTCTCGGGCGTGTCCCCGCGACCCGAGAAGACCTCGTCGAACGCCGCGAGCAGCTCCTCGTGCGCGAACGTCGCGGCGTACGCCTCCGCCACCAGCGGCAGCAGGCGGCGGCGGTGCTGCCCGTAGTCGAGCAGCACGACCTCGTCGGCGGTCCCCCCTGCGAACTGCCGGCGCTGGTTGGCGTACGTCACGGCGATCGCGAGCGCGATCTTGCTCGCGTTGGCGGCGGCGCCGTCGAGCGAGACGCGCCCCTGCACGAGCGTCCCGAGCATCGTGAAGAACCGCCGCCCCGGGCTCGCGATGGGCGACGAGTACGTGCCGTCGGGCGCGACGTCGCCGTACCGGTTGAGCAGGTTGGCCCGCGGGACCCGCACGTGGTCGAAGTGCAGGCGCCCGTTGTCGATGCCGTTGAGCCCGCCCTTGACGCCGTCGTCCTCGCCGCCGACGCCCGGCAGGAACTCACCGGTCCGCGGGTCGCGGATCGGGACGTAGAACGCGTGCACGCCGTGGTCGACGCGCGGCTGCCCCGGCGCCGCGGTGACGAGCTTGGCGAAGACGACGGCCGCGGTGCCGTGCAGCGCCGCGTTGCCGAGGTAGTCCTTCCACGCCCCCCGGAACGGCGTGTGGATGACGAACTCCTGCGTGCCCGCGTCGTACTCGGCGGTCGTGCCGATCGACGCGACGTCCGACCCGTGGCCCGTCTCGGTCATCGCGAACGCGCCCGGCACCTGCAGGTGCATCGCGTCGGGCAGCAGCGTGTCGTGGTGGTGCTCGGTGCCCAGGTGCAGGATCGCCGAGGCGAACAGGCCCCACTGGACGCCGGCCTTGATCTGCAGCGACGGGTCGGCCGCGACGAGCTCCTCGAACCGCGCGAGCGAGCCGCCGTGGTCGTCGGCGCCGCCGTGCCGGGCCGGGAAGGCGCGCAGCACGTCGTGCTCCGACTCGAGCCGCCGCAGCTGCGCGAGCACGCGCTCGCGGTGCTCGGCCACCGGCTGGCCCTCGATCTTCTGGAAGTCCGGGTCGGCGACGATCGCGCGCGCCGAGCGGCGCAGGTCCGCGTACCGCCCCAGCAGGAGCTCCTCGAGCGCGGGGACGTCGACGCGCGGGTCGGCGGCGGCCGGGCGGGCGGTGGGGCGGTCGGTCGTCGTCGTCATCGCTGCTCCCTGGGGGTGGTGCCGGCGTCGTCGCCGGCCGTGGGGTGGTGCGCCGCCGGGTGGGCGGGACGAGGGTCGAGGGCCGTGGGTCCGGGGTCGCCGGCGCGCGGGTGGTCGCGCGCGAGGAGGCCGACGGGCCCGGCCCAGAGCCAGGCGGCGAGCTGGGCCGTGAGCGCCTCGCGGTCGGGCACGCCCGGCTCGCCGCGGTGCGCGAGCCACCACTCCCCCGCGCCGCGCACGAAGCCGACCGCGCCCGCGGCCCAGGGGTCGGCGAGGGTGGCCGCGCCGCCGGGCGTCGCAGGGTCGTGGGAGGGGGCGGCGGGCCGGCGGGCCACGCGCCGGCCGTCGCGCTCGTCGGTGAGCCCGCGCGCGAACGGCGCGGCGACGAGCGCGGTGACGGATGCGAGGAAGTGGCCGAGCGGCCCGTCGGACTCGACCGACCCGTGGCGCGTGACGAACGCGTAGACGTGCGGCGAGGACTCGATCATCTCGAGGTACACCGCGACCATCGCGCGCAGGCCCTCGCGCGGCGTCGGCGCGACGCGCAGCACGCCCTCGAGCGCGCCCTGCATCTGCAGCACGACGGCCTCGGCGACCGCGATCTGCAGGCCGGTCTTGTCGCTGAAGTACCGGTAGACGATCGACTTGGACGTGCCCGCGGCGGCCGCGATCTCCTCCATCGAGACGTCGGGGCCGTGGTGGTGCACGGTGCGGCGGGCGACGCGGACGAGCTCGGCGCGGCGGGCCTCGCGGTGGTCGGCCCACCGCGTGGAGCGCCCGTCCTCGGGGGCGTCGTGGTCGCCGCCGAGGGGCGTCTCGACGGGGGTGCCGGCGAGGGCGACCGGGAGCGCCCGGGCGGCGGACGGTCCGGGCGCGTCGTCGCGGCTGCGGCGGGGGGACGTCGCCGTCGACGGTCCCTGTGTGACAGAACTCACGAAACCGAAGGTATCAGGTACTGTGGGTTTCGGACACAGGTCCGGGACCAACGGCCCTCGCGCAGAGCCGCCCGGCGCCGCTCGCGACCCACCGTCATCGACGCCGAGAGGGACCGCCCCATGGCCACCCGCACGAGCACCGCAGCCTCCGACACGCTCCCCCGCCCCGCGTACGTCCTCGGCGGCAACCGGATCCCGTTCGCGCGCGCCGGCGGGCGGTACGCGCAGGCGTCCAACCAGGACATGCTCACCGCCGCGCTCGACGGCCTCGTGGCGCGGTTCGGGCTGCAGGGCGAGACGATCGGCGAGGTCGCCGCGGGTGCCGTGCTCAAGCACAGCCGCGACTTCAACCTCACGCGCGAGGCGGTGCTCGGCTCGGCCCTCGCCCCGACGACCCCCGCGTACGACGTCCAGCAGGCCTGCGCGACCGGCCTGGAGACGGTCGTGTCCCTGTCCAACAAGATCCGCCTCGGCCAGCTCGAGTCCGCGGTCGCGGGCGGCGTCGACACGACGTCCGACGCCCCGATCGCCGTGAGCGACCGGCTGCGCCGCGTGCTGCTCGACCTGTCGCACGCGAAGACCCCGCAGCAGCGCCTGAAGGCCCTCGCGCGTCTGCGGCCGAAGGACCTCGCACCCGCGACGCCGCGCACGTCCGAGCCCCGCACGCACCTGTCGATGGGCGAGCACCAGGCCCTCACGACCGCGCAGTGGGGCATCACGCGCGAGGCGCAGGACGAGCTCGCGCTGCGCAGCCACCAGCGCCTGGCAGCCGCGTACGACGCGGGCTTCTTCGACGACCTCGTCACGCCGTACCGCGGCCTGACGCGCGACGCGAACCTGCGCGCCGACTCCTCGCTCGAGAAGCTCGCCTCGCTGCGGCCCACGTTCGGCCTGGGCCTCGACGCGCCCGCGACCATGACCGCCGGCAACTCGACGCCGCTCACCGACGGCGCGTCGACCGTCCTGCTCGGGTCGGCGGACTGGGCCGCGGCGCACGACCTCACGCCGCTCGCCGCGGTCGTCGACGCCGAGGCCGGCGCGGTCGACTTCGTGCACGGCGTCGACGGGCTCCTCATGGCGCCCGTGTTCGCCGTGCCGCGGCTGCTCGCACGGCACGGCCTGCGGCTCGAGGACCTCGACTACGTGGAGATCCACGAGGCGTTCGCGTCGACGGTCCTCACGACCCTCGCCGCCTGGGGGTCCGACGAGTTCGGCCGTGAGCGCCTCGGCCTCGACGGCGCGTTCGGCACGGTCGACCCCGCGCGGCTCAACGTGCACGGCTCGTCGCTCGCCGCCGGGCACCCGTTCGCCGCGACCGGCGGCCGGATCGTCGCGACGATCGCCAAGGAGCTGCACGCCCGCCGGGCCGCGCAGGTCGCGGCCGGCGACGAGTCCCCCGTGCGCGCGCTCGTGTCGATCTGCGCCGCGGGCGGCCTGGGCCTGACCGCGCTGCTCGAGGCCGCCTGACCGCGCACCGCACCCGCACCCGCTCGGGTGCGCCCCCGCCCCACCGACGACGCAGGAGTCGTGATGACCGACCGGTACCTCGAGCTCGTCAACAGCGGGCTGACCAAGAAGCTCGCCGCCCAGCTGGGCCTGCCCCGCCCCGCGGTGCTGCGCCGCCACCGGCCCGGGCAGCCGCTGCTCGACGGCCCCGCGCTCGTGCTCGGCACGGGCGCCGACGCCGACGCGGTCGCGACCCTGCTCTCGTCACCCGCGGGCGGCGTGGCGCCGACGGGTGACGCCCCCGCGGTCCTCGACGGCTGGGACCTCGAGGTGCACCGGCACGCGACCCCCGACGTGCGGTACGCGGCCGTGGTGCTCGTGCTCACCGACGTCACGCACCCGGACGACCTGCAGGGACCGGTGCTCGCCGCGGGCGCGGTGCTCAAGGGCCTGCGGGCGGGCGGCCGGGTCGTCACGGTGTCGCGCCCCGCGGGCGCCGACGACGCGCCCGCGGTCGCGGCCGCGCGGCAGGGCGTCGACGGGCTGCTGCGCTCGCTCGCCAAGGAGCTGCGCGGCGGTGCGACGGGCAACGGCGTGGTCGTCGCCGACGGCGTGCCGGTGACGGCCCCGAGCGTCGTGGGCGCGCTGCGGTTCTTCCTGTCGACGCGCTCGGCGTTCGTCGACGGGCAGCTGCTCGAGGTCGACTCCGACGCGGGCGAGCTCCCGACCGACTGGGACCGCCCGCTGGCCGGCAAGGTCGCGGTCGTCACCGGTGCGGCGCGCGGCATCGGTGCCGCGATCGCCGACGTGCTGGCGCGCGACGGCGCGACGGTCGTCGCGGTGGACGTCCCGGCCGCGGGCGAGCAGCTCGCGCAGGTCGCCAACCGCGTGCGCGGCACGGCGCTGCAGCTCGACGTCACCGCGCCCGACGCGGGCGAGCGGATCCTCGCGCACGCCACGGCGCGGCACGGGCGGCTCGACGTCGTCGTGCACAACGCGGGCATCACGCGCGACAAGCTGCTCGCCAACATGGGCGAGGACCGGTGGGCGTCGGTGCTCGCGGTGAACGTCGCGTCGCAGCTGCGCATCAACGAGGCGCTGCTGACGTCGGGCGACTTCACGGACGCGCCGCGCATCGTGTCGCTCGCGTCGACGTCGGGCATCGCGGGCAACCGCGGGCAGACCAACTACGCGGCGTCCAAGGGCGGTGTCATCGGCATGGTCCGCGCGACCGCGCCGCTGCTCGTGCCGTTCGGCGGCACCGCGAACGCGGTCGCGCCGGGGTTCATCGAGACCGAGATGACCGCGCGCATCCCGGCGCTCACGCGGCAGGTCGCACGGCGCCTGAACTCGCTGCAGCAGGGCGGCCAGCCGGTCGACGTCGCCGAGGCGATCGCGTTCCTCGCGTCACCCGCGGCCGGCGGGGTCGTGGGCCGCACGCTGCGGGTCTGCGGGCAGAACCTGGTGGGCCGGTGACGCGCGGCGCGCCGGACGCGCTGGTCGCGCTGCCGCGGGTGCCGGGGCTCGGCGGGCTGTACGCGCGGGGGCTCGTCGCGTCCGCGCGCCGGCGTGGCGGTGGCGGTGGCGGTGGCGGCTGGACGCTGCCGGAGGTCACCTACGCGGTCGACGACGTGCGCGCCGACGTCGACCACCTCACGGCATACCAGCATCTGCTGGGCGAGCCGGCGACGGACGCGCTGCCCGCGGGGTTCGTGCACGTGCTCGCGTTCCCGGTGGCGACCGCGGTGATGGTGCGCGACGACTTCCCGCTGCCGCTGCTGGGCATGGTGCACCTGGCGAACCGCGTCGAGCAGCGTCGGCCGCTCCTCCTGGGCGACCGCCTGGGCGTCCGTGCGTGGGCGCGCGACCTGCGGCCGCACCGGTCGGGCACGCAGGTGGACCTCGTCACCGAGGTCGCCGCCGACGGCGACGTCGCGTGGCGCGGCGTCTCGACGTACCTCGCCAAGGGCGTGCGGCTGCCGGACGGCCGGGACGACGGCGGGGCCGAGCGTGCCGCCTTCACGCCACCGGTGCGCACGGGCCGCTGGGAGCTGCCCGCCGACACGGGCCGGCGGTACGCGGCGGTCTCGGGCGACCGGAACCCGATCCACCTGTCCCCGCTCACCGCGCGCGCGTTCGGGTTCCCCCGGGCCATCGCGCACGGCATGTTCACGGCGTCGCGCGCGCTGGCCGACGTCGGAGCGGCGCGCGGCGACGCGTTCGCGTGGGACGTCGAGTTCGCGGCGCCGGTGCTGCTGCCCGCGACGCCCGACGTGCGCGTCGCGCGCGACGACGACGGCCACGCGTTCGCGGTGTGGCACCCGCGGTCGGGCAAGCCGCACCTGACGGGCACGGTCACGCCGATCACCCCCTGACTGCCGGCGGGACGTCCGGCCTCCGGTGTCCGACGCGCGTGGGAAGGTCGGTCCATGCTCACCGGTGACGCGTACGACCTGGAGCCCGACGCCGACCTCGACGGCCTGGCGTTCCGCGGGCTCGACCTGCGCGGCCGCGACGCCACCGGCGCGCGCTTCCTCGAGTGCGCGGTCGAGGACTGCGACCTCGACGACGTCGACCTGGACCGCGCGCGCGTTCTCGACTCGACGTGGCGGGCCGTGCGCGCGGGCACGCTGCGCGCACCGTCGTCGACGTGGCGCGACACGACGCTCGCCGACGTGCGGATCGGTGCGCTGAGCGCGTTCGGGTCGAGCTGGACCCGGGTGCGCGTGACCGGCGGCAAGGTCGACTACCTCGACCTGCGCGAGTCCACGGTCGACGAGCTGCGCCTCGAGGGCGTGACGCTCGGGGACCTCGACCTCAGCCACGCCCGGGTCGGCAGGCTCGTCGTGGTCGACTGCGACGTGCGGCGCCTCGACGCCTCGCAGTCGCGGCTCACGGCGTGCGACCTGCGCGGTGCGCGGCTGCGCGCGGTCGACGGCGTGGGCGGGCTGGGCGGGGCACGGGTCAGCACCGACCAGCTGTACGACCTCGCGCCGCTGCTCGCGCACCACGTCGGGCTGGTCGTCGAGGACTGACTGCGCCGGCCATGCTTGGGGGGAGCCAGCCGCGGGTCGCGGCCCCCGGGCCCCGGTCGACGGGTCCCGGGCGCGGATCCCGGTACCCCGGTCCCGGTCCCCCGATCCGCGGATGCCGGCCCGCGGTCAGCGCCCGGTCGTCGTCGTGCTCACCAGCCCGCGAGCGCGACCAGGTCTGCCGCGACCTCGGCGGGCGTGCGGCCGTCGGTGGGCACGCGGTGCACGTGCGGCCCAGCGGCCTGCTCGAGCCGAGCCGCCGCGGCGTCGGAGCGCGCCACGTGGGCGTCGTACGACGCGCCCTGCTCGCGGCGCGCGAGGCGCTCGCGCGCTGTCGCGTCGGACGACGTGAGCAGCACGGACGTGACGTGCGGGCGGTCCCCGACGGCGGCCGCCAGCGTCTCGGTCTCGAGCACGCTGACCGTGTTGGTGTAGACGAGGCGGCGGTGCCCGAGCGCGCGGTAGCGCCGCCAGACGTCGGCGAGGTTCGCGGCCGCGACGCCGTGCTCCCACGGCGCGGGGTGCGCGAGGTCGAGCGCGTCGCCCTCGACGAGCGCGTGGGGCACGTCGCGCGCGACGAGCAGGTCGTGCACCGCGGCCGCGGCCGTCGACTTGCCGACGCCCGAGCGGCCGCCGATCAGCAGCACCGACGTGCGGCCGTCGGCGACGTCGTGCCCCGCGAGCCGGTCCACGAGCCGTGCGCGGACGTCGGGCCACTCGTCGGCGAGCACCGAGAAGTACAACGAGTCCTGGCGCGTGCCGTCGGCCGCGACGCGGTGCCCGCGCAACCGGCCCTCGGGCCGCGCGCCGAGCTTGGTCACGGCGGCGATCGAGCGGGCGTTGCGCGCCTCGACCCGGTACGCGCAGCGCGCGACCTCCCACGTCTCGAACGCGTGCGTCATGAGCAGGAGCTTGCACGCGGGGTTGACGTGCGTGCCCCACACGCGCGGGTCGTAGAACGTGTGCCCGACCTCGAGGCGCCCCATGCGCAGGTCGACGTCGTAGAACGACGTCGACCCGACGACCTCGCCGTCGACGAGCACCGCGAAGGCGTACCGCGCGGGCGTCGCGAGCGCGGTCTCGACGACGCCCAGCAGGTCGTCGACGCCCCGCGGCGTGGGCGTCGTCATGCCGCGCCAGACGCGCTCGTCGACGAACGCCGCGAGCGCCGCGGCGTGCTCGCGCGTGAGCGGGACGAGGCGGGCGCCGTGGCCCTCGAGGGTCAGATCGTGCTGCACGCGCCCATCCTCGCGGGCGCCCCGGTCAGGCGTGGCGTCATTTCTCCGCGGTGCCCGGCAGAGGTGACTGGATCGACCTCTCACCCCGTGCAGGGTGGGGCTGGATCGACCTCTCACCACCCAAGGGTGGGGTGGATCGAGCTCTCACCACCCAAGGGTGGGGTGGATCGAGCTCTCACCACCCAAGGGTGGGGTGGATCGAGCTCTCACCACACCGGGGGTGGGGTCACCACCCCCGGGTGGGGCTGGATCGACCCCTCGCGGGGTGGGGGTCAGTCGTCGAGCGCGGGGCCGCAGGCGGCGGCCGCGGTCGCGGCCAGGTGGTCGAGGCCGCGGACCTCGACCAGCGGGCGCGTGTCGTCGGCGACGGTCCAGCAGCCGTCGACGACCTCGTACGACGCGGCCGGGCCGCCCGTCAGCAGCGTCGCGAGCGCCGCGACGAGCCGGTCGACGTGCTCGACGGTCGTGCCGACACCGACCGACGCGCGCACCGCGCCGTGCGACGCGCCGAGGCGCGCGAGCAGCGGGTGCGCGCAGAACCGCCCGTCGCGCACGCCGATGCCGTGCTCGGCGGACAGGTACGCGGCGACGAGCCCCGGGTTGAGGTCCCCGACCGTGAACGTCACGACGCCCACGGGGTCGACCGCGTCGGGCCAGATGCGCGCGACGCGCACGCCGTCGATCGCCTCGAGGCCGGCCACGAGCCGCTCGCGCAGCGCCTGCTCGTGCGCCTCGAGCGCACCGGCGGGCAGCGCCGCGAGCGTGTCGCAGGCCTGCGCGAGAGCGATCGCGCCGAGCACGTTGGGCGAGCCCGCCTCGTGGCGCGCGGGGGCGGGCTGCCAGACGGTGCGGTCGGTGCGCACGTCGCGCACGGCACCGCCGCCGGCCAGGTACGGCGTGCCGGTGTCGAGCCAGTCGCGGCGCCCCACGAGCGCGCCGGCGCCGAACGGCGCGTACGTCTTGTGGCCCGAGAACGCGACGTAGTCGACGTCCGAGGCCGCGAGCGAGAACCCGCGGTGCGGCACGAGCTGGGCGCCGTCCACGGCGACGCGGGTGCCGGCCGCGTGCGCGAGCGCGACGACGCGGTCCAGCGGCAGCGACTCGCCCGTGACGTTCGACGCGCCGGTGAGCGTGAGCAGGGCGTACGGGCGGCGTGCGAGCTCGTCGCGCAGCGCGTCGAGCGTCGCGGCGACCGTCTCCGCGATCGGCAGGACCGTCGCGACCCGGCCGGTGCCGGCGCGCGCGCCCGTGCTGCGCTGCACCCACGGCAGCAGGTTGGCGTGGTGCTCGACGTCGAGCACGAGCACGGCCCCACCCTCGGGCACGACGCCCGCGAGCAGGTTGAGCGAGTCGGTCGTGTTGCGCGTGACGATCGCGACGTCGTCCTCGCGCGCGCCGACGAACCGGGCGATCGACTGCCGCGACGCCTCGTACAGCGCGGTCGACACCTGCGACAGGTACCCGGCGCCGCGGTGCACCGACGCGTAGAGGGGCAGCACCTCGGCGACGCGTGCGGCGACGGACGCGAGCGCGGGCGCGCTCGCCGCGCAGTCGAGGTTGGCGTACGTGCGGCTCGTGCCGTCGACCAGCGGCACGGTCGTGGACGCTCCCGTGACGGGCAGCAGCGGGCCGGGGTCGAGCACGGCAGGGCCGGTGGGAACGGCGGCGCCGGACGCCTCGTCGGCACACGCGAGCAGCTCGGTGACGGTGGTCATGGTGGTACCTCCGGTACGGGTCCCTCGGGACCGGCCGGTCCCGCGCTTGCCGGCGCCGGACGGCGCGCGACCAGGTCGTCACCCGGGGCACCCCACCGCGGTTGGAGGGTTGCCGGCCAGCGAGCCGGGGCTTCGCGCTGACACTCTTGACCTGGGTCGAGGATCGGTGCGGGGTCCGGCGCGTGTCAACGGCGACGCGCCGCAGTTCTCGGGATGCGAGACGCGACGTCTCGCCTCGAGGGACGAGCAGACCGGCCCGGACCGGACGTCAGGGCAGGTCGCGCACCATGACGACGCTCCGGTACGCCTTGCCTGGCCACTGGACCACGTCGCCCTCGGCGAACCCCCAACGCGCGTACATCCGCCGCAGCCCGCGCGCCGGGACGGCCGTGTCGAGCCCCACCGAGCCCGCGCCGCGGTCGACCGCCCACGACCGCAGCGCACCCCACAGCACGGACGCCAGGCCGCGCCCACGCAGGTCCGGACGGACCGCGAGCTGGTTGAGCCACACCCGGCCGGGCGCGCGCGCCGCGGCCGTCAGCGCGCGCAGCCCGCCGCTCGGCGGGCTGCTGCACGTGACGGTCCCCGCGAGCGCACCGGCGGCGTCGACGACGACCCAGGACGCGCCGCCGCCCAGCGTGCGGGCCGCCGTCACCTCGTCGCTCTGCGTCGCGCCCGTGAAGTTCAGGCCGGCGGCGGCGAGGTCGGCGTAGGCGGCGTGCAGCAGGCGCGTGAGCGCGGGCACGTCGGCCGCGGTCGTGGGGCGGAGCGCGAAGCCCTCGGGGACGTCCATCGGCACCCACCCTGGCACGGCGCCGCACGTGCCCGCGCGGCGCGCCGCCCGCCGTGGGACGCCCGCCGTGAGACGCCCGCGACGACGCCGCCCGGTCGGGCGTAGCATCGCCGCGACCATCCAGAGCGGCCGAGAGATCTGGCTCGACGACGCCGCAGCAACCCGCACGGGCGACCGTGGCGCAGGGTGCTACCGCCAGAGACGATGGGAGGACCATGACCGTGCAGCCGCGTCCCGCCCCCGGTTACGCCGGGGACGTCACCGCCACCGAGGCCTGGCAGATCCTGCAGGAGCGCGACGACGCCGTGCTCGTCGACGTGCGCACCGACGCCGAGTGGCGCTACGTCGGCGTGCCCGACCTGCGGCCCGTCGGCCGGCAGGCCGCGCTCGTCGAGTGGGTGCAGTACCCGTCCGGGCAGCCCAACCCGCGGTTCCTCGAGCAGCTCGCCGCGACCGGCGTCACGCCGGGCGACGGCCGGCCCGTGGTGTTCCTGTGCCGCTCGGGCCAGCGCTCGATCGGCGCGGCGCAGGCCGCGACCGCGGCCGGCTACGGGCCCGCGTACAACGTGCTCGAGGGCTTCGAGGGTCCGACGGGCCCCGACGGCCACCGCGGCCACGTCGGCTGGCGCGCCGACGGCCTGCCGTGGGTCCAGCCGTGAGCGGCGCGACCCCCGACCTGCCCCCGGGCCCGGGCGACTGGGACGACCACCGCCTCGACCGGTCCACGCTGCGTCCCGACACGCTCGCGGTGCGCGGCGGGCTCGTGCGCACCGAGTTCGGCGAGATGTCCGAGGCCGTGTTCCTCACGCAGGGGTACACGTACGCGACGGCCGCGCAGGCCGAGGCCGGGTTCGCCGGCGACGTCGACCGCTTCCTGTACTCGCGCTACGGCAACCCCACCGTGACGACGTTCGAGGAGCGGCTGCGGCTGCTCGAGGGCGCGGAGGCCTGCTACGCGACCGCGTCGGGCATGTCCGCGGTGTTCACCGCGCTGGCCGCGCTCGTGCGGTCCGGCTCGCGCATCGTCGCGGCGCGCGCGCTGTTCGGGTCGTCGGTCGTGATCTTCGACGAGATCCTCGCGAAGTGGGGCGTGCGCACCGACTACGTCGACGGGCACGTGCCCGCGCAGTGGGAGGCCGCGCTCGCGACGCCCGCCGACGTCGTGTTCTTCGAGACCCCGTCGAACCCCATGCAGGACCTCGTCGACATCGCGACCGTGAGCCGGCTCGCGCACGCGGCCGGCGCGACCGTCGTCGTCGACAACGTCTTCGCGACGCCCGTGTTCTCGCGCCCGCTCGAGCACGGTGCCGACGTCGTCGTGTACTCCGCCACCAAGCACGTCGACGGGCAGGGGCGCGTGCTCGGCGGCGCGATCCTCGGGTCCGCCGACTACGTGCGCGGACCCGTGCAGACGCTGCTGCGCAACACCGGGCCGTCGCTCTCGCCGTTCAACGCGTGGGTGCTGCTCAAGGGCCTGGAGACCATGAGCGTGCGCGTGCGCCACCAGGCGGCGTCGGCGCTCACTCTCGCGCGGTGGCTCGAGGAGCAGCCCGGCGTCGCGCGCGTCCGGTACCCGTTCCTGGAGTCGCACCCGCAGCACGACCTGGCGCGCGCGCAGCAGACCGGCGGCGGCACCGTCGTGACGTTCGACCTCGCGGTCCCGCCCGACGCGCCCGCCGACGTCGCGAAGAAGGCCACGTTCGGCGTGCTCGACGCGCTGCGCGTCGTCGACATCTCGAACAACCTCGGCGACGCCAAGTCGATCGTCACGCACCCCGCGACGACGACGCACCGCAAGCTCGGCCCCGCGGGCCGCGCCGCGGTCGGCATCGGCGAGGCGACCGTGCGGCTGTCGGTGGGGCTCGAGGACGTCGAGGACCTGCGCGACGACCTCGCGCAGGCGCTCGCGACGCTCACGGGCTGACGTCAGCCCGCCGGGACGAGGCCGACCGCGACCACGGCGTCGGTCGCGGCCGTCACCGTCACGTCGACCGCCCCGCCGGGCAGGTCGAACGACGGGCCGTCGGCCATGGTCGCGCCGCCCTGGACGAGCGGCACGCACGGCGCCTCGGACGACGCGACCTCGGCGCCGTCGGCGACGACCGTGACCGTGACGGGCGCGCCGTCGTCCGACGTGCACACGACGCGCGGCGCGTACGACCCGGCGGTCACGTCGGCGAGCGTCGCGCGCTGCGTCCCGCCGCCGGCGACGGCGCCCGCGAACGCCTCGGTCGCGTCGCCCGCCTGCGCGAGCACGGCACGCTGGTCGTCCGGGGACGGCGGCTCGGACGCCCCCGCCCCGGCCCTCGGCGCCACGGGCGACGTCGGCCCCGGGGCGGGGGCTTCGCCGTCGGAGCACGCGGCGAGCACCAGGGCCGCCGCCGGGGCGAGCAGGAGGGCTGCGAGGCGTCGTCGGGGTCGCATGGCGGGGACGCTAGCGCAGGGCCGGGGGCCCGACCAGGGCCGGGCCCGTCCCCCGTCACCGGCCACGGGGACGCACGGGCGGGCCCGTGTCGGGCGCGGGTGAGAGGCTGGGCGCATGCACTTCCGATTCCTCGGCAACTCCGGCCTCAAGATCTCCGAGCTCACCTACGGCAACTGGCTGACCCACGGGTCCCAGGTCGAGAACGACACCGCGACGGCGTGCGTGCGCGCCGCGCTCGACGTCGGCATCACGACGTTCGACACGGCCGACGTGTACGCCAACACGGTCGCCGAGTCCGTGCTGGGCGACGCCCTGGCCGGCGAGCGGCGCGAGTCGCTCGAGATCTTCACGAAGGTCTACTGGCCGACCGGCCCCGGCGGCCCGAACGACACCGGCCTGTCGCGCAAGCACATCCGCGAGTCGATCGACGGGTCGCTGCGCCGCCTGCGCACCGACTACGTCGACCTGTACCAGGCGCACCGCTACGACCACGAGACGCCGCTCGAGGAGACGATGCAGGCGTTCGCCGACGTCGTCCGCCAGGGCAAGGCGCTGTACATCGGCGTGAGCGAGTGGACCGCCGACCAGATCCGCGCGGGTCACGCGCTCGCGAAGGACCTGGGCGTGCAGCTGGTGTCGAACCAGCCGCAGTACTCGGCGCTGTGGCGCGTCATCGAGCCCGAGGTCGTGCCGACCTCGCGCGAGCTCGGCGTCTCGCAGGTCGTGTGGTCCCCCATCGCGCAGGGCGTGCTCACCGGCAAGTACAAGCCCGGCGCGCCGCTGCCCGAGGGCTCGCGCGCGACCGACGACAAGGGCGGCGCGAAGATGATCGCGCGGTTCATGCGCGACGAGGTGCTCGAGCGCGTGCAGGGCCTGCAGCCGATCGCCGACGAGCTGGGCCTGACGATGGCGCAGCTGTCGATCGCGTGGGTGCTGTCGAACGACAACGTCGCCGCCGCGATCATCGGTGCGTCGCGCCCCGAGCAGGTGCACGACAACGCCAAGGCCGCGGGCGTCACGCTGCCGGCCGAGGTGCTGACCCGCATCGACGAGGTGCTCGGCGACGTGGTCGTGTCCGACCCGTCCGAGACGGCGAAGGCCTCGCCCGCCCAGCGCCTGGTCTGACCCGCCGCGCCGCGGCCCGCGGACCGACCGCAGACGCACGACGCCCCGTCCCGGGTCACCGGGGCGGGGCGTCGTGCGTGCGGACGTGCCGGCGAGTCGCGGTCAGAGGTCGACGGTGGCGTTCTCACCGCCGTCGTACGCCTCGCCCGTGACCTTCGCCTTGACGAGGCTGATCACGGTCGCCAGGCGACCGCCGGGGCTGTCCCAGTACTCGGCGGTGTCCGCGTGCAGCTTGATCAGCCCGAGGTTCGGGGTCTCCGGGCCGTCGGGGAACCACGCCGCGGCCACCGGCCCCCACAGCTCACGCGCCTTCGCAGTGTCCTTGAGCACCTCGGCCGTCCCCGAGACCGACAGCCACGACGACGACCCCGCGAACGCCGCGTTCGCCGGGCTGCCCGCGCGGATCTCCGCGACCTTGTGGCTGTCGAGCGCCGTGAAGAACCACAGGTCGCCGTCGAACTCGACGTCCTGCACACCCATCGGGCGGCTCACGAGCGCGCCGTCGGCGTCGACGGTGGTGAGCATCGCGAGGTGGTGGTCGCGCAGCAGCTCGCCGACCTTGGCGACCGCCTCGTCGTGCGTCGGGGCGTCGTCCTGCTCGTTCCAGGTCGTGCCGGCCATGGTGCCCTCCGTCCGTCGCGCGGGCCCGGTGGCCCGCCCGGCCACGCTAGGCACGTGCGGGGTGCGCCGCACCCGCGGGGCGCGACCGCACCGACGCGCCGGCCCGAGGGACCGGCCGTCCACCCAGGCCGCGTGGCCGGTGCGTCACAGACCGAGCGCGTCCGCGTGCCGCGCGGACGACCCGACGAGCACGAGCGCGACCGTGTCGACACCCGCGCGTGCGGCGAGATCGAGCGCGGCGGCGCGCACCGCGTCGCGCGGCGCGACGAGCCACGTCGCGGACGGCGACCACGTCAGCCCGGAGAACGCCTCGGCGTACGCGACGGCGATGCGGCGCCGGGCCGCGTCGGCCTCGTCGTCGGCGACGACGGTCTCGACCTCGAGGACCACGCGGACCTCGTCGCGGTCGCGCCCGACGGCGCGGACCTCGTCCTCGAGCACGCTCACCAGCGCGCGCACGGCTGCGGGAG
Source organism: Cellulomonas sp. HD19AZ1 (assembly GCF_004535805.1). NCBI lineage: Bacteria > Bacillati > Actinomycetota > Actinomycetes > Micrococcales > Cellulomonadaceae > Cellulomonas > Cellulomonas sp. HD19AZ1. The sequence continues at coordinate 91,429 of NZ_SPHX01000003.1, forward strand.
TGGGCAGCGCGGCCGAGTGGACGAGGTGCACGACGTCGGCGCGCGCGGCGGCCAGGGCGATCGTGGTGGGGTCGAGCGCGTCGGCGTCGAGCCGGAACTCCACGCCGCGGCGGGCGGGGCCGGCGACCTCGACGCGCGGGACGTCGGGACGGGCGGTGGACGGACGACGGGTCGCGCGGGCGGGCGCGAGAACGGGCTGAGCCACGGGGAGTTCCCTCGGGTCGAACGGGGTGCGTCGCGTGGGCGGAGCCGCACGCGCGCGGGGTCGTCAGCTCAGCGACAACACACCCGGACCGAGAACATGGAGGCACCATAGCCGGACGCACGCACCGCGACCACCCCCCGGTCACCCCTCGGGCGTCCCGGGGCCCCGCTACAGCACGAACGTGGTGGCGACGAGCGCATACGTCAGGCCGAGGCGACCGCGCACCGCGCGGTGCAGCACGCCGTACAGCACCGCGGCCCCCATCGCGTACGCCCCGCCCGCGGGCCCCTGCAGCAGCACGTGCACGAGCCCCCACGTGGCGGCGAGCACGAACCCGCCCCACGGCACGTCGCTCCGCCCCCGCGCGGCCTCGCCCCAGCGCTGCCCGTAGCCGAGCAGCGTGACGATCACCAGCACCTCGGCGAGGTAGTACACGACGAGCGCCGCGAGGCTGGGCGCGAACGCGGAGCCGACGTCGTCGTGCAGCCGCACCGCCTCGGCGAGCGGCTTCCACTCGTGCGTCAGCGCCGCGCGCGACCCGACGGCGAGCACCAGAGCCGCGGCGGCGTACGCGGCACGACGCGCGCGCCCGGGACCCGCGGGGGCCGCCACGGGGTCGTCGGATCGCCACGGCGCGTGCCGCAGGAGCAGCAGCGCCCCGGCGAGCCACCCGGCGGCAGTGACGAGCCAGTGCACGGCGGGCGCCCACCGCTCGCCGACGGCGCCCCGGATCGCACCGTCGAGCGCGAGGCCGACCACGAGCTCCCACCCGAAGACCGCGAACGCGTACAGCGCCAGGTTCCGCCACCGGGACGCCGTGCCGAGGTCGGGCGCGGGGCGGGTGCTCGTCGACATGGCCCGACACTGGCAGCGGCCGGGCGCCGCGGCCCGGGACCTCCGTCCGCCCCGCACTCGCCGGGGCCGCCCAGGTGAGGCGCCGCCCGCCGCCCGGGCGGTGGACGCACCTGCCCGGTCGCCCCGGCACCGCACCGCTCCGGACCGCGCACCGCGCCGGTCCCGTGCGGGCACGGCCGGGGCGCTGTTGGATGGGGCCGTGGCCAGGGACGTCGCGCAAGGTGACGTGACACCGGCGACGCGGCTCGTGGTCGCCGCCGTCGCGGGTGTCGCCGTGTCCCTCGTCGTCCAGACGGCCGTCCCGTGGTCGTCCGTCGTCGCCGCGGTGCTGGGCGGCTGGGCCACCACCGGGCTCGTCTACGCGGTGTGGACGTGGGTGTTCTGCTGGCCGCTGGACGCCGAGCAGACCCGGACGCACGCGACCCGCGAGGAGCCGACCCGGTTCGTGACGCACGCGATCGTGCTGGTCGCCGGGGTCATGAGCCTCGTCGGCGTGGGCGTCGTGCTCGCGACCCACGACCGGGGGCGCGTCGTCGCGCTCGCCGCCGCGCTCGTCGCGGTCGTCGCCTCCTGGACCTCGCTGCACACGGTCTACGCGATGCGGTACGCGCGGTCCTGGTACACGCCGCCCACCGGCGAGATCGACTTCCACCAGGACGCCCCGCCGCGGTACTCCGACTTCGCGTACGTGGCGTTCACGGTCGCGATGAGCTTCGCGATGTCCGACCCCGACGTCCGGTCGTCCGACCTGCGCCGCACGCTCCTCGCGCACGCGCTGCTGTCCTACACGTTCGGCACGGTGATCGTCGCGCTGCTGGTCAACGTGGTCGCGGGCCTCACGCCGTAGCGGGGCCCGCCGGGCACGTCACAGGTCGCGCGCGAACCACAGGCAGAACGGCAGCGCCTCCCACCCCGCCACGGGGCGGACCGGCCGGTACCCGAGCGACCGGTACAGCGCGATCGCGGCGGGCTGCCGGATGCCGGTGTCGAGCACGACGCGCGTCAGCCCGCGCTCGCGCGCCGCGTCCTCCACGAGCCGCACGAGACGCCGCGCGAGCCCCGCGCCACGCGCCGCGGGCGCGACGTACAGGCGCTTGAGCTCACCCGTGCGCGGACCCCACGCCGGCGCGGACCGCAGCGTCGCGCACGCCACCGCGACGCCGTCGCGGCGCAGCAGGACCGTCGTCAGGGCAGTGCCGTCGGGCGCGCCCTCGACCAGCGGGGACGCCGCGGGGCCGCCGGGCACGTGCTCGGGGTACAGCGGTGCCAGCTCGTCGAGCATGGCGCGCCGCAACGTGACCGCATCAGGGTGCCGCCACGCGACGTGCTCGACGACGTGGTCCCGGGCGGGGTCCTCGGTGTGCTCGACGGCGCGCTCGGCGACCTGGTCGACGGCGTCCCGGCGGCCGGCGGCCCCGCGTGGACCGCGAGGGGGCGGGGCCGTCACGGCGAGGTCGCGCGCGAAGCAGCGCGAGTCGACGACGCCCACGTACTCGCCGTAGTTCTCGACCGGCCGGTAGCCGGCGGCGAGGTACAGCCCGATCGCCTCGGGCTGCAGCACACCGGTCTCGAGCACGAGCCGCGTGCAGCCGTGCGCACGGGCCGCGTCCTCGAGCTCGGCGAGCACGCGCCGCGAGAGCCCGCGCCCGCGCGCGTCGGGGCGCACGTACATGCGCTTGACCTCGCCCGTGCCCGCGCCCATCCCGGCGGACACGTCGCGCAGCACCCCGCACGCGACGGGTGCGCCGTCGAGCCGCACCAGCACCGTCGCGACGATCCCGTCACCCGTCATGGCGTGCCCGGCGTCGTCGTCGCCGTAGCGTGCGCGCAGCTCGGCCTGCTGCTCGTCGCGCAGCACGCGCGCGTCGGCGTCGTCCCACGCGACGCGCTCGACCCGCACGTCGCCCGTCGTCCCCGGCACGCCCGTCGTCAGCGCGCGGTCAGGAGACGAGTGCCTGCAGGACCGACGTGAAGAACCGCAGCCCGTCGGTGCCGCGGCGCGGACCGTCCGGGCTGTCAGGCCCGAAGCCGGCCTCCACCGCGTGCTCGGGGTGCGGCATGAGGCCCACGACGTTGCCCGCGGCGTTGCTGACGCCCGCGATGTCGCGACGCGAGCCGTTGGGGTTGCCGCCCTGGTAGCGGAACACCACGCGACCCTCGCCCTCGAGCTCGTCGAGCGTGCGCTCGTCGGCGACGTACTGGCCGTCCTGGTTCTTCAGCGGGATCGTGATCCGCTCGCCCGGCGCGTACGCGCGCGTCCACGCGGTGTCGGCGTTCTCGACGCTGAGCACCTGCTCGCGGCACACGAAGTGCAGGTGGTCGTTCTTGATCATCGAGCCCGGCAGCAGGTGCGCCTCGGTGAGGACCTGGAAGCCGTTGCAGATGCCCAGCACCGGCAGCCCCTTGCCCGCGGCGTCGACGATCTCGCCCATGACGGGCGCGAACCGGCTGATGGCGCCGGCGCGCAGGTAGTCGCCGTAGGAGAACCCGCCCGGCAGCACGACCGCGTCGACGCCCTTGAGGTCGGCGTCCGCGTGCCACAGCGCGACCGGCTCGCCGCCGGCCAGGCGCACCGCGCGCGCCGCGTCCCGGTCGTCGAGCGTGCCGGGGAACGTGACGACCCCGATGCGACCCATCAGGCCAGGCCCTGCGACGAGACGGTCGCGGCCGCGTCGGCCTCGATGTCCGCGACGCGCACGACGTCCTCGATGACAGGGTTCGACAGCACCTGCTCGGCGGCGGCCGCGGCGGCCTCGAGGACCTCGGGCGTCACGGGCCCGTCGACCTCGAGCTCGAACCGCTTGCCCTGACGCACGGACGTGAACTGCCCGAACCCGAGCCGCGGCAGCGCACCGGCCACGGCCTTGCCCTGCGGGTCGAGGATCTCGGGCTTCGGCATGACGTCGACGACGACTCGTCCCACGGGTGTGCTCCCTGGTTCGCGACGGTGGGGGGTCGGTGCTGATCCTAAGGCCCGGGCCGGTCCCGTCCGGTGCCCGTCCACGCCCGCGAGCGCACCCCGCCGGACCGCCCGAGCCCCCACCTCCCCGCCACCCACCTCTCCCCCACACCGCCGAACGCGGGGTTCCGCCGCTCATGAGCCACCCGAACCGGCAGAACCCCGCACTCGCGTCACGGTGCGCCCCACCACGGCCACCCACCCCACCGAACGCGGGGTTCTGCCGGTCATGAGCCACCGGAACCGGCAGAACCCCGCACTCGGCGGGCGGTGGAGCCGGCGAGCCCCGGCGACGTCGCGTCGGTGCCGGTGCCGGCGTCAGAGGGTCGTGTGCGTCCAGTCGCCCGCGAGCAGGGTCGCGGCGACGCGGACCGCGCGGACCCCGCCGGGCGTGGCCGCGAGCGCGAGCGGGTCATCGTCGAGGACCGCCAGGTCCGCGGGGTCGCCCACGCGCAGGCCCGAGGGCCGGCCGTCGGTCGACGCGGCGAGGGCGGTGACCGCGTCGAGCGCCTGCTCGGGGTGCCACGACGGGCGGTCGTCGCCCGTGCGCCACACCGCCGCGTCGACCGCCAGCCACGGGTCCAGCGGGGCGACGGGCGCGTCGGAGCCGAGCACGAGCGTCGCGCCCGCGGCGTGCAGGTCGGCCAGCGGGAACGCCCGGTGGGTGCGACCGGCCCAGTGCCGGTCGGCGACGTCGCGGTCGTCGGGCGCGTGCGCGGGCTGCACGCTCGCGGTCACGCCGAGCGCGGCGAACCGGGGCACGTCGGCCGGGTCGAGGAGCTGCGCGTGCTCGACCGACCCGCGTGCGCCGGTCGCGGCGAACGCGTCGAGCACGAGCGTGTTGGCGGCGTCGCCGATCGCGTGCACCGCGCACGCCAGGCCGTGCGCGTGCGCGTGCCGCAGCAGCGGCACCAGCTCGTCGGCCGGCACGGTGAGCACGCCGTGCGCGAGCGCGCCCTCGACGCCCGGGTACGGGTCGTGGCACCACGCGGTGCGCGTGTTGAGCGAGCCGTCGACGATGACCTTGAGCGGACCCTGCGTGACGCGGTCCCCCGCGACGCGGTCGCCCGTGTGGAGGGCCTCGCGCACGACGCGGTCGAGGTACGGCTGCCACACGCCCGCCCGCACCCGCACGGGTGGGTCGCCGGCCGCGACGCGGCGCCGCCAGGCGGCCAGGTTGTCGGCGATCTCGAGGTCCACCACGCCGACGACGCCCCGGGCGGCCGCGACGCGCAGCGCGTCCGCCACCAGCGCGTCCTGCTCGGCGGGCGTCACGTGGTCGAGCGCGCCCATGAGCGGCATCCACTCGGCCTCGCGCAGCACGCCCGTGGGGTGCGCGGTCACGCCGAACATGCGCAGGCCCGCGGTCGACACCCACGCGCAGTGCAGGTCCCCCGACACGAGCACCACGGGCACGTCGCCCGCGACCGCGTCGAGCAGCGCCGCCGACGGCAGGTCGGGCCACGTGCCGTCGCGGAACCCGATGCCGACCAGCGGGCGCCCCGGTGCGGGCGGCTGCGCGCGCAGCCGCCCGGCCACGAGGGCCACGGCCTCGGCGGCGGACCCGGCCGTCGACACGTCGAGCCGCCCGCGCGCGAGCGCCCACTGCGTGAGGTGCGTGTGCTGGTCCCACAGGCCCGGCACGACCCACCGTCCGTCGAGGTCGACGACCTCGGCGCCGGCGGCGCCGGCGGCGCCGTCCAGGGCCGCGCCGACCGGGCGCACGGCCGCGAGCCGACCGTCACGGACGACGACGTCGACGGGCGCGTCGGCGCCGAGCAGACGGGCGCGGTGCAGGACGAGCGGACGGGGCAGGACCACCGGACCTCCGGGACGTGCGACGGGACGTCTCGCAGGCTACGCCGCGGCCGCCCACGTCCCGACCTGCGGGACGCGACGGTCACGACACCGGGCTCGGGGTCGTCCACGAGCCGCGTGGACGACCTGCGCCCGGTCTCGCGCACCTCCTGTCTCACAGCCCGGACGCGGCACGGGCGGGGGTGGCCGCGGAGCCGTCGCCGACCGGGCGCGGCGGCGGCGTCCAGCCAGGAGGTCCCACCAGGGGGCCCGCCCGCCGGTCCGCCCGGCAGGCGGCCGCGGTGGGCACCCTCGCACCGGATCGTGGATCGCGGACGCGGCGCGCCCGCGCCGACGTGGGTAGCGTGGAGACGTCCGTCCGACCGCTCGTGGGCAGGGGTGGCACGTGGAGGGGTACGACCCGACGTTCCTGGGACCGGTGGTGCCGCTGCCGGTCCCCGCGCAGCGCGTGCGCACGCTGCCGTCGACGCACTTCACGGTGCTGCTCGACCCCGTGCGACGGCTCGCGGCGGCCACGGCCGTCACCGTCGACGGGACCGTGCTGCGCGACGTGCCGCGCGGCGACGACTGGCACCTCGACCCGCGCGTGCCCGCCGACGAGCAGGCGGGGCCCGAGCTGTACGCGCGCAACGACCTCGACCGCGGGCACCTCGTGCGGCGGCGCGACCCCGTGTGGGGCGAGCCCGGCGTCGCGGCGCGCGCGAACCGCGAGACGTTCGCGTACCCGAACGCGGCGCCCCAGGCGTCGGGGTTCAACCAGGGGCGCGACCTGTGGCTCGGGCTCGAGGACCACGTGCTCGAGCACGCGCAGGCGCAGCGGCTGCGGCTCGCGGTGCTCACGGGTCCGGTGCTCGCGGGCGACGACCCCGTCTACCGGGGCGTCGGGATCCCGCGGCGGTTCTGGAAGGTCGTCGCGTGGGCGCTCGACGCAGGCCGCCGGCTCGCGGCCGCCGGGTTCGTGCTCGACCAGACGCCGCAGCTGCGGGCCGACGAGCTCGCGGCCCGCACGCACGCGGCGGCGGCCGTCGACGACCCGCCGCCGCTGGGGCCGTTCCGCACGTTCCAGGTGCCCGTCGCGGACGTCGCCGACCTCACGGGTCTCGACCTCGGGCCGCTGCCGGCCGCCGACGTGCTCGCGGTGACGGCGCCGCAGGCGCTCGCGTGGCGCGAGCTGAGCGACCTCGCCGAGGTCACGCTGCGCTGAGGTCAGAGCGCGAGCGGTGCGCCCGTGAGCCGCTCGTACGCCTCGAGGTAGCGCGCGCGGGTGCGTTCGACGACGTCGGCGGGCAGCGCGGGCGGCGGCGCGTCCGACGCCCGGTCCCACCCGGACGCGTCCGACGTCAGCCAGTCCCGCACGAACTGCTTGTCGAAGCTCGGCTGCGCCCGCCCCGGCTGCCACGCGTCGGCGGGCCAGAAGCGCGACGAGTCGGGCGTGAGGACCTCGTCGCCGAGCGTGACCGCACCCGTCGTCGGGTCGGTGCCGAACTCGAGCTTGGTGTCCGCGAGGACCACGCCGCGCTCGCGCGCGATCTGCTCGGCGCGCGCGTAGACCGCGAGCGTCAGGTCGCGCAGCGTCTCGGCGGCCTGCGGCCCGACGGTGTCGACGACGACCGAGAACCGCACGTTCTCGTCGTGCTCGCCGAGCTCGGCCTTGGTCGCGGGCGTGAAGATCGGCTCGGGCAGCCGCGAGCCGTCGACCAGCCCGGCGGGCAGCGGGATGCCGGTGACCTCGCCGTTCGTGCGGTACTCGGCCAGGCCCGACCCCGTGAGGTAGCCGCGCGCGACGCACTCGACCGGGAACATGTCGAGCCGCCGGCAGACCATGGCCCGGCCCGCGACCGCGGCGGGCACGTCGGTGCCGACGACGTGGTTCGGCACGAGGTCCGCGAGCTGGTCGAACCACCACAGGCTCAGCTGCGTGAGCACCACGCCCTTGTCGGGGATGCCGGGGCTCAGCACCTGGTCGTACGCGGACACGCGGTCGGACGCGACGACGAGCACGACGTCGCCGTGCCGGTCGCGCAGCGCGACCCCCGCGGCCGAGGAGTCCGGCTCGTACAGGTCGCGGACCTTGCCGGAGTAGACGTGGCGCCAGCCGGGCAGGTCGCCGGGGCCCGAGGGGGTGGGGTGCGCGTCGCTCACGCGCACAGTCTGGCGTGCCCGGCCGCCGCGCGGCAGCGGCGACCAGGGAGCGGGCGCCGCGCGGCCAGGCGCGCGGCGTCCCGGGGTGCGGGCGTCGTCCGCCCGCACCCCGGGGCGGTGTCAGCGCGCGGCGGCCGCGCGGCGGCGCGCCACCACGACGAGCCCCGCACCGAGCACGAGCCACAGGGCTGCGACACCGGCGGTCGACGCGGCGTCCCCGCCCGTGGTCGCCAGCGCGGCGACGCGCCGGTCGCCGATCTGCACGAACGTGCCGTCGTCGGCGAGCACGAACGTCGTCTCGGTGGTCACGGCGCGGCCGTCGAAGCCGGTGCCGCTCACGACGAGCCGGTGCGTGCCGGGCTCGAGGTCGGTGGGCAGGACACCCGTGAGGACGACCGTGCCGTCCGCCGCGACGACACCCGTCGCCACGGTGCGCGGCGTCGAGTGGACGACGAGCGTCGCCTCGGTGCCGGGGCGCAGGCCCTCGCCGCGCCCGGAGACCGGCGCGCCGGCGGCGGTCGAGCCGAGGCGCGCGTCGAGCACGAGCGTGACGGTCGCGTCGGGGCCGCTGACGACCACGGTCGTCGACGCGGCGCCCGGCAGCGTGCGGGCGTCGCCCGCCTGCTGCGCGGTCACCACGCACTCGCCGGTGCTGACGGCCACGAGCGCGCCGTCGACCACGGTGCACGCGCCCGTCGCGGTGAGGGTCACGGGCAGGCCCAGGTCGGAGGTCGCGACGACCGTCGGCACGGGCCGGCCGAGCGTCGGCGCGGCGAACGCGCCGATCGTGACGGTCTGCGGGCGGCGCGCGACGTCGCCCGTGCGCACCACGGCCTGCGCCGGGCTGGTGCGCTCGTCGCCGTCCTGGACGGCGGTCACGGTGCACGGGCCGACGTCGGTGACGACGAGGAGCCCGTCCTCGACGCGGCACGCGCCCTGCGCGTCCACCTGCACGGGCAGGCCCACGCTCGACGCGGCGAACAGCTCGGCGGGCGCCTGCCCGTACACGAGCGCGGGCAGCGGCGCGAGCGCCACGGACTGCGAGCGGCGGCCGACCTCGGCCGTCACCGTGGCCGACGCGGGCTCGGTCTCGCTGTCGCCGGCGTGCGCGGCGGTCACGGTGCAGGTGCCGACGTCGACGAGGTCGAGGACGTCGCCGCGCACGGCGCACGCGCCGTCCGCCGAGTACGTGACCGGCAGGCCCTGGTCGGACGCGCCGTGCAGGCGCACGGGCGCGCCCGCGTAGACGAGGTCGGCGGGCAGCGCGTCGAGCGTGACCTGCTGCGCGCGCCGCACGACGGTCGTGTCGTGCGTGGCACTCGAGCCGGCGAGGGACGCGGTGCCCGCGTAGGTGGCGCTCACGCGCAGGGGACCCGCCGACCGGACGAGACCCTCGACCACGGCAGCGCCGTCGACGAGCGGGACACCGGCGCGCACGTCGTCGCCGATCGTGACGTCGACGGTCCCCGTCACCGCGGCCGCCGAGGTGACGGCGACCCGCACCGCGAACGGCTGCCCGCTCACGGGCACCTCGGGCTGGGTCGTCACCGTGGTGGCGGACGTGTCCTGCGGGACGACCGTGACGGGTGCGGAGCCCTCGGAGTCGCCGATCACGTTGGTGGCCACGACGCGCACCGCGTAGCGCGTGCCGTTGGTCAGGCCGTCGACCGTCGTCGACGTCGGCGGCGGCGTGCCGGTGACGCCGCCGCACTCGACCTCCTGCCCGCCCTCGGGCGTGCAGAGCACGCGGTACCCGGTGACGCCGCCGGCGAGGTCGGACGGGGCCGCCCACGTGACGGTCGCACCGCCCGGCGCGGCCGTCACGGACGGCTCGCGCGGCGCGGTCGGCGTGCGGGTCGCGAACTGCAGGGTGACCTCGCCCTTGTGCACGGCGCGGTAGCCGCCGAGACCGATCCGGTACGACGTCCCGGCCTGCAGGTCGAGCCGCAGCGCGGCGTCGAGCCCGTAGGAGTCGTCGTTCTGCGCGAGCAGCGTCGAGCCCGACCACACCTCGAGCGTGTTGTCCCAGCCGACGGGGCTGGTGGACGTGGCGCGCATGTAGACGCGCACGTCGGCCGACGGGGTCCACGAGTACCACGTGACGTTGTACCAGGACTGGCCGTCCTGGCCCCGCGCGGTGCTCATGTGGGCGTTGGTCGCGGTGAAGCTCGAGTCGAGGTCGGCCACGGGCAGCGGGACCGCCGCGGCGCGGCTGGTGCCGCCGGGCACCGCGGCGGCGGCGTGGGCCGCGCCGGGCACGGCGACGAGCGCGCCGACGGCGAGGGCGAGGGTCGCCACCGCGCTCAGGGCGCGTCGGGCGCGCGCGCTCGGCGGGCGGGTGGAGGACGCGTGCGACGGCGTCGGGCGCATGGGTGTGCTCCTGTCTGTGGGTCGTTCGTCCCATCGACAGCGCGTCACCCGGATCTGAAGGCACGGCGGGAGATCCGGCGAAAGTGAGGTGGTAGCACCCAGCACGTGCGGGGGTGGTAGCACCCCGACGCCACCCGGGCGGGTGGTTGCGGGTCGGCGCGGCGCGCGCCGGGCGCGTCAGGCCTCGGCGGCTGCGAGCGCGATGTCCGTGCGGTGGTGCGACCCGGCGAGCGCGACCTGGTCGACCGCGACGTAGGCGGCGCGGCGCGCGTCGGCGATGGTCTCGCCGACGCCGACGACGGTGAGCACGCGCCCTCCCGCCGAGACCAGGAGCGGGTCGTTGAGCGGGTTCTCGGGGTCGTCGTCCGTCGTGCGGACCGCGGTCCCGGCGTGCAGCACGTGGACGCCGGGCACGGTGTCGGCGCCGTCGAGGCCCGTGATGGGGTCGCCCGTGCGCACGTCGCCCGGGTAGCCGTGCGACGCGACCACGACGGTGACCGCGGCGTCGGCGCGCCAGTGCAGCGGGTCGAGGTCCGCCAGGCGGCCCTCGGCCGCGGCGAGCAGCACGCCCGCGAGCGGCGTGCCGAGCCGCGCCAGCACGACCTGCGTCTCGGGGTCGCCGAACCGCGCGTTGAACTCGACGACGCGCACGCCGCGGCTCGTGAGCGCGAGCCCGCAGTACAGGACGCCGACGAACGGCGTGCCGCGGCGGGCCATCTCGGCGACGGTCGGGCGCGCGACGGTCTCGACGACCTCGTCGACCAGGCCCGCGGGCGCCCACGGCAGCGGCGTGTAGGCGCCCATGCCGCCGGTGTTGGGGCCCTCGTCGCCGTCGTACGCGCGCTTGAAGTCCTGCGCGGGCACGAGCGGCACGACGTCGGTGCCGTCGCACAGCACGAACAGCGAGACCTCGGGCCCGTCGAGGTACTCCTCGACGACGATCCGCCCGCCCTCCTTGGCGAGGCACGCGGCGGCGTGCTCGAGGGCAGCGTCGCGGTCCTCGGTGACGACGACGCCCTTGCCGGCGGCGAGCCCGTCGTCCTTGACGACGTAGGGCGCGCCGAACTCGTCGAGCGCGGCGGCGACCTCGTCGAGCGTCGTCGCGACGCGCGCGGCGGCGGTGGGCACGCCCGCGGCGGCCATGACGTCCTTCGCGAACGCCTTGGAGCCCTCGAGCTGCGCGGCCTGCGCGGACGGCCCGAAGACCGGGACACCGGCGGCGCGCACGGCGTCGGCGACGCCCGCGACGAGCGGCGCCTCGGGCCCGACGACGACGAGGTCGACGCCGAGGCCGGTCGCGAGCGCGGCGACGGCGGCGCCGTCGAGCGGGTCGACCGCGTGCAGGGTCGCCTGGCGCGCCATGCCCGGGTTGCCGGGGGCCGCGTGCACCGCGCTCACGGCGGGGTCGAGCGACAGCGTGCGGACGAGGGCGTGCTCACGGGCACCGGTGCCGACGACGAGGATCTCCACGGGCCCCGACCCTACCGGCCGCGCCCGCGACGGCAGCCGGGGCGTCCGCACGCGTCGTCGACGGGGCGCGCACCCCGCCCGGTCAGGTGCCGCGCGGCTCGGGCAGGGGCAGGACGTCGAGGTAGAGCCGCACGCGGCGCCGCCCGTCGGTGCGCCCCTCCTCCTTGGCGACGCGGCCGCGCTCGGTGATCTCCTCGACCACGGCGGTGAGCCGCTCGACGAGCTCGGCGGCCTCGTCCTGCGTGAGGTCGGCGGTGACGTTGGAGAACACCTGGACGTCCCAGTCCTGGCGGACCTCGTCGAGCGACGCGGCCCACGCGGTGAGGGTCTGGGCGCGCTCGGCGATCATGCTCTGCAGCACCGCGCGCACGGCCTGCGCCGACCCCGGGTCGTCGAGCGCGTCGAGGTCGTCCATGCGGAACCCGACGGCGCGCCACCAGCGCTCGCGCCCGGCGGGGTGGCCGGGGTCGTCCTCGACGAAGCCGTGCTTCTCGAGCTGGCGCAGGTGGTAGCTCGTCTGCCCGCTCGACTCCCCCAGGCGGCGGCCGAGCATGGTCGCGGTCGCGGGCCCACCGTTGCGCAGCTCGGCGTACATCGCCATGCGCAGGGGGTGCGCGAAGGCCTTGAGGGCCTCGGGGCCGAGGGCGCGCTCGTCCGGGGTCTTGTCATCCGTCATGTGCAGAGATACCTTTGCAGAACTTCTTTGCAGAGATCCTCTGCAAAGCTCTCTCCCACCCTAGCCGCCGCGAGGACACCGTGACCGCCACCGCCCCGCCCGCCGCCCCCGCCCCGCCGCCGCCCACCCCCGAGCCGGCGACCGACGCCACCCCCGACGCACCCCGCCCGCTCGGCCGGCGCTTCGCCGCGCTGCTCACCGCGACCGGCGCCGCCAACCTCGGCGACGGGATCGTCGCGGTCGGCGTGCCGCTCGTCGCGCTCGGCCTCACGCGCTCCCCCGACAAGATCGCGCTGCTGTCCGCCGCGACCTGGCTGCCCTGGCTCGTGCTCGGTCTCACCGCCGGGGTCCTCGTCGACCGCGGCGACCGGCGCCGCCTGCAGATCGCCGGCCTCGCCGCGCGCGCCGCGCTGCTCGCGGTCGGCGGCTGGCTCGCCGCGACCGACGCGCTCACGGTGCCGCTGCTCGTCGGCCTCGTGCTCGCCTACGGCGTCACCGAGGTCGTCGTCGACCTCGCCGCCGGCGCGATCGTCCCCGACCTCGTCCCGCGCGAGCGCCTGGCCGCCGCCAACGGCCGCGTCATGGCCGTGCAGCAGGTCGCCAACGCCTTCCTCGGCGCGCCCGTCGCCGGCGCGCTGCTCACGCTCGGCACCGGCTGGGTGCTCGGCGTGCCCGCCGCGCTCGCCGTCGCGGGCGCGCTCGTGCTGTGGCGCCACGTGCCCGGCCGCTACCGCCGCACCGCACCCGCCACGCCCGCCCCGACCACACCCTCGACGACCGCCGACGGGGCCGCCTCCCCCGACGCCGCCGCGCGCCGCACGAGCGCCTGGTCCGACGTGCGCGAGGGCCTGCGGTTCGTCACGCGGCACCGCGTGCTGCGCGTCGTCGTGCTCACCGGCGCGGTGCTCAACATGTGCAGCGCCGCCTACTTCGCGGTCTTCGTGCTGTGGGTCGTCGGGCCCGGCTCGGCCGTCGGCATGACCGAGCAGACCTACCCGCTGCTCACGCTCGGCATCGCCGTCGGCGCGGTCGCCGGGTCCGTGCTCGGCGAGCCGCTCGTGCGCCGCGTCGGCGAGGTGCGCCTCATGGTGACCTGCTGGGCGCTCGCGTTCTCGCTGCTCGCGGTGCCCGTGCTCGTCCCGCGCGTCGCGCCGCTCGCCGTCGTCCTCGTGCTGCTCGGCCTGCTCAGCACCGTCGGCAACGTCATCAGCGAGACCGTCCGCCAGCGCCTCGTCCCGGCGCACCTGCTGGGCCGCGTCGCCGGCGCCGCCCGCACGCTCGGCTACGGCCTCATGCCCGCCGGTGCGCTCGTCGCTGGCGTCCTCGCGACGCGCCACGGGCTCGCCCCGGTCCTGCTCGGCGCGACCGCGCTCAGCGTGGTCGCCGTGGCCGCCGCGGCGGCCCTGCTGCGGCAGCGCGACGTCGACGCGCACGAGCTGCCCGCCCCCGCCCCGGTCGAGGGCTGAACGGGCACCGCCCCGGGAGCCGCGGTCGCGCGGCTCCCGGGGCGGTCACGGGTCCCGGCCCACCGGACCGTGCCTGGCGGCTCAGCCCAGCAGCTCGTGCCGGACGATGATCGCCTCACGGCCCGGGCCGACGCCGATCGACGACACGCGCGTGCCCGACACGTCCTCGAGGAACTGCAGGTACCGCTGGGCCGCGACCGGCAGGTCGTCGACGTGCCGCGCCTGCGAGATGTCCTCGGTCCAGCCGTCGAGGTACTCGTAGACGGGCCTCGCGTGGTGGAAGTCGGTCTGGTCGATCGGCATGTCCTCGACGCGGCGGCCGTCGACGTCGTACGCGACGCAGACCGGGATGCGGTCGCGCCCCGTGAGCGTGTCGAGCTTGGTGACCACGAGGTCGGTCAGGCCGTTGACGAGCGACGCGTACCGCACCACGACCGCGTCGTACCAGCCGGTGCGGCGCGGACGACCCGTGGTCGTGCCGTACTCGCCGCCGGTCTGGCGCAGCCACTCGCCGTCGGCGTCGAGCAGCTCGGTCGGGAACGGTCCCTCGCCGACGCGCGTCGTGTACGCCTTGGCGACCGCGACGACCCGGTCGATGCGCGTGGGCCCCACGCCCGAGCCCGTGCAGGCGCCGCCCGCGGTGCACGCCGACGACGTCACGAACGGGTACGTGCCGTGGTCGACGTCGAGCATGGTCGCCTGGCCGGCCTCGAACACGAGGGTCTTGCCCTCGTCGAGCGCGTGGTTGAGGAACTGCGGCGTGTCCGCGACGTACGGGCGCAGGCGCTCGGCGTGGCGCAGCAGGTCCTCGACGGTCTCGTCGACCGTGATCGCGCGGCGGTTGTAGATCTTCACCAGCAGGTGGTTCTTCTGGTCGAGGGCGCCCTCGACCTTCTGCCGCAGGATGCCCTCGTCGAACAGGTCCTGCACGCGGATGCCGATGCGGTTGATCTTGTCGGCGTACGTCGGACCGATGCCGCGGCCCGTCGTGCCGATGCGGCGCTTGCCGAGGAACCGCTCGGTGACCTTGTCCATCGTGCGGTTGTACGGCGCGATGACGTGCGCGGCGGACGACACCAGCAGGCGCGAGGTGTCGACGCCGCGCGCCTCGAGCGCGTCGATCTCCTCGAACAGCACCTCGACGTCGACGACGACGCCGTTGCCGATCACCGGGACGACGCCCGGCGTGAGGATGCCCGACGGCAGGAGGTGCAGCGCGTACTTCTCCCCCTCGATGACGACCGTGTGCCCGGCGTTGTTGCCGCCGTTGAACTTCACGACGACGTCGGTGCGCCCACCGAGCTGGTCGGTCGCCTTGCCCTTGCCCTCGTCGCCCCACTGGGCACCGAGCACCACGACGGCCGGCATGTGCGATCACCACTTCCCGCTGCCCAGCGATGCGGCTCCGCCCCGCAGACGGGCGCGAGCGGGCTCGCGGCGCGGGTGACCCGAGCACGCGCGGCAGGTGACGCGTACCACCCGGAAGGGTACCGGAGCGCGGGGACACGACCGCGGGGCGTCCCGCCGCCCGGCACCGCGACGCACCGCACCGTCCCGCTCCGCGCGGCCGGGCACGGCACGCGTCACGGCGTCAGCGCAGCGCGGCGACCTCGCCGGCGGACGTGCCGCAGTCCGCGAGGAACTGCCGGCAGCGCGCGGCCTCGTCGTCCTCGCCGATCGCGGCGGCGGCCTCGGCGAGCGCGAGCAGCGCGCGCAGGAAGCCCTGGTTCGGCTCGTGCGCGACCGGCACCGGGCCCTGCCCGCGCCAGCCCGCGCGGCGCAGCGCGTCGAGCCCCCGGTGGTAGCCGGTCCGGGCGTACGCGTACGCCGCCACGGCGTCGTCCGACTGCTCCGCGAGCAGCGCCCACAGCAGCGACGACGCGGGCGCGGCGGGCACCGCGGCGCGCGCGTCGACGCCCGTCGCGAGGGTCGCGCGGGCCGTCGCGTCGGCGCCGTCGGCGGGCAGCAGCGTGGGCGCGGGACCGCCCAGGAGGTTCTCGTGGCTCATGGCGCCAGTCTCGCACCGCGGGCCCCACCCCGGTCGCGGGGGCCGTTGCCCGCGGCTACAGTCGAACGACCGACCAGCAGCCCGCCCGCCGCCGCGCGGCCCCGCAGCCCAGGGACGTTCATGATCGAGATCGCGACGTCGTCCACCACCACGACGCTGGTGGTCGCCGGCGACCTCGACCTCGCCGAGCGCGAGCAGTTCCCCGAGGTGACGGCCCGCGTGGTCGGGCTGCGACGCCAGCTCCTGGTCATCGACATGTGCCGCGTGACGTTCATGGACTCCACGGGCGCGGCGTTCCTCATCTCGCTCGCCGACGCGGGCCGCCGCCGGGGCGGCGCGACCGTGCTGCGCGGCGCCGCGGACCGCGACCTGTTCGTGCTCGAGATCTGCGGTGCGCTCGAGCTGTTCCGCATCGACCCCGACCACCGCTGCGAGCTCGACGCCGGCGCGCAGGCCGGCAGCCCCGCAGGCGCCCCCGCCCCCGCCTGACGTCCCGCCCCGCGGGACGCGTCTGCGGACCGCCCGCTCTGACCGCGCCCCGCGGCGTCAGGCGTCGCGACGCGGCGCCTCGGACGCCGACGCGGGCAGCGCGCCCGGGCGGATCTTGGCCCACACGACCTTGCCGCCGCGCGACTGCCGCCAGCCCCAGTCGGCCAGCCGCTCGACGATCTGCATGCCGTACCCGCCCACGCGGCCCGGGTGGCCGTCGGTCGTCACGGGCGGCGTCGGGTTGGCGTCCTCGACCTCGATGCGCAGGCCGTCGCCCGTGTCGTGCAGCTGCAGCGCGACGTGGCCCCAGCCGTGCAGGACCGCGTTCGCGACCAGCTCGGACACCACGAGCTCGGCGTTGGAGGCGTCGTCGATCTCCCACGCCTCGCACGTGCGCACCACGGCGTGCCGCGCGCGGCCGATCGACGCGGGCTCGCCGGGCAGCGCCCAGCGGCGGCGGCGCGGGCTGACGGCGCCGCCGAGGTGCTCGTCGAGCGCCGGCACGCGCACCACCACGACGGCGACGTCGTCCTCGGGGTGGTCCGCGAGGCGGGACAGCAGGTCCTCGCCGATGCCCGCGGCGTCGCGCGCCGTCACGGCGGCGGCGACCGACTCGAGGACCGTCAGGCCGTCGCGCAGGCTGCGGTCGCGGCGCTCGACGAGGCCGTCGGTGTAGAACACCACGACGTCGCCGGGTGCGAGCGCGACCTCGTCGGTCGCGCGCGGCCCGCCGCCGAACCCGACGAGCGGGCCGCCGCGGCCCAGCAGGTGCTGCGCGTGCCCGTCGCGCACGTGCAGGAGCGGCAGGTGCCCGGCGCGCGAGAACTGCAGCGTCCAGGCGCCCGCGTCGGCGCGGCGCAGCGTCGCGAGCACGAGGCTCGCGGCGCGCGGGATCCGCATGCCGGCGAAGAGCTGGTCGACCCGCTCGAGCACCGGACCGGGCGTCGTGTTGTCGAACGCGTACGAGCGCACCACCGAGCGCAGCTGGCCCATGGTCGCGGCCGCCTCGACGTCGTGGCCCACGACGTCGCCGATGACGACCCCCACCGTGGTCGGGTCGACCTGCAGGACGTCGTACCAGTCGCCCCCGACCTGCGCGTCGTCGGCGTTGGGCGAGTAGTACGTCCACACGTCGAGGCCCTCGACCTCGGCCTGCTCGGGGAGCATCGCGCGCTGCAGGGTCTCGGCGAGCCGGTGCTCGCGGTCGTAGAGGCGCACGTTGTCGATCGACAGGCCGACGCGGCGCGCGACGAGCTCGACGACGGTCCGGTCGGCGCCGTCGAGGCCCGCGAGCCCGGACCCGGTGCGCGGCCGCACGACCAGCAGGCCGACCGTGCGCCGGCGCCCCGGCACGGGCTGCACGACCACGCGCGGGTCGAGACCCTCGCCGCCGAGCCGCTCGGCGAGCCAGCGCGCGTACGAGCCCTCGGCGTGCTCGGCGGACAGGTCGAGCTCGACGGGCTCGTCGCCGCCGCCCGCGAGCAGCGTCGCGACCGGGTCGTGCGGGCAGCGCGAGGGCGGCCGCCCGGGCAGCGCCGGGTGCCGGGGGCTCGCGTGGTACTGCTCCAGGCCGTCGGCCGCCCACAGGCCCTTCTCGGACAGGAAGAACGCCGCGGTCGCGACCACCTGCGACTCCAGCAGCGCCGCGATCTCGCGCAGCCCCTGCGGCTCGTCGACGTCCATGAGCAGGTCGGAGACGCGCGCGATGAGCGCGAGGCTGCGGCGCTCGCGGCGCTCGTGGGCGACGATCGCCTGCTGCTCGGCGTGCGCGGTGAGCTCCGCCGTGAGGTCCTGCACGGCGGCGACGAGCGTGCCGTCGGGCACGTCGGCGCCGTCCACGGGCGCCAGGTGGGCGACGCAGTGCACGTGCACGCCGTCGGCGCGGCGCAGCACGACGTCGTACGACGACGCGCCCGCCGCGGCCACGGCGCGGGCCGCGGCCCGGTCCGCCGGGCGCACGCGCGGGTCGGTCAGCACGTCGACGCCGACGACGTCGTCGGCGGCGTAGCCGACGGCACGCGCGAGCGCGTCGTTGACCCACGCGACGTGCAGCGCGTCGTCCGCGGCGTGCAGCAGCGCGAGCGGCACGGGGGTCGCGGCCGCCGCCGCGCCGAGCGCACCGGGGCCCACCTGCGGCGCCGGGTGCGCGACGCGCCGCCGACGCGCCGACGACGTACGCTCGACCGCCGGCTCGATGGCGTGGGAGTTGACCATCACCACCTCCGATCGTCTAGCGTGCCGAACGGACGAACCGCTCGGCCACCTCGGCGAGCCCCCCGGCGCTCGGAAGGAGCATCGTGCGAGACGGTAACAGCCCTTCCGCAGGCGAGGACGCCGCCACGACGGAGGCGACGGCCCCGGAGGCCGCCCCCGCGACGGCCGGCGAGCCCGGCGCGGTGCAGGTCATCGTCGGCACGGACCGCACGCGCATCGTGCTCTCGGGCGAGGTCGACGCCGACCTGGGCCCGGAGCTGCAGGAGGCCACGGCCGAGGCGGAGCAGCGCGGCCTGCCGATCGAGGTGGACGCGCACCACGTGACGTTCATGGACTCGTCGGGCGTCGCGTTCCTCGCGCGGCTGTCGATCCGCAGCGAGCACCGCGTGCGGCTGCTGCGCGTGCCGCCCACCGTGCGGTTCCTGCTCGAGGTCACGCGGATCGGCGAGCTGCTCGACGTCGTCGACGAGGACGACGCCGCGCCGTTCGAGCCGGTCGACCCACCGGCCTGACGCCGACCCAGATCCACCCCGGGCGCGACCGGCCGCACCCGCGACGCAGGACGGCCCCGACCCCCGGCAGGGGGGTCGGGGCCGTCCGCGTGGCGGCTCCGGGTCAGGAGATCCGGGTGCCCGCCGAGCGCAGCTGCTGGCACGCCTCGACGATGCGCGCGGCCATGCCGGCCTCGGCCAGCTTGCCCCAGGCGCGCGGGTCGTAGGCCTTCTTGTTGCCGACCTCGCCGTCAACCTTGAGGACGCCGTCGTAGTTGGTGAACATGTGCGCGACGACGGGACGCGTGAACGCGTACTGCGTGTCGGTGTCGATGTTCATCTTGATGACGCCGTTGTCGACCGCCTCGGCGATCTCCGCGGCCGTCGAGCCCGACCCGCCGTGGAAGACGAGGTCGAACGGCGACTCCTTGCCGATCTTCGCGCCGACCTCGCGCTGGATGTCCGCAAGGATCGACGGGCGCAGCTTGACCGCACCCGGCTTGTACACGCCGTGCACGTTGCCGAACGTGAGGGCCGTCAGGTAGCGGCCCTTCTCGCCCGCGCCGAGCGCCTCGACGGTCTTCAGGCCGTCCTCGGCCGTCGTGTAGAGCTTCTCGTTGATCTCGGCCTCGTGGCCGTCCTCCTCGCCACCGACGACGCCGACCTCGATCTCGAGGATCGTGCGGGCCGCCTGCGAGAGCTCGAGCAGCTCGGCCGCGATGACGAGGTTCTCGTCGAGCGGGATGTCCGAGCCGTCGAACATGTGCGACTGGAACGTCGGGTTCTCGCCGCGCTTGACCTGCTCGGCCTCGAGCGCCAGCAGCGGGCGGACCCACGAGTCGAGGTTCTTCTTGACGCAGTGGTCGGTGTGCAGCGCGATCGTGACGCCGTAGTGCTTGGCGACCTCGGTCGCGTACGCCGCGAGCGCGAGCGTGCCGGACACGCGGTTCTTGATCGTCGAGCCCGACGCGTACTCGGCGCCGCCGACCGACACCTGGATGATGCCGTCCGACTCGGCCTCCGCGAAGCCCTGGATGGCGGCGGTGACGGTCTGGGACGACGTGATGTTGACGGCGGGGTAGGCGAACTTGCCGGCCTTCGCCCGGTCGATCATCTCGGCGTAGACCTCGGGGGTGGCGATGGGCATCGCTGTTCTCCTGAAGAGTCGGGGAGCGGTACGACCTGAGTCTGCCACCACCGGGGCACCCGCCGTCCGGGACGTCCACCGGGACCCTCGTCCCGGTGCCGCACGGGGCCGCCCGGGGCTGCACGGGGCCGCTCAGCGGGGCACGTGCTGCACGGCCCACGCGTGCATGACGATCGCGGCGGCGGCCCCGGCGTTGAGCGAGCGCGTGCTGCCGTGCTGCGTGACGTGCACGACGACGTCGCACGCGTCCTGCGCCTCCCGGGTCAGGCCGGTCGACTCCTGCCCCAGCACGAGCACGCACGCGCGCGGCAGCGCGAACCCCTCGAGCGGCACCGACCCCGGGACGTTGTCGACGCCGACGAGAGGCAGCCGCGACCCGCCCGGACCGGCGTGCGCCGCCCAGTCCGCGAGCGCGGCCGCGTCGGGGTGGTGGTGCACGTGCAGGTAGCGGTCGGTGACCATCGCGCCGCGGCGGTTCCACCGGCGCCGACCCACGACGTGCGCGCCCGCGGCGTTGAACGCGTTGGCGGTGCGGACCACGGACCCGATGTTGAGGTCGTGCGCCCAGTTCTCGATCGCGACGTGGAACGCGTGGCGGCGCGTGTCGAGGTCGGCGACGATCGCCTCGACGGTCCAGTACCGGTAGCGGTCGACGACGTTGCGACGGTCGCCGTGCGCGAGCAGCTCGGGGTCGTACCGCGGGTCGTCGGGCCACGCGTCGGGCCCGCCGGGCCACGGCCCGACCCCCACCTCGGCGGGTGCGGGGTCCGACGGCGTCCCGTCGGGTGCGGCGGGCTCGTGCGTCACGACGCCGTGTCGGCCGCGGCCCGCGCGCGGGCGGCGCGCCGCCGCTCCCACGCGACGAGCGCGCCGACCACGACGGCGCCGGTGGCGGCCAGCAGCACGACCTGGCCGACGTCGCCCTGCTGCGGCGCGAGCAGCCCGCGGTCGTCGTCCTGCCACGGCCACAGCGCGCGCAGCGAGCCCACCATGAGGCCCGTGACGACGGCCATGGTGACCTGGCGACGCTCGTGCAGCAGCCACTGCAGCGTGCGCACGAACGCCGCGAACCCGAGCACGGCCCCGAGCGCGAACGCGCCGACGAACGCGGCGTCGCGGCCGTCGAGCGCGGCCTGCACGGGCACGTACAGCCCGAGCACCACGAGCAGCGCCGAGCCCGACAGGCCCGGCACGACGAGCGCGTTGATCGCGATCGCGGCGCCCAGCACGACGTACCAGAGCGACGGCTCCTCGATCGCGACGGGCGGCAGGCCGGTGAGCAGGAACGCGGCGACGGCCGCGACCAGCGCGTAGGCGCCGTCCCGCACGCGCGGCCGCGCCGGCATCATGCCGAGCGGCACGGCGACCGACGCCGCGATCATCCCCGCGAACACGGCGCGCGTCGGCACGGGGTGGCTCTCCAGGAGCGGCGCGAGCGTGCGCAGCGACAGCACGAGCACGACCGCCATGCCCGCGAGCACGGGCAGCACGAGGCGCCAGTCGACGCGGCGCAGCGCGGCGGCGGCCTCGGCGGTGCCGCGGCGGCGCACGACCCCGACGACGAACGCGCGGCCCGCGTGCACGACGTGCGCGGCCGCGGCGATCAGCTCGTCGTACAGGCCGACGACGAGCGCGACGGTGCCGCCCGAGATGCCGGGGACGGACTCGGCGGCGCCGATGAGCCCGCCGCGGGCGGCGTGCAGGGGGGCACGGGACCACGTCGTGCGCGGTGCCGCGAGGGTCGAGGTGGTGGGGGCGTCGGCCGGGGAGGTCGCGTCATGAGCCACCGCTCCACCCTAACCAGGCGCTCCGGGGCGCCGTCCGGCGACGTCCCGCGCCGTAGGCTGAGGGCCATGTTGACGACGTCGGCGCTCGCCGCCGCACTGACCACCGACGTGGCGCCGCTGCTGGCCGGCGGCCCGCTGCCGGCGCTCGGTCCGGACTTCCTGCAGGCCGACCACCTCATCGCGTCGTTCGGCACGGCCGCGCTGATCGGCATCACGGCCGTCGTGTTCATCGAGACCGGGCTGCTGTTCCCGTTCCTGCCCGGCGACTCGCTGCTGTTCACGGCGGGCGCGCTGGTCGCGCAGGACTCGCTCCAGCTCAACATCTGGGTGCTGTGCCTGATGCTGTTCCTCGCGGCGTTCGCGGGCGACCAGGTCGCGTACGCGATCGGCCGCAAGCTGGGCCCGCGCGTGTTCAGCCGCCCCGACTCGCGGTTCTTCAAGCAGAAGTACATCGACCAGACGTACGCGTACTTCGACAGGTACGGCGGCCGGACGATCATCGTGGCGCGCTTCGTGCCGTTCGTGCGCACGTACGCCCCGGTCGCGGCCGGCGTCGGCAAGATGAGCTACCGGCACTTCGTGTCGTTCAACGTGGTCGGTGCCCTGCTGTGGGGCGTCGGCGTGACGCTCCTGGGCTACCTGCTGGGCAACGTCACGTTCATCAAGGACAACATCGAGGCGCTGCTCGTCGTCATCGTGCTCGCGTCGCTGCTGCCCGTGGCGTTCGAGCTGTGGCGCGCGCGCCGCAAGGAGAAGGCCGGCGAGACGGTCGAGGGCCGCGACACGGCGTACGACGAGCCGGTCGAGCGCGCCGCGGTCGAGCGCGAGGTCTTCGGCCACGCGGCCACCGAGCCCGTCGCCGGGCAGGCGGGCGCCGAGGTCGTCGACCTGCCGGGCGACGACGCCGGGCGGGGTGCGCGATGACGCGCGAGATCCGCTCGTGGCTGTCCGACATGGACGGCGTGCTCGTGCACGAGAACCACGCGCTGCCGGGCGCCGCCGAGTTCGTGGGCGCGCTGCAGGCCGCGGAGCGCCCGTTCCTCATCCTCACGAACAACTCGATCTACACGCCGCGCGACCTGCGGGCGCGCCTGGCCGCGACGGGCATCGACGTGCCGGAGCAGGCCATCTGGACGTCGGCGCTCGCGACCGCGCAGTTCCTCACCGACCAGATGCCCGGCGGCTCGGCGTACGTCATCGGCGAGGCGGGCCTCACGACCGCGCTGTACGAGGCCGGCTACACGCTCACCGCCGCGCGCCCGGACTTCGTCGTGCTGGGCGAGACACGCACGTACTCGTTCGAGGCGATCACGCAGGCCATCCGCCTCATCCAGGGCGGCGCGCGCTTCATCGCGACGAACCCCGACGTCACGGGCCCGAGCGCCGAGGGCGACCTGCCCGCGACCGGCGCCGTCGCCGCGATGATCTCGGCGGCCACCGGCCGCAAGCCGTACTTCGTGGGCAAGCCGAACCCGATGATGATCCGCTCGGCGCTCAACCGGATCGACGCGCACTCCGAGACGACCGTCATGGTGGGCGACCGCATGGACACCGACGTGATCGCGGGCATCGAGGCCGGGCTGCGCACCTACCTCGTGCTCACGGGCTCGACGCGCGCGACCGACGTCGAGCGGTTCCCGTTCCGCCCCACCCAGGTGCTGGACTCCGTCGAGGACCTGCTCGAGATGGTCTGACGCGCACGCCCGTACCACGGCCCGGCGAGGCCGTTCGTCCCTCGTCGGGGCTCTGACGAGGGCGCACGCTGAGGTGTGCGCAACAACGAGCTCGCCCAGGTGCTGCGCGCGACCAACCCCTGGTGGTCGCGCCGCCGCCGCGCGTCCTGGGTGCTCGACGACCCCGAGCTGACGACGCGCGACGCGCACGAGTGGCCGCTCGCGACCGCGACGGCCCGCGCGGTGCTCGCGGACCTCGCGGCCGGGCCGCGCCCGGGCACCGTGACGCTCGTGGTCGGGCCGCGCGGCGTCGGCAAGACGACGGCCGTCAAGGACGTCGTCGCGCACCTCGTGGCCGACCCGGCCGTCGACCCGCGCCGCGTCGTGCTCGTGCCGGTCGAGCACCTCGACGAGGACGACCGGCCGCGCCGCATGGGCGGCGTCGACGTCGCCGCCGTGCTCCGGCTGCCGACCCGCACGGGCGCGCCGGCGTGCGACGGCGCCCGGGTGCTCGTGGTCGACGAGGTCGGCACGGTGCCCCGGTGGCCGGCTGCGGTCGCCGAGGCGTGCCGCCGCGGGCACCAGGTCCTCGCGACCACGTCGGTGCTCGACCCCGCGGACCTCGCGGCGCTGCGCGCCGCGACGCCGTGCGGAGCCGTGCAGGTGCTCCACCTGCGCCCCGCGACGTTCGCCGAGCTCGTCACCGCGGACCCCGCGGCGGACGCCGCGCAGGTGCGCGCCGCCTTCCTGCGCCACGGCGGCCTGCCGCGCGCGATCGCCGAGCACCGCGACCTGGGCGACGTCGGCCCGGCGTTCGTCGAGCGGGTCGCGGCCGGTCTGCACCACGACGTGTGCCGCGGCGAGGAGCGCTGCCCGCTCGACCGGCTGCTCGCGGCGGTCTGCGCGACGACCGACCGGTTCATCGAGCCCGCGGCGCTCGCCACGACCCTGGGGCTCACGACGTGCGAGGTGGGCGTGCTGCTCGAGCGGCTCGAGCACGCGCACGCGCTCGACCCGCGGCGCGGGCTCGTCGACCCGCTGCTGCACCGGCTGCCGTCGCTGCTGGCGCCGGACCGGCACACCGCGCCGTCCGACGCGCACATCGCGGCCTTCTCGTCCTGACGCCCGGCCCCGCCGACACGGCGCCGCGGTGCGGCGCGCACCGCACCCGCGCAGCACGACGCCCGCGCGGCACCGTCACGGTGCGGCGCGGGCGTCGTCGGGTTCAGCGCGCCGAGCGGATCCGCAGGATGAGCACGGCACCGACGAGGGCGACGACCGCGGCGACCGGGAAGCCCGCGCCGTAGCCGCCGGTCACGCCGACGACCGCCCCCATAAGCACGGGACCGAGGATCTGCCCGCCGGTGTTGGCCATGTTGAGGATGCCGAGGTCCTTGGCGGCCGCCTCGGGGTTCGGCAGCACGTCGTAGTTGAGCGCCTGGTCGACCGAGTTGAAGACGCCCGACGCGACGCCGAGGCTGATCGCGGCGAACACGATCATCGCGGCGGGCACGGGCCACACGAACGGCACGAGCAGGCCGACGGCCATGAGCACGGTCGCCCCCACGACGAGGACCTTGCGCCGGCCGAGCCGGTCGGACACGGGCCCCGCGACCGCCCCGCACACGAGGGACAGCACGAGCTGCACGAGCGCCATCGTCGCGATCATGCCGCCCGCGCCGTCGGCGTCCATGCCGAGGTGGTCGGTGAAGATGTACAGCTGGTAGCCCGTGATCGAGAACATCGCGAGGACGAACAGCAGCTTGCCGGACATCGCGAGGTAGAAGTCGCGCGCGCCCCGCCGCGGGAACGAGAAGTTGTCGAGCAGCATCGCGCGCGAGAACGCGGGCCGCGGCTCGCCGGCGTTCGACCGGTCGGGCGCGAGCAGCGCGAGCACGGGGCCCGCCAGCAGGATCGCGAACCCCATGAGCCGGAACCCGGTCGCGGGGTCGGTGACGAACCGGGACGCGACGACGTTGGCGCCGGCCATCCCGACCATCATGCCGACGCCGTACACGGCGGAGTACGTGCCGCGCTGCCGCTCGGGCACGCGGTCGGGGATCACCGCGACCAGGGGCGCGACGATCGCGTTGAGGAACAGCTGGAACACGCACCACGTCACGACGAGCGCGGTGACGGACTCGGCCCGCGACAGCAGCAGGAGCAGCAGGCAGGTCGTGACCGACCCGAGCACCATCCAGGGGGTGCGCTTGCCGAGGCGCGACCGGGTGAGGTCGGACAGCGCACCGAACAGGATGTTGGCGAGCAGCGCGACGACCGACCCGACGATCGACAGGGTCGCGACGACCTGGACCTTGCTGTCGGGGGCGATCTGGTCGAGGCGCGCGGGCAGCAGCACCGTGATGCTCGCGACGTAGGGGCCGATCCAGAGCACGGCGCCGAGCACGAGCGCCGTGACGAGGCGCGCGTGGCCGCCGCGCGTGAGGGTGGCGGGCGACGGCGCGGTCGCGCCGCCGGCGGGGAGGGTGGTGGACATCGTCGTCCGGCTTTCTCGAGGGCCCGACGCCCCGGACCCACCCGGGGCGTCGGGCGGGTGGGTCAGGCGAGGGTGAGGGTCGTGGTGGTGGCGTCGGGGTCGCCCGCGTGCGCGGCGACCTCGAGGTGCACGTCACCGGCGGGCGTCGTGAAGGTGCGGGTCGCGGCGTCCCAGCGCTGCAGGGGCCGCAGCGACAGCGGCACCGTGACGCGTCGCGCGCCGCCGGCGGGGACCTCGACGGCGGCGAAGCCGACGAGCGCGCGCACGGGGTCGCTGGCGTGCGTCGCGTAGACCTGCACGACGTGCCGCCCGTCGCGCGCGCCGGTGTTGGTGACCGTGACGTCGACCTGCGCACTCTCGACGCCCGTGCGGCGCGCGACCGGGTCGCCGAGCGCGAACGTCGTGTACGACAGGCCGAACCCGAGCGGGTAGGCCGCGGGCACGCCGTCGCGGTCGAGCAGGCGCTGGCCGTGCCAGGCGTCGTAGGTGACGGCGGTGGCGTCGCGGTCGAACGGCGGCAGGTGGTCCTGCGAGGTCGGCATGCTGAAGGGCAGCCGCCCGGCGGCGTCGACGCGTCCCAGCAGCACGTCGGCGAGGCCGTGGCCGCCCTCCATGCCCGCGTACCAGGACATGACGAGGCCGGGCACGTGGTGCCGCCAGGACTCGGTGAGCACGGCGCCCGCGGCGACCACCGCGACGACGGTGCGCGGCGTGGCCGCGGCGACGGCGCGCACGATCTCCTCGTCGACGGGGCGCAGCGTGAGGCGCTCGCGGTCGCCGCCCGCGCCGAGCGAGGACTCCCCCGCGGCGGCGACGTGCGTCGCGGCCGTGCCGTCGGGCAGCGGCGGGTACAGGGCCGTGATCTCGGGGCGCGCCATGGCGGACGCGTCGGTGAACTCGCCCTCGTCGTCGGCGGTGTAGCCGACCACGACGACCGCGGCGTCGCACGTCGCGGCGACCGCGGCGGCGGCCTGCGGGTCGTCCTCGGGGACGTGCACGACCTCGGTGCCGGGCAGCGCGGCGCGCAGGCCCGCGAGGGCCGTGACGACCTCGGGCGCCCGCACGTCGGACGACCCGTGGTCGCCCGTGTTGGGCAGGTCGGCCAGCCGCCCGACGACCGCGAGCCGCCGCAGCGACCCGGGCGCGAACGGCAGCACGGGCGTGCCGTCGACGGGCTCGTTGCGCAGCAGGACCACGGCGCGGGCGGCGGCCTCGCGCGCCAGGGCCCGGTGCTCGGCGCTCGCGACGACCTCGAGCGGCGGGCGCGGTGCGTCGTGCTCGGCGTCGAACCGCAGCTGCGTCGCGATGACGCGCTCGCCGGAGCGGCGCACGGCGTCCCAGGACGTCGCGCCGGCGGCGATCTGCTGCGGCAGGTGCTGCGCGCGCTGCTGGCGGAACGGCTCCTCGACGTCGAGCCCGGCCTCGAGGGACGCGGCGGCGTCGCGCAGGCCGAAGATGAAGTCGGAGACGGTGACGCCCTCGAAGCCCCAGTCGCCGCGCAGCACGTCGGTGAGCAGCTCGGGGTGCTGCCCCGCCCACTCGCCGTTGACGGAGTTGTAGGCCGACATGATGCCGTCGACGCCCTCCTCGACGACGCGGCGGAAGTGCGGCAGGTAGACCTCGTGCAGCACGTCCTGCGCGCACGTGACGTCGACCGTGAAGCGCGCGTTCTCCATCGAGTTGAGCGCGTAGTGCTTGGCGCACGCCATGACGTGCCGGCGCACGCCGCGCGTGAGCGCGGCGCCGAGCTCGCCGAGCAGCAGCGGGTCCTCGCCGTAGGTCTCCTGCGCGCGGCCCCACGCGGGGTGGCGCGGCAGGTTGATGCAGACGCCTGCGAAGAAGTTGCCGTCCTGCGCCGCGACCTCGGCGCCGATCGCGGCGCCGACGCGCTCCTCGAGGTCGGGGTCCCACGTGGCGCCGCGCGCCATCGAGACGGGGAACGCGGTCGAGCGGCCCATGACGACGCCGCGCGGCCCGTCGCTGAACCGCAGGCCGGGGATGCCGAGGCGCGGGACCTCGCCGTGCACGAGCGGCCGGGTGTTGTAGCCGACCTGCATCATCTCGGCCATGCCGGGCCAGAACTCCTGGTCGCCGTCGAGCAGGCCGAGGCGCTCGTCGTCGGTGAGCAGGTCGTAGAGCGCGCGGGCGGCGTCGGGCGCGGGGGTGCCGGCGCGCACGGCGGCGACGGCCTCGGGGTAGCTCGTGATGACGGGTGACACCGGTGTCTCCTCACTCGCGGCGACGTCGCCGCTAACTAGTACCTAGTAGGTACTAGTTAAGCAGCCGCGGAACGACCCCGGAAGCACCCTCGCCCGAACGGGTGGCGTGAGAGCATCGGGACGTGCCCACCGCCCGCACCCGCCCGCGCGTCCGCATGGACGGCCCCCGCCGGCGCGACCAGATCCTCGCCGCGGCCACCGCGCTCATCGCCGAGCGCGGCTACTGGGGCCTGTCCACGCAGGACGTCGCCGACGCGTGCGACATGACAGTCCCCGGGCTCCTGCACCACGTCGGGTCCAAGACCGGGCTGCTCGTCGCCGTGCTCGAGCGCCGCGACGAGCTCGACGCCCTCGCGCTCGCCGACCGCCTCGGCGTCCCCCACGGCCCCGGGCGCGGCATCTGGGGCACCGACCTGTTCACCGCCGCGGGCGTCACGCTCGACGTGCTGTGCGACCACCTCGTCCAGCACAACGCGACCCAGCCCGAGGTCGTGCGCCTCTACGCCGTGCTCGAGGCCGAGTCCCTCACGCCCGACCACCCCGCGCACGCGTACTTCGCCGACCGGCAGCGCACCGCGCTCGCCGCGCTCGCCGCCGTCGTGCCCCCGCCGCACGACCCCGACCACCTCGCGAGCGTCGCGCTCGGCCTCATGGACGGCCTGCAGCTGCAGTGGCTGCGCGACCCGACCACGTCTCTCGTCGACCGGTGGCGCGCGGCCGTCGCCGACGTCCCCGGGCTGCGCGTCCCGGCCTGACTCACGTACGAGGAGGCCCCGGTGACGCGCGCGTCACCGGGGCCTCGTCGAACGGCGTGCGTCAGAAGCTGACCGACGGCGCCTGCCGGATCTGCGGGTCGTCGACCTCGAAGTACTCGGCGCGAGTGAACCCGAACATGTTCGCGATCACGTTGGCCGGGAACGTCTCGACCTTGGTGTTGAGCTCGCGGACGTTCGCGTTGTAGAACCGGCGGCCCGCCGCGATGCGGTCCTCGGTGTTGGCGAGCTCGGCCTGCAGCTGCTGGAAGTTCTCGCTCGCGCGCAGCACCGGGTAGTTCTCGGCGACCGCGAGCAGCCGGCCCAGCGCGGCGTTCAGCGCGTTCTCCTGCGCGGCCTGCTCGGCGGGCCCGGCACCGGGTCCGGCCGCTGCCGCGCGGGCGCGCGTCACCTCGTCGAACACGCCGCGCTCGTGCGCCGCGTAGCCCTTGACGCTCTCGACGAGGTTGGGGATCAGGTCGTGCCGGCGGTGCAGCTCGACGTCGATCTGCCGCCACGACTCCTGCACGAGGTTCCGCAGCCGGACGAACCCGTTGTACTGCGCGACCGCCCACAGCAGGACGACCACCACCAGGGCGACGACGACGAGCACGGCGATCAGGCCACCGGTCACGGGGGATCCTCCAGGGGGTCGGGACGTCGTCCGATCGTAGCGACACCGGGCCGCCGGGACGCACGCGGACCGCCCGTCGCCGACGAGGTCACCCGGTCGGCGCGCCCCACGGCGCCCACCGCCGCGCACGGTCCCCCGGCGGGCCGTCGGTCGCCGGGTCGTAGCCGTGGTCCTGCCACACGTGCCGCGGCACGCCGCGCACGACCGCCGAGAGCACGCCGAGCCGCGGCGCGATCCGCGTCGTGTCGGTCGTGCCCGTCTCCCACGACAGCAGCCACGTGCCCTCGATGCGCCACGACGTGCCGAGCGCGTCCGCCTGCAGGAGCCGCTCGAGCGTGCGCGGGTGCAGGATCGCGTGCGCGGTGCGCGCGTCGGGGGCGTCGACGCGGTAGGCGTCGTTGAACGCCGCCGACTCGAGCTGCAGGTCGCGCGCACCGAACGCCTTCGCGACCCGCGCACCGAACCCCTCGGGCGTGACGTCGAGCGTCGGCAGGAACGCGGGCAGCGCGAGCCCCACGACGTGCACCTGGTAGGTGCGCTTCTCGTCACCGGAGCCCGTGGTCCACTCGTAGGTGAACGACACCGCGGGCAGCCCGTCGTACGTGCCCGTCAGGACGTCCGACGTCGTGCGGCTGTGCCCCTGGCCGAACGGGCGGGCGGTGTGCAGCTGCGCGAGCCCCAGCCCGGGGTCGCGCGGCGCGTACGCCCAGCCGGTCGCGAGCGCCCACGCGGCGAGCTGCTCCTGCCGCTTCCGCCGGAACCACCAGCCGGCCGCCGCGATGCCGCCGCCGACCAGCAGGCCCACGACCAGCAGCCCGCCGCCCGGGTGGTCGGACGAGAGCTGGCTGCCGACGACGAGGAACCCGACGAGGCCCAGCACGACGACCGCGCCGACCCGCACCCCCCGCTGCACGGCGCGCGTCGCTCAGGCCAGGCCGAGGTCGGCCAGGCCGAACAGGTGGTGGTACGGCACGCCCAGCGCCTCGATCGCCTCGCGCGCACCCGTGCCGCGGTCGACGATCGTCGCGACGCCCACGACCTCGCCGCCGGCCTCGCGCACGGCCTGCACGGCCGCGATGGGCGACCCGCCCGTGGTCGACGTGTCCTCGACGACCACGACGCGCCGGCCCGCGACGTCGGGACCCTCGATGCGGCGCTGCATGCCGTGCGCCTTGGCCTCCTTGCGCACGACGAACGCGTCGAGGTCCTGGCCGCGCGACGCGGCCGCGTGCAGCAGCGACGTCGCGACCGGGTCGGCGCCGAGCGTCAGCCCGCCGACCGCGTCGATCTCGGCCGTGCCGAGCCCCGCCTCCTCCAGCAGGTCGAGCAGCAGGTGCCCGATCAGCGGGGCCGCGCGGTGGTGCAGCGTCGCGCGGCGCAGGTCGACGTAGTAGTCGGCCTCCTTGCCGGACGACAGCGTCACGCGGCCGTGCACGACGGCCAGCTCGACGATGAGGTCCCGCAGCTGCTCGCGCGGGGTGGACGTCAGGTCGCTGCTCACGGCCGACAGACTAGCGACGGCCGCGCCCCGTGCGGGCCGCCGGCACGGCTCACGCGCCGTCGCGGCCCTCGATCGCCTCGTCGAGCAGCGCGCGCCGGTACCCGCCGAACGCGCGCACGGCCGAGCGGGGCGCGATCCGCAGCAGCGCGGACGCGGCCTTGTAGCGCAGGCTCGGCGTCGAGATGACGACGCCGCGGCGCACGTCGGCGAACGCGGTGGCCACGACGTCCTCGGCCTGCAGCCAGCCGATCTCCGGGTAGTGGGCGGTGTCGATGCGACCGCGCTCGTGGAACTCGGTGTGCGTGAAGCCCGGGCAGACGACCGTCGCGGTCACGCCCGTGTCCTTGAGCTCGACCGCGAGCGCCTCGGTGAACGTGCGGACCCACGCCTTGTGCGCCGAGTAGGTGCCGGACGCGATGAGGCCGGCGACCGAGCCGACGTTGAGGATCGCGCCGCGCCCGCGCGCGACCATCGCGCCGGCCGCGGCGTGCGACAGCACCATGACGCTGCGGACCATGAGGTCGAGGGCGCGCAGCTCGGCGTCGAGGTCGCCCTCCACGAAGTGCTGGTTGAGGCCGAGGCCCGCGTTGTTGACGAGCAGGCCGACCGGTCGCTCGTCCGTGCGCAGCCGCTCGGCGACGCGCTCGACGTCCTCGGGCACGGTGAGGTCGGCGGGCAGCACCTCGGCCCGCACGCCCGCGGCCGCCTCGAGCTGCCGCGCCAGGCGGGTCAGCCGCTCCTCGTCGCGCGCGACGAGGACGACGTCGTGCCGCGCCGTGGCGAGCTGCCAGGCGAACTCCAGACCGAGGCCGGCGCTCGCGCCGGTGACCAGTGCGGTTCCCATGGCGTCAGCCTACGGATCGCGCGGGCGCCGCGTCTCGCCGTGCGCGTGACCGCACCCGGACCCGCACCGTCCGTCCACAGGGGCGGCGGGCACGGGCCGGACGTCGGCGTCGGCTCGTAGGGTGGGCGGGTGCTGCCGGACCCCTCGCCCCGCCCCCTGCGCCGCGACCGCGCGGACCGGACCGCCGACGCGCCCGCCGCTCCCGCCGAGGCGCCGCCCGACGCCGCGTGGGACGACGCTCCCGTCGAGCCGTGGTGGGACGAGGCGCCCCCGCCGGACGACGTGCCGCCCGACGACGCCCCGTGGGGCGAGGACCCGTGGGCGGCGGGGTCGTCCGCGGCCGCCTCCCGCCCGCGCGCGACCCGGCCGCGCAGCACCGCGGCGGGCCGTCCCGCGCCGTCGCACGGCACGCCGGCCGAGGTGCTGCACCGCGTGTGGGGGTACGACGCGTTCCGCGGCGACCAGGCCGCGGTCGTCGACACCGTGGTCGCGGGCGGGGACGCGGTGGTCCTCATGCCCACCGGCGGCGGCAAGTCGCTGTGCTACCAGGTGCCCGCGCTCGTGCGCGAGGGCACGGGCGTCGTCGTGTCGCCGCTCATCGCGCTCATGCAGGACCAGGTGGACGCGCTGTCGGCGCTCGGCGTGCGCGCGGGCTTCCTCAACTCGACGCAGGAGCGGGACCAGCGCCGCGCGGTCGAGGACGCGTTCCTCGCGGGCGAGCTCGACCTGCTGTACCTCGCGCCCGAGCGGCTGCGCGTGCCCGAGACGCTCGACCTGCTGGACCGCGGCCACGTCGCGCTGTTCGCGATCGACGAGGCGCACTGCGTGTCGCAGTGGGGGCACGACTTCCGGCCCGACTACCTCGCGCTGTCGCTGCTGCACGAGCGGTGGCCCGGCGTGCCGCGCGTCGCGCTCACCGCGACCGCGACGCGCGCGACGCACCGCGAGATCTGCGAGCGCCTGCAGCTCACCGACGCGGCGCAGTTCGTCGCGAGCTTCGACCGGCCCAACATCCGCTACCGGATCGTGCCGAAGGACAACCCGCGCGCGCAGCTGCTGCACCTGCTGCGCACCGAGCACGAGGGCGACTCGGGCATCGTCTACTGCCTGTCGCGCGTGTCGGTCGAGCAGACCGCGGCCGCGCTGGTCGACGCGGGCGTGCACGCGCTGCCGTACCACGCGGGGCTCGACCGCCGCGTGCGCGCCGAGAACCAGTCGCGGTTCCTGCGCGACGACGGCGTCGTGATGGTCGCGACCATCGCGTTCGGCATGGGCATCGACAAGCCGGACGTGCGGTTCGTCGCGCACCTCGACCTGCCCAAGTCGGTCGAGGGCTACTACCAGGAGACGGGGCGCGCGGGACGCGACGGCCTGCCGTCGACCGCGTGGCTCGCGTACGGGCTCGCGGACGTCGTGCAGCAGCGCCGCATGATCGACACGTCCGAGGGCGACGCGGCCCACCGGCGGCGCCTCACGCAGCACCTCGACGCGATGCTCGCGCTGTGCGAGACGGTCGACTGCCGCCGCGTGCAGCTGCTCGCGTACTTCGGGCAGGAGTCCGACGGGCCGTGCGGCAACTGCGACACCTGCCTCGAGCCGCCGCAGTCGTGGGACGGCACGGTGCCCGCACAGAAGCTGCTGTCGACGGTCGTGCGGCTCGACCAGCGGGGGCAGCGCTACGGCGTCGGGCACCTCGTGGACATCCTGCGCGGCAAGGCGACGCCGCGCGTGCAGCAGCTCGGGCACGACGCGCTGTCGACGTTCGGCATCGGGCAGGACCTGTCGGACGGCGAGTGGCGGGGCGTCGTGCGTCAGCTGCTCGCGGCCGAGCTGCTCGCGGTCGACACCGACGGCTACGGCACGATCCGGCTCACCGAGGCGTCGGGAGCCGTGCTGCGCGGCGAGCGCGAGGTCCGGCTGCGCCGCGAGCCCGAGCGCACGGGGCGCACGTCGCGCGGCTCGCGCGGGGGACGCCCGACGGCCGCCGCCGACCTCGACGCGGACGCCGCGGCGCTGTTCGAGGCGCTGCGCGCGTGGCGCGGCGCCGCCGCGAAGGAGCAGGGCGTGCCCGCGTACGTCGTGTTCCACGACGCGACGCTGCGCGAGATCGCGACGCGGCGGCCGGCGAGCCGTGACGAGCTCGGCACGATCAGCGGCGTCGGTGCGGCCAAGCTCGACCGGTACGCCGAGGGGGTGCTGGCGGCGCTCGCGGGGACGGCCTGACCCCGCGACGCCCGCGGTCGCCCAGGACGCACCGCCCCGCGCGTCCGCGTCCCCCACCCCCTAGACTCGTGCCCTTGTCGGGCGTATACCAACGCCCTGACCGGCACGTTCGTGCCGACGTCCCGCAACGAGGAGCGACGTGCCGCCCGACCACGCCCGGCCCCGCAAGCCGTCGATGCAGGACGTCGCGCAGCTGGCGGACGTGTCCGTGCAGACCGTGTCACGCGTCCTCAACGACAAGCCGAACGTGTCCGAGCAGACGCGCGAGCGCGTGCAGCGCGCGATCCAGGAGCTCGACTACCACCGGAACACGGCCGCGGTCGCGCTCGTCACGCAGTTCTCCAAGGTGCTGGGCGTCGTCGACTGCGGCATGGACCGCACCGGCCCGTACGAGACGATCCGCGCGGTGCACCGCGCCGCCCACGAGGCCGGCTACTTCGTGTCGTTCGCGCACTCGCCGAGCCTCACGGCCGCGAGCGTCCGCAGCGTGCTGGACTCGCTGCTCGAGCAGGCGGTCGACGGCATCGTGTTCGTCGCGCCGCACTACGAGGCGCTGTCGGTGATCCACGACCTCAAGGTGTCGGTGCCGACCGTCGTCGTCGCACCCTCGACGAGGTTCCCGCACCACACGGTCGAGCTCGACAACCAGGCGACGGCGCGGCTCGCGGTCGACCACCTCGTCTCGCTCAGCCACCGCCGGCTCGTGCACCTCGCGGGGCCGCTCGACTGGGTCGACGCGAACGTCCGCATGGAAGCCTGGTACCACCGCGTGCAGCGCGCGTCGCTGCCGGTGCTGCCGACGTTCGTCGGCGACTGGACCGCGCGTTCGGGGTACGAGCGCGGGCGGCAGATCATGCGCGAGGTCGCGCCGACCGCGATCTTCGCCGCCAACGACCAGATGGCGCTCGGCGTGCTGCGCGCTCTGGCGGTCGACGGGTACCGGGTGCCGCAGGACGTGTCGGTCATCGGGTTCGGGGACGTCGACGACGCCGAGTTCTACTCCCCGCCGCTCACGACGATCCGCGAGGACTTCGACGAGGTGGGCCGGCAGTCCATCGCGATGCTGCTCGACCTCGTGCGCGGCGACGAACGGACCAGCGTGCTCGTCGAGCCCGAGCTGGTCGTGCGGCGCAGCACCGGACCCGCGCCGATGCCCGGCGCCTGACCCCGCGGGGCGGCACCGGGCACCGGTGGACGTCAGGCCGCGCGGACCCGTGGGGCGGACGACCGACGCCGCAGCGCGACCGCCTGGATCACCACGACCGCGAGGATGAACAGGCCGCGGATCACGTTCTGCAGGTACGTGTTGATCTCCAGGCCCATGCCGTTGACGTAGTTGAGGATCTGGAAGACGATCGCCAGCAGCGCGACGCCCGAGATGGTCGCGCTGACCGATCCCCGCCCGCCGCTCAGCAGCGTGCCGCCCAGGACGACCGCCGCGATCGCGGTGAGCTCCCAGCCCTGCGCCTCGAGCGGGTTGCCGGTCGTCGTCTTGGCCAGCAGGAACGCGCCCGCGAGACCCGACAGCGCGCCCGAGACCACGAACACGGCGATCTGGATGCGCCCGGAACGCAGGCCCATCATCTCGGCGGACCGCCGGTCGCCGCCGACCGCCAGCACGTGCGTGCCGAACGACGTGCGCGTGTACGCGAGGCTCGCGAGCACGGCGATGAGCGCGAAGACCACGAACACGAGCGGCACGAGGCCGACGCGCGTGTTGTAGAAGGTCACGAGCCCGAACCCGCGGTCGACGGGCACGCGCCCGTTGCCCGCCATGATGAGCGACAGGCCGCGCAGCGCCATCAGCATCGCGAGCGTCACGATGAACGACGGCAGCCCGAGCCTGCCGACGAGCAGCCCGTTGACGAGCCCCGCGACGAGGCCGAGCCCGACCGCGCCCGCGACCGCGACGAGAGCGCCCTGCGGGGCCAGCAGGCCCGCGACGATGCTCGACGCGACGCACACGCCCGCCAGCGAGAGGTCCATCTCCCCCGCCGAGATGACGAACGTCGCACCGATGGCCATGAGGCCGATGCACACGAGGTCCTGCGAGCCGAGCATCGCGACGACGTTGTACGGGTTGTAGAACTGCGGCATCGCGACCGCGACGAGCGCGAGGACACCCGCGAGGATCGCGGTGGTGGGCCGCGACGTGACCGCGCGCCACGCGCGGCGGGCCGGTCCGCCGGCCCCCGCGGGCGCGGGGGCGGCAGGTGCCGGGAGGGTCTGTGAGGTGCTCATGTGCGTCTCCCTACCGACGTCGCCGGAGCTGGGTGGTGACCGCCGCGACGATGACCGCCGCCTGGACGAGGGACGCGACCTCCTTGGCCACGTCGTGGCTGGCCAGCGTGAAGCCGAGCAGCTGCAGCAGCGCGACCCCCGCGATGCTCCCCCAGATGCGGGGGCGCCCGCCGGTCAGCGCGGTGCCGCCGACGACGACCGCGCTGATGACCGTGAACTCGTACCCGAGCCCGAGGTTCGCCGTGTCGACCGTGCCGTTGACGCCCACGCTGAGCAGCGCCGCGAGGCCCGCGAGCGCGGCAGCCACGACGTAGACGGTGGTGATCGTGCGGCGCACGGGGATGCCCGCGAGCGCCGCGGCGGTCTCGTTGCCGCCGACGGCGACGATGCGCCGCCCCAGGACGGTGCGCCGGGCGACCCAGCTCGCGACCACGACGACGACGAGCATGACCCACGCCATGACGGGCAGGCCCAGGATCGAACCCCGCCCGAGCCACACCACGGAGTCGTTCTCGACGGTGTACAGCCGCCCGCTGGTGACCATCTGCGCGATGCCGCGCGCGGTGATCATGACGACGAGCGTCGCGACGATCGGCTGGATCCGCAGGTGACCCACGAGGTACCCGTTGGCCGCGCCGAGCACCGCCGCGGCGGCCATGCCGGTGAGGACCACGAGCACGAGGCCGAGCACGGGGACGTCGAGCACCGCGGGCGCCGCGAGCACGAGCACGCCCGCGGAGGCCCCGGCGACGGCCATGAGCGAGCCGACCGACAGGTCGATGCCACCGGTGGCCATGACGAGGGTGAGGCCCACGGCGCAGATGCCGACGGTGGCCATCTGGCCGAGGTTGGTCTGCAGGGTCTGCACCGACACGAAGCCGCGGGTCGCGACCACGTTGAACAGCACGAGGCCGATCAGCGCGACCCACACGCCGTTGGTCGCGAGCAGGTCGCGCCGGCGGATCCAGGACTGGCGGCGCAGGTCGTCGACGGACGCCTGCGGTGCGAGGGTGGTGGCCATCACGCGACCTCCGCCGACTCGCGCGCGCCGCCCGAGGCCATGTACATCATGAGCTGGCCGTTGGTGACGGACCCGGCGTCGAGGAACGCGACGGTCACGCCGTCGCGCATCACCATGATCCGGTTCGAGCCCTCGATGATCTCCTCCATCTCCGACGAGATCATGAGGACCCCGACGTCCTTCTTCTCCGCGACCAGCTCGGACACGAGCCGCTGGATCTCCTGCTTGGCCCCGACGTCCACGCCGCGCGTCGGCTCGTCGAGGATGAGGACGCGCGGCGTCGACGCGAGCGACCGCGCCAGCAGCACCTTCTGCTGGTTGCCTCCGGACAGCTGGTCCACCGGCTGGTCCTGCCCCGACGCCTTGATGCCGAGCCGCTTGACGTAGCGCCCGACCAGCTCGGCCTCGGCCTTCTCGTCGACGACGCCCCAGCGGCTCACCCGGTCGAGGATCGACAGGGTGACGTTCTCGGCGATGCTCATCTGACCGACGAGGCCCGTGACCTTGCGGTCCTCGGGCGTGAGCGCGAGCCCCGCACGCAGGCCGTCGCGCGCCGAACGCGGCGTGTGCTCGGCGCCGTCGAGCTCGACGTCACCGGCCGTCCGCGGCTGCGCGCCGTAGACGGCGCCCGCGAGCTCGCTGCGACCCGAGCCGAGCAGCCCGGCGACGCCGACCACCTCGCCCGCGTGCAGCGTGAACGACGCGTCGCGGCACAGGTCGCCCGAGGCGACGTTGCGCACGTCGAGCAGCACCGGTGCGGACGCGTCGGGGTTGCCGGCGCGCACGAACGCGGTCTGCCCGGCGGTCTCGATGGTCTCGGGCGCGCGTCCCAGCATCGTCGAGACGAGCTCGATGCGGCTGATCTCCCGCAGCGACCCGGAGCGGACCGTCCGGCCGTCGCGCAGGATCGTCACGGCGTCGCAGATCCGGTAGAGCTCGTCGAGCTTGTGGCTGACGAACACGACGGACACGCCGTCGTCGCGCAGGCCCGCGATGACCTCGAACAGCGTGTCGACCTCGCGGTCGTGCAGCGACGACGTCGGCTCGTCCATGATCAGCAGCCGCGACTCGAACGACAGCGCGCGGGCGATCGCGACCATCTGCTGGGTCGCGGTGCTGACGGCGTCGAGCGGCAGCCGCGGGTCGGCGTCGACGCCGACCCGCCGCAGCAGCTCGGCGGCCTGCTCCTCCATGGCCCGACGGGCAAGGAAGGGGCCGCGCCGCAGCTCCTTGCCGAGGAACACGTTCTCGGCGATGGTGCGCAGCCCCACCAGGTTGATCTCCTGGTAGATGGGGCTGACGCCACCGCGCTGGGCGTCGTGCGGCGAGCGGAACGCGACGGGCACCCCGTCGAGCTCGATCGTGCCGGCGTCGGGTGCGACGACGCCGGTGAGGGCCTTGATGAGCGTCGACTTGCCCGCTCCGTTCTGGCCCATGAGGGCGTGCACCTCACCGCGTTGCACGGTGAGGTCGCCCTGGCTCAGGGCGATCGTGCCCGCGAAGGCCTTCTTCACCCCTGCCATGCGCAGCAGTGGCGCGTTCTCCATGGTGGTGACCGATCTGTGAGTGCCGACGCCCGGCCCGCACCGCTCGTGGCGGGCGGGCCGGGGCGCCGGCCGGTGGGTCAGAAGGCGTTCGGCAGCTCGGCCGCGGCGTTCGACGCGTCGTAGAACGCGTCGGTGTTGACCTGCTCGGGCGTGACCTTCTCGCCCTTGCCGTAGGCCTCGATGGCGTCGAGCACGGCGGGGCCGAAGCGCGGGTTGCACTCCGCGGTCGCGCCGAGCGTGCCGTCGACGATCGCCTGCAGGGCCTCCTTCTGGCCGTCGACGGAGACGGTCGCGATGTCGGTGCCCGGCTTCTTGCTGGCGGCGGTCATGGCCGTGATGGCGCCGAGCATCATCTCGTCGTTGTGCGCGAACACGCCGTCGACGTCGGGGTACTGCTGGATGAGCGTCTCCATGAGCTGACGCCCGTTGTCCCGCACGAAGTCGCCGTCCTGCGACGCGACGATCTCGATGCTCGAGCCCTCGAGCGCCTCCATGAAGCCCTTGTGCCGGTCGTCGGCGGCCGACGACCCCGTCGTGCCCGTGAGCTCGATGATCTTGCCCGTCCCGTCGAGTCGCTCGACCAGCCACTCACCGGCGGCGCGCCCCTCGGCCACGAAGTCGGATCCGATGTAGGCGACGTAGTCCTTGCCGGGCTCGGCGACCGACGCGTCGACCTTGCGGTCGACGATGAACACCGGGATGCCCGCGTCGCGCGCCTTGATGGTCGCCTCGGCGAGCGGCTTCTCCTCGCGCGGGCTGATGACGATGACGTCGACCCGCTGGGCGATGAGCGACTCGACGTCCGACACCTGCTTGGCGGTCGAGCCCTGCGCGTCGGTCGTGACGACCTTGTGCCCGCGCTTCTCGGCCTCGGACTTGATCGACTCGTTGAGCGCGATGGTCCACGGGTGGTCGGACTGCTGGGCCGAGAACCCGATCGTGTAGGTGTCCTTCTGCTCGAGCGTGGGCAGCGAGCCGGGCTCGGCGTTCCCCCCCGACGCCGAGGGGCTCCCCGTCGTGCAGGCCGATGCGAGCAGCGCGACGGCCACCGCGAGCGCTGCGATGCGCTTCTTCATGTCCTCAGAACCTCTCTGTTCCTGTGGTGCGTTCGGATCCGCGCGCTCAGACGAGCGCGAGGGGGATGCGCAGCACGGTCGTGCTGTGCGGGGCGAAGCGGTACGTGGCGTCACCACGCAGGTCGACCTGGTCCTCGACGACGTGCACGGTCTCGGGGTGGTCGAAGTCGTTGGTCGCGTAGGGCTCGGGGCCGACGACGGTCGAGACCTGCGCCGTGCCGGTGACCTGCGCGGCCACGAGGTCGAGGCGCGCGTCGACCGCGTTCTCGCGGTCCCGGTTGACGACCGTCACGGTGACGGTCGTGCCGTCCTCGTCGCGGGTCGCGCTGGCGTCGAGCAGCTGGAAGGGGTTCATGTCGGACACCGGGGCTCGCCAGATCCAGTGCTCCCACTCGGGACGCTCCTCGAGCACGTGCGTGGGGCCGTCGACGAACGTGTCGACCGACAGCGCCTGCGTGTGCTCGGAGTACAGCCGGAACGGGTGGTAGATCGTCTGCAGGAACAGGCTGTCGGTGCGCGTGAAGATCGGCGCGATGACGTTGACCATCTGCGCGAGGTTGGCCATGCCGATGAGGTCGCAGTGCCGCAGGAAGATGTTGAGGTAGGTGGACACCGCGAGCGCGTCGCCGAGGTCGTACCGCTCCTCGAGCGGCGGCTGGTCCGACGGCGCGAAGATGCCCTCGGTGTAGCGGTACCAGACGTTCCACTCGTCGTACGAGATGCGGACCTTCTTGTCGAGGCCCTTGCGGTAGGCGACGTCGTCGATGAGTGCGCGCATGCGCCTGAGCGCGCGCTCGGCCTGGTAGGGCGCGAACTGGTTGACCCAGTAGTTCGGCGACCCGGTGTACGTGTGGATGGAGTGCATGTCGACGATGTCGGCGAGACCCTCGAGGACGATGCGGTCCCACTCGTCGAGGCCGTCCTTGCCGCACGCGATGAGCTGGATCGAGGGGTCGGTGCGCTTCATGACGGCGGCGAACTGCCGCGCCTTGACCACGTACTGCTCGGCCGGCAGCGAGCCGACCTGGTAGGAGCCGTACATCTCGTTGCCGAGAGCCCAGAGCTTCACGCCGTACGGCTCGGGGTGCCCGTTGGCGGCGCGCAGGTCCGCCCAGTAGGTGCCGACGGGCGCGTTGCAGTACTCGACCCAGGACTGCGCCTCGTCGAGCGAGCCCGAGCCCATGTTCACGCACAGGAACGGCTCGATGCCCTCGCGCTCGCACCAGCGCAGGAACTCGTCGGTGCCGACGTGGTTGCTCTCGGTGAGGTGCCAGGCCAGCTCCATGCGGGTGGGGCGGTCCTCGACCGGGCCGATGCCGTCGGTCCAGTGGTAGTTGCTGACGAAGTTGCCGCCGGGCCACCGCAGCACGGGGACCCGCAGGTCCTTGAGGGCGGCGACGACGTCGGACCGGAACCCGTGCTCGTCGGCGTGCGGCGAACCGGGCTCGTAGAGCCCGCCGTAGATGCTGCGGCCGAGGTGCTCGACGAACCCGCCGAACAGCCGTCGGTCGACGCGTCCGAGCACGCGTGTGGCGTCCACCCGGATGACGCTCATTGCTCATCTCCTTCGATGACGTGTCGGCGAGCGCCCCCGGTTTCGCCTGTGCTGCCGCCGTCGCTGGCGGTTGTCGTACGCTAACACGCGGTTGTCGTACGTACGACAGTCGTTTCTGAACCGTGATCTGGACGCCGGAGCACCCCACCCCGGCGAGCGAGGACGGATCGGCGCCGGGACGAGTCCGAGCGGGGCGCCGCGCAGCCCGCTCGCGCCGACCACCTCGCACGTCGACGTACATCGGCGCATCCGTGCGATGTACACCTCTGCCTCGGGGGTCCGTGAACCTCGGGCATGACGACGAACGCCCCGACGCCGGGCGGCGTCGGGGCGTTCGTTCGGGGCGGTCAGACGGTCGGGCGGCCCGTCGACGCGCGCTGCACGAGGTCCGTCGGCATGAGCACGGGCTCGGCGGTCACGGCGCGCTCGGCGTCGGCGTCGTCCTGCGCGTCACCGTCCGCGTCGTCGGCGCCGTTCCCGTCGCCGTCGAGGCGCGCGAGGAGCAGGTCGGCGGCCATGCGTCCGGCGCGCTCGACGGGCGAGCGCACGGTGGTCAGCGCGGGGCGGACGAGGTCGGAGCCGAAGATGTCGTCGCAGCCCGTGACGCTCATGCGCCCGGGGACGTCGACGCCGAGCGCGTCGAGCCGTTCGAGGATGCCGAACGCGAGCAGGTCGTTGAACGCCATGACGGCGGTGACCCCGGCCGCGAGCGCGGCGTCGGCCGCGGCGGGCCCGGAGTCGCGCACCGGCGAGTACGGGCCGTGCACGACGAGCTCGACGCCGAGCCGCTCGGCCGCGGGGACGAGCGCCTCGCGGCGGCGCCGGTCGGACCACGACGTCGCGGGCCCGCCCGCGTAGGCGATGCGCGTGTGACCGAGCGCGGCCAGGTGCTCGATGGCCTGCACCATGCCGCCGGCGGTGTCGAGCAGCACGCCCGGGATCCCGGGGATCGTGCGGTTGACGACGACGAGCGCGAGGTCGGCCGCGGCCGCGGCGATCTGCTCGTCGGTGAGACGCGAGGCGGCGAGCACGGCGCCGTCGACCTGGCCGCGCAGCTTGCGCAGCGTGTCGGCCTCGACCTCGACCGACTCCTCCGTGTCCGCGAGCACCTGCACGTACCCGGACTCGCGCAGCCGCGCGGACGTGCCGCGCACGAGGCCGAAGAACACGGGGTTGGTGACGTCGGGGAGCACGAGCGCGACGGTCGAGGTGCGGCCGGACAGCAGCGCACGGGCCGACGCGCTCGGGATGTAGCCGAGCTCCTTGGCCACGGCCATGACGCGTTCGGCGGTGTCGGCGTTGACGCGACCGGGGCGCGTGAGGGCGCGCGAGGCGGTCGAGACGGCGACCCCCGCGGCCGCGGCGATGTCACGCAACGTGGGCTGGCGCCGGACGGCCATGCACCCTCCCGGTGTGCTCGTCGGACCCCGTGCGACGGTGCGCGGGGCCGCTGTTGCTGGCAAACGATTGCCAGCCTACCGTGTCGAGGCCTAGTCTCACCAGTGCCCGCCGCGACGTCGCGGACGGGCGGAAGGAGCCATCCCGATGTCCGGCACCGCCATCCGCACCGCCGAGGTGCTGGTGTCCAGCCCAGGCCGCAACTTCGTCACCCTTCGCGTCGTCACCGAGGACGGCGTGGTCGGCCTGGGGGACGCGACGCTCAACGGACGCGAGCTGTCCGTCGCGAGCTACCTCACCGACCACGTGGTCCCTCTCCTCATCGGCAGGGACGCGCACAAGATCGAGGAC
The DNA here is from genome assembly GCF_004535805.1 of Cellulomonas sp. HD19AZ1. Classification (NCBI taxonomy): domain Bacteria; kingdom Bacillati; phylum Actinomycetota; class Actinomycetes; order Micrococcales; family Cellulomonadaceae; genus Cellulomonas; species Cellulomonas sp. HD19AZ1. The sequence continues at coordinate 135,058 of NZ_SPHX01000003.1, forward strand.
ACCTGGCAGTTCCTCTACCGCTCGGCGTACTGGCGCCGGGGTCCCGTGACGATGGCCGCGATCGCCGCGGTCGACGTCGCGCTGTGGGACATCAAGGCCAAGATCGCCGGGCTGCCGCTGTACCAGCTGCTCGGTGGCGCGTCGCGCAACGGTCTCATGGCGTACGGGCACGCGTCCGGCCGTGACCTGCCCGAGCTGTTCGACTCGATCCGCGAGCACCTCGACGCGGGCTTCCGCTCGATCCGCGTGCAGACGTCCGTGCCCGGCATCGACGCCGTGTACGGGGTCGCCGCGCAGCCGTCGTCGTCGGGCCGGTACGACTACGAGCCCGCGCAGCGCGCGCCGCTGCCCGCCGAGGAGGACTGGGACACGCGCGCCTACCTGCGGCACATCCCGCAGGTCTTCGAGGCCGTGCGCAACGAGTTCGGCCCCGAGCTGCCGCTGCTGCACGACGGCCACCACCGCATGACGCCCATCCAGGCCGCGCGCCTCGGAAAGGACCTCGAGCCGTACGACCTGTTCTGGCTCGAGGACTGCACGCCCGCCGAGAACCAGGACGCGCTGCGCCTGGTGCGCCACCACACGACGACGCCGCTCGCGATCGGCGAGGTCTTCAACACCGTCTGGGACTACCAGACGCTCATCCGCGAGCAGCTCATCGACTACGTGCGCTCGGCCGTCACGCACACCGGCGGCATCAGCGCGCTGCGCCGCATCTTCGACTACGCCGCGCAGTACCAGATCAAGTCCGGCATCCACGGGCCCACCGACATCTCGCCCGTCGGCATGGCCGCGGCGCTGCACCTGGACCTCGCGATCCACAACTTCGGGATCCAGGAGTACATGCAGCACTCCGCGACGACGTACGAGGTGTTCACGACGTCCTTCACGTTCACCGACGGCTACCTGCACCCCGGCGACGCCCCCGGTCTGGGCGTCGAGCACGACGACGAGGCGGCTGCGCGCCACCCGTACCAGGCGGCGTACCTGCCGTTCAACCGACTCAAGGACGGGACGGTGCACGACTGGTGACCGCCATGACCGACCACACCACCGGCCCCCCGCCCGTCCACCCCGCGTGGCTGCCCGACGCGGCGTTCGCGCCCGTCGGCTCGCGGCGCGTGCTCGTCGCCGTCGGGCCCGACGCGGGCCCCGTCGGCGAGACCGTCGTCGCCGAGCTGCGGCGCGCGACGGCCGCGCACGGCGGCTCGCTCACCGTGCTGGACGCCGCCGACCCGCTGCCCGACGCCGCGACGGTCCGCGCGCACGACCTCGTGCTGCTGGTCGCCGAGCGGGCGATGCAGCGCGGCTCCGCGTCGGCGCGGTGGCCCGCCGTGTCGACCCACCCGAACACGCCGCTGGTCGCGCTCGCGACCGACGGTGCGCTCGACGGCACCGCCGGGGCGCCGCTGACGCCCGAGATGTTCCACCGGGTCCGCACCGGCGGCGTCACGACCGTCGTCGCGGGGGCGGCCACCGGCCTGCTCTACGGCCTGCACGCCGTCGTCCGCCTCGGCGAGCACGCGTTCGGGGCGGACCACGAGGGGGTCATCGATCTCCCCGGCGCGCCCGTGCGGATGCTCGACCACTGGGACAACATCGACGTGCACCCCGTCATGGGGCAGGTCGAGCGCGGGTACGCGGGCGGGTCGATCTTCTACGCCGACGGTCGCGTGCGCGACGACCTGTCGCGCGTGGCCGACTACGCGCGCCTGCTCGGGTCGATCGGCGTCAACGCCGTCGCGATCAACAACGTCAACGTGCACGCCACCGAGGCGCGGCTGCTGACGGACGGGCTCGCGGACGTCGCGCGCGTCGCCGACGTGTTCCGCCCGCACGGCGTGCGGACGTACCTGTCAGTGTCGTTCGGGTCGCCCATGCGCCTGGGCGGGCTCGCGACCAACGACCCGCTGGACCCCGACGTGCAGGCGTGGTGGGCCGCGACGGCCGACCGTGTGTGGGCGACGATCCCCGACTTCGGCGGGTTCGTCGTCAAGGCGGACTCCGAGGGGCAGCCGGGCCCGTTCGCGTACGGACGGGACCACGCCGACGGTGCGAACCTGCTGGCCCGCGCGGTCGCGCCGCACGGCGGGACGGTGTTCTGGCGCGCGTTCGTCTACAACCACGAGCAGGACTGGCGCGACCGGCGCACCGACCGCGCGCGTGCGGCGTACGACCACTTCGCGCCGCTCGACGGCAGGTTCGACGACAACGTCGTGCTGCAGGTCAAGTACGGGCCGCTGGACTTCCAGGTGCGCGAGGCCGTGTCCCCCGTGATCGCGGCGATGCCGCGCACGCGGGTCGCGGTCGAGCTGCAGGTGACGCAGGAGTACACGGGCCACCAGAAGCACGTGTGCTACCTGGGCCCGCTGTGGTCCGACGTGCTGGGCTTCCCGCTCGCGGAGGACGCGACCCGCACGGTCGCCGACATCGCGTCGGGGCTGCCCGGCCCCCGGACGCCCGAGGGCGCGCAGCTGCGGGCCGGCGGCATCACGGCCGTGTCCAACGTGGGCGACGACGAGTTCTGGACGGGGCACCCGCTCGCGCAGGCCAACCTGTACGCGTACGGGCGCCTGGCCTGGGACCCGTCGGCGGACCCGGTCGCGCTGCTCGACGAGTGGCTGGACCTCACGTTCCCCGGCGCGGACCCGCGCGTGCGCGAGACCCTGCACGCGTTCATGGACGACTCGTGGCTCACGTACGAGAAGTACACCGCACCGCTCGGCGTGTGCTTCATGGTCGACCCGCTGCGCGGCCACTACGGGCCCAACGTCGACGGGTACGAGTACTCCAAGTGGGGCACGTACCACTTCGCCGACCGCGACGGGATCGGCGTGGACCGCACGGTCGCGACGGGCACCGGGTTCACTGGCCAGTACCCGGCGCCGTGGGACGCGGTGTACGAGGACCTCGCGACGTGCCCCGACGAGCTGCTGCTGTTCTTCCACCACGTGCCCTACCAGCACGTGCTGAAGAGCGGCACCACCGTCATCCAGCACATCTACGACACGCGCGCCGACGCGGTCGACGTCGTCGAGTCGTGGGTGCCGCGCTGGGAGGCCCTGCGCGGGCTCGTCGACGACCGCCTGCACGCGCGCGTCGCCGAGCGGCTCGCCGAGCAGGTGCGCTCGGCCACCGAGTGGCGCGACCAGGTGCGGACGTACTTCTTCCGCAAGTCCGGCGTGCCCGACGCGAGCGGTCGCCCGATCTACTGACCGCGCGGACCACGCGTGAGGGGGTGCCGTCGTCCGCCGACGGCACCCCCTCACGCCGTGTCGGGGACCGCGACCGGCGCCGGGGCTGCGGCCGCCCGGCCGGGTTCCTGGCGCCTGACGGCCGGGGGCGCGACCTCGTCCGCGGACGACGGCGCCGTCGTCGACCGCGCCGCGCGCCGCAGCGCCCACGTGCTCGCGACCGACGTCACGAGCAGCGCACCCCCCACCACGCCGAACGCGCCGACGAGCGGGACGACCCCGCTGAGCAGCCCGAACGCCGCAGGGTTGGCGAGCTGCGCACCCCGGTTGGCGGTCGAGCGCAGCCCCGACGCGAGGCCCCGCCGGTCGGCGGGCGTGTGGTCGGCCATGAGCGCGAGCGTCAGCGGCTGTGCGAACCCGAGCGCGAACCCGTTGACCGCGGCCAGCACGGCCAGCAGCCACGGCACGGGCGGCACGAACGCGACCGCGACGACCGACACCGACGACACCACGAGCACGAGCCCGACCGTCGTGGACTCGCGCAGCCGCGCCATCGCGAGCGGGAAGAACGGCCGCGACACGAACGCCGCCGCCGCGGCGACCGACAGCAGCAGGCCCACCTGCCACTGCGGCACGCCCGCCTGGCCCAGCACGAGCGGGTGGTACGCGGTGCGGATGTCGAGCACGACGAGCGCCGTGAAGCTCACGACGAGCGTCGTCGCGACCGCGGGCACGCGCACCATCGCCGCGGCGTCGCGGAACGAGCGCAGCACGGGCACGGGGGCGGCTCCGCGGGTGGGCCGCTCGACGCGCACCGCGAGCCCCAGCCCGACCAGCACGAGCGACAGCGCCGTGTAGACCACGAAGCTCGCGGCGTACCCGCCGACCTCGGCGACGCCCGTGCCGAGCGCGGGGCCGACCGCCTGCCCGGCGGCGAGGAACAGCGAGAACGTCGCGAGCCGCGCGTTGCGCGCACGCGGCGCCTCGTCGGCCGCCTGCGGCAGGGTCGCCACGGTCTGCAGGCTCACCCACACCGCGAGCGTCCCGACGCCGATCACGGCCTGGCTCGCGACGACGCCCGGCAGCCCGAGCGGCAGCACCAGCACACCGCCGCCGACCGCCATGGTCGCGCCGCCGACGACGAGCAGCGTGCGGACGCCCCACCGGTCGGTCAGCGCCCCCAGCGGGATCGCGAGGAGCGTCGGCAGGATCGCGAACGACGCGAGCGCGAGGCTCGCCTGCTGCTCGCTGCCGCCGCCGGCCAGCACGTACGGGCCGATCAGCGGGCGGAGCATGGTGTGCGCCGCCCAGTAGGTCACGCCGAGCACCGCGAGCAGCGCGGTGGCCGACCGGCCGGCGCGCGCGGGGCGCACCGGCCGGTCCGTGCCGGGGCGCCGCGGGCGCCGGCCGCCGGGGCGTCCCGTGCTCACGCGGCCCGGGAGAGCGCCGACCACGTCGCGCCGATCTCCTCGCTCGTGGCGACGACGCCGAAGTACTGCTCGACGTTCGCGACCGTGGCCGCGTGCGCCTCGGCCTCGAAGCTCGCCGCGCAGTCCTCGACGAGCGTCACGCGGTACTCCGCGAACAGCCCGTCGCGCAGCGTGGACTCGACGCACACGTTGGTCGAGACGCCCGTGAGCAGGAGCGAGTCGACGCCCGCGCTGCGCAGGACCACGTCGAGGTTCGTGCCCGCGAACGCCGAGTACCGGTGCTTGACCACGACGGGCTCGCCGGGCTGCGGCGCGACCCGGTAGAAGTCGGCGCCCCACGTGCCGGTCGCGCACGTCGCGACGGGCGTCGGCGCACCGGGCACCGGGTCGCCGCGGCGCGCGAGCCACGCCGGGGAGTTCGTCGTCGCGTCGTGCGTCGTCTGGACGAACACGACGAGCACGCCGGCCGCGCGGGCCGCGTCGAGGAACCGCTCGAGCCGCGGCACCATCGCGACCGCGCCGGCCACGTCGCTGCCGCGCTGCGCGCACGCACCGGCGGGGTCGCAGAAGTCGTTCTGCACGTCGACCACGACGACGGCGGCCGTGCCGGGCGCGAAGCGGGAGGTGGGGTACGTCATGGGGGGTCCTTCCGGGTGGGGGTGGGGTCAGTCCTGGACGAACCGGGTGTCGGCGATGACGTCGAACGTCTGGGGGACGGCGGAGTCGTCGAGGATCTGGCCGCTGCGGGCGACCTCGAGCGCGGTCTCGACCGCCTCCTCGGTGAGCACGCTGCCGCCCCACAGGCCGTCGGCGTACGCGCGGTCGAGGGTCGCGGCGAGCACCGCGGGCTCCATGGTCGGGAACTGCGCGGCGGCGAGCTCCTCGGCGTACGCGCGGTCCTCCTCGATGCGCTCCTGCCCCCGCGCGAGCGCGTCGACGAACGCCTGCACGAGCTCGGGGTCGTCGTCGACGGTCGCGCGCGGCACGACGATCGACGAGTAGGCGTACGGGCCGAGCAGCTGCAGCGGGTTGATGATCGGCTCGCCCCACAGGCCCTGCTGGATGCCGAGTCCCAGCTGCGGCTCGGCGACCACGGCGACCTGCGCCTGCCCGGCCTGCACGGCCGACGGGATCGCGCTGGAGTCCTCGATCTCGAGGAGCGTCACGTCGGTCTCGGGGTCCAGCCCCAGGCCGATGAGGACGTGCCGCAGGATCGCGTTGGGGGTGCCGCCGTAGCGGCCGCCGGCGATCGTCTTGCCCCGCAGGTACTCCCCCAGGTCGGCGCCCGGGGCGGGCTCCTCGCCGGTGGCGGCGACGACGTACACGTTCCCGCGGTTGACGACGTTGGCGACGGTCACGAGGTCGGCGCCCTTGACGTTGGCGACCGCACCGGACTCGGGGCCGCCGATGAACCCGAAGACCTCGCCCGCGAGCGTCGCGTTGACGTGCCCGCCGCCGGTCAGGGTCGTGACCTCGACGTCCAGGCCCTCGTCGGCGAAGTACCCGAGGTCCTGCGCGGCGTAGAGCGGCAGGTAGCCGACGCCGTGCACGGGCTCGGCGAGCGTGAGCGACGTCGGCGCGTCACCGTCGGCGGCCGCGGCGGTGGTGGTGCCGGAGCCGGGGCTGCACGCCGCGAGGGCGAGCGCGAGGGCCGCGGCGACCGGGACGAGGGCAGCACGGGAGAGGGTCTTCACGACGGGTCCTCCGAGGGTGGGGTGACGGGGGGGACGGGGCCGGCGGGGTCCGGGCCCGGGTTCGGGGGTGCGCGGTCGACGCGCGGGGGCGGCGCGTGCGGGCGGAGGCCGCGCGTGTCGGCGGGGGCTCAGCGGGTGTGCGCGAGGCCCTTGAGCAGGCGGCGCTCGAGCCCGGAGACGACGACGTAGAGCAGCATCGACAGGATCGCGAGCGTGAACACGCCGACCCAGATGAGCGCGATGTCGTACGTCGAGCCGGCGTAGTGGATCATCCGGCCGAGGCCCGCGTTGGAGCCGATGTACTCGCCGACGATCGCGCCGGTGAGCGCGAGCCCGATGCCCACGCGCAGGCTCGACGCGATCCACGGCAGCGTCGAGGGGACGACGACCTTGCGGAACACCTGCCAGCGCGACGCGCCCAGCGAGTACAGGAGCGTCGTGAGGTCCTTGTCGACGGACCGCACGGCCGCGTACGTGTTGAGGGTCTGGATGACGACGACGAGCGCGGTCGCCATGGCGACCTTCGAGCCCATGCCGAGCCCGAGCACCAGCACGACGATCGGCGCGAGCGCGAGCTTGGGCATCGCCTCGAACGCGATGACGAGCGGCTCGGCGACCAGCGCGTAGCGCCGCGACCACCAGAACGACAGCCCGAGGACCACGCCGCCCGTGACGCCGATGACGAACCCGAGCACGGTCGACGTGAACGTGAACCGCACGTCGGCGAGGATCCCGCCCTGCGTGAACGCGACGACCGCGGTGTCCCAGATGCGCGAGGGCTGGCTCCAGAAGAACGCGTCGATCCAGCCGGCCCGCACGCCGAGCTCCCAGCCCGCGAGCACCGCGACGACCACCCCGACGCGCAGCAGGTTGACGCTCCACGCGCTGGGCTCGCTCGCGCCGCGGCGGCGCCGGACGACCGGGAGCACGCTGCTGCGCAGGCGGCCGAGCTCGCGCAGCGAGTCCTGCGCGGTGACGGGCGCGGCCGCGGGGCCGGCCGGGCCGGTGGCGGGACCGGCCTGCGGGGTCGTGGCGGGCGCGGTGGCCGTGGCGGTCATCGGGTCTCCTGGGCGTCGTGGGTCCGGTGGGCGCCGTTGAGCAGCTCGCGCGCGTCGGCCTTGAGGCGGACGAACTCGGCGCTCGTGACGACCGACGGCTTGCGGGGCCGGTCGAGGGGGACGTCGAAGCTCGCGACGATCCGCCCGGGCCGGGCGGACATCACGACGACGCGGTCGGACAGGTAGATGGCCTCGTCGATGTCGTGCGTGACGAACAGGACGGTCTTCTGGAAGTCGTCCCACAGGTCGAGGAGCCACTCCTGCATGTGCTCGCGGGTCTGCGCGTCGAGCGCGCCGAACGGCTCGTCGAGCAGGATCACGTCGCGGTTGAACAGGATCGTGCGCAGCAGCGCCACACGTTGGCGCATGCCGCCCGAGAGCTGCGCGGGGTACCGGCCCTCGAAGCCGCCGAGCCCGTACGTGGTGAGCAGCGGCTTCGCGATGGCCTGCGCGGCCTTGCGGCGCACGCCGCCGATCTCGAGCCCGAGGACCACGTTCTCCAGGACGGTGCGCCACGGCAGCAGCAGGTCCTTCTGGAGCATGTAGCCGACGAGGCCCTGCTGCCCGGACCGGTCGACGCCGTCGATGAGGATGCGCCCCTCGGTGGGGGTGTCGAGCCCGGCGATGAGGTTGAACAGCGTGCTCTTGCCGCAGCCGCTGGGGCCGATGAGCGAGATGAACTCGCCGGGGCGGACGGTGAGGTCGGCGTCGACGAGCGCGTCGACCGTGCCGCCCTCGGGGCTGGGGAACCGGCGGTGCACGTGCTCGACGACGAGCTGCGCGTCGCTCGTCGTGCCGGTGGCGGACCCGCTCGGGGCCGGTGCCAGGGTCGTGGTCACGGGGGCTCCTTCTCGTCGGTTCTATAATCTATAGATGTTCTACGCCGGGCTCGTTTCACCGGCGTACGTCCCACGTAAAGGCGCTGTAACGGAGGCCCCGATGACGCTCGCGCCCGCCGGACCCCGACCCGCAGGGCCCGCCCGCGACCGCGCGACGCGTGCGAGCATGTCCGCCGTGAGCCCCACCGACGCGACGCGAGCCGACGCCCCGGTCACCGCGCACGTCTGGGTCCGCGAGCGCATCCGCGAGGCGATCTTCTCGGGCGTCTACGCGCCCGGCGCGCGCCTCGTGCAGGGCGAGATCGCCGAGCGCTTCGGCACGAGCGTCACGCCCGTGCGGGAGGCCATGCGCGACCTCGCCAACGACGGGCTCATCGAGGTGCACCCGCAGCGCGCCGCGACCGTGCGGGACGTCGACCTCGACGAGGCCGTCGAGATCAACGAGATGCGGCTGCTGCTCGAGCCGCTCGCGGCCCGCCGCGCGGCCGAGCGCATCACCGACGCCGAGCTCGCGGCGCTGCGCCGCTCGGAGCAGGACATGGAGGCGGCCCCCGACCACGCGACGTGGCTCGAGCTCAACCGCCGGTTCCACCTCGAGGTCATCACCTACGCGCGCTCGCCGCGGCTCGGCGAGGTGCTGCGCAACCTGCGGCAGATCAGCAGCTTCTACCTCGCGGCGCTCGTGCGCGCGCAGGGCGGCGACCGCGAGAAGAGCGCACGCGAGCACCGCGAGCTGCTCGACGCGTTCGCGCAGCGCGACGGCGACCGCGCCGCCGCGATCATGCTGCGGCACCTCGCCGACGCGCACCGGCTGCGCGAGCGCCTGGGCGCGGGCGACTGACCGCGGCGGGACCCGCCGCGGTCAGTCGTCACCGCCTTCCGTCAGGGTCGGGGCGTCAGCGTCCCGTGCCGTCGACGGCGTGCTCGTCGATCGCCGCGAGCTCGGCGTCGGTCAGGGGCGGTGCGCTGAGCGCCGCGACGTTGTCCTCGAGCTGCGCGACCGAGCTCGCGCCGATGAGCGCGGACGTCACGCGGTCGTCGCGCAGCACCCACGACAGCGCGAGCTGCGCGAGGCTCTGCCCGCGGGACGCGGCGACCTCGTTCAGCGCACGGGCCCGCGCGAGGTACGTCTGCGACAGCGAGCGGTCGGACAGGAACGGGCTGGCGCCGGCCGCGCGCGACCCGGCGGGTGCGTCACCGCCCAGGTACTTGCCCGTGAGCAGGCCCTGCGCGAGCGGCGAGAACACGATCATGCCGACGCCGAGGTCGCCCACGGCGTCGAGCAGCGACTCGCGCTGCCCCTCCCCCACGTTCTCGACGTGCCGGTTGAACATCGAGTAGCTGGGCTGGTGGATCAGCAGCCGCACGCCCATCTCGGCGAGCACGGCGTGCGCCTCGCGGGTCTGCGCCGGCGAGTAGTTAGACACCCCGACGTACAGGGCCTTGCCGCTGCTCACGGCGTGCGCGAGCGCCCCCATGGTCTCCTCGATCGGCGTCGAGGGGTCCGGGCGGTGGTGGTAGAAGACGTCGACGTGGTCCAGGCCCATGCGCGTGAGCGACGCGTCGAGCGACTGCAGCAGGTACTTGCGGGACCCGCCGTCCTGGTACGGGCCCGACCACATGTCGTAGCCGGCCTTGGTCGAGATGACGAGCTCGTCGCGGTACGGCCGCAGGTCGGCGGCGAGGTGCCGGCCGAAGTTCTCCTCGGCCGCGCCCGGCCGGGGGCCGTAGTTGTTGGCGAGGTCGATGTGCGTGACGCCCAGGTCGAACGCGCGCCGCAGGATGTCGCGCTGCGTGCCGAACGGCGTCGTGTCGCCGAAGTTGTGCCACAGCCCCAGCGAGAGCGCGGGCAGGTCGAGCCCCGACCGCCCGGTGCGGCGGTAGGTCATCGTGGCGTACCGGTCGTCGGCGGCACGGTACGGGTCCAGGCTGGGCATCGTCGCTCCTCGCGGGTGGGGGTGCCCCCAGGCTAGGCCGCGCGGCCGCCCGGACGGCGACCGCACCGCGCGCGGCACGCGTCCGTCCGCGCGACCCGGCGCGCGTCCGTCCGCGCGGCCCTGCGCACGGTCATCCCCGCGAGAAGCGCAGGACCTCCTGCTCGAGGGTCCCGGCGAGGCTGCCCAGCCCGTCGTCGCCCGCGGCGCGCGTGATGCGGTCGACCTCGTCGCTCATGTCGTCGATGACGACGCCGATGCGTTCCATGGCCGCGACGGCCGCCGTCGACGCGGCCTGCGCGGCCGCGACCTCGTCGGCGATCTGCGCGGAGTTGCCCGTGACCTCGTCGGCCAGCGTGCGGACCTCGGACGCGACGACGGCGAACCCGCGGCCCGCGTCGCCGGCGCGCGCCGCCTCGATGGTCGCGTTGAGCGCGAGCAGCCGCGTGCGTGACGCGACCGTGCGGATCAGCGCGGCCGCCGCGTCGATCTGCGCCGACGTGCGCTCCAGCTCGGCCATGATCGTGCGCGCGTGGTCGACCTCGGTGGCACCGGCGCGGGCCGACGCCGCGACGGCGTGCGCCGAGGACGCGAGCTCGCCCGACGCCTGCGCCACGAGCCCGGACACCCGGCCGGTCTCGGAGACGAGCCGCGCCTCCTGCGCGGCGCGGTCGGCGTGCGCGGTCGCGAGCATGTCGCGCCCCGCGTCGATGCGGCTCGCGGCGTCGCGGTACGCGCCCTGCAGGCCGCGCTGCAGCAGCCGGCGGTGGTAGCGGCCCTCGGCGGCCGCACCGAGCGTCGCGGCGGCCTCGCGGACGAACGTGTCGACGACGTCCAGCAGGTCGTTGAGGGACTCGCGCACCGGGCCGAGCGTCGTGCCGGGCAGCTCGGGGACGCGGCGCTCGAGGTCGCCACGGCTCGCGGCGCACAGCGTGTCGACGACGGCGGCGAGCGCCTCGGCCTGCGGGTCCGGGCCGGCGGCCCGGCCGTCCGGCGCCGCGGACGGTGCGGGCACGGTCCCGGTCGGCGCGGGACGGCGGCGGGGGCGCGTCACGCGGCACGCCCCTGGCCGGCGACGACCTGCCAGACCAGCTCGTCGTACGTGCAGCCGCGTGCGGCGAGCTCGTGGTCGAGCAGCGTCGACGACGCCTCGAGCGCGGCACGGGGCGTGGGCTGCGTGGACTCGGCGGCGCGCAGCCGCGCGTAGAGCGCCTCGATCTCGGCGACCGCGGCGGGCTCCGGCAGCCGGCGGCTCGAGTGGTACCCGACGACGCCGCCGTCGGCGCCGCGCGACGGCGTCACGTGCGCGAGCACCCAGTACGACGCGCCGTCCTTGGCGAGGTTGTTGATGTAGGCGAACATCTCGCGGCCGGCGCGCAGCTCGTCCCACAGCAGCCGGAACACCGCGCGGGGCGTGTCGGGGTGCCGGATGACGTTGTGCGGGCGGCCCAGCAGCTCGCTCTCGTCGTAGCCGGACACGCGGCGGAACGTGCCGTTGACGTAGGTGATGCGGCCCTGCAGGTCGGTCTTCGACACGATCAGCTCGTCGGGGGCGAAGGTCCTGACCTCGCCCGTGGGCACCACCGTCCGCGTCCCTGTGGACGTCCGCATGCGCTCGCTCCCCCTCGCGTCGGTGCCTCGACGCGTCGTCGCCGTCCCCGCACCTATCGACGGTCGCTGCCCTCACGTGAGGAACCGCGACCGCGGCATCGGGACCTCGGGCCCGTCCTCGCTGCGCGTGCTCCGCGCCGGGCGACGCGCCGCGCATGATCCCGGCGGGCGCCGCGCTGCGCGTGATCCCCGGCGGGCGCCGATGCGGGGTGCCGCCGCGCGTCGGCGCCCGGCGCGCCCACGGGCGGGGCTACCCGGTGGCGCTGCCGGCGCAGCCCGGGGCGTCGGGCTGCTGCCGGCACGTGCCGGACACCAGGCGCGACGTGCGCTCCTCGACGTCGAGCGCGGGGCCCGTCACCGAGGTCTGCGCGGTGCCCGTGACGTCGCGCCACTGCGCGTCCCCGGCGACCCGGTAGCGGCCGGTCCACTGCGTCGTCAGCGTGATCGCGACGCGCCCGGGCTGCTCGTAGCGGTGCACGACGTCGAGCGCCGGGTACGGCCGGCCGGCGTCGCGCGTGGTGGTGCTGTGCCCGTCGCCCCAGTCGTACGTGAACTCCCGCGGGGTCGCCTCGACCGTCACCTCGTGCCCCAGCAGGTCCGTCGTCAGCGTCACCGGGCTCGGGTCGGTGTAGACGATGGTCTCGACGTTGACGAGCACCCAGTCGCCGTCGGGCTGCACGTGCAGCGTCGGGGCGGGCAGCGGCAGCCGCCGGAAGTCCTCGGCCGTCAGCACGGGGACCGCGGCGTCCGGCCCGACGCACGCGCCGTAGTCCTGCAGGCTCCACTCGCTCCACGCACCCGACGGGAGCACCCGCGACCGGGTCCACCGCGGCGCGCGCGGGGTCTCACCCTCCTCGCACACGGGCGCGCCGAAGCCGAAGCACGTCGGGTCACCCGGGGTCATTCGCTCACTCCCGGGGCCTGCGCACGCACGGGAGAGCAGCTCCTCCTGCTCGATGTTCGAGGCGGACGACACGGGCGGTGACGGTGTCCGCCCGGACTGTCCGTCCGACCAGCGGCCGAGGATGTCGACGGCTCTCCCGTTCGGCGCCGCGCGGGCGTCCGTGCCGAGCCCGCCGTGGTCGACGCTGGTCGCCGTACGAGCATCCGCGGGTACCGCGACAGCCACCACCATGGCCAGACCGACGAGCGGGTGAGCAGCGGCCCGTCGGAACCTCACTGGGCGACCCCGGGCTGTACGACGTCGACGGCCTCGACCCGCCACCCCTCGACCCACGAGACGGCGAAGATCATGTCGACGATCGACCCGTCCGAGGTCTGCTCTCGAGCTCCGTCGGGCGACACCGTGAACAACGGCCCCTGCTCGACCCGCAGATGCACCCGGAACCACTCGTCCTCGCGGATCTCCGCGCTGTCGGACCACATGACCCGTGCGGGTTCTCGGATGCTGGCGTATCCGCCGTCCACCATCTCCTGCACCTTGTCGCCCACGTAGGTGCAGTACTCGCACCCCTCCGCCGACATCGCCAGCAGCGGCGCGGCGTCGCCGGTCGAGTACGCGTAGTCGTACAGCGCGAGGAACTGCGTGCCGGCGGCGACGGCGCCCTCGGGGGTGGGTTCCGCGATGGCCGGGTCGGGCGTGGGGAACGCCATCGGCGTCGGGGGCGGTGCGGCCGTCGGGGTGCTCGTCGCCGTGGGGGTCGAGGTCGGCGTCGGCGTCGGTGAGCCCGAGCCGCCGCCCGGCGCGCAGCCCGCGACGAGCAGCACCGTGCCGAGCACCGCGGTCGCTGCTGCCCCCCGCGCGGCTCGTCCTCGTCGCCCCGCCCGCACTCGCCGCGTCCTCGTCCCCTGCCGACCCATGGCGCAAGAACCTACCGATTCCGGACACCGCGCGGGCGCGGTCCGGCGCACCTGTGGACGACCACCGCGCCACCGGGCACGTGTGGGGGCGTCCCCAGCGGCGGGCGACCAACGCACGCACCGACGCCGCACGCACGAAGGCGGCAGGCACGGACGCCGCGGGCCGGGACACCGTGGTGTCCCGGCCCGCGGTGCGCTCAGCGCGTGAGCGAGGCCACGACCTCGTCGGCGCGGTCGTCACGACCGGCGGCGCGCAGCATGTCGACGAGCATCGACGCGGCCGCGCCGCGCGGCTCGGTGGCGCGGGCGATGCCGAAGCCCTCGACGGCGGACTCGAGGTTCCAGATCGCGTCGTCGACGCCGCCCATCGCGTGGTGCAGGCGCCCGGCCAGCCAGAACGCGTGCGAGGCGTCGGCGACCGCGTCGACGGCCGCGTACGTCTCGGCGGCCCGCGACGCGCGCGCAGCGGCGTCGGCCGCGTGCTCGGGCCCCATGGACGCGAGCACGCGCGCCGCGGTGTCGTCGAGGTCGGCGCGGGCACGCCGACGGGCGCGCGCGACCCGCTCGTCGAGCTCGGCGCCCGCGGCGTGCGCGGCGGCGTCGGCCGGGGCGGGCGCGTCGGCGTCGGGCGTCGGCTCGGCCAGGCCGTCCAGCAGGCCGTCGACGGCCTCGAGCAGCGCGGGCCCCGTGCCGGTGGTGACCGCGACCGGGCCCCACGCGACGACGACCGGCACGACGTCGACGTGCGGCACGCCACCGGCCCGCATGCGCGCGACCGCGCCGGGGTACGTCGCGGCGGCGCCGTCCTCGTCACCGGCCTCCTGCGCGCAGCGCGCGGCCTCGGCCGTCGCGAACCCGGACTCGGCGAGCCGGCCCGCGGCCTCCGCCTGGGCCGCCGCGTCGAGCCACGCACCCGCGGCGGACACGAGGTCCCCGTCCGCGACGAGGCGCTCGGCGCGCTGCACGGCCGACTCCGCCGCCTCGGCGCCGTCGGCGGCGGACGCGGGGGCGGCGGGCGCGGCGGGTGCCGCCGCCACGGGGGCGCCGGACGGGCCGCCCGTGCGGATCACGTCGAGGTCGAGGCGCACGTCCGCCGGGCGGGTCGCGCGCGCCCGGGCGAGCAGCGTGGCGTACCGGTCGGTGCCGTTGCGCGCGTCGAACGCGCGCGCGAGCGTCTCGGCCTCCGCATCCGCCCACGTGCGCAGCGACGCGACGTCCGTCGCGGGCACGCCGTCGAGCGTGACGGGCACGTCGGCGTGCTCGGGGAGCAGCGCGGACGTGCCGGCGACCACGTGCAGCAGGAAGATCAGGCGGTCCCGCGGCGTGTCGGCCTGCACGAGCAGGCGCTGGTCGACCACGAGCGCGCGCAGCGCGCGCGTCGGCTGACCGCCGCGCGCGAGCAGCTCGAACCGCTCGCCGCGCGCACCCGCCATGTCGGACTCGGCCTCGGCGAGCGCGGCGACCGCGCGGCGGTGCGCCGACGCGGCCTCCGCAGCTCGCCCCGCGTCGAGGTGGATCAGCGCGAGCGTCGACAGCATGTCGGCCGGCTCGGTCGCGCACGTCTGCCCCGTCGCGAGGGTCTGCTCGATGAGGCGGCGCGCCTCCTCGGCGTCGCCGCGCTCGACGAGGTACGTCGCGCGGTCGCCCGGGTCGCAGACCTCGCACTGCGAGTACTCGTCGCGCGGCGTGCGCACCCACTCCTCGTAGAGCGCGTCGACGTCGGCCGAGCCGCGCGTGCGGGCCAGCGAGAACCGCTCGAACGCGACCGCGTCGCGTCCCAGGCCGGCCAGCGCGTAGCGCCGCTCCATGTCCTCGAGCGTCGCCTCGATCTGCGAGGCCGGGACGTTCGGGAAGTCCGACAGGTGCCCGACCATCCACTTGAACGTCCAGAACATGCCCTGGACGTCCATGTCGTCGAAGTGCTCGGGGTGCTGGTCGTACCAGCGCACGAGCTGCGTGAACGGCAGGTACGCCTTGTCGACCTCGCCGTTCCACACGAGCGACTCGACGAGCACCGACAGCGCGAACGCGCGCGCCTTGTCGGGCCCCTCGGCCTCGATGAGCCGCACCTGCTGCTCGGCGGCCTGCGTGCGCGCGGCGCCGTACGGCAGCGACCGCACCCTCGAGATCTCGCGGTTGGCCTCGTCGAGCGAGCGGGTCACACGTCCTCCTGGGTCTCGTCGGGCACGCGCGGCTCGGGGCGGGGGCTCAGCCCCGCGTCGAGCAGCACGCCCATCGCGTCGTTCATGAGCTCGGCCTCGCGCACGCGCAGCGGCTCGCCGGCCAGCAGCACCGCCGTGACGTAGAGCGACCGCACGCCGGCCGCGAGCACGGGCGCGTCGGGTGCGGCGGTGAGCAGCCGCCGCACGGTGGGGTTCGCGTCGTTGAGCACGAGCCGGCGCGCGGGCGCGTCGTCGGTCGCGTCGGTGAGACCCGCGAGGACGCCGCCCCACAGGTCGTCCGCCTCGGCGACCGTGCGGCGCACGTCGCTGCGGTGCCGCCCCTCCCGGTCCTCCAGCAGGACGGCGGGCACCTCCTCGGGCTCGAAGCGGCGCACGACGAGGTCGCAGTCCAGCGGGCGCACGACCGCGTCGGCCGCGCGCACCTGGTCGAGGACCTCGAGCTCGCGGAGCGGCTCGAGCGGCTCGAGCACCTGCGCGACGTCCTGCGCGTTGAGCTCGCGCACGTGCCAGCCGGGCCGGCGCGCGAGGCGGGCCAGCAGGTCGGCGTCGTACACGTAGCCCGCGTTGACGACCGTCATGCCCTGCGCGCGCGCGACGGGAGCGACGCGGCGGAAGTCCTCGACGCGCGTCGTGTGCAGCACGTCGCCGTGGGACTCGCGGACGGCCGCGAGGGTCTGGGTGCCGTCGGTGGTCTCGAACGGGAGCACCTGCGCGGCGAGGTCGAGCACCTCGTCGTCGACGACCGCGAGCGAGCGCAGCGCGAGGTGGTGCGTCGCGACGACCTTGCGGCTCGTCGACGACGGCGAGGTGAGCGTGGCGACGGTCCACGCGCGCACCTGGGCCGCGAGCGCCTCCTGCGCGGCCAGCAGCGTGTCGTCGGTGTAGAGCTGCTCGCGCGACGCGGTGGGTCGCAGCACGCCGGTGTCGACGACGCAGCGCACGAAGAACGCCCAGTCGGGCAGCAGGTCCTCGACCTGCGTGCCGAGCAGCATGCGCTTGAGGTACACGCGGTGCCGCGACCCGGCGCCCGGCGGCACGGCCGTGGGCAGCACGAACGCGACGCCCGACAGGCCCGCGAGCGGGACCTCGAGGTCGATGTGCGCGAGCGGCGTGAACCCGAGCGTGCGCTCGCAGTACGCCGCGAGCGCGGCGGTGCGCTCGGCGTCGTCGCGGTACTGCGCGCGCCACGGCAGGACGGGCTCGCTCGTGCGGCGCCACGCGGTGCCCTGCGCCCCGGGCAGCGGCACCTCGACCGCGACGTCGACGGGCAGCAGCGCGCCGAACTCCTCGGCGAGCGCGACGACCGTCTCGGCCGCGAGCCAGTGGTCGGTGTCGCGGCGCGCGCGCAGGCGCACGGTGCTGCCGGGCTCGACGGGCGCGTCGGCGGGCAGGACCGTCAGGTCGTAGCGGCCGTCGGCGTAGCCGACCCAGCGCACGGGCGGCGCCTGCGGGTCGGTCGCCGAGCGCGACACCAGCTCGATCTCGTCCGCGACCATGAACGCGGACAGCAGGCCGATGCCGAACTGCCCGAGGAACTCCTCGCGGCCGAGCCCGAGGTCGAGGTCGCGCTTGGACGAGCGCCCGACGGTCGCGAGCAGCTCCTCGGCCTGCGCGGGCGTGAGCCCGACGCCCGTGTCGGTGACCTCGAGGGTGCCGTCGGGGCCCGGACGCAGCCGCACGGTGGCGGGTGCGTCCGGGTCGACGGCGCGGCGGGCCGTGATCGCGTCGACGCCGTTCTGCAGCAGCTCGCGCACGTAGACGCGGGGCCCCGAGTACAGGTGCCGTGCCAGCAGGTCGACGACGCCGCGCAGGTCGACCTGGAAGGCCCGGCCCGCCGCGGTGGACTGGTTCTCCACGGTCAGTTCTCGTCCATCTCCGCCCGGGCGGCCGCCGCCTCGGCGGGGTACTTCTCGTCCAGGTGCTCGAAGAGCTGCAGCCCGGTCGAGATCCCGCACGCGAGCTGCAGGTCGACCTGCGCGTCGCTCACGCCGTGCTCGTAGTCGACCGTGTGCTCGGCGTACACGCCGACCACGCCGTCCTCGGCCCGCACGTAGCCCTTGGGCCACAGCTTCGAGGCGTTCCACTCGTTGACGATCTCGGTGATCGCCTGCAGCTGGTCGAGCCCGACCTTGCGGTTCCAGCGACCACGGGTCTGCAGGTACTCGCCGTTCTGACCCATGATGAAGAAGTAGAAGAGGTGGCCGTCCCAGTAGCCGCCGACGTCGCCGTCGTCGTCGATGCCGTAGCGCATGTCGCGCGCGTCGAGCGCGGCGGTCACGCGGTCGCGGCTGAGCGGGCCGAGCGCCGGCGGCGGCGGTGCGGACGTGTCCTTGGTGAAGAAGCCCATGATCTCCCCGGTCGGGTGGTGGTGGAACGGCAGGGCGGACCGGGACCCGTGGGCACCGGCTCGACCCGAGGGTCGAGCCTAGCCACCGCGTCCGACATGTCCGTTCGGCCGTCCGGGCGAATCGCCTGTGACTGACGGCCATGACGCGGTGAGCGGTGTGGTCGACCTCACGCGTCGAGGTCGAACGCGAGCACGAGCGCACGCGCCAGGTCGCGCTCCTGGTCGGGAAGCAGGTATCCGACGACACGGCCGAGCGCGCTCGCGGGCACCGTCTGGACGTTGTCGCAGCTCACCACGCACGCGTGGTCGAGCCCGTTGGCGCGTCCGAGCGGCACCTCGGTCGAGAGGCCGCGCACCGTCGAGGTGATCGGCGCGACCGTGACGCTCGTCAGGTGCGGCCGGACCAGCTCCCGCGTCAGCACCAGCACGGGCCGCGCCTTGTCGAGCTGCGCGACGTGGATCGGGCGCATCAGTCGATCGAGGGCAGCGACTGCCGACGTGCCCACGCCGCGAGCGCGTCGAGGTCGTGCGCACCGGCCGCGTCGCCCGTCAGCAGCGCGGCGTCGCGCGCGGCGAGCTCGCGCCGCAGGTGCCGCTCCAGCGCGTCCTCGACCACGGACGCCCGGCTGCGGGCTCGACCCGCGGCGACGAGGGAGTCGAGGGCCTCGACGAGCCCGTCGTCGAGGCGCACGGTGATCTGGATGGTCATGCCGCGATGGTATCGACTTCGGGATTCGTCACGCATCCCGGACCGGGTCTCGGCGTCAGCCGCGCAGCACCAGCACCTGCCGCGGCGGCAGCACGAGCTGCTCGCCCGCGGCGACGGTCCGCCCGGTGAGCAGGTCGACGCCCGCGACCTGGGACGTCACGGTGCGCGGCGCGTCGCCGTGGTGCAGCACGAACGCGAGACGCGTGCCGTCGGGCGCGACGCGGTGCGCGACCTCGACGCCCTCGTCGTCGGCGTGCGGGCCGAGCAGCCCGTGCCCGGCGACGACGTGCCGCAGCACGCGCGCGAGGCCCGCGTCGTCCAGCCCGGTCGCGACGTGCCACGCGGAGCCCGCGCCGCGCCGCGCGCGCGTCACGGCCGCGCGGCCCGCGTAGAAGTCGGCGCCGTAGGTGCCGACCACCTCGGTGCCGTCCTCCGGCACGAGCAGCTCGAACACGAGCGTCGCGTCGTGCGTCGTCGTCACGCCGTCCAGCGTGAGCGTCACGGGGTTCGCGGCGCCGGGCACGCCCGAGTCGGTCTCCTCGACGCGCGCGCCCACGAGCGCGTCGAGCGGCGGCGACCCGAGGAAGGCGTTGGTGGACGCGTCGACCCGCCCGCCGTAGAACGTCGTCACGAGCGAGCCGCCGCGCTCGACGAACGCCGTCAGCCGCTGCGCGACGTCGCCCTTCAGCACGTGGAGCAGGGGTGCGACGACCACGTCGTACGCCGCGAGGTCGGCGGTGAGCGGGACGACGTCGACGTCGACGTTCGCGTCCCACAGCGCGCGGTGGTGCGCCAGCAGCGTCTGCAGGTAGGACACGTGCCGGTTGTAGCCGTCGGTCATCTCGACCGCCCACCACGAGTCCCAGTCGAGCAGCAGCGCGACGCGGGCGGGCGTGCGCGCGCCGAGCAGCGTCGACCCCGTCGTCGCGAGCGCCGCGCCGAGGTCAGCGGCCTCGCGGAACACGCGCGTGTCGGTGCGGCCCGAGTGGTCGAGCAGCGCCCCGTGGTACTTCTCGCACGCGCCCCGCGACTGGCGCATCTGGAAGTACAGGGTCGCGTCGGCGCCGTGCGCGACCGACTGCCACGTCCACAGCGCGAGCACGCCGGGCCGCTTGACGGGGTTGACGTCGCGCGACGCCGTGATCGACGGCGTCTGCTCCATGACCCAGAACGGCTGACCGCTCTTGAGGCCGCGCATCGCGGCGTGCGTCGCGGCCATGCGCGCGGCCGTGCGCAGCGGGTCGTCGGGCAGCGGCGGGTAGTTGTCCCACGACACGAAGTCGAGGTCGTCGGCCCAGCGGTGGTAGTCGACCGGCTGGTAGAAGCCCATGAGGTTGGTCGTCACGGGCGTCGTCGCGTCGTGCGCGCGGATCGCGGCCTTCTCGGCGACGAACCCCTCACGCAGGCGGTCGGACATGTAGCGCCGGTAGTCGAGCGTGATGCCCTGGAACGCCGTGTGGTTCGGCCCGCGCCAGTGCTCCGAGAGCATCGACGGCGGCACGACCTCGTCCCAGTCCCCGAAGACGTGCGACCAGAACAGCGTGCTCCACGCGTCGTTGAGCCGCTCGAGCGTGCCGTACCGCGCGCGCAGCCACTCGCGGAAGCCTGCCGCGCACAGGTCGCAGTAGCACGCGCCGCCGTACTCGTTGCCGACGTGCCACGCGACTACCGCCGAGTGGTCGCCGTACCGCTCGGCGAGGCGCGCGGCCATCGCGACCGACAGCCGCCGGAACGCGGGCGACGACGGGCAGTGGTTGTGCCGCTGCCCGTAGACGTGGCGGCGACCCTCGAGGTCGACGCGGCACGCGTCGGGGTACGCACGCGCGAGCCACGGCGGCATCGCGCCGCTCGGCGTCGCGAGCACGACCTGCCGCCCCTCGGCGTGCACGCGCTCGACGATCGCGTCGAGCCGCGTGAAGTCGTAGCGGTCCTCGGCGGGCTGCGTGTGCGCCCACGCGAACACGCCGACCGTGAGGGTCGTGACGTGCGCGAGGTCGAACGCGGCGTGGTCCTCGTCCCACACGGGCGCGGGCCACTGCTCGGGGTTGTAGTCGCCGCCGTAGCGGACGTGGTCGCCTGCGGGCAGGGTCACGGGACACCTCGCGGTGGGGTGGGGACGGACGGGGGACGGCCGGGCCGTCGGGGCACGGCCCGTGGGAGAGGGGCCGGTCAGGCCGTGAAGCGCGCGGTCGCGTCGCGGACCACGGGCTCGGTGGTGGTCGTCGCGGCCAGCGCGAGCAGACCCGCGAGCAGCACGAGCACCCAGTCGGACGTGTACAGCACGACCCCGGTGCACAGCACGAGCAGCGACAGCACGCCGAGCGTGACCAGCGGCCGGGCCGCGAGGTAGTACGACGCGAGGCGCGCGACGTCGCGCGTGCGCAGGCTCAGGTGCGACGACAGCGCGAGCGCGAGCACCGCCCACAGCAGCGTCGCGACGGCCAGGACCACGAGCGCGACGCCGTACGCACCGGGCACGCCGGCCGCCTCGCGGTTCGCGAGCGAGAACCCGATCACCGCCTGCACGGCCACGAACGGCACCCACCAGCGCAGCACGTCGACCGCGTTGACGCGGTACCCGCGCCAGAAGTGCCGCCCGGGGTGCAGGTCGCGCTCGGCGAGGAACCGCCGCCACGCGAACATCGCGGCCGCGAGCGCGGGCCCCAGCGGCAGGGCGAGCAGCGCGACGATCCACACGTTGGCGGCGTCGGCGGCGAGGAACGGCACGAGCGCGAGCGGCACACCGCCCGTGAGCGCCACGAGCACGCTGATCGTCAGGACCCAGAGCACGACGGCGGCACCCCGCGAGAGCGGGCCGGAGCCGACCTCGTCGAGCGGGTCGCTGCGCTGCGTCATCGTCGTCATGCTCGCACGCGCTCGTGCGCCGCGACGAGCCGGTCGTCGTCGACGCCCAGGATGCGGCGGTCGTCGAGCCCCTCGTGGTGCGTGGGCGTCACGGGCGTCAGCTCGACGAACGTCACCTCGTGGCGCGCCAGCGCGAGGTCGAGGTCGACGCGGCCGTCGTGCGCGCGCAGCACGTCGTGCTCGACGGCGGGCGCCGCGCACGTGCGCAGCAGGTCGAGCTCGCGCGCCGTCGGCGACATCGGACGCCCGAGCTCCCGCCACGCGGCGAACGCGTTGCCGTCGTGCTCGTTGACGCGCTCGCGCAGCGCGAACACGGCGTCGCCGCGCACCGGCAGGGACAGCTCGACGCGGTGCTCGGGCGCGGCGTCCGGAGCCTCGGTGCCGCCCACCGGCTGCCACGCCAGCACGGTCACGCGCCCGTCGGGGTCGGCGCACACGAGGTGGTCGTCGCCGCGGGCCAGCACGTCGCGGCCCATGCGCGCCATGAACGCGTACAGGTGGTACGTCGGCTTGGGCACCTGACGGTGCGTGAGCATGCCGAACCCGCCGTGGAAGAACGACGTCGGCACGTTCGTCTCCTCGAAGACGTCGCAGAACGTCCAGTACGAGAACGAGTCGACCAGGTCGCCGCCGCCCGCGAGCACGGGCGCCAGGTAGGCCGCGTTGTACGCGGTGTCGTGGATCGGGTTGTCCGGCCGGTACGAGGTGTTGAACTCGGTGATGTGCACCGGCAGGCCCGCCAGGGCCGTGCCCTCGAGGTAGCGGCGCGGCACGTCGAACTCGCCGAGCAGCCACGCCGGCGGCTGCAGCGTCTGGTAGGTGCCGAACGGGATCTCCTGCGTCGGGCCCGTCGCGTACGCGTGCCGGCTGACGAAGTCGATCGGCACGTCGCGGCTCGTCACGAAGTCCGCGAACGGCGCCCACCACGCGTCGTCCGAGCCGCCGCAGATGGCGGGGCCCCCGACCTGCAGCTCGGCGTCGACGTCCTTGACCGCACGGGCCGTGGCCTCGAACAGCCGGAAGTAGGCCGCCTGGTCGGCGTCCTTCCAGAAGCCCGCGAGGTTCGGCTCGTTCCAGACCTCGACCGGCCAGCGCCGGACCTCCTCGATCCCGTACCGCTCGATCTGGTGCCGCAGCAGCGCCTGCACGAGCGCGACCCACTCGGCGTGGTCGCGCGGCGGCGTCACGTTGCCCTTCCACCAGAACACGGTCTGGTCGCCCGACGCGAGCTGCGAGGGCATGAACCCGAGCTCCAGGAACGGCCGGATCCCGACCTCGAGGAAGAAGTCGTGCACCTGGTCGACGTACGTGAACGCGTACCGCGTGTGGGTGCGCCCGTCGACCTCGTCGGTGCGCAGCAGGCCCATGTCGTCCGACAGCAGGCCGTGCCCGCGGATGTGCCGGAAGCCGATGTCGCGCTGCACCTGCGCGAGCGAGTCGCGGTAGTCCGCGCGCAGCGCGAGGTTCATGCGCCCGGTGCCGACGCACTCGCGCCAGGACGTGGGCAGGGGGCCGGACGGCTGGGACGGGACGACGGTGCGCACGGTGCTCCAAGGACGGGTCGGGGCGTGCCGGGGTGGTGCGGGGGTGCGGGACCCTGCCGGGCCCCGATGAGCGACGGCCGGGTCGCCCTCCGGTGCGGAGGGCGACCCGGCCGTCACCGGTCAGCCGTTCTTCTCGGCGAAGCGCTCCTGGGCGCCGTTCACGACGTCGAGGTACTGCTGCATGTTCTTGCCCTCGAGCTCCTTGACGTAGGCGTCCCAGTCGTCCAGCGAGCGCTGGCCCAGGATGAACGCGGCCGTGTTCTGCCAGACGTGGTCCTTCAGGGCCGTCTGCCACAGCGAGACCTGCTCGCGCTCGAGCTCGTTCAGCGGGGCCGGCGGCGCGACCGGAGCGAGCTCCTTGTCGGACATCGACTCCACGAACTCGACGACCTCGGGACGCAGCATCGACTGGTCGAGCTCGTCGGACGAGCCGTGCTCGAGCATCCAGACGCCGTTGTGGTAGCCGTAGTCGACGTTGAGCTTCTTGGGCGCGCCCGGGTTGAGGTCGTTCTGGTCGATCTCCGGCATGAGCGTGCGCTTGCCGTCGGCGTCCTTGGTGTACGTCTCGCCCTCGACGCCCCACTTGGAGAACTCGAGGCCCTCGTCGGAGTAGAACAGCCAGTCGAGGTACTGCAGCATCGCCTTGAGGTGGTCGGAGTCCTTGACCTTCGACGACAGCATCGCGCCGCTCACGAGGCGTCCGCCGGCGACGAAGTCACCCGCGGGACCGGCCGGCACGCGGATCATCGTGACCTCGCCGGGCGTGCCCAGCTCGGCGAACGCGGTGCGGACCTTGAGGATCTCCTGGTCGTTCGTGAGCTGCGCGAACGTCTGGCCCGACGCGATCTTCTGCTGCGCCTGGTCGTCGTCCTGCGTGAGGCTCTCGGGGTCGAGCAGACCGTCCTCGACGAGCCCGTGGAAGTACTCGAGCAGGTCGCGGTACTCGTCCATCGCACCGGCGTAGACGAACTCCTTCGCGTCGGCGTCCCAGTACGTGCCCTCGCCGAAGCCCCAGCCCGCCGCGGTGCCGAAGTTCGGCGCCGCGATGTTGAGCGTCGCCTCGATCGGGCCGTTGGCCGACCAGCGGTCGGACATCGGGAACTTGTCGGGGTACGCCTCCTTGACCTTCGCAAGGTCGGCCGCGAAGTCGTCGAACGTCTCGGGCTCGAGGCTCAGGCCGAGCTGCTCCCAGACGTCCTTGCGCACGGCGAACGTGTACATCGGGCGGACGGACTCACGCAGGCCGGGCAGCAGGTAGAACTTGCCGTCCTCCTGGCGCATCCGGTCGACGTCGTCCTGCAGGTCCCACTTCTCGACCTTGTCCTTGAAGTTGGGCATGTAGTCGATGTAGTCGCTCACGGGCAGGATCGCGCCGCCGGCGACGAACTGCGCCTCCTGGCCCGGGTGCGTCACCGAGATGATGTCGGGCGCGTTGCCGGCGCCGATGGCGACCGACTTGGCCTGGTCCCAGTCCGACAGCGGACGCGACGTGATGTCGAAGGAGACGTTCTGGTTCTCCTTGAACTTCGTGAGGATGTCCCAGTCGTCCTTGAGCGGGTAGTTCGGGTGGTCGCGGTACATCAGGCCGAACGTCACCGGCTCCGTCGCCTTGAACGTCGTCCCGACCGCGAAGTCCTCCATCGCGCCGACCGAGCCGATGTCCTCGGCGGACGGCTTGTCGCCGTCCCCGCCGTCGCCACCGCTGCCGCAGGCCGCCAGCGCCAGCGCGAGGGTCGCGGCGGTCGCGGCGTACGCCACCGACCGCTTCTTGGTGGTCCTCATGGTTCTCCTTCCGGGGGAACGTCGTCGTCCGGATCCGTGGAAGTGGCACCGCGACCCCGGCGGGGCGCGGGTGGGGCGATCAGGTCACTGCTTGACCGAGCCGAGCATCACGCCCGACACGAAGTACCTCTGGATGAACGGGTACAGGCACACGATCGGCAGGACGGTGAGGAGCATCGTCACCGCCTTGACGTTGGCGGCGATCTGCGTCGCCTCGGAGGACCCGGCCGCGCCGTCGACGCTCGTGGCGCCCGCGATGAGGTTCCGCAGGTAGACGGTCACCGGGTACAGCTCGCGGTGGTCCATGTAGAGGAACGCGGCGAACCACGAGTTCCAGAACGCGACCGCGTAGAACAGCACCATCGTCGCGATGACCGCCTTGCTCAGCGGCAGGACGATGCGCCAGAGCTTGCCGTACGTGCTCAGGCCGTCGATCTCGGCGGCCTCCTCGAGCTCGGTCGAGAAGTTCTCGAAGAACGACTTCATGACCAGGAGGTTGAACACGCTGATCGCGTTGGGCAGCGCGATGGCCCACACGGTGTTGCGCAGGCCCAGCTCGTTGACCAGCACGTAGTTGGGGATCAGGCCGCCGTTGAAGAACATGGTGAACACGGCGATGCCGATGAACACCGTGCGCCCCTTGAGGCGGTACTTGGAGATCGCGTACGCGTACGTGGTGGTGAGGACCATCGCGACGAGCGTCGCGACGACCGTGTAGTAGACCGTGTTCTGGTAGTTGCGCCAGAACATCGAGTCGCTCATGACGAGGTCGAACGTCGTGAGGTTGAAGCCGCGCGGCCAGATCGTGACCTGCCCCGAGTTGATGTACGACTCGGAGCTGAACGCCTGCGCGGCCAGGTTCGCGAACGGGTAGAGCGTGATCGCCGCGATGAGGACGAGGAGCGTCGCGTTGACGACGCGGAACGCGGTGTAGGCCCGCGTCTCCTTGACCGCCCGGACGGTCGGCTTCGACAGCTTCTTGTCGAGGCGCGTGACGTTGTCGACGGTCACCACAGGGAGGCTCCCACCACTCGGCGCGAGATCGCGTTGGCCGACAGGACGAGGGTGAGGCCGATGAGCGCCTCGAACAGGCCGATGGCCGTGGCGTAGGAGAACTGGCTGGACCCGATGCCGACGCGGTACAGGTACGTCGCGATGACGTCCGCGGTCGGGTAGAGCAGGGGGTTGTACAGCAGCAGGATCTTCTCGAACCCGACGGCCATGAACGTGCCGATGTTGAGGATCAGCAGGACGACCATGGTGGGCCGGATGCCGGGCAGCGTGACGTGCCACGTCTGGCGCCACCGGTTGGCGCCGTCGATGCGCGCGGCCTCGTAGAGCTGCGGGTCGATGGTCGACAGCGCGGCGAGGTAGAGGATCGTGCCCCAGCCGACGGTCTGCCAGATCTCGGAGCTGATGTAGATGGTCCGGAACCACTCGGGCAGCTGCATGAACCCGATCGCGTCGCCGCCGATCGCGGTGATGACCTGGTTGACCGTGCCGCGCATGGCCGTGAGCTGGAACACCAAGCCGGCGACGATGACGATCGACATGAAGTGCGGCAGGTACGAGATCGTCTGGATGATCCGCTTGAACCGCTGCGAGCGGAGCTCGTTGAGCATGAGCGCCAGCACGATCGGCAGCGGGAAGATGATGACGAGGCTGAGGACGCCCAGCACCAGGGTGTTCTGGAAGACGTTCCAGAACGTGGGGTCGTTGATGAACATCCGCACGTAGTGCAGACCGACCCACTCCTCGCCGAAGATCGAGCCGCCCGGCCGGAACCGGCGGAACGCGATCACGTTGCCGAGCATCGGCACGTAGCGGAAGACCAGGAAGAACACGAGCGGGAGGACCAGCAGCGAGTACAGCTGCCAGTCCCGGCGCAGCGCGCGCCCCCACGTGACGTGACCCTCGCGGCGCTTGCGGGCCGCGCGGTCGCGCGGGCCCGACGAGCCGGCGCCCTGCGCGACCGGTGCGGCGGCGCGCTGCGTGCGGTCCACCGTCGTCTGCGCGGCGACCGTGCCGTCGACGGTCACTCCGTCCTGCGTGGACATGGCTTCACCACCCTTCGCGGGTGAGGAGCACCCCGGGGGTGGTGGTGCTCGTCAGGTGCGGGACGTGGTCGTGCGGCGGCGTCCCGGCGTCCGCCGGCCCCGTCTCGTGCTGCTCCGCCTGCATCGGTTCTCCACGCCCTCGTGGTCGAAACGTGTCGGCGGCCCATTCCGCCGAACGTGAGGGCTGCCACGTTAGGCAAACGTTTGCGGTGCCGTCAACCTCCGTGGCCGAACCGAGACCGGACGGGTGTCCGGGACAGCCTCCGGCGGCGCCCAGGACGTCCCACGACGGCCGCGCACCGGCGCCGAGCGGCCCTGTCGGACGCTCCCCCGCGCACCCTCCCGGGTGCTACCGTGCCCTCGAAACTTGCGGACACATCACGGGCACCCGACGACGACGTCACCACCCGCAGTCAGGCGAGCCCGGCCGGAGGAGGCCCCGTGACCACGTCGACCGACGGACGACGCACCGTCACCATCGCCGAGATCGCGGCGCTCGCGGGGGTCTCCGTGCCGACGGTCTCCAAGGTGCTCAACGGCCGCGCGGACGTGGCCGCGGCCACGCGGGCCCGCGTCGAGGCGATCCTCGAGGAGCACAGCTACCGCCGGCGCCGCGGGCGCGGCTCGGGCGACCCGAGCCTCATCGACCTGGTGTTCCACCACATCGACAACGCGTGGGCCCAGGAGGTCATCAAGGGCGTCGAGGACGCCGCGGCGGCGCGCCGCGTGGGCGTCGTGCTGTCCGAGCTCGGCGGTGCGCACCGCCCGCCGCAGGACCTCATCGACGACATCCTCGCGCGCCGCCCGCTCGGCGTGCTGCTCGTGCTCTCGACGCTCGACGCGACGCAGCGCCACCAGCTCGAGTCGCGCTCCATCCCGTTCGTGGTCGTCGACACGTTCGGCGAGCCGCCGGCCGGCGTACCCACCGTGGGGTCCAACAACTGGAACGGCGGTCTCATCGCGACCCGCCACCTGCTCGCGCTCGGGCACCGGCGCATCGGCGTCATCGCCGGGCCTCCGGACGTGCTGTGCTCGCGCGCCCGCGTCGACGGCTACCGCAGCGCGCTCGCCGAGGCCGGCGTCGAGGCCGACCCCGACCTGGTGCGCTGGGGCGACTTCCACGTCACGGGCGGGTACGAGCACGGCCTGCGGCTGCTGCAGCGCGCCGACCGCCCCACCGCGATCTTCGCGGGCTCCGACTACCAGTGCCTCGGCGTCATGCGCGCCGTGCGCGAGCTGGGCCTGTCGATCCCCGAGGACGTCTCGGTCGTGGGCTACGACGACATCCCGCTCGCGCAGTGGCTCGGGCCGTCGCTCACGACCGTGCGCCAGCCGCTGCGCGAGATGGCCGGCACCGCGACGCAGATGGTGCTGAGCCTGGCCGCCGGCGAGCGCCCGGCGAACCTGCGGATCGACCTGGCCACCGAGCTCGTCGTCCGGGAGTCCACGGCCCCGGCGCCCGCCTGACGGCCCTCCCCGCACCGCCGCGGCGGGTCAGCCCACCGCGACCGTCGGCTCGCCCGGGCGCACCACGACCTGCCGGCGCTCGGCGCCCTCGCGCACGTCGACGACGACGCGGCGCTCCGCCGCGAGCACGGCCCGCACGACGCGCCCGTCCCGCCACGCGAGGTCCACGAGCCGCAGCCCGCCGCGCAGCCGCAGCCCGCGGACGCGTCCGGACGGCCACGCGGCGGGCAGCGCGGGCAGCAGGTGCACCTCGCGCACGCCGTCCGGACCGCGGCGGTGCGCCTGCACGAGCACCTCGGCGAGGCCCGCCGTGAACCCGAGGTTCCCGTCGATCTGGAACGGCGGGTGCGCGCACAGCAGCGAGCGGTAGACCCCGCCGCGCTCCGCCGCGGGCGCGGCGGCCGGCGGCAGGTCGGCCGGGTCCGCGTCGACCGGGTGCAGGAACGCCGTGACCAGCGCGGTCACCCCGTCGGGGTCGCGCAGGCGGGCGCGCAGCGCGAGCCGCCACGCGAGCGACCAGCCGGTCGAGTCGGGCCCGCGCGCGTCGAGCGTGCGCCGCGCGGCCGCGGCCAGCGCGGGCGCCGCGTCCGGGTCGATCGACGTGCCGGGGAACACGCGGTACAGGTGCGACTGGTGGCGGTGCGCGGGCTCCGCGTCCGGCACGTCGGCCGACCACTCGGCGAGCCGCCCGTCCGGTGCGACGCGCTCCGTGGGCAGGCGGTCGAGCGCGCCGTCGACGGCGGCCAGCAGGTCCTCGTCGCGCTCGCCCACGACGGGCGCCAGACGGGGCACGTGGTCGAGCAGGTCCCGGGCCATCGCGAGGTCGGACGTGGTCGACACGCCCGCGGCCGCGTGGCGACCGTCGGGCAGCAGGTAGTGGTGCTCGGGGCTCGTGGCCGGTGCCGTGCCGAGCGAGCCGTCGGGGAGCTCGACGAGCGTGTCGAGCACGAACAGCGCCGCGCCGCGCACGACGGACCAGTGCCGGCGCAGCGCGTCGTCGTCGCCCGTCCAGTCGTGGTGGTCCACGACGTGCCGCGCGAGCCACACCCCGCCGAAGGGCCACCACGACCAGCTCACGGAGTCGCGCCCGCGCCCCGTGGGGCCCGTGAAGCACCAGGCGTCGCTGTTGTGGTGCGCGACCCACCCCCGTGCGCCGTGCAGCGTGCGCGCGGTGGCCTCGCCCGCGGCCGCGAGCCGGTCGAGCCACGCGAGCAGCGGCTCGTGGCACTCGGCGAGGTCCCCCACGAGCGTCGGCCAGTAGTTCATCTCGGTGTTGATGTTGATCGTGTAGTTCGCGTTCCACGGCGGCTGCACGTGCGGGTTCCAGATGCCCTGCAGGTTCAGCGGCAGCGTGCCCGGCCGCGATCCGCTGACCGTGAGGTGCCGCCCGTACTGGAAAGCGAGCACCGCGAGGTGCGGGTCGGGCGCGCCGTGGGCGTGCCGCACGAGGCGCGCGTCGAGCGGCAGGTCGGGCACGGGACCGGGGCCGTCCGCCCCCGCGGTGGGCGGGTCCTCGCCGGGCGCGCGCAGGTCGAGCTCGACGCGCCCCATGAGCGCGCCGTGGTCGGCCTCCTGCCGGGCGGGCAGGCCGTCGAGGTCCGCGAGCGCGGCGTCGAGCGCGGCGCGGGCCTCGGCCGCGACGCGCGACCGGTCCCCGTGCAGCGTCCCGGCCGCGACGTCGTGGTCGGTCGCGGTCGTCAGCACGACGCGCACGCGACCGGCGCCGCGCACGCGCACCTCGCCGTCCGCGACGTCGACGGTCGCACCCGGCCCGTCGGCGAGCACCGCGACCGCGACGCCCGCGTGCACGGCGCGGCCGCCGTAGGTCACGAGGTCGGGCTCGCCGGAGTAGTCCGGCAGGACGTCCGACGGCAGGTCGACGGCCGCGCGCAGCACGACGCGGGCACGCCCGCGGGCGGGGTCGTCCGCGGACCCGCGGTGCGCGGACGTCGGGGCGACGGCCCACGGGTGCCGCGACGCGAGGCGCACGCGCACGTCGTGCGGTGCGTCGCCCGCCCCCGCGGGCACGGGCCCGGGCGACGCGGCGCCCCCGCCCCCCGGCGCCGCGGCCCCCGGCGACGCGACCACCGGCAGCGACGCACGCTCCAGCAGCAGCGCGCGGTCGGGGTGGCTCACGCGCACGTCCTGCCGCCACGGCGTGCCGTCGGCCGCCCGCCACGTCGTCGTCACGACCCCGCGGCCCAGGTCGAGCACGCGCCGGTAGCCGTCGTCGCCCGCGGCCGCGGGGTGGTCGAGCTCGACGTCGACGAGCGGCTGGTACGCCTGCGACCAGCCGGTCTGCAGCCGCTGCACCTCGCGCTCGGCGCCGAGCGGGTCGCCGGCCGCGAGCCGGGCCCGCGCCCGCTCGACGACCGCGGGCGGGTCGTCGTCGCCGAGCGGACCGACCGGCCGCGGCGGCCCGTCGAGCGGCGCACCCGACCAGCACGTGTCGTCGTTGACCTGCACGAGCTCGTGCGCCGTGCCGCCGTGCACCATCGCACCGATGCGCCCGTTCCCCACCGGGAACGCGTCCGTCCAGCGCTCCGCGGGTGCGTCGAGCCGCAGCTGCAGGCGCGTCGTCGCGCCGACCTCGTCGTCCACGCCCCCACCCAACCACCCGCCGCCGGCGCGGGGCACCCGCGTCCCGGGTGGCAGGATCGGCCCGTGCACGTCGTGTTCTACGAGCCCCGCATCCCCGGCAACACCGGCAACGCGATCCGCATGTGCGCCGGCACCGGCGCGACGCTGCACCTCGTGGAGCCGCTCGGCTTCGACCTGAGCGAGGCCCGCCTGCGCCGTGCGGGCCTGGACTACCACGACCTCGCGCACGTCGTGGTGCACGCCGACCTCGAGGCCCTGCTGGCCGCGCTGCCGACGTCGCGCGTGCTGGCGTTCACGACCCAGGCGACCCGCCGCTACACCGACGTCGACTGGCGCGCGGACGACGCGCTGCTGCTCGGCCCCGAGCCGAGCGGGCTGCCGCCGCACGTGCTGGCGCACCCGCGCGTGACCGACCAGGTGCGGATCCCGATGCTGCCGGGCCGCCGGTCCATGAACCTGTCGAACGCGGCGGCGGTCGCGACGTACGAGGCGTGGCGCGCGCTGGGGTTCCCGGGCGGCGTCTGAGGTCTCGCGTCGGCGCACCGTGTGAGGATCGTGCGCTGTTCGCCACCCGCCCCCTGCTCACCGGCACGTTCGGCATGGTCGCCTCGACGCACTGGCTCGCGAGCGCGGTCGGCATGCGCACGCTCGAGGCGGGCGGCAACGCGTTCGACGCGGCCGCCGCGGCCGGGTTCGCGCTGACCGTCGTCGAGCCGCACCTCAACGGCCCCGGGGGCGACGCGCCGCTGATCGGGCACCGCGCGTCGGACGCGCGCACGTTCGTGATCTGCGGGCAGGGCGTCGCCCCGGCGCGCGCGACGACCGCCGCGTACCGCGCGCTCGGCGTCGACGAGGTGCCCGGCACGGGCCACCTCGCGGCGGTCGTGCCGGGCGCGTTCGGCGCGTGGCTCGACCTGCTGGCGCGGTACGGGACGCTCCCGCTGGCGGACGTGCTGGGACCCGCGATCGGGTACGCGCGCGACGGGTACCCGCTCGTGGCCGCCGCCGCGAGCACGGTCGCGACCGTCGCGGACATGTTCCGCGCGCACTGGCCGACGAGCGCCGCGGTGTACCTGCCGGGCGGTGCGCTCCCGGCACCGGGCGCGCGGTTCACCAACCCGGACCTCGCGACGACGTTCGAGCGGCTGGTCGCCGAGGCCGCGGCCGCCGGACCGGACCGCGAGGCGCAGGTCGAGGCCGCGCGCCGCGCGTTCTACGAGGGCTTCGTGGCCGACGCGGTCGACGCGTTCGTGTCCGGCACGCCCGTGCACGACGCGACGGGCCGCGCGCACACGGGCTTCCTGCGGGGCGACGACCTCGCGGCCTGGCGCGCGACCGAGGAGCCGACCGTCGCGGTGCCGTTCGCGGGCGTCGAGGTGCACAAGACGGCCGCGTGGGGCCAGGGCCCCGTGCTGCTGCAGCAGCTGCGCCTGCTCGACGCGCTGGGGGTCGACGACCTGGTGCGCGCGGCGACCGCCCCCGGTGCGGGCGACGCTCCGGACGGCCCGCTCACCGAGCTCGTGCACGTGGTCACGGAGGTCGCCAAGCTCGCCGCGGCCGACCGTGACGCCTGGTACGGCGACGACGGCGAGGTCCCGCTCGACGCGCTGCTGTCCCCCGCGTACGCCGCGCAGCGCGCGCGACTGGTCGGGGCGGAGGCCGACGGCGGGTACCGGCCCGGGTCGCCGGACGGCCGCACGCCGCGGCTGGCCCGGGCGCTCGTCGCCGCCCGCGCCGCGGCGGACGCGGGCGACGCGCGCGGGCCGGGCGTCGCGGGGCTGGGCGAGCCGACCGTGTCCCCGATCGGCCTGAGCCCGGGCGACACGTGCCACGTCGACGTCGTGGACCGGTGGGGCAACCGCGTGTCCGCGACGCCGTCGGGCGGGTGGCTGCAGTCGAGCCCGGTGGTGCCGGGGCTGGGGTTCGCGCTGCCGACGCGCGCGCAGATGTTCTGGGTCGAGGACGGCCTGCCCGCGAGCCTCGCTCCCGGTCGACGGCCCCGCACGACGCTGAGCCCCGCGCTCGCGCTGGGCGACGGGCACGGGTTCGCGTTCGGCACGCCGGGCGGCGACCAGCAGGACCAGTGGACCGTGCCGTTCCTGCTGCGGCACCTGCTGGGCGGGCTGGACCTGCAGGAGGCGATCGACGCGCCGGCGTGGCACTCGTCGCACGTGCACGGGTCGTTCCACCCGCGCACGCACGTGCCGCGCGGTCTGGTCGCGGAGTCGCGGCTGGGGCCCGCGGTGCTCGCGGGGCTGGCCGCGCGCGGGCACGCGGTGGCGGACGCGGGGCCCTGGACGCTGGGCCGCATCAGCGCGGCCGGCGTGCGGGCCGACGGCCTGCTGCAGGCGGCGGCGAACCCCCGCGGGAGGCAGGGCTACGCGGTGGGTCGATGACCCGTCCCGTGACTGGGTCGTGACTCACCCGCCGACAGGCTCGTGACCTGCTGCTCAACCGTGGTGACCTGCATGGACGCTCGTCCGACTCGCACGCGTGGGCGGACGTGACGCGCTTCCAGTCACAGCCCTTTCTATGAGGGTTCTATGAGGATCTGACCGGTGACACGTTTCGGACGAGCCGGTCGGGCTACGGTCGCTGACATGCCCTACGACGTCGTGGACGCGCACCTCCAGGCGTGGGACCCCGAGACGGTCCACTACCCCTGGATGTCGCACGACCCGGCACTGCTGCGGCGGACCTACCGGGTCGACGAGGTCGGCGGAGCGTTGCACGAGCACCACGTGGACGGCGTGGTGCTCGTGCAGTCCGCGGACAACCGCGCCGACAGCGAGCACCTGCTGTTCCAGGCGCTCTGCTCGCCGCACGTGCTCGGCGTCGTCGCGTGGGTGCCGCTCGACCAGCCCGACGACGCCGCCGCCCAGCTCGACCACTGGCGGACCGAGCCCGTGGTCGGCGTGAGCCACCACGTGGACCGCGAGAGCGACCCGCAGTGGCTGCTGCGCGACGCGGTCGACGACGGGCTCGCGCTGCTCTGCGAGCGACGGCTCGTCCTCGACGTCCCCGCGACCACGCCCGCGCTGCTCGCGCACGTCGCGGCCGTCGCGGACCGGCACCCCAAGCTCACGGTCGTGGTGGACCACCTGGGGGCGCCGCCGCTGGCGGCGCTCCGCGCGGGCGACCACGCCGCGTGGCGGACCTGGGCGGACGCGCTGCGCCGCGTCGCCGAGCTGCCGAACGTCGTCGCGAAGCTCGCCGGGCTCGGGCGCGCGGCCGGGCCCGGGTGGACGGTCGACGACGTCCGCCCCGCGGTCGACCACGCGGTGGACGTCTTCGGCGCCGACCGGCTCATGGCCGGCAGCGACTGGCCGACCGCGCTCGACGCGCACGCGTCCTGGCCGCAGGTGTGGGGCGGCCTGCGCGCGACCCTCGCGGGGCTGGACGCGCACGCCGTCGCCCGCGTGCTCGGCCGCACCGCGGTCGAGGTGTACGGCATCCCGCCGCTCGTCGCCGAGCGCTGAGGGCCGCGGCTCAGACCCTGCGGTCGGGCGTGGAGGCGCGCAGCACGACCTCGGTCGGCACGGTGCGCACGCGGGGACCCTCGGCGTGCGCGTCGAGCGCGAGCCCGGTCGCGAGCCGACCGACCTCGACGAGCGGGACCCGCACGCTCGTCAGCCCCGGGACGACGTCCCGCAGCGTGAGGATGTCGTCGAAACCCGCGAGCGCGACGTCCTCGGGCACGCGCACGCCCAGGTCGCGCGCGGCCGCGAGCGCCCCGAGCGCCATGACGTCGTTGACGGCGAACACCACGTCGACGTCCGCCCCGACCGCGAGCAGCTCGCGCATCGCCGCCTCGCCGCCCTCGTGCGTGAACGCGCTCGGGACGACGTGCGCGGGGTCCACGGGCGTCCCGAGCGCCGCGAACGCGTGCGTGAAGCCGTCGCGCCGCTCGCGCGCCGTGAGGTGCGTGTCGGGACCGCCGAGCACCGCGGGCCGTCGGTACCCGCGCGCGTGCAGCGCCCGCGCGAGCGCACCGGCCCCGGCGACGTTCTCGAGCACGACCGTGTCGACGTCGAGCACCGGCTGCCCGACGAGCGCGACCGACCCGCCCGAGGCCGCGTACTCCGCGAGGGTGCGCCGCATGACGTCGTTGCCGGCCTCGTCGTCGTGCCGGCCGCCGACCACGACGATCGCGCGGGCCCGCTGCCGCTGCAGCAGGCGCACGAGCTCGACCTCGCGCTCGGGGTCGTGCCGCGTGTCGGTGAGCGTGACCTGGAGGCCCGCGGCGTCGGCGGCGGCCGTGACGCCCGCGGCGATCGACGAGAAGTACGGGTCGGTGATGTCGTGCACCACGAGGCCGACGGACGTCGTGCGGCCGCGCGCCATGGCCTGCGCGTTGGCGTCGGGCGTGTAGCGCAGCCGCTGCGCCGCCTCGAGGACGCGCTCCCTCAGGTCGGGCCGGACCGTGCGGGTCGCGCTGCCGTTGATCGCGCGCGAGGCGGTCGCGAGCGACACGCCCGCCTCGCGGGCGACGTCGCTCAGCGTGACGCTCGTGGCCATGCTCGAAGGCTAGGGCACGGCCCGGTCGGGCCGTGGGGGCTCCGGCCCTCGATCTGCGGCCGGCGCCGACGCGCCGCGGCCGGGCCCGGACGCCAGGGCACGTCTCAGCGGTCGACGCGCGCGCCCCCGCCGCCCGCGAGCCGGACCACCTCGGCCTTCGACGCCATGGACGTGTCGCCCGGGGTCGTCATGGCGAGCGCGCCGTGCGCGGCGCCGTACTCGACCGCCGTGGCGAGGGGCTGCCCGTCGAGGAGGCCGAACGCGAGGCCCGACGCGAACGAGTCGCCCCCGCCGACGCGGTCGAGGATCTCCAGGCCCGGCCGGTGGGTCGCCTGCACGAGGCCGGAGGCCCGCGACCAGGCCAGCGCACCCCAGTCGTTGACGGTCGCGGAGCGGACGGTCCGCAGGGTCGTCGCGACGACCTGGACGTCCGGGTACTGCGCGGCGACGCGCTCGATCATGGCCGCGAACGCGTCGACCTGGAGGTCGGTGAGCTGCTCGTCGACGCCCTCGACCTCGAACCCGAGCGCGGCCGTGAAGTCCTCCTCGTTGCCGATCATGACGTCGACGTGCGGGGCGATGCCGCGGTTGACCTCCTGCGCCCGCGCGCGGCCGCCGACCGCCTTCCACAGCGACGGGCGGTAGTTGAGGTCGTACGAGACGACCGTGCCGTGGCGGCGCGCGGCCGTGACGGCCTCGAGCACGGTCGCCGCGGCGGTGTCGGAGAGGGCCGCGAAGATGCCACCCGTGTGGAACCACCGCACGCCGAGCTCGCCGAACAGGTGCTCCCAGTCGACGTCGCCCGGGGCGAGCTGCGACGCGGCGGTGTGGCCGCGGTCGGACACGCCGACCGCGCCGCGCACGCCGAACCCGCGCTCGGTGAAGTTCAGCCCGTTGCGGACCTCGCGCCCGGTCCCGTCGTAGGGCACCCACCGCACGAGCGACGTGTCGACGCCGCCCTGCAGCATGAGGTCCTCGACGAGCCGACCCACCTCGTTGTCGGCGAGCGCGGTGACGACCGCGGCACGCAGGCCGAACGCGCGTCGCAGGCCGCGCGCGACGTTGTACTCGCCGCCGCCCTCCCACGCGCGGAACTGCCGGGCGGTGCGGATCCGCCCCTCGCCGGGGTCGAGCCGCAGCATCACCTCGCCCAGCGAGACGGCGTCGTAGCGGCACTCGGACGCGGGACGGAGACGCAGGTCGGACATCGTCGGCTCCTGACGGCGGGACTGGATTGACCTCTCACGGAGAGGGTGGGGGCTGGATCGGACTCGCGCGGAGAGGGTGGGGGCTGGATCGGACTCTCGCGGAGAGGGTGGGGACTGGATCGGACTCTCGCGGAGAGGGTGGGGACTGGATCGGACTCTCGCGGAGAGGGTGGGGACTGGATCGGACTCTCGCGGAGAGGGTGGGGACTGGATCGGACTCTCGCGGAGGGGGTGGGCGGCGTCAGGCGGGGCGCAGGGTTGCTGCGAGCGCGACCGCGTCGGCGACGAGCGCGCGGACGCCCGTGACGTCGCCGGCGCGCACGAGGTCGCGCGGGACCATCCACGAGCCGCCGACCGCGGCGACGGCTGGCAGCGCGAGGTACTCCGCGAGGTTCGCGGGCCCGACGCCGCCGGTGGGGACGAAGCGCACGCCGCCGAACGGCGCGGCGAGCGCCGCGATCGCGGCCGCACCGCCGGACGTGCCCGCGGGGAAGAACTTCACCGTGGTGACGCCGAGCTCGAGCGCGGCCTGCACCTCGCTCGCGGTGACCGCGCCGGGCAGCGCGAGCACGCCGTGCTCGGCGCACCGCTCGACGACGGCGCGCGACGTGCCGGGCGACACGACGTAGTCGGCGCCGGCCGCGACGGCCTGGTCGACCTGCGCGGCCGTCAGCACGGTGCCGGCGCCGACGAGCACGTCGCCGCGGGCGCGCAGCGCGCGGATCGCGTCGGGTGCGGCGGCGGTGCGGAACGTCACCTCGGCGACGGGCAGCCCGCCGCCGACGAGCGCGGAGCCCAGCGCGTCGGC
This sequence comes from Cellulomonas sp. HD19AZ1, assembly GCF_004535805.1. Classification (NCBI taxonomy): domain Bacteria; kingdom Bacillati; phylum Actinomycetota; class Actinomycetes; order Micrococcales; family Cellulomonadaceae; genus Cellulomonas; species Cellulomonas sp. HD19AZ1. The sequence continues at coordinate 172,728 of NZ_SPHX01000003.1, forward strand.
GTCGTGCGCGTCGTCGACGACGACGACCGGGACGAGCCGGTGCGCGGCGAGCCGCGCGAGCACGTCCGCGGGTGCGGCGACCGCGGCGGCCCGGGCCGGCGAGCCGGTCACGACCGGGCCCCCTGCGGGACCGCGGCGGCCGGGCCGGGATCGGCGGCGCCCGGGCGTGCGTACGCGCGACGCGGCAGGCCGTACGCGAGGTCGACCGCGGTCTCGAGCGCCTCGTCGAGGTCGAGGCGGTGCTCGACGACGAGGCGCGCGAGGAAGCCGGCGTCCACGCGCCGCGACAGGTCGTGCCGCGCCGGGATCGACAGGAAGGCCCGCGTGTCGTCGACGAACCCGGTGGTGTTGGCGAAGCCCGCGGTGTCGGTCACGGCCTCGCGGAACCGGCGCATGCCGTCGGGCGTGTCGAGGAACCACCACGGCGCGCCGAGCCGCACCGCCGGGTACACGCCCGCGAGCGGCGCGAGCTCGCGGCTGAACGTGTCCTCGTCGAGCGTGAACAGCACGAGCCGCAGGTTCGGGTGGTGCCCGAACGCGGTGAGCAGCGGGCGCAGCGCGCGCACGTACTCGGTCGCGACGGGGATGTCGTAGCCCACGTCGGGCCCGCGCTCGGCGAGCACGCGCGGGTCGTGGTCGCGCAGCGACCCGGGGTGCAGCTGCATGACCAGGCCGTCCTGCGTGGACATGCGGGCCATCTCGAAGAGCATGTGCGCGCTGAACGCCTGCGCCGCCGCCGCGTCGACGTCGCCGCGCAGCGCCGCCGCGAACACCGCGGCCGCGTCGACCTCGTCCATCGGCGTGGTGTCGGCGCGCACGTGGCCGTGGTCGGTCGCGCGGGCGCCGGCCTCGACGAACGCCCAGCGGCGCGCCTCGAGCGCCGCGACGAACTCGCGGTACGAGCCGATCGACGTGCCGGCACGCTCGGCCAGCAGCGCGACGTCCTGCGCCCAGCCGGGCCGGTCGGGGTGCAGCACCGCGTCGGGCCGGAACGTCGGGACGACCCGCTCGCCCCAGCCGCGCGCCGCGAGGTCCGCGTGGTCCGTCAGGGACGCCCACGCGGGGTCGGTCGTCGCGATGATCTCGATGTCGTAGCGGTCGAGCAGGGCGAGCGGGCGGAAGCCCGGCTCGGCGAGTCGCGCCGCGATCGTGTCGTAGGCGGCGTCGGCCGTCGTGGCGGACAGCCGCTCCTCGACGCCGAGGATGTCGACCAGCACGTGCTCGAGCCAGAACCGCGTGGGCGTGCCGCGGAACAGGTGCCAGTGCGCCGCGAACGCGCGCCAGATCTCGCGCGGGTCGGTCTCGACCGGGCGGCCGTCGCGCCGCGGCACGCCGAGCGCGTCGTGCGGGACGCCCTGCGAGACCAGCATGCGCACGAGGTAGTGGTCGGGGATGACCAGCAGCGACGCGGGGTCGCCGAACGGCTCGTCGCGCGCGAGCAGGCCCGCGTCGACGTGGCCGTGCATCGAGACGATCGGCAGGTGCTGCGTGGCGTCGAGGATCTGCCGGGCCACGGGGCGCGTGACGGGGTCGGCCGGCAGGGCACGGTCGGGGTGGAGCGCCCAGCGGGCGGTGGGATCGGTCATGCGGTCCTCCGGCGGTGGGCCGCGGCGGCGCAGCGGTGCGCAGCCGCGGTGCGGGCGTCCTCGCCCACCACGATGAATACGTTTGCAGGACGACCCTGCCAGGCGATCACGGGACAACGCAAGGCCGATGCGCGATCGCTTGCACCCGCCGAGAGCCGCATGATGAAATCGCATTCATCGCGTCGGCGCACCGGGACCGGCGCCCGCGGGCTGCCCGGCCCCGACGCGGAGGAGCACCCATGGCCGTCACGCTGCGCGACGTCGCACGCGCCGCCGGCGTCTCCCCCGCGACCGCGTCGCGCGCCCTCAGCGCGCCCGACCTCGTGGCCCCCGAGCGGCGCGAGCTCGTGCAGCGCGTCGCGCGCGAGCTCGGCTACCGCCCCAACCGCGCCGCACGCGAGCTCATCACCGGACGCAGCGGCCACCTGTGCCTCGTCGTGCCCGACCTCGAGAACCCGTTCTTCTCGGCCGTCGCCAAGGCCGTGCAGGCCCGCGCCCGCGGCGCCGGGCACGCCGTCGTCGTCGCCGACGCCGAGGAGGACCCGCTGCTCGAGGCCGAGCTCGTCGCGCAGCTCGGCGCGCAGGCCGACGGCGTGCTGCTGTGCTCGCCGCGCATGTCCGCCGAGGACCTCGCCGACGTCGCCGCGGGCGACCGGCCCGTGCTGCTCGTCAACCGCGAGGGCGCGGGCCTGCCGTCGGTCGTCGTCGACAACGGCGACGGCGTGCGCCAGGCCGTGCGGCACCTGCGCGCGCTCGGCCACCGCCGCGTCGCGTACGCGGGCGGCCCCGCCGGCTCGTGGTCCGACGCGCGTCGTCGCGACGGCCTCGCGACCGCCGGGGTCGACGTCGAGGTCGTCGACCTCGGCGCGCACGCCCCCGTGTTCGCGGGCGGCGTCGCCGCGGCCGACCTCGCGCTCGCGAGCGGCGCGACCGCCGTGCTCGCGCACAACGACCTCGTGGCGCTCGGCGTCCTGGACCGGCTGCGCACGCGCGGCGTCCGAGTTCCGGACGACGTGTCCGTCGTCGGGTTCGACGACGCGCCCGTCGCGACGCTCGTGACGCCCGCGCTCACGACCGTCGCCGTGCCGCTCGCACGTCTCGGCCGCACCGCCGTCGACCTGCTGCTGGCACCGCGCGACGACGCCGCGCCGCGCACCGTGCTGCCCGTCGAGCTCGTGGTGCGCGGGTCGACCGCACCGCCGCCCGACCGCCGACCCGACCTCGTGGAGCCCCGATGACGCCGCCCCGCCTGTCCGCGACCACCTGGGCGCAGCGCGCCGCGCGTGGCCTGCCCGACGCCGTGCGCGGCCCCGCGGTCGACCCGCGCGAGCTCACGGTCGGGCAGGTCCACCTGGGGATCGGCGCGTTCCACCGCGCGCACCAGGCCGTGTGCACCGAGGACGCGGCGGCCGCGACGGGCGAGACCGGCTGGGGCCTGCTGGGCGTCACGCAGCGCAGCCCGCGCGTCGTGCAGCAGCTCGGCCCGCAGGACGGCCTGTACGGCGTCCTGACCACGGGGGCGGACGCGTCGAGCGTGCGGCTCGTCGGCTCGGTGCGCGAGGTCGCGTACCCGGGGCGCGACACGGCGCGCGTGCTGGACGCGCTCGCGGCGCCGACGACGCACGTCGCGACCCTCACCGTGACGGAGAAGGGCTACCGCCGCCGCGCCGACGGGGCGCTCGACACCACGGCGCCCGACGTCGCGGCCGACCTCGCCGCGGCGGCCGCCGAGCTGCGCACCGACGACGACGCGGCCGCGGGCACCCCCATCGGCACGCTCGTGCGCGGCCTCGTGCGGCGGCACCGCACGTCGGGCGCGCCGCTGACCGTCGTGTGCTGCGACAACCTCACCGAGAACGGCGGCGTGCTCGCGGGGCTCGTCGGGCAGGCGCTCGCGGCGGTGCCGGGGTCCGACGACGTCGCGGCGTGGGTCGCGTCGTCGGTACGCTTCCCGTCGACCATGGTCGACCGGATCGTGCCCGCGACGACCGACGCGCACCGCGCCGAGGCCGCGGCGCTGCTGGGCCTGCACGACGAGGCGCTCGTGGTCGGCGAGCCGTTCTTCCAGTGGGTCGTCGAGGACGCGTTCGCCGCGCCCCGCCCCGCGTGGGAGCGCGCCGGTGCGACGTTCACGCACGACGTCGCCCCGTTCGAGCGCGCCAAGCTGCGCGTGCTCAACGCGGCGCACTCGACGCTGGCGTACCTCGGCGCGCTGCGAGGCCACGCGACGATCGCCGAGGCCGTGGCCGACCCGGAGCTCGCGGCGGTCGTCCGCGCGCTGCTCGACGAGGACGTGCTGCCCACCCTGGTGGCGCCCGAGGGCACGGACCTGCGGGCGTACCGCGACGAGGTGCTGCACCGGTTCGCGAACCCGCGCACCGGGCACACGACCGTGCAGGTCGCGATGGACGGGTCGCAGAAGCTGCCCGTCCGCCTGCTGGGCACCGTGGCCGACCGGCTGGCCGCCGGCGCGGTGCCGCACGCGGCCGCGCACGCGGTCGCCGGGTGGGTCGCGTACGTGCGCGCGGCCGCGGCCGGCGACCTCGTGGTCGGCGGCCGGGCGGTCGCGCTCGACGACCCGGTGGCGGACCGGCTGGCGGCCGCGGCGACCGGCCCGGACCCGGTCGAGGGGCTGCTCGCGCTGCGCGACGTGTTCCCGGCCGAGGTCGCCGGGTCGACCGCGTTCCGCGCCGCCGTCCGGTCGGCGCTGCGCGACCTGCAACCGGCGCTGACCCCCTGACCCCGGAGCGACCACTGGTCACCTCGGAGCCCGACACCACCCCTCCCGGGTGACCACTGGTCACTTCGGAGCCCGACACGCCGTGACGCGGCGCTCGATCTGACCAGTGGTCGGTGTCGCGTGGGCGAGCCAGCGCCCGATGTGACCAGTGGACGGTGCGGGCGGCGGCGAGGTCGCGCTCACGGCCGGGCGTCACGCGCGTCACGGGTTCCGCCGCGCGTGACCTGCACGGACACCCGTCCGGGTGAGACGTGACGCGACCCACAGCAGCCTCACAGGGATTCACCCGGACGCGCGCCCAATTCGGTATCCACCGGACGAACGTCCTGGTTGGATCGCTGGACGTGACTTCCCGTACCTTCCGCTCCGCCCTCGCCCCGCTCGCCGTCGTCGCGCTCGCCGTGACGCTCTCGGGCTGCGGCTCCATCCTCGACGCCGTCACGGGCGACTCCGCCCCCGAGGCGCAGCGCGACCAGCCCGGCGGCGAGATCACCGCGTCCGCCGAGGCCGACGTGTTCTCGCTCCAGGTCGGCGACTGCCTCAACTACCTCGACTCGTCGGACGCGACCGAGTTCTCGTCGCTGCCCGCGACGCCGTGCTCCGAGCAGCACGACGCGGAGATCTACGCCGAGACGAAGCTCACCGACGAGCAGTACGAGGCCGGTGACGAGTTCTACACGCAGTACTGCGAGGGCGAGTTCGCCGGCTTCGTCGGCACCGAGTACCTCGACTCCGCGCTGGACTACACGCTGCTGTACCCGACCTCGGAGAGCTGGGCGGCCGGCGACGACGTCCTGCAGTGCATCGTCGTGCACCTCGACGGCGGCCTCACCGGCACCATGCGCGACTCAGGCCTCTGACCCCTGCCGCACGCACGACGGCCCCCGCCCGGAGCACCGGGCGGGGGCCGTCGTCGTCCCGCGTGGCCCCGCCCCGGGGGACGCGACCACGCGGCGCCGCTCAGCCGAGCGGCCCGTACAGCGCGGGCGTCGTGCGTGCCCGGGTCGTCTGCTCGAAGTCGTACGCGAGGCCCAGCAGCGTGCCCTCGTCGAACGCGCGACCCACGAGCTCGAGGTTGACCCCGGCCCCCGGGACCGTCGCGTCCTCGGCCGTCGCCTGCCCCATGGGCACCGTCACGGCCGGCAGGCCCGTGTTGGGGCTCAGCCGCATGTTGGTGCCCTGCGTGCCGTAGGGCACACCGCCCGGGTAGGCGATCGCGTCGAGGTCGAGGTCGTCCATGAGCTGCGTGACGTACGCGCGGCCCGTCGCGAGCGCGACCGTGTGGCTGCCCGTCGGGCCCGCCCACGCGTCGTACTGCTCGTCGGTGACCGCGGCCCGCTGCTCGTACACGCCGCGGCGCGACGTCACGAAGTGGTCGGTCGCGAGGATGTCCTCGATGGTGCGGGCCTGCACCTGCGGCGCGAGGTGCCGCTCGACGTACGCGGCGAGGTCGCGGCGGAACTCGTTGGTGCTGCCGCTCGGCTCGTTGAGGACCGCGGAGAGCTCGGGCGACGAGGGGATCTCGACCAGGGTCGCGCCCCGCGCCTCGAGCGCCGCACGGGCCTGCGCCCACAGCCGCACGGTCGTGCGGTTGCTGCCGACCATCGACGCGACGTAGCCGATGCGCGTGCCGTCGAGCGCCTCGGGGTCGAGCGCCGCCGTGTACGACTCGGGCACGTGGCCCGCCTGCGTGGCCGTCACCGGGTCGGCCTCGTCGACGCCGACGACGGCGTCGAGCGCGACGGCCGCGTCGAGGACCGAGCGGGTCATGGGGCCGCCCGTGTCCTGGCTCAGCGCGAGCGGGATGATGCCGTCGCGGCTCGCCAGACCGACGGTCGGCCGGACCCCGACGAGCTGGTTGTACGACGACGGCACGCGGATCGAGCCGCCCGTGTCGGTGCCGAACCCGATGCCGGCGAGGTTCGCGGCGATGGCCGCGCCCGTGCCGCCCGACGAGCCGCCCGCGCTGCGCGACGTCGCGTACGGGCTGGCCACCCGCACGGTCGAGCCGACGGGCTGCCCCGCCGAGAACTCGGACACGAACCCGTAGGCGAACTCGTCGAGGCTCGCCTTCGCGAGGATCACGGCGCCCGCGTCCCGCAGGCCGGCGACCATCGTCGCGTCGGTCGTGGTCCGGTTGTCCGTCCAGCAGCCGCAGCCGCCGGTGGTGGGCATGTCGAGCGTGTCGTAGTTGTCCTTGACTGCGACCGGGACGCCCAGCAGCGCGCTCGTCATGCCGTGCGCGGCACGCTCGGCGTCGGCGGCGGCCGCGGCCGCGAGCGCGACGTCGCTCACCGCGATGACCGAGCTCAGCGGACGCCCGCCGGCACCCGTGTCGACGAGGGTCCGGTCGTAGGCGGCTATCCGGTCGAGGTACGCCTGCGTGAGCGCGACGGACGTCGTGACGCCCGCGTTCATCGCCGCCTGCATGTCGAGCACGCTCGCCTCGACGAGCTCGAACGGGCCGTCGTCGTAGACCATGCGCTGCGCGACGGCGGCGAGGTCGGCGACCGTGAGCGTCCCGTCGCCGTCGACGTCGGCCACGGCGACGTCCGACCAGCCCGGCGACGCCGAGGTCGCGCCGAGGTGCGCGGCGACGACGTCGAGGTCGGCGGCGGTGACCTGCCGGTCGCCCGTGACGTCGAGCTCGGTGAGGTACGGCGTGAGGAACGTCGCGCTCGCCGGCCCCGGAGCCGGGACGGGCTCGGCGACCGCGGGGGTCGCGAGGGCGGCGGCGAGCACGAGGCCCCCCGCCACGGTGACGGCCGCGACGCCGCGGCGCTGGTGCTGTCGGTGCACGGGTCGGCTCCTGCGGGTCGGGGAGGTGGGGGTCTGCGGGTCCGGGCGTGCGGACGAGGTCGGGTGGGTCGGTCGGGTCATCGGGACGCCACCGCCCGCCGGCGGACGAGCACGGCACCGAGGCCGAGCGCGGCGAGCGCGACCGCGAGGACGCCCGCGACCTGCGCACCCGTGGCGCTCAGCGCGCCCGCGCCCGCGCCGGTGCCGGTGCCGGTGCCCGTGCCTGCGGCCGCGCCGGCGGGGGTCGTCGCCGAGGGGGACGGCGCCGCGGCGCCGCCGTCGGAGGGCGACGGCGCGGGTGCGGTCGGGGCGGGCGGGGTCGGCGTCGGCGTCGGGGCGGGCGTCACGACGACGTCGAGCGACGCGGCGTCCGCCCGGGTGTCGGTGGCGGCGTCGGAGCCGACGAGCGTCAGGTCGGCGAGCCGGACCGTCGCGGTGCCGCCGGCGAGGGCCGTGAGACGCACGGTCGTCGTGACGTCGCCCGTGAGGGACGGCGACGTGCCGAGACGCGTGTGCCGCACGGTGACGCCGCCCGGGGCCGTCGTGACGTCGTCGAAACCGCCGGCGGGGACGTCGGTGACCTGGTCGTACGCGAGCAGGGCGGGGTCGAACGCGAGCGTCGCCTCGTAGGCGTACACGTCGGCGGCCGCTCGCAGGTCGAGCCGCACGTCGACCGACGCGCCCGCGGGGACGGCGGCGGTCGGGCCGGTGAGGGCGACCTCGTCGACGGCGGGCGCGGCGGCGGCGGGGGCCGCGGCGACGAGGAGCAGGCCGAGGGCGGCGACGGTCGCGTGCAGCGCACGGCGTCGCGCCCTCGTGCGGGGTGAGCGGTCGCGCATGGGCGGGTCCTTCCGGGGACGGACGGCCGACGCCGGAGATCCGGCGTGACCGAGGCGGCGCCCCCTGCGCCCGGGAAGGCTCGCAGCCGGACGTGTCGCGGGCGTTGCGTGCGCGTTGCCGCCGTCGCACCGCCGCGCGCGCGGTGTCACACGCGCGTGACGTGGTCGGACATCCCGGACGAGGTCGGCACCGGGGCGGGCCGCGCCGTGCGGAGAGCCGTGCGCGCGACCCGACGGCTAGCGCTTTCCGAGGCGCGGGCGCCCCGTGCGAGGATCGACGCGTGACCCGGGACGCGCGTCGATGACCGCCGTGCTCACCGCGCTCGGCACCATGGCGGCCGTGGTCGCGCTCGGCTGGGCGCTCGGGCGGTGGCACGTGCTCGGCGAGCGCGCGGCGCCCGTGCTCGCGCGCGTCGTGTTCGCGGTCGCGACGCCCGCGCTGCTGCTGTCGACCGTCGCGCACGCCGACCTGCACCTGCTGGTGTCCCGCACGGCGGCCGCCACGTGGGCGAGCACGGCCCTCGTCGCGGCGACGGCCGCGCTGGTCCTGCGCGTGGTCTGGCGGCGCCCGGCCGCCGACGTCACGGTCGGCACGCTCGCGTCGTCCTACGTCAACGCCGGCAACATCGGGCTGCCGCTCGCCGTGTACCTGCTCGACGACCCGGTCGCGGTCGTCCCGACGCTGCTGTTCCAGCTGCTCGTGCTGGCACCCGTCGCGTTCACGGTGCTCGACGCGCACGCGGCGCGCGAACGGGCCGGTCAGGACGACGCGGCGCGGGACGGCGCCGTCGACGCACCCGACCGCGGGACGACGGGCACCGGGGCCGTCCCGGCCGATCCGGTGCCCGCGCGGCTCCGCGCCGCCGCCGTCGCGCGTCGCACGCTGACCAACCCGATCATCCTCGCGACGCTCGCCGGCCTCGCGCTCGCGGCCCTGCCGTGGTCGGCGCCCGAGGCGCTGTACGAGCCGTTCCGGCTGGTCGGCGCGGCCGCGGCGCCGCTCGCGCTCGTGACGTTCGGACTGTCGCTCGCGGCCCCGCGCGGCACGGGGGGCCGCGCGCCCCGGCGCGACCTCGCGCTCGCCGTCGCGCTGCGGGCGGCGGTGCACCCGCTCGTGGCGTGGGGAGTCGGCACCGCGCTGGGGCTGCCGGCGCCCGCGCTGCTCGCGGTCGTCGCGATGGCGGCGCTGCCGACCGCGCAGAACGTGCTGGTGTACGCGATGCGCTACCGCCACGGCGAGGCGCTCGCGCGCGACGCCGGGCTCGTCTCGACGGTGCTGTGCGTGCCGGTGCTGCTGGTGGTGGCCGCGACGCTCGGCTGAGCCGGGTGACGGTGCCCCAGGCGCTCCGTCACCGGACCGCCTGGCGCGCCACGGACGCCCCGGTGATCCACGATCCGGGCGGCGGCCACCGCGAGACCGGGCTCGGTCCGCCGGGCCAGCCCTGCACCGGTCGCGAGCCCGGGCTCGCCCGCCGGCCGTCCCACGGACCGGACGGTGACCGGTCAGTCGCGACGCCGCGGACGCGCGCGCACGTGCATGCGCTCGCCCTGCGGCCCGTACACCGCGAGCACCTCGGTGGCGCCGCCGGACACGTTGCCGAGCCAGTGCGGCACGCGTGTGTCGAACTCGGCGGCCTCGCCCGCGGCCAGGTCGAGCTCGCGCCCGGCGAGCACGAGCCGCAGCGAGCCGGAGAGCACGTACAGCCACTCGTAGCCGTCGTGCACGCGGGGCTCACGGTCGGCGTCGGCGTGCACGCGCGGCGGGTAGACCATGCGGAACGCGCGGGGCCCCTCGGTGCGGCGGCTCAGCGGCACGTACGTCACGCCGTGACGGACCGTGGGGTGCGCGGGCACGCGCGGGTCGTCGCCCGCGGGGACGTCGACGAGCTCGTCGATCGTCACGTCGTGGAAGCGCGCGAGCGGCAGCAGCAGCTCGAGCGTGGGGCGACGCAGGCCCGACTCGAGGCGCGACAGCGTGCTGACGGAGACGCCGGTGACGCCCGCGACGTCGGCGAGCGTCGCGCCGCGCTGCTCACGGAGCGCGCGCAGCCGGGGGCCGACGGTGTCGAGCACCGCGTCGAGGTCGTCCACGGCTCCATTTGCCATGATGGCAACGGCTCTTGTCAAGACGGCACAACGCCGCGCAGGCTCGTGCCATGCCTGACGCACCCCTGACCCCGGTCGACGTCCTCGTGCTCGGCGGCGGCGCCGCGGGCCTGTCCGCCGCGCTGAGCCTCGGTCGCTCGCGCCGCACCGTGCGCGTCCTCGACGCCGGCGATCCGCGCAACGCGACTTCGCCGCACGCCCACAACCTGCTCACGCACGACGGCACGCCGCCGTCCGCGCTGCTCGCCGCGGGCCGCGACGAGGTCGCCCGCTACGGCGTCGAGGTGGCGAGCGCCCGGGTCGTCGCCGCGCGGACGGTCCCCGCGCCCGGCCCCGCCGCCGAGCCCGCGTTCGAGGTCACGACGACCGACGACCGGACGCACCGCGCACGCCGGCTCGTGGTCGCGACGGGCATGCGCGACGTGCTGCCCGACGTCCCGGGCCTGCGCGAGCGCTGGGGACACGACGTGCTGCACTGCCCCTACTGCCACGGCTGGGAGGTCCGCGACCGGCGCCTCGCGGTGCTCGCGACCGGCCCGCGCGCCGTGCACGCCGCGCTGCTGGTCCGCCAGCTCAGCGCCGACGTCACGCTGCTCACGCACGACGCGTTCGCGCCCGACGCCGAGCAGCGCGCCGACCTGGCCGCGCGCGGCGTGCGCGTCGTGCCCGGCCGGGTCGCGTCCGTGCAGGTCGAGGACGACGCCCTGACCGGGCTCGTGCCGGCCGACGGCGACGTCGTGCCGTGCGACGCGGTGTTCGTCGGGACGCGCGCGGTGCTCGACGACGCGGTGGTCGACGGCCTCGGCCTGCAGACCACCGCGCTCGACTTCCTGGGCGAGGACGTCGGTCGCGCCGTGGCGGTGGACGCGACCGGCGCGACGTCCGTGCCGGGCGTCTGGGCCGCGGGCAATGTCACCGGCCCGCAGCACGCGCTCGCCGCGAGCATCGCGGCCGGCTCGCTCGCGGGCGCGCACGTCAACGCGTCGCTCGTGACGGCCGACGTCGCCGCCGCCCGCGCTGCCCGCGTCACGACCCGCCCCTGACCCCGGACCGCACCGCCGGCGCCGCCCCCACGTCGCGAGAGGGCGCACCGGCGCACCCCGGGAGCACGACACCACCGCGAGAGCGCGATCCAGCCCACCCCACCGACGGACCAGCTCCACGACCAAGGAGAGACCATGCACCACGACCAGCGCCACGACGACCTCGACGACCCCGCGGTGACGCTCGACCCCGCGTGGTGGGAGGAGCGGTACCGCACGCGCGGCACGCTGTGGAGCGGGCGGGTCAACGCGTCGCTCGCGCAGGTCGCGTGCGATCTGCCGCCGGGCACCGCGCTCGACGCGGGTGCGGGCGAGGGCGGTGACGCGCTGTGGCTCGCGGCGCGCGGCTGGCGTGTGACCGCCGTGGACGCCTCCCGCACGGCGCTCGACCGGGGCGCCACCGAGGCCGCCAGGCGCGGGCTCGACGTCACGTGGGTCGAGGCCGACCTGCGCACGTGGGTGCCGCCCGCCCGGTACGACCTCGTGACGTCGCACTACCTGCACGCCGAGGGCGGCCGGGGCTGGGGGTGGCTGGCTGACGCGGTCGCGCCCCGCGGCACGCTCCTCGTCGTGGGGCACGACCTGTCGGACGTCGACGGGCCCGTGCCGCGCCCGCACCTCGCGCGCCTCGGGCACACGGCCGAGCAGGTGGCGGCCGACCTCGACCCGGCGCAGTGGGACGCGATCGAGCCGCAGGTGCTCGAGCGGACGATCGAGCACGACGGGGTCGAGGTGGCCGTGCGGGACGCGGTGCTGGTCGCCCGGCGACGCTGAGCACCGCACGGACCGGCTCCCGTCGGCACCGACCGGCGTCGACCCGCCCTCGCCCGGCCCGCGACCGGTCCCGCCCGGCGCGACCGGTCCGCCCGGGTCCGACGGCCCTCACCGAGCCGCCCGTACCGCGAGACGCACTGTCGACGAGACCGGGCTGACGTCACCCTCACGGCGGATGAGCGATGTCAGCCCGGTCTCGTCACGGCCACGTCCCACGGACCGGGACGGCGGCGGGTCGTCTCTGGCGACGGTCGCCCGACGGACCTCGTCGCCCGACGGACCTCGTCGCCCGACGGACCTCGTCGACCGACGGTCCCGTCAGACGTCGACCGGCCCGAGCACGGGCTCCGCGACGCACCGCACGACCGCGTCGGCCGCGCCGCCGAGCTCGAGGACCACGACCTCGTTGCGCTCGCGCACCAGCGGCCCCGGCACGTAGAGCGTGCCCGTCGGCATGGCCGACCAGTACCGCCCGAGCAGCGTGCCGTTGACCCACACCAGGCCCTTGCCCCACCCGTCGGTCGACCAGAAGTGGTCGACCCCGGGCTCGGCGTCGAACGTCCCCGCGAGCAGCGCGGGGCCCGCGACCGGCTCGGCGGCGGGCACGGGCGCGAGCCGGTCGGTCGCGGCCGCGGGCAGCGGGTCCACGAGCAGCGCGGACGTCGTCCACGCGGTGAGCTCGCGCACCGCGGTGCGCACGGGGCCGACGAGCCCCTTGGGCTCGCCGATGCGCGGGCCGTAGTTGACGCGCCCCTGGTCCTCGACGAGCACCGTGAGCTCGCCCGCGCGCGCCGGCAGCGCCAGCACGTGCTCGTGCGCCGTGCGGGACAGCACGCCGACCGGCTCGCCGTCGAGCAGCACGACGGCCCGGTCGCGCACCTCGCCGACCACGAGCACGCGGTCGTCGGCGCGCACGCGCGTGCGGTACACGACGAACCCGTTCCAGTGGCCGGCCTCGTCGGCCGTCGGCACGTGGTCCCACGCGCGCGGCACGCCCGCCACGACGTCGAGGAGCGCGGCCAGCGGCGCGCGGTGCGTCAGGGCGACCGCCAGCACCGGCGCGGGCGGACGGGTGTCCGGCAGCTCGTCGGGCACGGGCACGTGCCGCGCGAGCACGGCGCGCATCGCGTGGTACTTGGCCGTCGCCGCGCCGTGCTCGGCGATCGGGGCGTCGTAGTCGTACGACGTCGTGATGGGCAGGTAGGTGCCCTTGTGGTTGGCGCCGTTCGTCAGCCCCAGGTTCGTGCCGCCGTGCACCATGTAGAGGTTGACCGACGCGCCCGCGGCGAGCAGGTCGTCGAGGTCCTGCGCGTTCGCCTCGGCGGGCGCGACGTGGTGCGGCAGACCCCACGAGTCGAACCAGCCGTTCCAGAACTCCATGCACATGAGCGGGCCCGTCGGCTGGTGCCGCCGCAGGATCGCCAGCCGCTCGGCCGCGCGCGACCCGAACGTCGCGGTGCGCAGCAGCCCGGGCAGCCCGCCGCGCTCGAGCATCGCGTCGTCGGCCTGGTCGCACGTGAACAGCGGCACCGTGATGCCGCCCGCGCGCGTGAGGTCGACGAGCGCCTGCAGGTAGCCCTTGTCGTCGCCGTACGCGCCGTACTCGTTCTCGACCTGCACCGCGACCACCGGCCCGCCGCGGTCCACCTGGCGCGCCGCGACCACGGGCAGGACCGCGTCGAGGTACTCGCCGATCGCCGCCATGAACCCGGGCTCGTGGCGCCGCACGCCGATGCTCGGGTCGGCCAGCAGCCACGCGGGCAGGCCGCCGTTGTCCCACTCGGCGCAGATGTACGGGCCGGGGCGCACGATCGCGTGCATGCCCTCGGCGGCCACGAGGTCGAGGAACCGACCCAGGTCGCGCGGGCCCGTGAGGTCGAACGTGCCGCGGCGCGGCGCGTGGAAGTTCCACGCGACGTACGTCTCGATCGTGTTGAGCCCCAGCAGGCGCGCGGACCGGATGCGGTCGGCCCACAGGTCGGGGTGCACGCGGAAGTAGTGCAGCGCCCCGGACACGACGCGGTGCGGGCGCCCGTCGAGCAGGAAGTCGCGCTCGCCGATCTCGAACGTGCTCACGCGCCCGCCCCCGCGTCCAGCACGTGCGCGTCGTGCGCGTCGAGGTCCACGCGCCGCCCGGCGACGTCGAGCGACACGGGCGCGGCGGTGTGGTTGACGACGACGAGGCGGTCGCCGCGGCGCACGGCCTCGACCCCCGCCACCGGCGCGGCGAGCAGCGCGGGCACGTCGGCCTCGCGCAGCCAGCGGTCCGCGAGCGCGTCGAGCACGTCCGCGGCCGGCTGGGTGGCGACGTACCAGGCGACGCCGTCGCCGCACGCGCGGCGCGTGACGGCCGCTCCCCCGGCGGCGTGCCCGTCGGCGAACGTCGCGACGACCTGCGCGTCGTCGACCACCAGGACGTCCTGCCACAGCGCCGCGTCGCCCGCGACCTCGCCCGCGAGGCGCAGCCCCGGGCCGGACGTGCCGTCGGGCCCGGCCGTCGGCGCGACCTCCTCGACGCGCACGCCGAGCGTCGCGCGCAGCGGCCCGAGGTACCCGCCGAGGTACACGTGCAGGTCCTGGTCGACCAGCGCGGTCGCGTAGGTGACGACCAGGTGCCCACCGCCGCGCACGTACGCGTCGTAGGCCTCGAGGTGCTCGCGTTGCGCGGCGTGCAGCAGCGGCACGACGACCAGGTCGTACCCGGTGACGTCGGCGCCCGCGGCGACGACGTCGACCGTCACGCCGCGGCGCAGGAACGGCGCGTACCAGTCGAGGAACCGGTCGACGTAGTCGAGCCGCGCGGGCGTCGCGGGCTGGTCGAGCGCCCACCACGCGTCCCAGTCGAGGACGATCGCGACGCGCGCGTCGACACCCTGCCCCACGAGGTCGGACAGGCCCGCGAGCTCCTCGCCGAGCGCGACGACGTCGCGGAACAGCCGCGTGTCCTCGCCCGCGTGCGGCAGCATCGCCGAGTGGAACCGCTCGGCCCCGGCCGCGGACTGCCGCCACTGGAAGTGCAGGACCCCGTCGGCGCCGCGCGCGACGGCCTGCAGCGAGTGCGCGCGGTGCTGCCCGCGCGGGCGGGGCGCGTTGCGCTCGCGCCAGTTGACGGCGCTCGTCGCCTGCTCCATGAGCAGCCACGGCCGCCCCTGGCCCAGGCCGCGCATGAGGTCGCGCTGCGCGGCGAGCCGCACGTGCGCGGCCGGGTCGGCCGGGTCCGGGTAGGAGTCGTCGCTGACGACGTCGACGTGCCGCGCCCACGCCCAGTAGTCGGTGTGCGGGAAGAAGCCCATGAAGTTGGTCGTGATCGGCACGTCCGGGCTGTGGCGGCGGATCACCTCGACCTCGGCGCGGTGCAGCGCGAGCATCGCGTCGGAGCTGAAGCGCCGGAAGTCCAGGAGCTGACCGGGGTTGCGGAACGACGGGGCGGCCGACGGCACGCCCACCTGGTCGAACGCCGCGTAGCGCTGCGACCAGAAGTCGGTGCCCCACGCGCGGTTGAGCTCGTCGACCGTGCCGTAGCGGTCCTGCAGCCACGCCCGGAACGCGGCGACCGTGTGCACGTCGTACGACAGCGCGGCGTGGCAGCCGTACTCGTTGTTGACGTGCCACATCTCGAGCGCCGGGTGGTCGGCGTACCGCCGCACCACCTGCTCGACGAGCGCGAGCGCGTGCCGCCGGTAGTCCGGGGACGACGGCGAGTAGTGCTGCCGCGACCCGAACGCGAGCCGCACGCCGTCCTCGGTGACCGGCAGCGCGTCGGGGTAGCGCTGCGCGAACCACGCGGGCGGCGACGCGGTCGCCGTCGCGAGGTCGACGCGCACGCCCCCGGCGTGCAGGCGGTCGAGCACGTCGTCGAGCCACGCGAAGTCGTACTCCCCCGGGCGGGGCTCGAGGCGCGACCACGAGAACACCCCGACCGTCGCCGTCGTCACGTGCGCGCGGCGCATCAGCCGCACGTCCTCGTCCCACACCTCCTGCGGCCACTGCTCGGGGTTGTAGTCGCCGCCGTAGCGGATGCGGGGCTGTGCGGGCACGGGTGCGTCCTTCCGGGTGGTGCGGTGGTGCTCGGGTGGTGCGGGCGGGGCGCGCGAGGGCGAGGGGCGGGTGCGCCCGGCCGGCCGAGGGGGTGCCGGCCGGGCGCACCCGGCGGGTCAGCCCGCCTCGACCGTGTAGCCCTGCTCCTGGCCGTACGTGACGTTCTGCTCCTGCCACGCCTTGAGGCCGTCGTTGATGTCGGCGCGGTTGAGGTACGACTGGCCGACCGTGTCGGAGTAGATGCTGTTGGCGTAGGCCTGCCACGGCAGGTACTGCCAGCCCTTGCCGACCGAGTTCGCGGCGTCGACCAGCACCTTGTTGATCTGCTGCCCGCCGAAGTACTCCGACTCCTGGTTGAGGAAGTCGTCGGACTCGAGGTCCGCGACCGTGGCGGGGAAGCCGCCGGACTCCAGGAAGACGTCGATCGAGTCCTGCGACGAGTTCAGCCAGCGCAGGAACCCGGCCGCGAGCGCCTTGTTCTTCGACTGCTCGAGCACGACCTGCGCCGAGCCGCCGTTCTCCGCCGTGACGGCCTCACCGCCGTCGTACGTCGGCATGGGCGCGACGGCCCAGTCGCCCGACCCGCCCGCCGCGCCGGACTCCAGCACGCCCGGCATCCAGGCGCCGATGGGCAGCGACGCGATCGAGCCGTCGGCCAGCGCGGCGAACCACTCGTCGCTCCAGCCGGAGATCTCCGAGACGAGCTCCTCCTGCACGAGCGTGTTCCACGTGTCGGCCCAGCGCTGCGCGCCCTCGTCCTGCAGGTCGATCGTCACCGTCTCGCCGTCGACCTGGAACGGCCGGCCGCCGGCCTGCCAGATCATCGACGTGCCGAAGCCCGCGTCGCCGCCCGCGTCGTTGGTGATGTACTTCGTCGGGTCCGCGGCGTGCAGCTTGCGGCCCGCCTCGACGTACTCGTCCCACGTCGTCGGGACCGTGATGCCGTTCTCGTCGAAGACGCGCTTGTTGTAGAACAGCGCCATCGGGCCGGAGTCCTGCGGCAGGCCCCAGATGCCGTCCTGGATGGTCACCGACCCCCACGTCGAGGCCGTGTACTTGTCCTCCAGGTCCGCGAACCCGTACTCGGTGAGGTCGACGAGGCTGCCGGGCAGCACGAACTGCGGCAGCGACTGGTACTCGAGCTGCGCGACGTCGGGCGCGCCGCTGCCGGCGGTGATCGCGTTCTGCAGGCGCAGGTTGTGGTCGGCGGCCGCCGCGGTGTCGACGAGCTTGACCTTGACGTTCGGGTACGCGTCCTCGAACGCGGCGACCTGCGCCTCGGCCGAGGGCGTCCACGTCCAGTACGTGATCTCGCCGCCCTTCTCCAGGGCCGCGTCGACCGCGTCGGCCGAGGCGTCGCCGCCCCCGCCGCCCCCGCTGCCGCCGTCGTCGCCGCCCGAGCAGGCCGTCAGACCGAGCGTCGCGACCAGCGCGACCGCGGCGAGCACCGCGCGGGGCCGCCGGTGGGTCCGTGCATCCATGGGGTGTCCTTCCACTTCATCGTGTGGGCCCGACGGGCCGGGGGGTGGGGTGCCCGGGCGCACTCCCGCGCCCGGGACGCTCGTCACGCCTTGACGCTCCCGGCGGTGAGGCCGGACTGCCAGTAGCGCTGCAGGAGGAGGAAGGCGACGACGATCGGCAGGATCGTCAGCACCGACCCGGTGATGACCAGGTGGAAGATCGGCGTCGAGCCGACCCCGACCGCCTGCGCGTTCCAGTTCTGCAGACCGATGGTCAGCGGGAACAGCGCGGGGTCGTTGAGCATGATCAGCGGCAGGAAGTAGTTGTTCCACGTCGCGACGACCGCGAACAGCAGCACGGTGACGATGCCCGGCACCATCATGCGCAGCGCGATCGTGAGGAACGTGCGCAGCTCGCTCGCGCCGTCGACGCGGGCCGCCTCGAGCACCTCGGTGGGCACGGAGTCCTGCGCGAAGATCCACACGAGGTACAGCCCGAAGGGCGAGATGAGCGACGGGATGATGATCGCCCAGATGGTGTTGGTCAGGCCCAGCTCGGAGAACATGAGGAACGTCGGGACCGCGAGCGCGGTGCCGGGGATCGCGATGGACCCGAGCACGACCGCGAACACCGCGCGCTTGCCGGGGAAGTCGAACTTGGCCAGGCCGTAGCCGGCGAAGGTCGCGAGGACCGTCGCTCCCCCGGCGCCCACCACGACGTACAGCAGCGTGTTGGCGAACCAGCGCACGAAGATGCCGTCGTTGTAGGTGAGCACCTGCCGGACGTTGTCGACCAGCGCGAAGTCGTCGGCGAACCACAGGCCGAACGAGTCGAGCAGGCCGGGCTGCGTCTTGGTCGCGTTGATGACGAGCCACGCGAGCGGCACGAGCGAGTAGACGAGGAACAGCGTCATCGCGATCGTCAGGCCCGGCGAGCGGCGCACGGGACGGTCGGCGCGGGTGTCGAGCCGCGGGGCCGCGGCGCGGCGCAGGCGCGGGGTCGTGGCGGCGGTCATCGCGTGGCCTCCCGCTGCCCGCGCAGCTGCACGACGTAGGCGATCACGCCCGTGATCACGCCCATGACGATCGCGACGGTCGCGGCGTAGGTGACCTGCTGCCCGACGAACGACAGGTTGTAGGCGTACATGTTGGGCGTGTAGAAGGTCGAGATCACGTTCGGGACGATCGTGCGCAGGATGTTCGGCTCGTTGAAGAGCTGCATCGAGCCGATGATCGAGAAGATCGTGGCGATGACGATCGCGCCCCGCAGGGCGGGGATCTTGATGGCCCGGACGATGCGCAGGGGGCCCGCGCCGTCGATCGCGGCGGCCTCGTACAGCTCGCTCGGGATCGTCTTGAGCGACGAGTAGAAGATCAGCATGTTGTAGCCCACGAACTGCCAGGTCACGATGTTGCCGATCGCGACCAGGATCCACTGCGGCGTGAGCGGTGCGAGCACCTGGCTGCCGAGCAGGTCGTTGATGTTGCCGGCGAGGCCGAAGCGGTCGCCGTACATGAAGCCCCACATGAGGACGGCGACGACGCCGGGCACGGCATACGGCAGGAAGATCGCGATGCGGAAGAAGCCGGTGCCGTACAGCCGTGCGCTGTCGATCGCGAGGGCCGCGACGAGCGCGAGCGCGAGCATGACCGGCACCTGGACGGCGAGGAACAGCCCGACGCGTCCGGCGCCCTCCCAGAACTTCGCGTCGCCGAAGACCTGGACGTAGTTCTCGACGCCCACGAAGGAGCGCCCGCCCACGAGCCGGTCGCGGAAGAAGCTGAGGTAGAGCGCGTAGAGGACCGGCGTGACGAACACGAACGCGAACACCGCGAGGAACGGCGCGGTGAAGAACAGGCCCGTGAACGAGCGCTGGGTCCGGCGGCGCGGGGCTGTCTCCGCGAGCGCCGGGGGCGGTGCTGCCGCCACGGACATCGTCGTCTCCCTTCGGCTGCCGACTCCTGTGTCGGCGACCCGTCGACGGTGTTAACGTCGACATCGGATGTGTTGACGTTAACATGGGCCCGTCGAGACCCGTCAACCGACGTGATCGAACCGTGATCGGACCGCGATCCGGACCCCCGGCACAGCTGCCGACCGGCGTCGCGGTACGGTCCCCCACGACGCCAGCAGCGACCGGAGACCCCCACGATGACGAGCGAGCCACCCGCCGCGGACGGCCGGGGCGTGTCCCTCATCGACGTCGCACGCCTCGCCGGCGTGTCGACCCAGACCGTGTCGCGCGTGACCAACGGCAGCCCCAAGGTCGCCCCCGGCACGCGCGACGCCGTGCTCGCCGCGATGGACAGCCTCGGCTACCGCCCCAACAGCGCGGCGCGCGCGCTGCGCCGCGGGTCGTTCCGCACCATCGGCGTCATCGTCTACGACCTCGCGTCGTACGGGAACACGCGGTCGATCGACGCGCTCGCCGAGGCCGCCGCGCACCGCGGCTACTCGATCGTCCTCAACCCCGTGCGCTCGACCAGCGAGTCCGACATCAGCACGGCGTTCACGCACCTCGACGAGAAGTCGGTCGACGGCATCCTCGTCATCCGCGACGAGCACATCCACCTCGAGAACTCGACGCAGATCCCGTCCGCGACGCCCGTCGTCATCCTCGACTCCGCCGCACCCGGCGACCGGCCCGCGGTCGACGCCGACCAGCGCGGCGGCGCGCGCCAGGCCGTCGAGCACCTGCTCGACCTGGGCCACCCCACCGTCCACATGGTCGGCGGCCCGACCACGTCGCACTCCGCGGCCGAGCGCGAGGCCGAGTGGGAGCGGCTGCTGCGCGCCGCGGGCCGCGACGTGCCGCCCGTCGTGCGCGGCGACTGGAGCGCGGCGTCCGGGTACGAGGCCGGGCGCACGCTCGCGGCCGACCCCGCGGTCAGCGCGGTGTTCAGCGCCAACGACCAGATGGCCGTCGGGCTGCTGCGCGCGCTGCACGAGGCCGGACGGCGCGTGCCCGACGACGTGTCGGTCGTCGGATTCGACGACATCGACGAGTCCGGGTGGCTGTGGCCCCCGCTCACGACCGTCCGCCAGCGGTTCGACGAGTCCGGCCGCGTGGCCGTGCTCAAGCTGTTCGAGGCCATCGAGTCCGGGCGCCGCGAGGGCAGCTTCGAGTCCGTGCCCACCGAGCTCGTGGTGCGCGGCAGCACCGGCCCGTACCGGCCGCGCGGCTGACGCGGGCCGCCCGCGACCCGCGCCGGACCCGCGCGCGGATCATGGGATCTCCCGGCGCGGCCCGTACGTTGGGACCAGCAGGGCGACCCGGCCGGGCGCCGACGACGAGACGAGACGAGCAGCACGCATGAGCAGCACCCGCGCAGTCCTCGAGGCCACCGACGTCTGGGCCGGCTACGGCGGCCCGCCCGTCCTCGCGGGCGTCGACCTCACGCTGCGCCCCGGTGACGCGGTCGGGCTGCTGGGCCGCTCGGGCGTCGGCAAGTCCACGCTCGTCGAGATCCTCGGCGGCGGCATGCGCCCCGCGCAGGGCCAGGTGACGCTCGACGGCATCCCGGTCGGCAAGACCCCGATGCGCCGCCGCAAGGAGGTCAAGGCGCGCCTGCGCACCGTGCACCAGAACGGGCTCGCGGGCATCGACGTGCAGCGCACGGTCGAGCAGACCGTCCAGGACGCGTTCACCGAGGCCCGCAAGGCCGGCCGCACCACGAGCAACGACGTCGAGGCCGCGCTGGCCGTCGTCGGCATGCCCATCCGGTTCGTCACGCGCCGCGTCGGCACGCTCTCGGGCGGCGAGCGGCAGCGCGTCGCGATCGCCCGCGCGCTGGCCGCGCGCCCCGACCTGATGCTGCTCGACGAGCCGCTGACCGCCGTCGACCCCGCGATGCGCGAGGAGATCGCGGGCGACATCCGCGCGCTCGTGCGTGCCGACGGCATCGGCCTGCTCGTCGCGTCGCACGACGTGCGCCTGCTCGACCGCCTGACGTCGCACGTGCTCGTGCTCGCCGAGGGCGCGATCGTGGAGTCCGGGCCGCTGCGCGACGTGCTGCGCGACCCGCAGCACCCCGAGACGCGCGCGCTCGCCGAGGCCGTGCCCGAGGCGTTCGGGGCACGCCCGACCCGCTGACGCCCCTCGCCGCCCGCCCGCTGACGGACCCCGCCCGCCCCACCCCCACCGGCGAGAGTGCGATCGAGTCACGTTCGCCGCGGCCAGCCGGTGCCACGAGGCGCACGCAGGACTGGATCGCCCTCTCACGCGCAGGAGGAGCGTGCGCCGCACGACCCACCCGCCTGCGCCGCCCACCCACGGCTCGAGAAGGCCACCCCCCTCTGCCGCGAGAGCGCGATCGAGTCTCCTCCACCACCGCCGGCCGGGCTGACCCACGACCCGCACGCCGGACCGGATCGCCCTCTCACGGGTGGGGTCAGTGGCGCGTGGGGAGCGTGGCGCGCGCGGCGCCCGACGAGGGCGACGACGTCGTGGTGCCGTGGGTGCGGGACGAG
Source organism: Cellulomonas sp. HD19AZ1 (assembly GCF_004535805.1). NCBI lineage: Bacteria > Bacillati > Actinomycetota > Actinomycetes > Micrococcales > Cellulomonadaceae > Cellulomonas > Cellulomonas sp. HD19AZ1. Next base: position 194,584 of record NZ_SPHX01000003.1, read on the forward strand.
CGCAGCTCGCGCTCGACCTCCAGGAGCAGCAGTCCCGCGTCGGCCCACCCCGCGACCGACGCGGTGACCGCGACGCGCACGTCGACGCCGAGGTCCGCGCATGCGCCGTGCAGCCGCTGCCGCAGCGACGCGACGACCTCGCGCGCACGGTGCTCGTGGACCGCGGGCAGCAGCACGAGCGCCGCGAACGCGTCGCCGTCGAGACGGGCCACGACGCCGCCGTCGGGCACCGCGGCCGCGACGCGGTCGGCCAGCGCCCGCAGCAGCGCGTCGCCGGCGGCGAGGCCGTGCGTCGCGTTGACGTCGTCCATGCGGTCCACGTCGACCGCCGCGAGCAGGAGGCGGCGCTGCGTGCCGGGCAGCGCGTCGGACGCCCAGCGCGCGGTCGTCGCCACGAGGTGCGCGCGGCTCAGCGTGCCGGTGAGCGGGTCGCGGGCCGAGCGGTCGGCCACGGCCGCCGTGAGGGCCTGCACCAGGTCGGCCGTGCTCGCGGCGGACCACGACGGGCCGGGCACGAGGACGTCGTCGTGCCGGACCGCGGCGTCGCGGGCCATCGCGGCGCGCGCGGCGTCGACGACGCTCGTCGACGCGTCGAGCACGAGCGGCGACCAGTCGGCGACCTCCCCCACGACGCGGCGCGCGAGCACCGCACGGCCGTAGCCCAGGCGCCCGGTCATGACCTCGGTGAAGCGGTGACGCGTCAGCAGCCCCACTCGACCCGCGCCGCGGTCGTCGCGCACGACGACGCCCTGGCACGCCGGTGCGCGGAACAGGATCTCGACGTCGGCGACCCGGTCGACCGCCCGCACGGCCCGCACGGGGACGGCGACCTGGCCGAGGCGCCGGGGCACGACGGCAGTCACGTGCGCGGTCGGTGCCGCGACTTCGGCGTCGGCGGTCACCGGGGGCCTCGCAGCACCTGCGCGCCGACGGCGGACGGCACGGGCGGCACGCTGGACGGACGGACGTGGTGGGCGGGCGGTGCGGACGGGACGGTCACCGGGTCATCGTGATGCTCCCGCCGGTCGGACGCGGTCCGGGTCGTCCGGTCGTCCCGCAAGGTTCGACCGTTCGTCGACGAGCTGTCGACGGCTCGTCACCGGGCCTCGCGGCGGCGACCCAGGACGACCCCTGGTTCGGGGCGTGATCGCCCGCTCCCGGCGAACCGGGGGTGCTGCCGAGAGGTCACGAACGAAGTGGCGGACTGGATCGACATCTCACGCCAGCGGGGGGGGTGAACTGGATCGACATCTCACGCCAGCGGGGGTGGACTGGATCGACATCTCACGCCAGTGGGGGTGGGTCGGATCGACCTCTCACGCCAGCGGGGGGCTGGATCGACGTCTCACGGGGTGGGGAGGCGCGGGATGGCCGTCCGGTCAGGGGGTGAGGCCCTCGGCGATCGCGCGGAGCGCGGCGACGTGGGCGGAGAACGCGCGGCGGCCGGCGGGCGTCAGGCGGAGCCACGTGAGCAGCCGCGCGTCGGTCCGGACGGACGACGGCGCCTTGCGCACGGCCGCGTAGCCGGCGTCCACGAGGACCTTCACGTGCTTGGACAGCGTCGCGTCGGACACGTCGACCGCGTCGCGCACCACCGAGAACTCGACCTCCTCGGCCGCGGCGAGCAGCCCGCAGACGCGCAGCCGGACGGGCGCGTGGACGACCTCGTCGAACCGCGCGGCCTCGGCCGCGCGACGGTCAGCGGACACCGGTCACGCGCCGCAGGACGAGCGCATCGTGGTAGCGCACGCCGAGCAGGGTCGCTCCCCCGGCCGCGAGGGCCGGCAGCACGACCCACGGCCCGAGAGCGCCCGCGACGAGCCCGTAGGACACGCTGAGCATCAGCAGCACGAAGGCGAGCACGAGCAGCATCACGAGCACGCCCGCCGGACCGGCGCCTCGGGGACGTACGAGCCGTCGCCGCTGGTACGACGAGGTGACGATCGCGAAGGCGACGAAACCGATCTGGACCGCCGTGGCGACGTCCTTGCCGAGCAGGGGGGACGCGACGAACACCGCGACGAGCGCGCCCCCGACGAGCATCTGCCAGGTCGGCGTCCCGACCCGCGTCCCGACGGCGGAGCGGTCGGCCTCGAGGTCGGCGAGCAGCTCGTGCGCGCTCCGAGGGTCGGACGGCGTGGAGTGGTTTTCCATGACGGAAAGACTAAGACTCACTTTCCATCATGGCAAGAGAAAGGTCGCGGGACGCACGAGGGGCCGGGGCGGCACCCGCCGCCCGGGCCCCTCGGCGACGTCCGGTCAGGCCGTGACCGTGAACCCCGCGCGCAGCAGGTCGCGGTCGCGCGACGACCGGCCGACCAGCAGCGCGAAGTCGCCCGGCTCCACGACCCGCGCGCCCTCGGCGTCGACGATCGTGCAGTCCGCGACCGGCAGCTCGACGTCGACCACGACCGACTCGCCCGGTGCGACGTCGACGTGGCGGTACGCCTTGAACTCCTTGTCCGCCCACGTCAGCGACGTCACGAGGTCGCTGACGTACACCTGCACGACCTCGTGCGACGGGCGCGTGCCCGTGTTCGTCACCGTGACCTGCGCGCGCACGACGCCGTCACGCGTGAGCACCGGCTCCGCGAGCGTCAGGTCCGTGTACTCGACCGTCGAGTACGACAGCCCCTCGCCGAACGCGAACGCCGGGTCCTGCGTGAGGTCGGCGTACCGGTTGCCGTGCTGGCCGCGCAGCTGGTTGTAGTACACCGGCTGCTGGCCGACGTGCCGCGGGAACGTCACCGGCAGGCGGCCGGCCGGGTCGATCGTGCCGAGCAGCAGCTCGGCGATCGCGCGCCCGCCGCGCATGCCGGGGTTCGCGGCCCACACGATCGCGTCGGCCGCCAGGGCCGAGTCCGGCAGCACGAGCGGCTTGGACGCGATGACGACGACCGTCATGGGCGTGCCGGTGGCCGCGAGCGCGTCGAGCAGCGCGACCTGCCCGCCCACGAGGTCGAGCGTCGCGGTCGAGCGCGTCTCGCCCATGAGGCCGATCGTGTCGCCGACGACGGCCACGACGTGGTCGGCCGCCTCGGCGGCGGCCACGGCCTCCGCGATCATCGCCGCGTCCGGCTCGGCCGCGTGCATGATCGGCATGCGCGGCTGCCCGTCGGGGTGGAACTCGCCCTCGGGGTCCGGGCCGAGCCAGCCGATCTCGGCGCCCTTCGCGTACGTGAGCTCCCACGTCTCGGGCAGCAGGCCCCGCAGGCCGTCGAGGACCGTCTCGGTCATCTCGCGCGGGTGGCCCTCCTCGCGCATCCAGTCGACCTGGCCCGAGCGGCCCGCCCAGTCGCCGAGCTGCGCGTCGACGTCGTCGGCGTTGGGGCCGACCAGCGCGAGCCGCAGCGGCGCGGGCGCCGACCCGTCGGGCGCCGTCGCGCGGCCGTCGAGGTCGGAGACGAGCCCGCCGCCCAGCGGCAGCACGCCCGAGTTCTGCAGCAGCACGAGCGACCTGCGCGTGACGTGCAGGTTGATGTCCTGGTGCTCGTCGGACCCGATGACCTCGGCCTGGCGGACCGGGTCGGGGCGGCGCGGGTCCTCGAACAGGCCCAGCTCGAACTTGACGGTGAGGATGCGCGCGACGGCCGCGTCGAGCTGCTCCTCCGACACGCGCCCGTTGGCGACGGCCTTCTGCACGCCCTCGAAGAACGACGGCGTCGTCATCACCATGTCGTTGCCCGCGGCGACGGCCTTGGCGGCGGCGTCCTCGGGGTCGACCGCGATCTTCTGCTCCCAGACCATGCGCCCGACGTTGTCCCAGTCGGTGATGAGGGTGCCGGTGTAGCCCCACTCGCCGCGCAGCACGTCCTGCAGCAGCCACTTGTTGACGACGATCGGCACGCCGTCGGTCGACTGGTAGCCGATCATGAACGTGCGCGCACCCTCGCGCGCGACCCGCTCGAACGGCGGCAGGAACCACGAGCGCAGCTTGCGGCGCGAGATGTCCGCCTCGGACGCGTCACGCCCGCCCTGCGTCTCGGAGTACCCCGCGAAGTGCTTGGCGCACGCGAGGACCGCGGTCGGGTCGGTCAGGCCGTCGCCCTGGTAGCCGCGCACCATCGCCGACGCGAGCTCGCCCAGCAGGAAAGGGTCCTCGCCGAACGTCTCGTTGACGCGGCCCCAGCGCAGGTCGCGCGTGAGGCAGACGACCGGCGAGAACGTCCAGTGCAGACCCGTCGCGGAGACCTCGACGGCCGTCACGCGCGCCATCGCCTCGACCGCGGCCGGGTCGAACGACGCCGCCGCGCCGAGCTGCGTCGGGAAGATCGTCGCGCCACGCCAGAACGAGTAGCCGTGGATCGCGTCGTCGGCGATGAGCAGCGGGATGCGCAGGCGCGAGCGGTCGACCGCGTCGAGCGCCTCGAGGACGCGCTGCGGCGACGCGTGCAGGATCGAGCCCACGTGCTTCTCGAGCACGAGGTCCTCGACGCCCGGCTGCGCGTCGAGCTGCAGCATCTGACCCGCTTTCTCGGGCAGGGTCATGCGGCTGATCAGGTCGGCGACCCGCTGCGGGATGGGCAGCGACGGGTCCTGGTAGGGGAGCGTGTCCACGGGGTCCTCTTCGACGTTCGGATCGATACGACCTGGCTGCTCCCGACGCTAACGCAGGAGACCTACCGTGCGGAAACCGTCGGATCCGCCGCACGGCAGCACCCGCGCGCGCACCGTTCGTGGCCCGCACGGGTCACGCGCCGCCGCACGTCACCCGATCGCGACGTATCTCACCCGCTCCGCCACCCCCCTGTGTCGGCGGGGCCGGATAGCGTCCCTCGCGACCCGGCCACCGCCGCGGTCGGGCAGGGGCAGGGCCACCACGACGGCGACCACCGAGGGACGGCAACCATGCGCGAGTCCGGGGCGACACCCGTGCTGACGTCGGCGGAGTGCGTGCTCGTGCACACCGCGGCCACCGTCGCGACGACCGTGCACCGCGACGGCGAGCACCTGGTGGTCCACTTCCTGCAGGACGTCGGCGTCACCCGGCGGCAGTGGCCGTGCCACCTCGTCACCGCGGCGCTGCGGACGCCCGGCGTCGTGCGCGGCGACGACGACGTGCAGCTCCTCATCGACCCCGACACGACCGACCTCGTCGCGACGCTCGACGGGCACGACGGCGGGACGCTGCTCGCGGTGCCCGGCGCCGCGGTCCGGGCGGCGCTCGCGCGCTGAGCCCCCGCTGGCACCGGGCGCCCGGTGTCGGTGGTCCGCGCGAGGATGAGCCGTGCCCGCGTCCGTCCTGCTCACCCGTGACGCGTCCGCGCGCACCGTCACGCTGACGTCGCTCGACGCGGACGCCCGGCCGACCGGCGCCCGGACGGTCGGCGTCGACGCGTGGGTCGACGCCGTCGCCGCCGCCGAGGCCGAGTCCCGTCCACGCTGGGTGTGGGACGACACGCGCCGCTGGGCCCCGGACCTGCTGCGCGCGGGCGTGCGCGTCGAGCGCTGCCACGACCTGCGGCTGTGCCACGCGATCCTGCGCCACGCGAGCGCCGCCGCCGGGTCGTCGCTGCAGGCCGCACCGCCCGGCCCGTTCGACGTGCCGCCGCCCGACGAGCCGCCGCCCCACGAGCCCGACCTGCTCGACGCGCTGCGCGAGCTCGACGAGCAGGACGACGCGCGCGCCGCGACGCCCCCGCCCGCGTCGGCGCCCACGACCGGCACCGCCGGGACGCCCGACGAGGCGTCCGCGGAGGCGTCCACGGGGGCGTCCGCGGCCGCGCTGCTCGCCGAGCTGCACGCGCAGCTGGCCGCCGTCGCGGGGTCGAGCGCTCCCGGGCGGCTGCGGCTGCTGCTCGCGGCCGAGTCGAGCGGCGCGCTCGTCGCGGCCGAGATGCAGCACGACGGCCTGCCGTGGGACCCGGTGCGGCACGACGCGCTGCTCACCGCGCTCGTCGGGCCGCGGCCCGTGGGCGGCGGCCGGCCGCGGCGGCTCGAGGAGCTCGCGGCGACGGTCCGCACGCTGCTCGACGACCCGCGCCTCAACCCGGACTCGCAGCCCCACCTGCTCGCGTCGCTGCGCCGCCAGGGGTTCTCGCTCGCGTCGACCAGCAAGTGGGAGGTGCGCGAGCTCGACCACCCCGTGGTCGAGCCGCTGCTGGAGTACAAGCGGCTGTCGCGGCTGCTGAGCGCGAACGGCTGGGCGTGGCTCGACGCGTGGGTGCACGACGGCCGGTTCCGGCCCACGTACGTCGTCGGGGGCGTGGTCACGGGGCGCTGGGCGACCGACGGCGGCGGTGCGCTGCAGCTGCCGGTGTCGCTGCGGGCGGCCGCGCACGCCGACCCCGGCTGGCGGCTCGTCGTCGCGGACGCCGCGCAGCTCGAGCCGCGCGTGCTGGCCGCGATGTCGGGCGACCGCGCGATGTCCGACGCCGCGCGTGCGAGCGACCTGTACCAGGGCATCGCCGACGCGGGGATCGTCGCGACCCGCACCGACGCGAAGTACGCGCTGCTGGGGGCGATCTACGGCGCGACGACCGGTGCGAGCGCGATGCTCATGCCGCGCCTGACGCGCGCGTACCCGCAGGCGGTCGCGCTGGTCGAGGACGCGGCGCGCGCGGGCGAGCGCGGCGAGGTGGTCTCGACGTGGCTGGGCCGCACGTCGCCTCCCGCGAGCGCGGGTTTCCTCGACCGGCTGGGTGCGGCGGGCGCCGAGGGCGCGGACGCCGACGACGTGCGGGACGTGCGGCGCCGGGCCCGTGACCGCGGGCGGTTCACGCGCAACTTCGTCGTGCAGGGCACGGCCGCCGAGTGGGCGCTGTGCTGGCTCGCGTCGCTGCGCCGCCGGCTGCGCGGCATCGGGGACGGGCGCGCCCACCTGGCGTACTTCCTGCACGACGAGGTCGTGGTGCACTCCCCCGCGCAGGACGCCGCGCAGGTGGCGGACGCCGTGCGGGCGGCCGCCGACGAGGCGGGACGGCTGCTGTTCGGCGACTACCCGGTGGAGTTCGCGCTCGACCTGTCCGTCGTGGAGTCGTACGCCGACGCGTGACGCGCGGGCCCGGGCGCCCGCGCCGCGCCGGCTACACCACGACCAGCTCGGTGCCGTCGGGCGCGTGGTCCGCGAGCGCGACGCTGCGGATCGTCAGGTCGTCGTACGTGTACCAGTAGTAGGTCGACGTCCGGGACGAGAACAGGCCCGTGTAGATCGTGGTCTCGAACTCGCCGGACTCCATCGCGGCGCTGCCGTCGAGCATCTGGACCTGCTGCAGCGTGCGGAACGCGCGCACGACGTTCTCCTCCTCGGTGGCGCGCACCGGGTGGTGGGCGTGCGCGTACGCGACGCGCACGAACCGCGACGGCGAGGAGTAGTCGCCGGGGATGCCGCGCATGTGCGCACCGGACCCGAAGGGGTGCAGCCGCGCGCGCGTGAGCACGACCTCCTCGGGGAACGCGGGCGACGCGTTGAGGTAGTTGCGCAGGTTCTCGTGGTGCCACCCGAAGCCGGGCTGGTTGGTCAGCACGTCGACGTCGTCGTCGTGCACGTGCAGGCCGTCGGCGGTCTGCTCGAGGACGATCGCGCGGTCGGCGTCGCCGACGATCCAGTGCAGCATCGAGCTGGGGAACCGGTCGTTGATCGGCTTGTCCACGATCACCATGTCCCGCGCGGCCGCGGCGACCTCGTCGACTCTCGAGAACTGCGAGCACACCCACAGCGGCAGCTCGTACGCGGCGACGTTGGTCGCGCCGTCGCGCGGACCGGGCGCGTAGTCCGCGTAGCCGGGGAAGTTGAGGCCCGCGACGGCGAGCCCGGCGTCGTTGCCGCAGTCGAAGTACAGGGGCACGCCCTCCTCGACGATGCCCATGCCGATGACGGCGTGCCGCACGTCCGGCACCGCGCCGAACGGCGACCTCGGCGCGTAGCCGGTGGGCGTGACCACGACGCGCTGGCCGTAGCCCGTGGTCCAGTCGAGGTTGCGGGCGAGGTAGCCGTGCCCCTCGGCGTCGGTGAAGCGGATCCCTGTGCACATGACGAGCCCCCGTCGTCGTCGGCCGTGGGGCGGCGCGGCGGCACGCCTCGTCGTCGCGCCCTGCCCCCTTGTCCCCAGCATCGACCCGGTGCGGGGACGCGGCACGTCGGGGGCGTCGCCGCGCTGGTCAGCCGCGGTCCACCGCGACGAGCAGGTCGAGGCTCGCGCGGACGATCGCGGCCTGCGCCTGCGCGCGCGGGACGCCGGGCTCGCCGTCGCCCGGCTGCGGCCCGTAGTCGGCGAAGGACGCGTGGACGGCGCCGTCGACCTGCGTGAACGTCGTGCCGGCCGGCAGGTGGGCACGTGACGCGTCGACGTCGGCGGGGGTCGTGAGCCCGTCGCGCGACCCGGAGACGGACGCGACGACGAGGTCGGCCCCGCTCATGTCGCCGAGCGGGTACGACGCGTGCAGCAGCAGGCCGTCGACGTCGTCGTGCGTGGCGGCGAAGGACGCCGCGGCGACGCCGCCGAGCGAGTGCCCGCCGACCGCCCAGCGCGCGACGTCGGGGAACGCGGCGATCGCGCCGGCGGACTGCTGCGGCGAGGTCAGGGCGATGCCGAGCGGCTCCTTGAGCGCGACGACGAGGTAGCCCCGCTCGGCGAGGGAGCGCAGCACGGCGGCGGTCGCGCGCACGTCGACGCGCGCACCGGGCGAGTACACGAGGCCGGTCGTGGGGGACGTGCCGCGCGGGACGAACGCGTACCAGCCGGCGTGCTCCTGCACGTCGACGGTCGCGTCGGGCCGCAGGGCGGCGAGCGCGGCGTCGGTGGCGCCGAACGGGCGCAGCCACGCGGCGGCGACCGCGAGCACCGCGAGCACGAGGTACCCGAGGCCCGCGCCGAGGCCGACGACCACGCGGCGGGCGCCGCGGCGCCCCGGCCGCGCCGGGCGGTGCGCGAGCGCGACGACCCGCAGCAGCACGCACACGCCCGCGACGGCGGACGACACGAGGAGCACGCCGAGGCTCGCGTGCTGGTGGACGACGACTCCCCCGGCGGTCGCCGCGACCCACGCGGGTGCGGCGACGAGCGCGAGGCCGACGAGCGCGCGGACGGCTAGCCCCGCGCGGTGGCCGGAGGGGTGGGCGGCCCGGCGCGCGGGGCGGACCTGCGCGGGCCGGGCCGGCGGGGCGTCGGGATGGTCGGACGTCATGGCGCCCAGGCTACGGCCGAATCCCTCAGCATGCTGAGCATTGACGTCGCGGTGGACGCCGCCCGCGTCACGCCCCGTGCGCGGGCACGGCGACGGGCGCCGAGTCGCGCACCACCAGGCGCGTCGGCAGCAGCAGCGAGCTCGGCTCCTCGCCCGCCACGACCGCGAGCAGCAGGCGCGCCATCTCGTACCCGAGCGCGCGGATCGGCTGCTGCACGGTGGTCAGCGCGGGCTGGGCCAGCTGCGCGACCGGGAGGTCGTCGTACCCGACGACGGCCACGTCCTGCGGGACGCGGCGCCCGCCGCGCCGGAGCACCTGGACGGCGCCGACCGCCATGTTGTCCGACGCGACCGCGACCGCGTCGAGGTCGGGGGCCCGCTCGAGGAGCCGCTCCATGGCGCGCGCACCGCCGTCGCGCGTGAAGTCGGCGTGCTCGACGAGCGTCGGGTCGAGGCGCGCCGCCGACAGCGCGTCGGCCACGCCGTCCTGCCGCGCGACGGCCGCGTGCGAGTCGGTGGGCCCCGCGATCGACGCGACCCGCCGTCGCCCCAGGCCCACGAGGTGCTCGGCGGCGCTCCGGCCGCCCCCGCGGTTGTCGACGTCGACGTACCACGCGGGCTGCCCGTGCAGCGGACGCCCGCCGTACACGGCCGGCAGCCCGGACTCCTCGACCATGCGCTGCAGCGGGTCGTCACCCCGCAGCGCCATGACCATGACGCCGTCCGCGCGCGGTCGCCGCAGCATGCGACGCACGCGGTCGTGGCCCCGCTCCGAGTGGCACAGCAGGAGCTTGAGGTCGAGGTCGGCGTTCTCGAGCGCGGACGTCACGCCGACGATGACCTGACCGAAGAACGGGTCGCCGAACAGCTCGGCGTTGTCGTGCGACGCGGCGAGGACGACGGCGCCGACGCGCTGCCGCGCGAGCGCCTGGGCCGTCACGTTGGGCACGTACCCCAGGTCACGGACGGCCCGCTCGACGGCGCGCCGGGTGGCGGGGCTGACGTGGTTCGCGTTGTTGATGACGCGCGACGCCGCCGACCGTGAGACGCCGGCCCGCTCGGCCACCTCGTCGAGGGTCGGAGCCCGTCCGGTCCGCCCTGTCATCGGTGCCCCCTCGCGGCGTGGTGGTCGGCGCGAGGCTACCACCGGACGCGTCGTGCACCCGTCACGACGGGCAGCGCTCCCTGTCACGGCGTGCGCGCGCACCACCGCCCGTCAGGGTGATGAGCAGCGCGACGACCTTGACACGCCGACGGCCGGCGTCAGACCATCGGGAACCGGACTGGAAGCGCGTCCAGTCCGACCGGCTCGGCGCCCGCACCGCTGCGACGCCGCCGCCGGCCCGCGACGAGGGGGTCCCGACGCCACCCGGCACCGCACGACCCGCTCGCCGCGACCGCGAAGCACCACCCCCGACCGCCCCCTGACCCACCGCCCGGCGACCAGGTCGCCCCGTCCGCCGGAGCGTGGAAGCGCTTCCAGTCCGCAGTTCGCAGTCCGCCCGCCCGACCAGCCCGCGCGCCGCCCGCCGGAGCGCACGTCCCCCCGGAGACACCGTGGTTCCCTCTCACGCCCCGCGCCGACGGCGGCGCACCCGATGGCTCGCCGGCGCCACGTCGGCCGCCCTGCTCCTGCTGCCCGCGCTCGCGTCGACCGCGACCGGAGCCCCCGTCTCCGGCGTGCACGACTTCGCCGACGGCGACGCGCAGGGCTGGATCTCGTACGCGAACGCCGGGACGGTCACCTCCGGCGTCACGGACGGCGAGCTGTGCGCGACCGCCGAGGGCGGCGTCAACCCGTGGGACAGCGCGCTCCAGCACGACGACGTGACGTACGACCGCGGCACCACGTACACCGTCTCGTTCGACGCACGCGCGTCGGCGCCCGTCACGATCCCGATGCAGGGCGGCCTCGGGTACCCCGCGGCGTTCGGCCACCAGGTCGTGCTCGACGGCACCGACACGCCGCAGCGCGTCGAGTTCACGTTCACGCCCGCCGACTGGCCCACGCGGCCCGGCAACCCCGACTCGCCGGTCGCCGACGACTGGACCACGGGCACCGGGCAGATCTCGTTCCAGCTGGGCGGCCAGGCGGCGCCCTACACGTTCTGCGTCGACAACTTCTCGATGACGTCGGGCACGCGCATCGTCCACTCGTTCGCGGGCGGCGACACCGGCGACTTCGACCTCTACGACGCCCCCGGCGCCGGTGCGGGCACGGCCCGCGCGAGCGCCGACGGCCAGGGCGCCTGCATCGACCTGCGCGGCGGCTACGCGGCCGCCTACGAGGCCGGCCTCGAGCGCAAGTACGTCGAGGTCACCGAGGGCCGCAACTACGTGCTCGAGCTCACGGCGTACGTGCCCGGCGCGGGCGACGCGTCGACCGACGTCAACGTGCTCGTCGGCCAGTACGGCGACCCGTGGCACCGCGTGCTCGACGCGAGCGCGTCGCTCACGTCCGAGCCGCGCACCTTCACGTTCCCGTTCACGGCCAACGCGTCCTTCAGCGCCGACCCCGCCGCGGCGTTCGGCCGGATCCAGGTCGAGCTCGGCCGCCGCGCGACGCCGTACACGTTCTGCGTCAACGACGTGTCGTTCGTCGAGACCACCGAGGCGCCGCCCGCCTACGAGCCCGAGACCGGGCCCCGCGTGCGCGTCAACCAGGTCGGCTACCTGCCCGCGGGCCCCAAGCGCGCGACGCTCGTCACCGAGGCGACCGACCCCGTCGAGTGGCGGCTGACCTCCGGGTCGACCGTCGTGGCGTCCGGGACGACGACGCCCCGCGGCGTCGACCCGACCGCCGGCGTCAACGTGCACGAGATCGAGTTCGACGACGTCACGACCCCGGGCACCTACACGCTCACGGCCGACGACGACACGAGCCACCCGTTCGCCATCGGCGCGGACCTCTACCAGGACCTGCGCCACGACGCGCTGAACTACTTCTACCCGGCCCGCAGCGGCATCGCGATCGACGGCTCGATCATGGGCGACGAGGCGTACAGCCGCGAGGCCGGCCACGTCGGCCGCCCGGGCGACGCGACGCCCAACCAGGGCGACTACGCGGTCCCCTGCATCACGCCCGAGGAGGCGCAGGGCCTCTACGGCGACTGGACGTGCGACTACACGCTCGACGTGGTCGGCGGCTGGTACGACGCCGGCGACCACGGCAAGTACGTCGTCAACGGCGGCATCGCGGTCGCGCAGGTGCTCAGCACGTACGAGCGCGCGCTGACCTCACCCACGGGTGACGCCGCGCCGCTCGGCGACGGCAGCCTCGACATCCCGCGCGACGAGCAGACCAACGGCGTCCCGGACCCGCTGGACGAGGCCCGCTGGGAGCTCGAGTGGATGATGCGCATGCAGGTGCCGGCCGGGCAGCCGCTCGCCGGCATGGTCCACCACAAGGTGCACGACGTGGACTGGACGGGCCTGCCGCTGCTGCCCGCCGACGACCCGCAGCCCCGCCGGCTGCACCGCCCGTCGACCGCGGCGACGCTCAACTTCGCGGCCGTCGCGGCGCAGGGCGCACGCCTGTGGGAGCAGTACGACCCCGAGTTCGCCGCCGACCTGCTCGCCGCGGGCCGCGTGGCGTACGACGCGGCCGTCGCGCACCCCGACCTGCTGCAGCCGGCCCCCAACGCCGACCCCAGCCCGGGTGGCGGCCCGTACGACGACGACGAGGTCCAGGACGAGTTCTACTGGGCCGCCGCCGAGCTCTACCTGACCACGGGTGAGCAGGTCTACCAGGACGCGGTGCTCGCGAACGAGTACCACACGGCCGACCTGTTCACGAAGGGCGGCTTCTTCTGGGGCGACGTCGCGGCGCTGGGCCGCATGGACCTCGCCACGGTCGAGTCCGCGATCCCGGGCCGCACCGCGATCCGGCAGTCCGTCGTCGACGGCGCCGAGCTGTACCTGTCGCGGCAGGCCGCCGAGCCGTTCGGCACGGCGTACTCGGGCAACGCCGACGGCGTGTACGAGTGGGGCTCGAACTCCGCGGTCCTCAACAACCAGGTGGTGCTCGGCACGGCGTTCGACCTCACGAGCGACCAGCGGTTCGCCGACGCCGTCGTCGAGTCCATGGACTACCTGATGGGCCGCAACGCGCTCAACCAGTCGTACGTCACGGGCTACGGCACGGTGTTCTCGAAGAACCAGCACAGCCGGTGGTTCTCGCACTCCCTGACGGAGTCGCTGCCCAACCCGCCCCGCGGGTCGGTGGCCGGCGGCCCCAACTCGGACGTCGGCACGTGGGACCCGATCATCCAGGGTCTGTACAACCCGGAGCACATGTGCGCGCCGCAGCTCTGCTACGTCGACAACATCCAGTCCTGGTCGACCAACGAGATCACGGTCAACTGGAACTCGGCGCTGTCGTGGGTCGCGTCGTTCGTCGCCGACCAGCAGGCCGGCGACCGCTCCGACGCGGGGGCTGTCGCGTGGGTCACGACCGACCCGGCCGACACCACGGCCGTCGACGGCACCGACGCGACGTTCACCGTCGCGGTCACGGGGTCCCCGGCGCCGTCGGTGACGTGGCAGCAGCTCGTGGACGGCACGTGGACCGACGTCGCCGACGCGAGCGGTGACGCGCGCACGGTGAGCACGGCGCGCGCCGCGGCGCTCGCCGACGGCACCACGCTCACGGTGCCGGCCCGTCTGGCCGACTCGGGCGCGCAGTTCCGCGTCTACGCGGCCAACGAGTTCGGCGGCGCGTACTCGGCGTCGGCCACGCTCACGGTCACCGCGGCGGGCGGGACGGACGGCGGCTCGACCGGTGGGGGGTCCACCGGCGGGTCGACGGACGGCGGCGCGACCGGCACGACCACGCCGACGAGCGCCTCGCGACCGCTCGCGACGACCGGCGCGAACGTCGGCGTCGCGCTCGGGGTCGGGCTCGCGCTCGTCCTCGGCGGCGCGGCGGCCGTGGCCCTGCGACGTCGGGCCCGCCTGCGGGGCTGACAGGCTCCGCACCGCGCGGCCCGCGCCGCGCACCCACCGCCCCGGTGACCACCCCTCTGGTCACCGGGGCGGTGCGCGTCCGGCTCCGGGCGCCCGTCCGACGCGGCACGGCGCACGCCCCGCACGCCCACGCACCCCGCCGCGCCTACGATGCCGGGACGCCCCCGACCCTCCCGGAGACCCCGTGCTGCTCGTCGCCGTCGCCGCGCTCGCGGTGCTGGGGGCGGCCGCGTGCCGGCGCGCGTCGGCCGCGGCGTCGGCGCTCGCGGTGGCCACGACGACGCTCGTGGCGCTCGCGGCGGGCCTGGCCGCGTGGGGTGCGGTCGCGGCGGCCACGGCGGAGCGCGCACCCGCGTGGCTCGTGCTCGTCGCCGTCGCGGTGGTCGCCCCGGCCGCCGTGCTGGGCGTGGCGCACGCCGTCCCGCACGTGCGCGCGCGGCTGCCCGGGCGCGACGGGCGCACCGCGCTCGACCGCGTGGAGGCGTGGGCCCACCGGCACCCCGTGCGGGTCGGTCGGCTCGACGTGCTGCCGTTCGTCGTGCGGTGCGTGCGCCGCGTCGTCGACGTGCGCATCACGGGCCTGGCCGCCGAGATGACGTACTTCGCGCTGATCTCGGCCGTGCCGCTCGTCACCGCGCTGGGCGCGTCGCTCGGGTACCTCGAGCGGCTCACCGACCCCGAGCGCGTCGCGCAGGTCGAGGACGCCGTGGTCGGGGCCGTGTCGCACGTGCTGGCCGACGACGTCGCGCAGGAGGCGCTCGTCCCGCTGGTACGCGGTCTGCTGCGCGAGGAGCGCACGGGGTTCGCGATCGGGTCGGTGCTGCTGACGCTGTGGCTCGCGAGCCGCATGTTCCGCGCGGCGATCCGCGCGCTCGACGACGCCTACACGGTGCCCGAGCGGCGCGGCGTCGTCGCGCAGGTCGTGCTGGGGCTCGCGCTCGCGCTCGGGGGGCTCGTCACCCTGGTCACGGTGCTCGTGCTCGTCGTCGTCGGGCCGCTGCTCGGCGGTGGCGACGAGATCGCGCAGCGCCTCGGGCTGGGCGACGCGTTCGGCACGGTGTGGGCGCTCGCACGCTGGCCCGTCGTCGTGCTCGTCGCGGGCGCCTACCTGACGCTGCTGTACCGCTACGGGCCGAACCTGCCGCGCGGCACCACGTGGCGACGGGCTGTGCCCGGCGCGCTCGTCGGCACGGTCGGCCTGGTGCTCGTGGCCGCCGCGTTCGCGGTCTACCTGCAGGTCGCGGGGCCGTCCGGGCCCGACGTCGACGGCGGGCGGCTCGTGCAGGTCGCCGCGCAGGTGCTGGGCGCGCTGCTCGCGGCGGTGCTGTGGCTGTGGGTGTCGGCGATCGTCATCCTCACCGGCGGGGTCGTCAACGCCGAGCTCGACCGGCGCGCCGCCCGCAGACTCGCGGCGCGGGCGCCCGACCCGGGGCCGGGCGCCCGCGCGGGCGCCCCCCGTCAGGCCAGCGTGCCCGGCGCGCGGTAGGCGAACTCACGGTCCGCGTCGGTGATCGGGCGCAGCACGCGCGCGGGCACGCCGCCCACGACGACGCCCGCCGGCACGTTCTTCGTCACGACGCTGCCCGCCGCGACGATCGAGCCCGCGCCGATCGTCACGCCCGGCAGCACGACGACGTGCGCGCCGAGCCACACGTCGTCCTCGATGACGACGGGCGCCGAGAACTGCTCCATCTCCGCGCGCAGCTGCGGGTGCACCGGGTGGCCCGTGACGGTGATCGTCACGTTCGGCGCGATCATCACGCGCGAGCCGATCGTCACCTCGATGTCGTCGACGAGCGTGAAGCCCACGTTGACGAACACGTCGTCGCCGAACGACACGTTGTACCCGTACGACACCTGCAGCGGCGCCTCGATCCACACGCGCTCGCCCATGGGTCCGAACAGCTCGCGCGCGAGCGCCTGGCGGCCCGCGACGTCCGTCGGGTTCATCATGTTGAAGCGCCACGTGAGCTCCTTGGCGCGCTGCCGCTCCTCGACCAGCGCCTCGAGCCCCGGGCCCTCGTCGTTGTAGAGCCCCTGGGCGCGCATCCGTGCCCGGACCTCGCGCTCGACCTCGTTCATGCCACCACCCCGTCGTCGTGGCCCGGCGACCTGAGCACGGGCCGCGGTCACCCTACGACGCCGGACGCGGGCGCCGGCGAGACCTGGGTCCTCCCCGGCGGGCACGCAGGGACGCGGGAGGTCCCCGGCTCAGCGGGAGGGCCGGCCCGCGGGTCGCGTCGCGGCGGCGAGGTCGTCGGCGAGCCGGACCGCGTCGTCGTCGTCGAGGTCGTGGACGGTCAGCCGCAGGTGGGGAGCGCGCGGGACGCGGCGCTCGAGCGCGAAGTCCGCGCCGTCGCGCGCGAGCCACCCGCGGCGCATGAGCCGCGCGGTCACGTCGGACGACGGGGCGGGCAGCGCGACCCACACGTTGAGGCCGTCCGGCGCCGTCGCGGCGAGGCCGCGGGAGGCGAGCAGGTCGACGAAGGCCGCGTTGCGGTGCGCGTAGCGGTCGCGCGCCCTGGCGAGCAGGTCGTGCGTCGCGGGGTCCGTGAGCAGCGCCGCGGCCGTGCGCTGCAGCAGGTGGCTGACCCACGTGGTGCCGGGGCCGAGCCGCGCGGCGAGGCGCTCGGCGGTCTCGGGGTCGGACGCGACGTAGGCGAGCCGCAGGTCGGGCCCGAGGAACTTCGAGACCGAGCGCACGACCGCCCACCGGGCGTGCCGCGGGCCGACGACGCTGCGGTACGGCGACCGGGACAGCAGCGAGAAGTGGTCGTCCTCGACGACGAGGACGTTCGGGTGCGGCGCGAGGACGCGGCGCAGCGCGGCGGCCCGCCGCTCGCTCAGGCTCGCGCCCGTGGGGTTGTGGGCGCGCGGCGTGCAGACGACCGCACGGGCCCCGGCCGTCAGCGCGGCGCGCAGCCCGTCGACGGTCATGCCCTCCGCGTCGACGGTCACGGGGACCGGCAGGTAGCCGGCCCGCCGGACCGTGCTGATGCTCGTGAGGTAGCACGGGTCCTCGAGCGCGACGAGGTCCCCCGGCGCGAGGGTCGTGGCGAGCAGCCGCTCGACGCCGTCGACGGCGCCGCCGGTCACCGAGACGCGCAGCTCGCGCGGGCAGTCCGCCGTGACGTGGTCGGTGGCCCAGGTGGCGAGCGCGGGGTCGAGCGTCGACTGCCCGTAGAGGACCGGCGCCGCGGGCGGCACGCGCACGGCGGCCGGGTCGGGGAGCAGCCGCGGGTCGGGGTTGCCGCTGCCGACGTCGCGCAGCACGGCGTCCCGCGCGAAGCCCTCCTCGGGCAGGTGGTCGGCGCCGGCGACGCGGGTGCCGGCCCGCCCGCGCGTGACGACCGCGCCGGCCTGGGCGAGCTGCCGGTACGCGGCGACCACGGTGTTGCGGTTGACGCCGAGCTGCGCGGCGAGCGTCCGCACGGGGGGCAGCGGGTCGCCCGGGGCGAGCGCTCCGCCGTCGACGAGCGCGCGCACGCTCGCGGCGATGTCGCCCGCCGTCCGGCCGTCGATCGTCACGTCCACGCGGCACCTCCCGGTTCAGCCTGAGCCTATGTTAGCGTTTGGCCTATGCCAAACATCGCCGCCGTGACGCCCGCGGAGCGCTACCCGACGGCGCACGACGTCGGCGGCCTGGGCCGCGCCGTCGCCCGCGTGCGGTCCCGCATCGCCGCCGCGGCCGAGCGCGCCGGGCGGTCCCCCGACGAGGTCCGGCTCCTGCCCGTCAGCAAGACCGTCCCCGAGGACCGCCTCCGCCTCGCCGTGCAGGCGGGGTGCCGCGAGCTCGGCGAGAACAAGGTCCAGGAGGCCGCGCGCAAGCGCCACGCCCTCGCGGACCTCGACGTCCGCTGGTCGGTGATCGGCCACCTGCAGACCAACAAGGCGCGCGAGGTCGCCACCTGGGCGTCCGAGCTCCAGGCCCTCGACCGGCTGCGCGTCGCCGAGGCGCTCGACCGCCGACTCGCGGCAGCCGGCCGCACGCTCGACGTCCACGTCCAGGTCAACACGTCCGCCGAGGACTCGAAGTTCGGGCTGCCACCCGACGAGCTGCCCGCGTTCCTCGCCGCGCTGCCCGCCTACCCGCACCTGCGGGTGCGCGGCCTCATGACGCTGGCCGTCCTGAGCGACGACCCCGCGCGGGTCCGCGAGTGCTTCGCGCTGCTGCGGACCCTGCGCGACCGCGCACGCGACACCGACCCCGACCTCGTCGGCCCGGGCGAGCTGTCCATGGGCATGTCGGGCGACTACGAGATCGCCGTCGAGGAGGGCGCCACGTGCGTGCGCGTCGGGCAGGCGATCTTCGGCGCCCGGGCCGTCCCCGACAGCGTGTACTGGCCGGGGGCGACGCGTGACCGCCGCTGACGTCGCGACGACGACCCGAACCCCGACCCCGTCGGCCGGCGACGACGAGCCGGAGTCGGCAGCCGTCGTCGACCTCGCCGCGATCCGCCACAACCTGCGGGTGCTGCGGACCGCCGCCGGCCGCGCGCAGGTCATGGCCGTGCTCAAGGCCGACGCCTACGGGCACGGCCTGCTCCCCGTCGCGCGCGCCGCGCTCGCCGCGGGCACGACCTGGTTCGGCGTCGCGCGCGCGTCCGACGCGCTGCGCCTGCGCACCGAGCTGCGCCCCGCCGACGCCCGCGTCCTGACCTGGCTGCACACGCCCAGCGCGCCCTTCGCGCGCCTGCTCGCCGCCGAGGTCGACGTGTCCGTGGGCGCACCGTGGGCGCTCGAGGAGGCCGCCGCCGCCGCGCGGAACACCGGCAGGGTCGCGCGCGTCCACCTCAAGGTCGACACGGGCATGGGCCGCAACGGCGTCGGCGCGGACCAGCTCGCGTCGCTCGCCCGCCGCGCCGCGTCCCTGGCCGGGGCCGGTCACGTCGAGGTCGTCGGACTGTGGACGCACCTCGCATGCGCCGACACCCCCGGGCACCCCGCCACCCACGACCAGGTCGCGCGGTTCGAGGACGCGACCGACGTGCTGCGAGGCGTGGGGATCGAGGTGCCGCTGCGGCACGTCGCCGCGTCGGCGGGCACGCTCACGGACCCGCGCCTGCACTACGACCTCGTGCGCCCCGGCCTCGCCGTCTACGGCCTGTCGCCGCTGCCGCCCGGCGACCCGCGCGCGAGCATGCTGACGCCCGCCATGACGCTGCGCAGCCGCCTCGCGGCGGTGCGGACGGTGCCGGCCGGGACCACGGTGTCGTACGGCAGCGAGCACCGGACCACGCGCCGCACGGTGCTCGGGCTCGTGCCGCTGGGTTACGCCGACGGGGTGCCGCGCCACGCGTCCACCGACGGTCGCGGGCCGGCCCGCGTGCACGTCGGCGGCCGCGCGGCCCCGGTCGTCGGGCGGATCTGCATGGACCAGCTCGTCGTCGACCTCGGGCCCGGTGCCCGCGACGCCCCCGGGGACGTCGTGACGCTCTTCGGCCCGCCCGGTGCGGGCGGCGTGCCCACGGCCGCGCACTGGGCCGCGAGCGCCGGGACCATCGCCTACGAGGTCGTGAGCCGGGTCGCCGCCGCGGTCCCGCGCACCTACCGGGACGACGACGTGCCGTGAGCGCACCGTCGGCCGCGTCGCCACGAGCGACGGGCCCTGCGCGCACCGAGCCGGGCGCGCCGCGCCGCGCCTAGTGTGTGCGCGTGAGCCTCCACGACCCCTCGCGCCCGGCCGCACCGCCCGGGGCGGTCCCGCCGCAGTGGGTGCCCCCGCGGCGCAGCACCACGACCCGCGACGTGCTCGGGCTGCTGCTCGTCGCACTGCTCGCGGTCGGCGCGCTCGCCGCGCTCGGGCTCGTGCTCGTGGAGGTCGGCGTCGCGGCGGGCGTCGTCGGGACGGTGCTCGCGCTCGTGCCGCTCGCGGTGGTGCTGGCCGGCATCCGGTGGCTCGACCGCTGGGAGCCCGAGCCGCTCGGCGCGCTCGCGTTCGGGCTGCTGTGGGGCGCGGGTGTCGCGGTGCTCGTGTCGCTCGTCGTCAACGACCTGACGCTCTGGACGGTCGCCAGCGCGACGGGCGACCTGCAGGCCGGCGCCGGTGCGGCCGCCCTGGTGTCGGCGCCGATCGTCGAGGAGGCCGCCAAGGGCGCGGGCGTCCTCGTGCTGTTCCTCGCGCGGCGGCGCTACTTCGACGGCGTGGTCGACGGGATCGTGTACGCGGGGGTCGTCGCGGCGGGCTTCGCGTTCACCGAGAACGTCCTGTACTTCGGGCGTGCGGGCGAGGCGCTGGCCGGCACGTTCGTCATGCGCGGTCTCGCGACGCCGTTCGCGCACCTGCTGTTCACGGCGTGCACGGGCGCGGCGCTGGGGCTCGCGGCCCGGTCGCGGCACCGGGGGGCGGCGTGGTGGCTGCTCCCGCTCGGTCTGCTCGCCGCGATGATCGGCCACGGGCTGTGGAACGCCACCAACCTCGCGGCGGGCGACGCGTACCTCGCGGTGTTCGCGGTCGTGCAGGTGCCGCTGTTCGCGGGGGTCGTCGGGATCGCGGTGTGGCTGCGCCGTCAGGAGTCCGAGGTGATCCGGCGCCGCCTCACCGAGTACGGCTACGCCGGGTGGTTCGCGCCGCACGAGGTCGAGATGCTCGCGTCGCTGCCGCGGCGCAGCACAGCCGTCGGCTGGGCGGCCCGCACGGGTGGTCCGGCGGCGGCGGACGCGATGCGCCGGTTCCAGCGCGACGCGACGTCGCTCGCGTTCCTGCGGCAGCAGGCCCTGTCGGGCCGTGCCGACCTGCGCCGTCACACCGAGTCGGAGCGCGACCTCCTGACGGCCGTCACGACCGCCCGCCACCAGATCCTGACGCCACCACCCCGCCCCTGAACCGCCCGGTGCCGGCGGGCGCCGCGGAACCAGTCACGTCTCGGCGGCGAGCCGTCGGAGCTGGTCACCTCTCTGGCCAGTTCCGACGCCGGAACGGTTCCGCGCGGGTCCCGGTGGGCGGGTGCCCGGGGCGGGTATGCTGGGCGGGTTTACAACGTTGTGAAATCCCGCGCGCCCCGAGCACCCGTGCGTCGGCGCCGCGGACCGACCCCGGAGCACCGATGACCGCGCACGCCACCGTCCTGCTGCACCCCGACTTCCGCACCGGCACGCTCGACCGCCGCCTCTTCGGCTCGTTCGTCGAGCACCTCGGCCGCGCGGTCTACACGGGCATCTACGAGCCCGACCACGCGACCGCCGACGAGCACGGCTTCCGCCGCGACGTCGCCGACCTCACGCGCGAGCTCGGCGTCACCGTGGTGCGCTACCCGGGCGGCAACTTCGTCTCCAACTACGTGTGGGAGGACGGCGTCGGGCCCGTCGAGCAGCGCAAGCCGTTCATCGACCTCGCGTGGCGCACGGTCGAGCCCAACCTCATCGGCACCGACGAGTTCCTGCAGTGGGCCGAGCGCGAGGGCATCGAGCCGATGATGGCCGTCAACCTGGGCACGCGCGGCGTCGCCGAGGCCGCGGCGCTCGTCGAGTACTGCAACGGCGTCGCCGGCTCGCGCTGGGCCGACCTGCGCATCGCCAACGGCCGCACCGAGCCGTACGGCGTCAAGCTGTGGTGCCTCGGCAACGAGATGGACGGCCCGTGGCAGATCGGCCACAAGGACGCGCACGAGTACGGCAAGCTCGCCGCCGAGGCCGGCAAGGCCATGAAGCTCGTCGACCCGACCATCGAGCTCGTCGCGTGCGGGTCGTCGTCCATGACCATGGACACGTTCGGCGAGTGGGAGCAGACCGTCCTGTCGTACACGTACGACCTGGTCGACCACATCTCGATGCACGCGTACTACGAGGAGCACGACGGCGACCGCGCGTCGTTCCTCGGCTCCGGGACCAGCATGGACCGCTTCATCCGCCGCGTCGTCGCGTCGGCCGACGCCGTCGGCGCGCGCAAGCGCTCGGACAAGCAGATCACCATCTCGTTCGACGAGTGGAACGTCTGGTACCTCGAGACGCGGTTCCCGGGCGAGTCGAACCTGCCGCTGCAGCACCAGCCCGCGCGCATCATCGAGGACGTCTACTCGGGCCTCGACGCCGTGGTCCTGGGCGACCTCATGGTCACGCTGCTCAACCACGCGGACCGCGTGCCCGTCGCGTGCCTCGCGCAGCTCGTCAACGTCATCGCGCCGATCATGACCGAGCCGGGCGGCGAGGCGTGGAAGCAGCCCACCTACCACCCGTTCGCGGCCACGACGCGCCTCGCGCAGGGCGACGTGCTCGACGTGCGCGTGCAGGCCCCGACGTACACGACGGCGCGCCACGGCGACGTCCCGACGGTCACCGCCGCGGTCACGTGGGCGGGCGAGCCCGACGCCGGCGAGCTCGGCGTGTTCCTCGTCAACCGCACCGCCGAGGCCGTCGAGGTCGAGCTGCGGCACCCCGGCGTCGCGCTCACGCTGGGCGGCGGCACGCAGGTCACGGCCGACCACGAGCCCGCCGTGCACGGCCCCGCGCACGCCGCGAAGGTCGCCGCCGAGCACGTGACGACGCTCGACGCGGCCCCCGTGACCGCGAGCGCGACCGGCACCACGACCGTGCGCCTCGCGCCCGAGTCCTGGACCGCGCTGTCGGGCACCGCGACGGTCGTCTGACCACGGTCGTCCGACGACGACCCGGCCGCCCTCCCCGACCCCGGGGAGGGCGGCCCGCCCCCCCTCTTGAACCGCGAGAGCGCGATCCAGTCACCCCGGAGGCCCTGGTGGACGAGCCGTACGGCTACCTGCTGGTGCACCACGTCGAGGACCCCGACGGGTACGGCGAGCGCATCTACTTCTCGTTGTCCGAGGGCGACGACCCGCTGCGCTGGTACCGCGCGAACGGCAGCCGCCCCGTCCTGACGTCGACGCTGGGCACGACGGGCGTGCGCGACCCGCACCTCGTCGCTGGCGACGGCGAGTGGTTCCTGCTCGCGACGGACCTGCGCATCTACGGCGGCGACGACGCGGGGTGGGACGCGTGGACCCGGCACGGCAGCCGCAGCCTCGTGGTGTGGCGCTCGACCGACCTCGTGCGCTGGTCGGAACCGTGGCTGCTCGAGGTCGCGCCGCCCGTGGCGGGCATGGCGTGGGCCCCCGAGGCGACGTACGACCCGGCGACGCGCGAGTTCGCGGTGACGTTCTCGTCGTCGCTGTACCCGCCCGACGACGTGCACCACGCCGCGGCGTCGTACCCGCGCGTGCTCGTGGCCCGCACGCGCGACTTCCGTACCGTCACCCCCGCGCGCGTGCTCATCGACCACGGCACGGGCGTCATCGACACGACCGTGGTGCCCGCCGCGCTCGCGCCCGACGGGCGCGTGCACCGCTTCTCCAAGCAGGACGCCGACGCGCCCGGGTCGCTCAGGCTGTTCCACGAGGCGGGCTCGGCGCTCGACGCCGACGACTTCGAGGTCGTCGCCGCGCGGCTCGCCGACGACCGGTACGCGCACGTCGAGGCGCCGCTGGTCTTCCGCGACCACCGCGACGGCACCTGGTACCTGTGGGTCGACCAGTACTCGGTGCGGCCGCAGGGCTACCTCGCGCTGCGCACCGACGACCTCGCGTCGGGCGACTGGCGCGAGGTGCCGGGGTTCTCGCTGCCGCCCGACACCAAGCACGGCGTCGTGGTCCCGCTCACGCGCGCACGGCACGCGGCACTGGCGGCGGCCTACCCGCCCTGACGCCCGGCGGCGCGCCCCTCGGCCCGCGCAGGGCACGCCGAGCCTGGAAGACGACGGACGGCCCGCGGGGTCAGAGGGGCTCGGTCAGCCGGTCCGCGACGATCGGCAGCCACGCGGCCGCGTCGGCGCGCGCGCGGGCCGCGGGCTCGGGGTCGGCCGACAGGTCGGCGGCCTCGAGGTCCGCCATGTAGCCGGCCGCGAGCAGCCGCAGCAGCTGGCGGGCGGGCAGCACGAGGCGCCGGCCGAGGCGTGGCATGAGCAGCTCGATCTCGTCGGCGACCTCGTCCGACATCTGCCGGTCGAGGTCGTGGTGCCGGCGCGCGATCTCGGGGTGCCGCATCGCGAGCAGCGTGAGCTCGGCGTTGATGACGCGCCACCGCCGGTCGTGCGAGATGCGCTCGAGCAGGATCTCGAGGAACGACGAGATGTCCTGCAGGTCGAGCTCGGCACCCGCGGCGCACGTGGCCTGCGCGACCGCGAGCGCGTCGCGCAGCTCGGCGATGCGGCGGCGGTGCTCGCGGGCCGCGAGCGCGAGCAGCAGCTCGTGCTTGCTCTCGAAGTTGGAGTAGAACGCGCCGCGCGTGAAGCCCGCGCGCTCGCACACGGCCTCGATGGACGTCGCGTCGACGCCCTCCTCGGCGAACAGGCCGAACGCGGCGTCGAGCAGGCGCTCGCGGGTGTGCTGCCGGCGGCGCGACACGGCCGGGTCGGCGGCGACGTCGACGGGTGCGTCGGTCATGGGCCACCTCCCGGGGCGTCGTGGGGTCGTCGGGCTCTCACAGGTCCGGCGTCGATCCTAGCGCTTGGATACAGTCGTGTATCGCATACGGTCCCGTATCGCATACAGTCTCGTATCGAAGCGCGTCGCATCTCGTGCGCCGCGTCGCCGGACGCCGCCGTCCTCCCCCGCACCCACCGACCCTGGAGCAGCCGTGTCCTCTGCGCTCTACCGCCTCGGCCGCGCCGCGTACGCGCGCCGCCGTGCCGTCATCGGCGCCTGGCTGGCCGTGCTGGTCCTGCTCGGCGCCGGCGCCGTGCTGCTCGGCGGCAAGCTCGACAACTCCGTGACGATCCCCGGCACCGAGTCGCAGGCCGCGCTCGACCGGCTCGCCGCGACGTTCCCCGAGGCGGCGGGCACCACCGCGCAGGTCCTCGTGGTGGGCACCGACGGCGGCCAGGTCGACGACCCCGCGGTCGTCGCCGCCGTCGACGACGCCGCGCAGCGGTTCGCCGACGTCCAGGGCGTCACGTCCGCCGTCTCGCCGTTCGACACCACGACGCCCGGGGCGTCCGAGACGAGCGACGACGGCGAGGCCGCGATCATGGTCCTGTCGCTGCGCGGCGAGGGCGTCGCGATCGGCGCCGACGTCAAGGACGAGCTGCGGGCGCTCACCGACGACCTCGCGGCCGCCCTGCCCGACGGCTACGACGCGACCATCGGCGGGCAGCTGTTCTCGCAGGAGTTCCCCGGCCTGAGCATCACCGAGGCGCTCGGCGTCGTCGTCGCGTTCGTCGTGCTCCTGCTCACGCTCGGCTCGTTCGCCGCCGCAGCCATGCCGCTGCTCAACGCGCTGCTCGGCGTCGGCATCTCGACGATCCTCGTGCTGGTCGCGGCGGCGTTCACGTCGGTCACGAGCACGACGCCGCTGCTGTCGCTCATGCTCGGGCTCGCGGTCGGCATCGACTACGCGCTGTTCATCGTGTCGCGCCACCGCGAGCTGCTCGCGACCGGCCTGCCACCGGACGAGGCCGCGGCACGCTCCAACGCCACCGCCGGCTCCGCCGTCATCTTCGCGGGCCTCACGGTCATGATCGCGCTGGTCGGCCTGTCGGTCGCGGGCATCCCCTTCCTCGGCGTCATGGGCGTCGCCGGGGCGATGGCCGTCGGCGTCGCGGTGCTCATCTCCATCACGCTCGTGCCCGCGATGCTCGGCGTCGCCGGCACGCGCCTCGTGCCGCGGCCGTCGCGCCGCGCGCGCCGCCACGCGGCCGCGCAGCCCGCCGCCGCCCAGCCCGCAGCCGGGCGCGACGCGGCACCCGCCACCACCCCCGCCGACGCCTCCGACCCCGCCCCGCACGGCGACGACGAGTGGGACCTGCCCGCGCAGCACAACCGGTTCTTCGCCGGCTGGGTGCGCCTCGCGACCGCCAAGCCGTGGATCACCGTCGTCGTGACCGTCGGCGCCATGGCCGCGCTGGCGTTCCCCGCGCTCGACCTGCGCCTCGCGCTCCCCGACGCGGGCGTGCAACCCACCGGGTCCTCGCAGCGCGTCACGTACGACCGCATCTCGGAGCACTTCGGCCCCGGCGCCAACGGCCCGCTCGTCGTCACCGGCAGCATCGTCACGAGCGACGACCCGCTGCAGCTCATGCAGGACGTCGCCGACGAGCTGCGCGCGCTCCCCGGCGTGCAGGACGTGCCGCTCGCGACGCCCAACGCGTCGATCGACACCGGCATCGTGCAGGTCGTCCCCACCACGGGGCCGACGGACCCGAAGACCGCCGACCTGGTCAACGCGATCCGCGACCTGCGGCCCGAGATCAAGGAGAAGTACGGGTTCGACCTCGCGGTCACCGGCTTCACGGCCGTCGGCATCGACGTCTCGGCCAAGCTCGGCGCGGCCCTGCTGCCGTTCGCGGTCTTCGTGGTCGGGCTGTCGCTCGTGCTGCTGACGATGGTGTTCCGCTCGGTCGCGGTGCCCCTCAAGGCCACGGTCGGCTACCTGCTGTCCGTCGCGGTCGCGTTCGGCGTCGTCACGAGCGTGTTCGAGCACGGCGTCGGCGCCGACCTGCTGCACGTGTCGCGGCTCGGCCCCGTCATCTCGTTCATGCCGATCGTGCTCATGGGCGTGCTGTTCGGCCTCGCGATGGACTACGAGGTCTTCCTCGTGTCCCGCATCCGCGAGGACTACGTGCACTCCGGCAAGGCGCGCGCGTCGATCGCGACGGGCTTCGTCAGCTCGGCCAAGGTCGTCACCGCGGCCGCCGTCATCATGGTCGCCGTCTTCTTCGCGTTCGTCCCCGAGGGCGACATCAACATCAAGCCCATCGCGCTCGGGCTCGCGGTCGGAGTGGCGGTCGACGCGTTCGTCGTCCGCATGACCCTCGTGCCCGCCGTGCTGCAGCTGCTCGGCGACAAGGCCTGGTGGATGCCGAAGAGCCTCGACCGCGCGCTGCCGTCGTTCGACGTCGAGGGCGAGTCGCTGCACCGCGAGATCACCATGCGCGGGTGGCCCGGGTCGGACGACGTGGTCGTCGCGGCGCGCGACCTGCGCCTGGCCGTGGCCGACGGTGCCGACCTCGTGCAGCTCGACGTGCGGCGCAGCGACGCGCTCGTCGTGCACGCCGAGGACCCGGCGCGCCTGGCCGCGCTGCTGCTCACCGTCACCGGGCGGCTCGAGCCCGCGGCGGGCGACCTCAAGGTCGCGGGCTACCTGCTGCCGGTCCGCGCCGCGGCGGTCCGCCGCCGCGCGGGGTACGTCGACCTGCGCACCGAGGGCGTCGACGCGCTCGCCGCCGCCGTCGCCGAGGGCCCGACGGTGCTCGCGGTCGACCGCACCGACGTCGTCACCGACGTGCGCGAACGACGTCGCGTCGCCGCGCTGCTGGCCGACGCGGCGGCCGGCGGCACGACCCTCGTGCTCGGCACGGTCGGGCAGCAGCCCGCCGACGACCTGCTGCCCGACGGCACCCCCGTGACCACGCTCGCGCCCTCCGCCGGCGCCCTCGCATGAGCGCGCAGGAAGGACCTGTCATGACCCGCACCTCCCCCGCCCGCCGCTGGCCGGCCGTGGTCGTCGCGATCGCCGCGCCGCTCGCGCTCGTCGTGCTGCTGCTCGCGGCCGCGTGGGCCCCGGCCGACGCGCTGCCGCGCGTCAAGGCCGCCGTCGTCAACCTCGACCAGCCGGTCACGGTCCAGGGGCAGTACACGCCGCTGGGTCGTCAGCTCGCGAGCGCCCTCACCTCGGGCGACGACGTGAGCGCGAACTTCGACTGGGTCGTCACCGACGAGGACGACGCGACCGCCGGCCTCGCCGACGGCACGTACGCCGCGGCCGTGACGATCCCCGAGAACTTCTCGTCCGCGGCGACGTCGTTCACCGCGGCCGTGGGCGGCGGGTCGGCCGAGGCCGGTACGGACGACGCCACGGCCGGTGCCACGGGCACGGACGCGCAGGGCGAGGGACCGCAGGCCGCGGCGGCCGGCATCGAGACGGGCACGCCCGCGTCGACGCCGCAGCAGGCGACGGTCCAGGTCACGACGCCCGACTCGGCGACCGCCGTCGACCAGGTCGTCGCCAACGCGGTCGCGACCGCCGCGACGCGCGTGCTCGGCGAGCAGCTCACCACGACGTACGTCGAGAACGTGCTCGTCGGGTTCTCGACGCTCAAGGACCAGCTCGGCCAGGCCGCCGACGGCGCGACGCAGCTCGCTGACGGCACGCGGCAGCTCGCCGACGGCACGGGGCAGCTCGCGACGGGCGCCGACGGTCTCGCGGGCGGCGCGACGCAGCTCGCCGACGGCGTGCACCAGCTCGGCAGCGGTGCGAACCAGCTGGTCGGCGGGACCGCACAGCTCGCGGGCGGCGCGCGCCAGCTCGCGGGCGGTGCGGCGCAGCTCGCCGACGGCGCCGGGCAGTCGGCGGCGGGCGCGCGGCAGCTCGCGGACGGGACGCAGCAGTCGGCCGCGGGTGCGCAGCAGCTCGCGCAGGGTGCCCGGGACCTCACGACCGGCACGGGGCGGCTCGCGGCCGGGCTCGGCCAGACCGCCGACGGCGTCACGCCGCTGCCGCGGCTCGTGACCGGTGCGGAGGGGGTCGCGGGCGGCCTGCAGCAGCTCCTCGAGGGCTCGACCGAGGGTCGGGCGCGCGCCGCCGCGGCGCTCACCGAGCTCGACACCACGATCGCGCAGACACAGGCGGGCCTCGAGGAGGCCGAGTGCGGGCCGACCTCCGCCGACCCCACCTGCGTGAGCCTCGGCACGCTCCTGCCCGTCCTGCAGCAGCAGCGCACCGGCCTGCAGACGCAGGTCGACGGCCTCGACGCGCAGATCGCCGGGGTGCAGAAGCTCCTCGGCGGCGCGCAGCAGGTCGCGGGCAGCCTCGGCCTCGCGGTGAACGGCGACGGCACGCCGCAGAACCCGGGTCTGGTCGTCGGCCTGCGCCAGCTCGCCCGCGGCGCCACGCAGCTCGACGGCGGTGCGCGGAAGCTCGCCACCGGCGCCGACGAGCTCGCGGGCGGCCTCGGGCAGCTCTCGGGCGGCGCCGACCAGCTCGCGGGTGGGCTGGGGCAGCTCGCGACCGGCACGTCGGGCCTCGCGTCGGGCGCGTCCGGTCTCGCGTCGGGGGCGTCGCAGCTGCAGGGCGGCACGTCGCAGCTCGCGGCGGGTGTCGCGCAGCTCGGCGGCGGCGCCGACCAGCTCGCCGACGGCAGCGCGCAGCTCGCCGACGGCGTGCGGCAGACCGACGCGGGTGCGGGGCAGCTCGCCGAGGGCTCGGCGACGCTCGGCTCGGGCCTCACGCAGGCGGTCGACCAGCTGCCGACGACCCCCGAGGACGAGCGCGCGACCCTCGCGCAGGTCGTGACGGCGCCCGTCGCGGCGCCGTCCTCGACGGTCACGGCGCCGCTGGGTCGCGCCTCGACCCTCGTCGCGGTCGCGCTGTGGGTCGGTGCGCTCGTGCTGTTCCTCGCGTTCCGGCCGCTGCCGGCGCGCGCCGCCGGCTCGACGCGCCCGGCGCTCGCGCTCGCGCTGAGCGCGCTCGGCGTCCCGGCCGCGGTCGCGCTGGTCGCGGGTGTCGCGACCGGTGCGCTGGCGGGGGCGATCACGGGCCAGGGCGTCGGGCGCACGCTCGCGCTGGCCGGGCTCGGCGGCCTCGCCGCGGTCGCGCTCGCGGCGTTCCACCAGGCGCTCGCCGCGTGGTTCGGCACGGTGGGGCGCGGCATCGCGCTGGTGGCCGGGTTCGGGTTCCTCGTCGCGGGTCTCGCGGCGACCGTCCCGTCCTGGGTCGCGACGTCGGTGGGCTGGCTGCCGGTCGGTGCGGTCGCCGACGCGCTGGGCGGCGCGCTCGGCGAGTCGAGCGCGTCGGTCGCGGGTGCGGTCGTGGCGCTCGCGCTGTGGGCGGTCGGCAGCGTGCTGGCGAGCACGGCCGCGGTGGCCCGCGCCCGCAGCGCGTCGGGCGCCCGGGTGGTCGCCGCGTACGCCTGAGCCCGACGACGGATCGCGACGGGTCGGCACCCCGCACGGGGGGCCGACCCGTCGCACGTCCGGGCCCTGATGCCCGTCGCGCAGCCGCCGCACGTCCAGACCCGTCGCCCGTCGCGCAGCCGCCGCATGTCCAGACCCGTCGCCCGCGCGGCCGATCCAGGTCCACGCCGCGTCGCATCCGACCCGTGGGCTGACCTCGCCGCCGCCCGCCTCCCCGGTGACGCGACCGCCCCGTGAGACGTGGCCACGACGAGACCGGGCCGATGTCGTCCCCCCCCCGGCACCGGACGCACTCCGCCCGGTGTCGTCGACCGCTCGTCCCACCGGCCGGGACGGTGGCGCCCCGCCGCCGTCCCGGTTCGCGGCACGACGGCCGGCAGCCTCACAGCACGACGGCGCATGGCGCGACGGCCCACAGCACGACACGCTCACGGCACGACACGCCCGAAGCACGACGCGCCGGCACCCCCGCGGGGTGCCGGCGCGTCGCACGTCCGGGCGCGGCCTCTCAGCGGCGCCGGACCGCCAGCACGCGCTGCAGCACGACGAACGCGAGCAGCACGACGCCGATGAACACGCGGGTCCACCACGAGTCGAGGCCCTCGCGCGCGATGAGCACCTGGATGAGCCCGTAGACGAGCACGCCCGCTCCCGTGCCGAGCACGAACCCGACGCCGCCCGACAGCAGCGTCCCGCCGATGACGACGGCCGCGATCGCGTCGAGCTCCATGCCGATGCCCGTGAGGTTGAACCCGGACTTCGTGTAGAGCGCGAACAGCACGCCGGCGATGCCGGCGCACGTGCCGGAGATGACGTAGACCCACACGCGCGTGCGCGCGGGGCGCAGGCCCATGAGGTTGACCGCCGCGCCCCCGTCGCCCGCGCCCAGGCCGTACACCGACCGGCCGAAGCGCGTGTAGTGCAGCACGAGGAACGCGATGAACAGCACCGCGAGCGCCACGAGGATGCTCGCGTTGATGCGCCACAGGTCGCGCCCCTCGCCGAACTTCAGGCTCCACGCGGCCAGGCCGGAGAACTCGGCGTCGTCGATCTTGAGGGAGTTGACGCTGATGACGTTCGCGAGGCCGCGCGCGAGGAACATGACCGCGAGCGACGCGATGAACGGTTGGATGTCGAACACCTGCACCATGACGCCGATGAGCAGGCCGCACGCCGTGCCGATGAGCACGGCCACGGGCAGCACGACCACGAGCGGCAGCCCCGCGGTGAACATCTCCGCGATCGACAGCCCGACGAGCGCGACGACCGCACCGACGGACAGGTCGATGCCGCCGGTGAGGATCACGAACGTCATGCCGACGGCGAGCACCAGCAGGTAGGAGTTGTCGACGAGCAGGTTCGACAGCAGCTTCATGCTGATGAAGTCGACGCGCTCGGTGGAGTACCGCTCCTGCCCCACGCCCAGCATGATCGCGAGCGTGAGGACCGTGCCGAGCACGGGCAGGAACCGGCGGTCGAACCCGCTCAGCGCGCGGCGCGCGCGGCGCACGACCGTGCCGGCGGGCCGGTCGGTGCGGACCATCTCGTCGGTGCTCATGCCGTCACCTCCTGGGCGGGCGTCGTCTCGACGGGGGCGGCCGGGGCGTCCGACCGGTCGGCGCGTCGTCGCCCGCGCAGCATGGCGCGCAGCGTCGGCGACGCCGCGACGCAGACCGCGATCAGCACGATCGCCTTGAACAGCGGCGTGGTCTGCGACGGCAGCTGGAAGATGATGACGGCCCGCTCGAGCGTGCTGAGCAGCATCGCGCCGACCAGCAGCCCGCCGAGGTAGAACCGGCCGCCGTCGAGCTTGGTGCCGCCGAGCACGACGACCATGATCGCGTCGAGCTCCTTCATGAGGCCGATGTTGTTGGCGTCGGCCGCCATGGTCGGTGCGCCGTACACGAGGCCCGCGAGGCCCGCGAGCACGCCCGCGATGACGTAGACGGTCCACGTGGTGCGCCGCGAGCGGACGCCCGCGAGGCGGCTGGCCTCGCGGTTGATGCCGATCGACTCGAGGAACATGCCCAGCGCGGTGCGCCGCACCAGCAGCACGACGAGCCCGAACGTGACGACCGCGATGACGACGGGCGTCGGGACGCCGAGCACGAACCCGGAGCCGATGGACTTGAACGGCGGGCTCGTGACGGTCGTGATCTGCCCCTGCGTGATGAGCATCGCGATGCCGCGCCCGGCGACCATGAGGATCATCGTCGCGATGAACGGTTGGATGCCGAGCCCGGCGACCATCGCGCCGTTGAACATCCCGCCCAGGCCGCCGACCGCGAGCCCCAGCAGCACCGCGGTCAGCACGGTGCCGGGCGCCGACGGGTCGGGGGCGTTGTCGAGGTAGGTGAGCGACACCGCGAGCGCGATCGCCATGACCGCACCGACGGACAGGTCGATGCCGCCCGTCGCGATGACGAGGCACATGCCGAGCGCGAGCAGCAGCGGCGTCGCGCTGTTGCGCATGAGGTCGACGAGCTGGCCGAACAGGTGGCCGTCGCGGACCGTGACGTCGAGGAACCCCGGGCTCGCGACGCCGCACGCGAGGATCAGCAGCACGAGCGCGAGCAGGGGCCAGAACAGGCCGTGGTGGGTGACCTCGCGCCAGACGTCGGCACCGCGCGACCCGCGGGCGGGTCCGGCGGCGCGCTGGCCGGGGGCCGTGGTCGGGCTCATGCGCGTGCTCCGCTCTCGGCGATGGTCTCGAGGATGGTGGCGGTCGTGACGTCGTCGGCGTTGACGAGCTCGTCGACCTTCTGGCGGTCCCGCATGACGACGAGCCGCTGGCTGAGCCGCAGCACCTCCTCGAGCTCGGAGGAGATGAAGACGACGGACATGCCGTCCTGCGCGAGCTCGGTGACGAGCTTCTGGATCTCGGCCTTCGCGCCGACGTCGATGCCGCGCGTCGGCTCGTCGAGGATCAGCAGGCGCGGCGCCGTGGCCAGCCACCGCGCGAGCAGCACCTTCTGCTGGTTGCCGCCCGACAGGTTGCGGATCAGCGCGTTCGGGTGGGGCGGGCTGATCTGCAGCGCGGTGATGTACCGGGCGACGACGTCGTCGAGCTGGCGGCGCGGGATGCGCCGCCACGTGCCGCGGCGGGCCTGCATCGCCAGCGCGATGTTCTCGCGGACCGTGAGGTCCCCGACGATGCCCTCCTTCTTGCGGTCCTCGGTCGAGTACGCGATGCCGCGTGCGAGCGCCGCGAGCGGCGACGTCAGCCGGGTCAGGGCGCTCTGCACGCGCACGTCGCCCGTGTCGGGGCGGTCGGCGCCGGACAGCAGCCGCGCGAGCTCGGTGCGGCCGGACCCGAGCAGGCCTGCGACGCCGAGGATCTCGCCCGCGTACAGGTCGACGTCGAACGGCTGCACCGAGCCGTTCTTGCCCAGGCCGACGGCCGTGAGGAACGGCGTCTCGCGGTCGGAGTGGATCGTGATGGTCGAGCGCGCCTTCTCCTCGATGCCGGCGAGCGCGTCGCCCGACTTGCCGATCATCGCGGCGATGAGGTCGCGGCGCGGCAGGTCGGCCACCCTGTGCTCGCCGACGAGGCGCCCGTTGCGCAGCACCGTGATGCGGTCGGAGATCTCGTAGATCTGGTCGAGGAAGTGCGAGACGAACAGCACCGCGACGCCGTCGTCCTTGAGGCTGCGCACGACGCGGAACAGCTCGGCGACCTCGGCGTTGTCGAGGCTCGACGTGGGCTCGTCGAGCACGAGCACCTTGGCGTCGACGACGAGCGCGCGCGCGATCGCGCACAGCTGCTGCACCGCGATGGTGTGCGACGACAGCATCGAGCGCGGGTCGACGTCGAGGTGCAGGCGGCGCAGGTACTCGGCGGCCTTGCGGCGCGTCGCGCGCCAGTCGATGAACGGCCCGTGGCGCACCTCGTGGCCGAGCATGACGTTCTCGGCCACCGTGAGGTTCGCGCAGAGGTTGACCTCCTGGTAGACCGTGGAGATCCCGGCGGCCTGCGCCTGGCTCGGGCCGTCGAGGCGGACCTCGTGGCCGTCGACCTCGATGCGCCCGGAGTCGATCTGGTAGACGCCCGTGAGCGCCTTGATGAGCGTCGACTTGCCGGCGCCGTTCTCGCCCATGAGGGCGTGGACCTCGCCCGGGAAGAGCCGGAACGCGACGTCGTCGAGCGCCTTGACGCCGGGGAACGCGATCGAGATCCCGGTCATCTGCACGACGGGTGCGGGGGGTGCTGCGGACATCGGTGTCCTTCCTGCGCGGGCCTGCACGGGCCCGGCCCGGGCGGGTGGTGTCCCCCGCCCGGGCCGGTGCTGCGGGCGTCAGTAGGCGCGGGCATCCACGTCGGCCTGCGTGATCGTCTGGTCGAACGCCTTGTCGATCACGATGGTCTCCTTCGGCACGTCCTCGCCGTCGGCGACCTTCTTGATGAGGTCGGCGAGCTGGTCCCCGAACACGGGGTTGCACTCGACCACGTAGTTGAACTTCTTGTCCACGAGGGCCTGCAGGCCGTCCCGGACGCCGTCGACGGACACGATCTGGATGTCCTTGCCGGGGACCTTGCCCGCGGCCTCGATGGCCTCGATGGCGCCGAGGCCCATGTCGTCGTTGTGCGTGAAGATCATCGTCATGTCGGGGTAGGCCTGCAGGGCCGCCTCGACGGCCGTCTTGCCCTCGGCGCGCGTGAAGTTGCCGGACGCCTTGCCGATGATCTGGTCGCCGACGACCTCGCCGAAGCCGGCCTCGCGGTCGACCTGCGCGCCCGAGCCGAGCGTGCCCTGGAGCTCGAAGATCTTGGCGTCGGGCGCGTTCTCCTTGACCCACTCGCCGGCGGTGGTGCCCTCCTGCTTGAAGTCGGCGCCGATCCACGTGACGTACGGGTCGTCGACGGTCGTGTCGACCGTGCGGTCGACGAGCACGACCGGGATGCCGGAGTCCTTGATCTCCTGCAGGACCTCGTCCCAGCCGGTCTCGATGACCGGTGAGAACGCGATGACGTCGACGTCCTGCGCGACGAAGTCGCGCAGCGCCTTGATCTGGTTCTCCTGCTTCTGCTGCGCGTCGACGAACGTGAGGTCGAAGCCCGCGTCCTTCGTGAGGCTGGCCTTGACGGACTCGGTGTTGGCGGTGCGCCAGCCCGACTCGGCGCCGAGCTGCGAGAAGCCGACGCGGATGGTGTCGCCCGAGCTGCCCCCCGAGCTGCCGGAGTCGCCGCCGGCGTCGGTGTCGCCGCCGCCGCAGGCGGCGAGGGCCAGGATCGTGATCGCCGAGACGGCACCGGCGATCGCGGTGCGCGTACGCGTGTTGCCCTTCATGCAGCTCCTCCTCGAGCAGCGTGGCCGTCGTCCTCGACGGCCCGTCCGGGTGTGTGACGGGATGAGTGTGAACGTTCTCAACAGGTTCCGTCAACGCGTTCGTGTTGCGTTTCGGTCACGGGTGTCGTCGCAGGCCACGGCGCTGGACACCCGCACGGGTCATGGGATGTGAGCGATCACATGGAGGTCCGGGTCGGACGACCGTCCTGACCTGCGCCGATCAGCCGTCGGCACCGCGCTGCGCCGGCTCGGGCGCCGTGACGGCCACCGCGCCGCGCACGGGCGGCAGCACCACGCGCGCGGGGTCGCGCGGCGGGGCCGTGCTCTCGCGCACCAGCAGCCGCGGCGACACCGCGACCGCCGTCGACGTCGCCACGCCGTCGCGCGCCGCGAGCAGCAGCTCGACGCACCGGTACCCCAGCTCGTCGAGCTCCTGCGCGACCGTCGTCAACGGCGGCACGAAGTGCGCCGACCCGTCCCCGTCGTCGTACCCGACCACCGACACGTCGTCCGGCACGCGCACGCGCGCGTCGGCCAGCGCGTGGATCATGCCCAGCGCGAGCAGGTCGTTCGCGGCGAAAACCGCCGTCGGCAGCGTCGTGCGCAGCCGCCGCACGCGGTCCACGAGCTCGCGCCCGGCGAGGTACCCGACCTCGGCGCTCCAGTCGTCGGCCCACAGCGTGCGCGGCGCGAGCCCGGCCGCGGCCATGGTCTCGCGGAACCCCACCGCACGGGCGCGCGCGTCGACCCACGGCGCGGGCCCCGCCAGGTGCAGCACGTCGCGGTGCCCCAGGTCCAGCAGGTGCTGCGTCGCGACCTTCGCCCCCGCCTCCTGGTCGATCGCGACCGCGAGCGTGTGCTCGGGGCCCACGCGTCCCGCGACGACCACCGGCACGTCGGCGCGCGCCTCGAGCACCGCGGCCGCCGCCTGGTCGTGCGACGCGACGACGACGATCCCGTCGACGCCCTGGTCGAGCAGGTGCTCGATCGCGGCGGCGACCTCGTCCTTGTGCTGCAGGTCGACGGTCGCGAGCGACACGAACAGGCCCTTGGACCGCGCGGCCTGCTCGATCGCGAGCAGCGTGCGCGTCGGCCCGAACAGGTGCGAGCCCGACGACACGACGCCGAACACGCCCGAGCGCCGCGTCTTGAGCGACCGCGCGGCGATGTTGCGGCGGTACCCGAGCCGCTGCATCGCGTCGAGCACGCGCTCGCGCGTCTCGGTCGCGACGTTCGGGTGGTCGTTGATGACGCGCGAGACGGTCTGGTACGACACCCCCGCCGCGGTCGCGACGTCCGTGATGGCAGGGGGCCGGGGGCGCGCGCTCACGCCGCACCTCCGGGGAGCGCACGAGCACCGCGCACCGGGCCACCTCCGAAACCAGGCAGACGCGCACGCCGGGTGTACGCGTCAGTGCACAGTAGACCGCGCGGCGCCCGTGGGGCTCGCGCGGCCACCGTGACGGGCCCGACCAGGCTCTGCTTCACCCGCGGCCGGGGCAGCGGGTGACACGGCTGTCGGCGCCCGGTAGCCGACGGGCCGGGGCACCGTCCTGCCGACCGGCCGTCGCGCACGCCGACCGACGAGCCGCCGGACCGACAGCCGACGACCGACGGGCTCACCTCCGGCTGGGCGCCC
This sequence comes from Cellulomonas sp. HD19AZ1, assembly GCF_004535805.1. NCBI lineage: Bacteria > Bacillati > Actinomycetota > Actinomycetes > Micrococcales > Cellulomonadaceae > Cellulomonas > Cellulomonas sp. HD19AZ1. The sequence goes on from NZ_SPHX01000003.1 coordinate 231,459, forward strand.
CGGTGCCGACACGTGTCACGCGCCGCCCGGCCAGGTCGTCACCCCGAGGTGCGGACGCACGGCCGTGGCGTGCCGGCGCTCCCGGCCCGCGCCACGTCGCGCCGACGCCCACCCCCGGTGGCAGGGTGGGCGGGTGCGGTCGGGAGGTGACGACGTGGTCGACGGGTACGCGTTCGCCAACGGGTTCGTCAACGTGCTCGCGACGCTGCCGACCGGCACGCGGGTCGCGACGGCGGGACGCTGCGGCGGCATGGCGTACTCGGTGCTCGACCACGCGCTCGCCGGGCGCGACGTGCCCGCGTGGGGCCCCCACCTGTTCGCGCCGGACCGGGTCCCGCCGGACGGGCACGTGGTCGCGGACCACCTCGCGCGGCGGCAGCTCGACTCGTTCCGCACGCCGTCGGCGCTGCACTTCCTCACGTGGTCCGTGCTGCCGGACGCGGACCACGGCCCGCTCGCGGGCGTCCGCACGCGCACGCGGCGCGAGCTGCCCGGCGTGCTGCGCGCCCTCGCGCAGGGGCAGCCGGTCGTGCTGGGGATGGTCGTGGCGCGGTCGCTGCTGCGCGCGGGCGACAACCACCAGGTCGTCGCGACGGGCTTCGCGCGCGACGGCGACGCGGTCACGCTGACCCTCCACGACCCGAACTCGCCGGGTCGCGCCGTGACGCTCGTCGAGACGCCCGACGGGTGGCGCGCGAGCAACGGCCGGCTGTGGCGCGGGTTCTTCCGGCACGCGTACGCACCGCGCACGCCGCCGCCGCTGCCGAGCGCCTCGCGCCGTCCGCGTGCGGCTGTGCGGGCGGGGGCGCCGGTCGGGCTCGTGCACGTCACGACGGGGCTGCTGCTCGTCGTCGACGGCGACCGTCCGGCCCTCGCGGCCACCGCACCGTCGACCGGCTCGTCGTGGGTACCCGCGCTCGCGCAGGGCCCGGCCCGGGCGCTCACCGACGGCGACGCGGTGCACCTCCACCCGGACCCGCCCGTGGACGGTGGCACCGGGCACCCCCGCACGTGCCCGCCGGGCTCCGCGGGGTCGCGGGCCGGTGCGGCCACGGCCGGGGGCGGCCGGCACCTGACCGTCGTCGACGCGGAGCCCGCGCTCACGGGCCAGGACGACGACGCAGACGCACGGCGGGGAGACGACGCGGACGCACGGCGGCGAGACGACGACCCGGACGCCCAGCGGCGAGACGACGCAGACGCACGGCGAGACGACGGCACCGACGCACTCGACGGCCGCGCCGGGCACGCACCCATGCCCGGCGACGAGGTCGCCGACCGCGTCGAGGGCGCGATCGCGCGCTGGACCGTCGTCGTCGACGGCGGCGGCGCGTGGCGCGAGGGCTCCCGCGTCCGGCTGGTCCACGCCGCGACGGGTGCCCTGCTCGCCGGCACCCGCGAAGCCCCGACGACGACGTTCACCCCCGACGCGTCGACGTGGTGGACGGTCACCGCCCCGCCGGCCTGACGCTCGACCCATCCCGCGGCCCCGCTACCGCCGGGCACGGCCCTCACCGTCGAGCGCGGTACTTCGCCACCGAGCGCGGGTGGAACGAGTGGCGCACTCGGCGGGGATCTACCGCACTCGGCGCGGCGATCCGTGCGGACGGGCCGTGCGGATGCCGACGACGCGTGGTCAGGACGCCGCGGCGGCGACCCGCAGGACGTCGGCGAACCACGGCGTGACCTCACCCGCGTCGACCAGGGCCCGGGCCTGCGCGGGCGTGACCCACGCGGTCTCGACGACCTCGTCGGGGTCGGGCGCCAGCTCGCCCTCGACGCGGCCGACCACCACGTGGTCGTGCTCCCACTCGACGTGGCCCGACCCGGCGTCGGGTGCGCGGTACACGAACGTGCCGACCTCGTGCGCGTCGACCAGGTCGACGCCCAGCTCGTCGCGGACGCGCGTGGTCGCGCTGGTCAGCAGGTCGGAGCCGGGCGCGGGGTGCCCGCAGCAGGAGTTGGTCCACAGCCCGCCGAACCGCACCTTGGCGTGCGCGCGACGCTGCAGCAGCAGCGCGCCGTCGGGTCGCGTCACGAGCACCGAGAACGCGCGGTGCAGCCGACCCGGCGCGGCGTGCGCCTCCGCGACGGTCGTCCGCCCGCCGGCCGTGCCGTGCTCGTCGACCAGCTCGACCAGGTCCGTCTCCGCCACCGGCACCACCTTCGTCCACCCGCCGCGGCGGGTCGCCGCGCTGTGCGGCCCGGCGCCACCGTCCCCGTTCCGCGGGAGAGGTGCAAGTCGGGCGCCACGCTCGACCGGCTGCCGGCCCCGCGCGTGGCACCCGGCCACGTCGGGCGTCTGCGCGGACACGACCACGCCTCACCGCCGCCCGCCGCCGCCCCCGCCGACGGACGGGCTCCCGGCCCCACGGTCAGCGGCACGCACCTGTCCGTGGTCCGTGGAGCTGTCCGTCGACGCCGGGGCGGCTCGCACGATCAGGGCAGGGTGAGCTCGTCGCGGTCGACCTCCGTCAGCGTCGCGACGGACTCGATCGCGCCCTCACGCAGGAAGCCGCACGCGTCGGTCGGCCACGTGACGCGGACCGCGCGGCCGTCGGCGTCGACCAGGTACAGCACGGGGACGGCCTGGAACATCGCCATGCACGCCTGGTCCGGACGCGCTGCGACGTCGGGTCGGCGCAGCTGCGCGAGCAGCGGGCCGAGGTCTCCCTCGAGGCGGACCGCGTCGATGCGGACGCCCGGCGACGTCGGCTCCGAACCCTCGGTCCTCGACGAACCGGGCGCCGCGGGCGCATCCTCGACCGCCCCGGGCAGCGCCGGCGCCTCGACCGTCCTCCCGGGCGGCACCCGTGCCCCCGCCGAGTCCCCGGGCACGGCCGGCGCGCCGAGCTCGGGGACCAGCTCCGGCGCCGGCCCCGGGACGAGCGCCAGGGCCGCGAGCCGGCACTCCACCGCGGCCACCGGCTCGAACCCGCGCGGGACCGCACCGGCACGCGGCGCCGCGGGCAGCCCCTCGCCGTCGCCGGCACCGAGCGCCACCACCACCTCCTGCACGGCGCAGTCGGCGGCGTCGACTACCTCGGCGGCGCCCCCGCGCCCCATCTCTCCGCCCGGCGGCTCCCCGCCCGGCGGCGCAGCCCCGGCGCACCCGCCCAGCAGCACCACGCCGCCGACCAGCCGACCGACCACCGTCCACGCTGCCCGTCGTGTCCTCATGCCCCGACTCTGTCGCGGCACCGCCCGTGCTTGCGCGCAGACGCACGACGACGGCCCCGGTCCCCTCGCGCGAGGGGACCGGGGCCGTCGGTGGTGCGGGGTGGGTCAGGCGGGGGCGAGACCCGTGCCGGCGTCGCCGCTGCGCGCACCCGAGGACGGGGCGGGCGGGACGTCGGTGCCGGAGCCCGGCGTGCCGGACGACGCACCCACGGCGACCGGCTCCTTGTCCTGCGTGCCGCGCGGCACGCCACGGAACGTGAACTCCCCGAGCAGGCCCTCGCCCTCGGCGTCGACGACCACCAGCTCGCCGCCCTTGAGCTCGCCGAACAGGATCTTCTCGGACAGCGTGTCCTCGATCTCCCGCTGGATCGCGCGGCGCAGCGGCCGGGCGCCGAGCACCGGGTCGTAGCCCTTCTCGGACAGCAGCTTCTTCGCGGCGGGCGTGAGCTCGATGCCCATGTCCTTGTCGCGCAGACGCTTGTCGAGCTTGGCGATCATCAGGTCGACGATCGCGAAGATCTCGGGCTGCGAGAGCTGCGGGAAGACCACCACGTCGTCGACGCGGTTGAGGAACTCGGGACGGAAGTGCGTCTTGAGCTCGTCGTTGACCTTGGCCTTCATGCGCTCGTACGACGTCGACAGGTCGCCGCCGGCCTGGAAGCCGGTCATGACGCCCTTGGCGATGTCCCGCGTGCCGAGGTTCGTGGTCATGATGATGACGGTGTTCTTGAAGTCGACCACGCGGCCCTGCGAGTCGGTCAGTCGACCGTCCTCGAGGATCTGCAGCAGCGAGTTGAAGATGTCCGCGTGGGCCTTCTCGACCTCGTCGAACAGCACGACGGAGAACGGCCGGCGGCGCACCTTCTCGGTGAGCTGTCCACCCTCGTCGTACCCGACGTACCCGGGGGGCGAGCCGAAGAGCCGCGAGACTGTGTGCTTCTCGGAGAACTCCGACATGTCGAGCTGGATGAGCGCGTCCTCGTCCCCGAAGAGGAACTCGGCGAGCGCCTTGGCCAGCTCGGTCTTCCCGACGCCCGTGGGGCCCGCGAAGATGAACGACCCACCGGGGCGCTTGGGGTCCTTGAGGCCCGCGCGCGTGCGGCGGATGGCCTGCGACAGCGCCTTGATGGCGGCGTCCTGGCCGACGACCCGCTTGTGCAGGTTCTCCTCCATGTGGAGCAGCCGGCTGGACTCCTCCTCGGTGAGCTTGAACACCGGGATGCCCGTGGCGTTGGCCAGCACCTCGGCGATGAGCTCCTCGTCGACCTCGGCGACGGCGTCCAGGTCGCCGTTCTTCCAGGCCTTCTCCTTCTCGGCGCGCTTGAGCCCGAGCTGCTTCTCCTCGTCGCGCAGGCGCGCGGCCTTCTCGAAGTCCTGCTCGTCGATCGCGGACTCCTTGTCGCGACGCGTCTCGGCGATCTGCTCGTCGAGCTCGCGCAGCTCCGGCGGGGCCGTCATGCGGCGGATCCGCAGGCGCGCACCGGCCTCGTCGACCAGGTCGATCGCCTTGTCCGGCAGGAACCGGTCGTTGACGTACCGGTCGGCGAGCGTGGCCGCGGCGACGAGCGCGGAGTCCGTGATGGACACGCGGTGGTGCGCCTCGTAGCGGTCGCGCAGACCCTTGAGGATCTCGATCGCGTGCTGCAGGTTCGGCTCGGAGACCTGGATCGGCTGGAAGCGCCGCTCCAGGGCCGGGTCCTTCTCGACGTACTTGCGGTACTCGTCGAGCGTGGTCGCGCCGATGGTCTGCAGCTCGCCGCGCGCGAGCATGGGCTTGAGGATCGACGCGGCGTCGATCGCGCCCTCGGCGGCGCCCGCACCGACGAGCGTGTGGATCTCGTCGATGAACAGGATGATGTCGCCGCGCGTGCGGATCTCCTTGAGGACCTTCTTCAGGCGCTCCTCGAAGTCGCCGCGGTAGCGCGAGCCGGCGACCAGCGCGCCGAGGTCGAGCGTGTAGAGCTGCTTGTCCTTGAGCGTCTCGGGGACGTCGCCGCGGACGATGTCCTGCGCGAGGCCCTCGACGACGGCGGTCTTGCCGACGCCGGGCTCACCGATCAGCACCGGGTTGTTCTTGGTGCGGCGGGACAGCACCTGCATGACCCGCTCGATCTCCTTCTCGCGCCCGATGACCGGGTCGAGCTTGCCGTCGCGGGCCGCCTGCGTGAGGTTGCGGCCGAACTGGTCGAGCACGGCCGAGCCGGACGGCTGGCCCTCCGCCGGGCCGCCCGAGGCGACCGGCTCCTTGCCCTGGTAGCCCGAGACGAGCTGGATGACCTGCTGGCGCACGCGGTTGAGGTCGGCGCCGAGCTTGTTGAGGACCTGGGCGGCGACGCCCTCGCCCTCGCGGATGAGCCCGAGCAGGATGTGCTCGGTGCCGATGTAGTTGTGGCCGAGCTGCAGCGCCTCGCGCAGCGACAGCTCCAGCACCTTCTTGGCGCGCGGCGTGAACGGGATGTGCCCGCTCGGCGCCTGCTGGCCCTCGCCGATGATCTCCTGCACCTGGGCGCGGACCGCCTCCAGGGAGATGCCGAGCGACTCCAGGGCCTTGGCCGCGACACCCTCACCCTCGTGGATCAGGCCCAGGAGGATGTGCTCGGTGCCGATGTAGTTGTGGTTGAGCATCCGCGCCTCTTCCTGGGCGAGGACGACCACGCGACGGGCTCGGTCCGTGAATCTCTCGAACATGTGCACTCCTCACGAGCGGCGTGCCCCGGCTGCGCCGTGCGTCGGTGGTGCGCACGGAGCCGACAGAGCGGCGTGTTTCGATGCTAACGGCGGGGTACCCCCACGACGTCCCGTGTTCGCCGCAGGCGGAGAGGTGAGGGCGCCTCACCTGCCGGTGGTCGTCGCGGTCGCGTGCCGCCCGCTCGACGAGCACCCCCGCGCCCCCTTCTCCCGGCACCGGTGCCAGTCGGCGAGATGGTTCAGCGAGATGGTTCGGCGAGCCGGGAGCGGCGTGCGGCGGATCGAGTCGTGGACGACCGCGCGCGCCGATCGGACACCCTCGCCGTGCTCAGGATGGTCGACCGGCGCGACCGGGGCCGTGCTGCGACCCGGCGTACCAAGGACGACGCCGCCTGACGCCACCGGGCCGAGGTCATCGCGCCCGACACGCCCGCGGCCCTTGCGAGGAGATCACCACTCCACCTACCGACGGCGGCAGTCATCGGTCGACGCGTTCCACCTCATCCCGTGCGCCAACCAGATCGTGACGACCGTCCGACCGGCCACGCCCGCGAGGCCCACGACCGTCGCTGCAGCGCCTGGACGACCCGACCCGACCTCTCGAGCAGGCGTAGCCCGTCAGGGACAGCTCCGGACGCTCCCGTCCACGATCTCACTGATGGCTGCAGCGGACGGCATGCACACGCTGCGCGGGGTCGCGAAGGTCGTCGCGACACATGGACCGAGCCGCTCGTCCCGGCCCTGGAGTCTTGGCGGCCGACCAGCGAGGCCCGCTCGTCAGCGGCGTCACCCACGCCCACGCCCACGCCGAAGTCGCGATCACCACAATCAAGAGCACCAGGCACACCCCCGCGACTTTCGCGACTTCCGCGACGAACACGGCCACCACGGCTTCGTCACCGTCACCGCCATCATGGAGAACACCACGTGAACACCTATCAACGGGCCGAGCTCCACTGCGAACCGCGAATCGTCGGATTGATCGGGCGCTGCGCAGCCCTCGACCCGCGTCACCACGGGAGCCCGCCCCTACCGGGAGTCACGGAGACGGCGGTGGCAGTCTCGCACCTCACCCTTTCGAGTGACCCGGGAGACTGCGCGATGCCGCTAACGTTATGTTTCGTATTGGAATCTGACGGTGTGATCGTCAATCAGGGGGGCGATATTATGCCATATTTTCGCACGAGCCTCGCGCTAGGCGGGACCGCCCTTCTGGTATTCGCGGGTGTCGCACCTCCAGGAGCAGGCGCGAGCAAGAGCGGTGTCGCCGATTTCGTTGACGCTGTCGCCGCCGTCGCCCCCGAGGTGTTCACAGAGGACACCCTCGCGCCCGGGGATCGCCGCCGTGACGTCGAGATCGACGCTGACGAGACGATGACGACGGCAGAGCTCACCTTTTCCGGCCTGTCGGTCGGCCTCCCCGTAGGAGAAGGTGCCCAGGTCGACCGGCTGCCCTCGGGGGACGTAGCCGTCATCGGCGACACGTCGACCTTCGGCGCTGTGGAAAAGGCGGACGGATCTGTTCAGGTCGTCTTCACCGCGAACGACGCGACGTCACCGACAGAGTTTAGCTTCGACATCCCACCCGTTGACGGTGCGTCGTTCAAACGGCTAGACAACGGGGCCGTGTGGTATGTCGACGCGGACGATTCATTGATCGTCGGCGCGGCGCCGCCGTGGGCAAGAGACGCAAACGGCGATGAAGTCCCGACCCACTTCGAGATTCGCGACAACTCACTCGTCCAGATCGTGGAGCACCGGTCCTCTCACACCGCCTACCCCGTGGTCGCGGACCCCTGGCTCGGTATTGATTTGTTTAGCAAGATCACCCAGGACACCTACAACGGCCAGTTGCGTGTTAACCTGTGGAAGTCGACGTGGGGAAATGTCACACACGCCCCCAACGCTGCGGGAATCGAGATCATGCTCTCGTCAGGATGGGCAGAGGCGACCGCCAAAGCGCCACGTCTAAACGAGAAGGCAACCTTGCGGCAGCAGTACGAGTGCCATGTCTGGGGCGGCTTCTACAACATTGCAACTGGCGAGTGGAACCTTGAGAAGTTCCGGCCGACTCGCACCACGACGTGGGTGTGGGGCGTCGCGAGGCATCGCTGCAACTGGACCACCGCCAATGAACTGTGATGGCGCGACAAGAGTCCGCAGGCGCACGATCGGTGCGCTGCTCCTCATCGTCTCGGCAGTCGGAGCCACCTTGCTGCTGCTGCGCCCATGGGCGGTGTGTGCAGACGACGAGACGTCGGGTGCGTGCCCCGTCCTGGAAGACCACGCGGCGGTCGACGCAGGGGCATGGCTCGCCGTCGCATTGACCGGGATCGCCGGGGGCGCGGTACTGACCTTTCCGGCCTCAGGCGGGGGACGGGGCGTCCTGCGGCGTTGACGACGGCGCAGCCCGAAGCCGGGTAGCGCCGTCACCGGCCCGCACAGGACGCCGGTGACGCGCACGCAACGACCACCCGGGCCAGCCATCGCGGTGAGCGCAACAGCTGGGTTGCCTGCACCACGCCAACGGGTGCGGCCAGACCATCGGCCGACCAAGCGACCTGGCGACGAGACTGCCCTCGAGGTCGACCCTCGGCCTCCCGCAGCAACACGACGTGCTTCTGCGGGCGCGCGTCCCTTACGTCGGGGCGGCCGCAGACCCGGTGGCGCGCCTGTGGCTGAAGGTGGGGAACCGCCCTCAGCACCCGGACGTTCTCGTTCTCGCCGGACCCCCGTCCGGTACGTTGACCTGGACCGTCACGTCAGGCGGCGCCGCGCAGCCCGCGCTCCCGGAGGACCAGCATGAGCGAGCCCAGCCCCCTGCAGCCGCCCGCCCCCGCGGCCGCGTTCGCGCTCGAGGCGCCGGCACCCGTCGCGCCCGTCGCGGCGACCGACGCGCCCGCGATGGCGCCGCGCGTCGACCCGGCCGCGCTGCCGGGCCTGGACGCGAAGGTCGCGGCCTACCTCGCGGGCCTGGACGCCGTGCAGGCGGGCTCGCCGGAGTTCGCCGCCAAGGGCGACGACGTGCGCCTCATGGGCGACACCGACATCCGCCAGGCGGCGGACACGTCGAACCGGCTGCTGCAGGTGCCGGTGCGCGAGCTGCGCGAGGGCGGCGTGTCGGGCACGTCGCAGGTCGGCAAGTCGCTCATGGACCTGCGCCGCACGGTCGAGGACCTCGACCCGTCGGAGAAGACGGTCGGGCGCAAGCTGCTCGGGTTCCTGCCGTTCGGCGACTCGCTGACCGACTACTTCCGCCGCTACGAGAGCTCGCAGAAGCAGATCGACGCGATCGTCAAGGCGCTGTACCGGGGGCAGGACGAGCTGCGCAAGGACAACGCGGCGCTCAACCTCGAGAAGCAGCACCTGTGGGACACCATGGGCCGGCTCAACCAGTACATCTACGTCGCGAGCGCGCTCGACGCGCAGCTCTCCGCGAAGATCGCGCAGGCCGAGGCGACCGACCCCGAGCGTGCGCGGGCGCTGCGCGAGGACGTGCTGTTCTACGTGCGGCAGAAGCACCAGGACCTGCTCACGCAGCTCGCGGTGTCGATCCAGGGCTACCTCGCGATCGACATCATCATCAAGAACAACGTCGAGCTCATCAAGGGCGTCGACCGCGCGACGACCACGACCGTCGCGGCCCTGCGCACCGCGGTGCTGGTCGCGCAGGCCCTCAACAACCAGAAGCTCGTGCTCGACCAGATCTCGGCGCTCAACACCACGACGTCGAACATGATCGCGTCGACGTCGAAGATGCTGCGCGAGCAGTCGGTGACGATCCAGCAGCAGGCCGCGAGCGCGACGATCGGGCTGCCGCAGCTGCAGCAGTCGTTCGCCGACGTGTTCGCCGCGATGGACTCGATCGACACGTTCAAGGTGCAGGCGCTGGACTCGATGGCGCAGACCGTCGGTGTGCTGGAGACCGAGACCGCCAAGGCCAAGCAGTACCTGGACCGGGTGTCGCGCTCGGACGGCACGGACGCGTCGAGCGGCTCGCTCGACCTGGGCCTGCGCTGACGGCACGAGCGCGCACGGGGGCGAGCCCGGCGACGGTCACGGCAGCGGTCACGGCGGCGGGCGGACGGATGAGCACGACGAGCGGGACGGGGGTCGGGCGATGAGCGCGCTGGGCGACCTCGTGGCGCGCCTGCTCGGGCGCGCGCGCCCGGCCGTCGTCGTCGAGGAGGACCCCGTGCCGACGGCCGAGCAGATCGCGACGGCCGTGCGCGACGTCGAGGCGCGCATCGAGGGCCGCGTGCCCGCCGCGGTCACCGCGCGCGTGCACCGCATCACCGGCACGGTCGAGGACATGGTGCCGCGGCTCGACCGGTTCGGCGTCGGCGACCGGCAGGCGTACACGGTCGTCGCGACCGCGACGAGCTACCTGCCCGAGGCCGTCGACGGGTACCTGCGGCTGCCGCGCGACTTCGCGGACCGACGCGTGGTGTCGCGCGGGCGGACGTCGCTCATGGTGCTGTGCGACCAGCTCGACCTGCTCGCGGTCACGCTCGAGAAGATCTCCGACGCGGTGTACCGCGCCGACGCGCAGGCGCTCGTGGCGCACGGCGAGTTCCTCGCCGAGAAGTTCGGGCAGTCGTCGCTCGACGTGCCCGGGGCGGGGGCGTCGTGACCGCGCCGGCGACCGGCACGGTGGCCGAGGCCCTGGACGCGCTGGTCGCGGCCGGCTCCGCCGCCGGCCTCGACACGGCTGCGGTGCGCGACGAGGGCGAGCGCCTGGCCGCCGCGGTCGCCGAGTCCGCACCCGGCGCCGCACCCGCGTGGCTCGCCGCGACGGGCCGCGGCGGCGACAACCTCACGGCGTTCTTCGCGGCGGCCGGGTCGGCACGCCGGTGGCGGCACGCGCCGACCGACCTGCTCACGTCGCTGACCACGGCACGGTCCCCGCACGCCGGGGCGTACGCCGACGCGCTCGCGCACGTCACGTCCGCCGCGTGCGACCTCGGCGCGCCCGCGCTCGGCGTCGTCGCCGCGGCCTCGGTGACCGCCGCGGTGCAGCGCGCGGCCGCGGGCGTCGCGGTGGCCGACCCGGCGGGCGCGCCACCCGGGGCGGGTGCTGGATCGACCTCTCACGCCCCAGGGGGTGGGGCGACCGGACCCGGCGGGGGTGCTGGATCGACCTCTCACGCCCACGGGGGTGGGGCCGGCCAGGTGGGCGGGGCGGCGGGGGCCGGGGCCGCGGTCGCGGTCGGCGAGGCGACCAGGCCTGACGACGCGGGCGGCGCGCCGCCCGCGAAGACGTTCGACGAGCTGCTCGCGGAGCTCGACGCGCTCGTCGGCCTGGACCGCGTCAAGCGCGAGATCCGGCAGCAGGCGCAGCTGCTGCGCGTCGAGCGGCTGCGCGCCGACGCGGGCCTGACGACGCCGTCGCTCACGCGGCACCTCGTGTTCGTCGGCAACCCGGGCACCGGCAAGACGACCGTCGCGCGCCTGGTCGCCGGGCTGTACCGCGCGCTCGGGCTGCTCGCGCAGGGGCACCTCGTCGAGGTCGACCGCTCCGAGCTCGTCGCCGGGTACCTCGGCCAGACCGCCGCGAAGACCACCGAGGTCGTGCAGCGCGCGATCGGCGGCGTGCTGTTCATCGACGAGGCGTACGCGCTGGCCGACGACCAGTACGGCACCGAGGCCGTCAACACGCTGGTCAAGGACATGGAGGACCACCGCGACGAGCTCGTCGTCATCGTCGCGGGCTACCCGCTGCCGATGGCGCGGTTCCTCGCGACGAACCCGGGCCTGGAGTCGCGGTTCGCGACGACCGTCACGTTCGACGACTACACCGACGCCCAGCTGCGCGAGATCTTCGCGCTCGCCGCGCGCCGTGCCGACTTCGAGCCGTCGCCCGCGTGCCTCGACCTGCTCGAGGAGATCGTCGCCGCGCAGCCGCGGCACGAGGGCTTCGGCAACGGCCGGTACGCGCGCAACCTGCTCGACCGCGCGGTGCTGCGGCACGCGTGGCGGCTGCGGGACGTCGCCGAGCCGACCGTCGAGCAGCTGCGCACGCTCCTGCCCGAGGACCTCGCGACCGACGTCGAGGACGTCGCGCCCGACCTGCCCGTCCCGGACGCCGACCCGGGCCGATCCACCCTCGGCACCACCCCCCGCACCGACTCCGAGCCCACCGAGGAGCCCGCGTGACCACGACCGCGTCCCCCGCGGCGCCATCCGCCCCGACCGCGCCCGCCACCGCACCGCCCCCGCACCCCACGAGCGGCTGGGGCTCGACCCCGCGCGGGCTGCGCGTGTGGGGTGCGCTGGCGGCCGTCGTCACCGCGCTGACCGGGCTGTTCGGGGTGCTGGCCGTGTCCTCGCAGTCGCTCGCGGTGGAGGACGCGCGCGACGCGGCCGCACAGCTCGTCGGCCTGCAGGACGCGCGCAACCAGCTGGTCGCCGCGGACGCCGCCGCGACGACCGCGTTCCTCGTGGGCGGCCTCGAGCCGGTCGAGCTGCGCACGCGGTACGACGCGGCCGTCGACGCGGGCGCGCAGGCGCTGACGTCGCTCGCCGCGACGGGCCCCGACGGGGCCGACGGCCTGGCTGCCGTGAGCGCGGACCTCACGCGGTACACCGGGCTGGTCGAGCAGGCGCGGGCGAACAACCGGCAGGGCTTCCCGGTCGCGTCGGCGTACCTCGAGGAGGCGTCGGCCGTGCTGCGCGACGACGTCGTGCCGGCGCTCGACGCGCTCGTCGCCGCCGAGCAGCAGCAGGTGGACGACGAGATCGCGACGGCCCGGTTCGCGGCGCCGATGGTCGTCGCGGTGGCCGTGCTCGCGCTCGTCGTGCTGGCGCTCGTGCAGGTGTGGGTCGCGCGTCGCACGCGCCGCACGTTCAACGTCGGGCTCGTCGCGGCGACCGTCGCGGTCGTGCTGGTCGGCGCGGTCGGCGGCGCCGTCCTCGGTGGGGCGGGGGCACGGGCCGCGCAGGTGCGCGACGACGCGTACCGCGCGACCGTGCAGACGTCGCAGGCGTTCGCGCTGGTCAACGACGCCCGCTCGCAGGAGGCGTTCACGCTGATCCGCCGCGGCTCGGGCGCGTCGTACGAGGAGACGTTCCGTGCGAACGTCGCCGACGCGCGCACCGCGCTCGAGCGCGACGGCGTGCGCCTGGACGGCTCGCTCGTGGACCGGCTCGACGCGTGGGTCGCGGCGCACGACGAGGTCCGGCAGCGCGACGACGACGGCGACTGGGACGGCGCGGTCGCGTTCGTCACGAGCGACGACCCGGGTGCACCGCCCGCGCTGTTCGACGCGCTGTCGGGTGCGCTCGCGGCCGCGGTCGACGCGGGCGGGCAGCAGGTCGCCGACGGGCTGCGGCCCGCGGGCGCGTGGCTCGGCTGGGCGCTCCTGGCCGTCGGCGGCGCCGGTGCGGTGCTGGCGTGGACCGGGCTGCGGCCCCGACGGGAGGAGTACCGGTGAGCGCACGCACCACGCAGCACGCGGCGGTCGCGCGCCGCCGAACCCGGCTCGCGCGCGCCGCGGCGGTCGTCGCGGTGCTCGCGGCCACGCTCGTGGGCTGCACGCCCACGACCAGCGCGACGGTGTCCGCGTCCGGCACGGCGTCCGCGCCGCCGCCCGCGTCGCCCGCGCCGCAGGCCGTGACGTGCGACGACGCGACGACCTCGTACGCCCCGGGCGACGGCTCGGTCCCGGACGGGTCGACCATGGCCGCGATCCGCGACCGCGGCTACCTCCTGGTCGGCGTGTCCGCCGACACGCTGCGCATGGGCGCCCGCAACCCGTTCACCGGCACGATCGAGGGCTTCGACGTCGACGTCGCGCGGCAGGTGGCCGCGGCGCTGCTGGGCGACCCCGACGCCGTGCGGTTCCGCGTCATCACCGCGGGCGACCGCATCGGCGTGCTCGAGGACCACGAGGTCGACCTCGTGGCGCGCGCGTTCACCATGAACTGCGACCGCTGGCAGCAGATCGCGTTCTCGGCGGAGTACCTGCAGGCCGGGCAGAAGGTGCTCGTCAGCACCGAGTCCGACGCGACGGGCATGGCGGACCTCGCCGGGCAGCGGGTATGCGCGCCCGAGGGCACGACGACGCTCGACCGGCTGGCCGACTACGACGTCGAGGCCGTCGGGGCCCGCACGCACTCGGCGTGCCTGGCGCTGTTCCAGCAGGGCCGGGTCGACGCGATCACGGGCGACGACACGGTGCTCGCGGGGTTCGTCGCGCAGGACCCGTACGCCAAGGTCGTCGGCGACGCGTTCAGCGCCGAGCCGTACGGCCTGGGCGTCGCGGCCGACCAGGTCGACCTCGTGCGGTACGTCAACGGCGTGCTCGACGCGATGAAGGCCGACGGCCGCTGGGCCGCGCTGTACGACCGGTGGCTCGGTGAGGCGCTCGGCCCCGCGCCGGCGCCGCCCGCGTCCGTCTACGGGCGCTCGTGAGCGTGATGGCCAGCGGGGACGTCGTCGCGCCGGTCGCGCCCGGGCGCCTGGGCGAGGCGATCCCCGCGCGCGACCTCATGACGTACCTCGACGGGCTGCTCACGTGGCTCGACGACCGCCGGTCGCGCCTCGACGCGCTGGACGCCGCGGCGCAGGCCACGGCCGACGCGCAGCGGTACACGCCCGACGTGGTGCTCGCGCTCACGGTGTGGCAGTCGGTGCGCACGCGCGCCGACGAGCTGCTGGCCGTGTGGGACTCGGGGCGCGTGACCGAGGTCGAGCGCGAGCGCATGTCGCAGCTCGTGTGGGGGCGCGTCGACACGCGTGCGGGCGCCGCACCGGTGTCGCTGCCGGAGGCGCTGACGCTGTGCGACGCGATGGTGTCGGCGCTGCGCACGCGCCTCGCGTTCGACCCCGACACGGCGGACGTCGTCGCGCGGCTGCGCGGCGTGCGGGCGTCGCTCGTGCGCGCCGAGGACCTCGCGGGGACGGACGCCGCGGCGCACGAGCGGGTCGCGGGCCTGCGGACGCGCGAGCAGCGGCTGTCGGAGCAGGCCGCGCGCGGCGGCGACGTCACCGGGCCGCTCGCGGAGCTCGAGACGCAGGCGGCGCGCGCCGAGCGCGACCTCATGGTCGCGGTGTCGCAGCGCCGCTCGCTGGCCCGCGCGCGCGTCGACGCGCACACCACCGCCGCGGCGCTCGAGGCGCGCGAGCCCGCGCTGCACGAGCTCGCCGAGCGGTGCCGCCGCGAGGTCGTCGACCCGCCGCGCAACGCCGTGCCCGACGTCTCGCGCCTGGGCCCGGTCCCCGAGGACCGCGCAGGGCTCGACGCGTACGTCGCGCGCCTCGACGCCGTGCGTCGCGCGCTCGACGCCGCGCAGGACGCGTACAGCGAGCCGCTGCGCGAGCGCGCCGAGCTGCGCTACCGCGTCGGCCAGGCCACGACGCTCGCCGCCGGCAACGGCCGCGACGCGTCCCCGACCGTGCGGGCCGCGCACGACGAGGCGCGCGCCGCGGTCGACGCGACGCCGTGCGACGTCGCCCTCGCCCGCGCCCTCGTCGAGCAGTACGAGCACCTGGCCCGGCCGCTGCCGGGCGGACAGGGAGGACCCCGATGACCAGCGCCACCGCGTGCCGCGAACCCGGGTGCACCGGCAGCTACGAGGACGGCTGGTGCGACGTGTGCGGCTCGCCCGCGCCCGCGGGCGCCGCGTCGACGAGCACCGGCACGACCACGCCCCCGGCCGCCGCCGCCTCCCCCGCCGCCGGCGCCGGGGCGACCGGTCGCACCGCGGCCGCGCGCACGCCCTCGGCCATGCTCGGCACCGGCATCGCGGGCGGCGTCCCTACGCCCGGCGCGGCCGGCGGCGACCCGGACGCCGAGCGCTCGACCCGCACGGGCCGCACCAGCTCGACGCGCCTCGCGTCGGCCGCGCTCGGCTCGGCGCGCACCGCGGCGACCGGCTCGCGCACGACGCGCCGGCTCGGCACGACCTCGACCCGCCTGCGCCGCGCGCGCCTCGGCGCGGGGCTCACGAGCGTGCCGCCCGCCCCCGTGGCCGACCCGCTGCAGGCCGTCATGGCCGACCCGCAGGTGCCGGAGCGCAAGCGGTTCTGCGCGTCGTGCGGCGAGCCCGTGGGCCGCGGCCGCGAGGGCGTGCCCGCGCGCACGCAGGGCTTCTGCCCCAAGTGCGGCGCGCGCTTCGACTTCGACCCGCGGCTGACGCCCGGCACGCTCGTCGGGGGGCAGTACGAGGTCGTCGGGTGCCTCGCGCACGGCGGCATGGGCTGGATCTACCTCGCGCGCGACCGCAACGTGTCGGGCCGGTGGGTCGTGCTCAAGGGTCTGCTCAACACGGGCGACGAGGACGCCGTCGCCGCGGCCATCGCCGAGCGGCAGTTCCTCGCGCGGGTCGAGCACCCGCTGATCGTCGAGATCTACAACTTCGTCGAGCACGACGGCGACGGGTACACCGTCATGGAGTACGTCGGCGGGCGGTCGCTCAAGCAGCTGCTCACCGACCGGCGGGACGCGACCGGCACGGTCGACCCGCTGCCCGTCGACCAGGCGCTCGCGTTCGTCCTCGAGGTGCTGCCCGCGTTCGGGTACCTGCACGACGTGGGCCTGCTGTACTGCGACTTCAAGCCCGACAACGTCATCCAGGCGGGCGACGCGCTCAAGCTCATCGACCTCGGCGGCGTGCGCCGCGTCGACGACGACGAGTCCGCGATCTACGGCACGGTCGGCTACCAGGCGCCCGAGGTCGCGCAGGACGGTCCCTCGGTCGCGTCCGACGTCTACACGATCGGCCGCACGCTCGCGACGCTCGTGCTCGACTTCCGCGGCAACACCACGACGTACGTCGCGGCGCTGCCGCCCGTCGAGCAGACGCCGGTGTTCCAGCGGTACGACTCGTTCTACCGGCTGCTCGCCAAGGCGTGCGCACCGGACCCGTCAGACCGGTTCGGCACGGTCGACGAGATGCGCGCGCAGGTGCTCGGCGTGCTGCGCGAGGTGGTCGCCGCCGACCGCGGCGCGGGCGACCCGCCGCTGACCAGCGCGGCGTCGGTGCTGTTCGAGCCGCCCACGACCGACCAGGTCGAGCGGCCGCTCGCGTGGCACGAGCTGCCCGCGCTGCGGGTCGACCCCGACGACCCGATGGCCGGGTGGCTCGCGGGCGTCAACGTGGCCGACCCCGAGCAGCGGCTCGTCGCGCTCGCGTCGGCCCCCGACGAGAGCGTCGAGGTGCGGCTGCTGCGCGCCACGACGGCGATCGAGGCCGGGCGGCCCGAGGTCGCGGCGTCCGCGGTGGACGCGATCCTCGCGGACGACCCGTGGGAGTGGCGCGCGGTGTGGACGCAGGGCCTCGCGCAGCTCGCGGCGGGCGACGCGGTCGCGGCCCGCGCGTCGTTCAACGCGGTGTACGGGCAGGTGCCGGGCGAGCTCGCGCCCAAGCTCGCGCTCGCGGCGGCGTGCGAGCTGTCCGACGAGCCGTTCGTCGCCGAGCAGCTGTACGCGACGTGCGCGTACGCGGACGCGAACTACACGGCGCCGGCCGCGTTCGGGCTCGCGCGCCTGCGCCGCGCCGCGGACGACGTGGACGGCGCGCTCGCCGCGCTCGACCTCGTGACGCCGACGCGCTCGTCCTACCCGCAGGCACGGCTGCTGCGCGCCCGCGTGCTGGCGCGGTCGCGCCAGGACCTGCGCGCGCTGTCGGCGGCGCTCGACTCGGTGCGCTCGGTCACGCTCGCGCCGGCCGACCGCGCGGCGCTGCGCGTCGACGTGCTGAGCACGGCGCTCGAGCTCGTCACGAGCGGGCGCACGACGCGCGGCGCGACGTTCGACGGCGCCGAGGCCACCGAGCCGCACCTGCGCACCGCGCTCGAGGGCGCGTACCGCGAGCAGGCCGAGCTCACCGCGGACCGGGCGGAGCGCGTCGCGCTCGTGGACCGCGCGAACCGGGTGCGGCGGTGGACGGCGTGGTGACGGCCGGGGCTCCCGACGCCGCCGTGTGCCCGGCGTGCGGCGAGGCCGCGGGCCCGGGGGCACGGTTCTGCGAGGCGTGCGGCGCGGTGCTCGCACCCGCGGGCGCGAGCACGACGCCCGACGGGACGGCCGCGCCGTCGACGGGCCCGGCGGACGCAGCCGCAGGCGTCGCCAGGCCCGCCGCCCCTGCCACCCCGGGCGAGCACGGCGACCCGGGCGACCCGGACGCGACCGTGGCCGGCGCCGCGGCGCCGCAGGGAGCACGCGACGGCGCCCCCGACGCGGCGGACGCCGAGCCCACCCCGTGCCCCGCGTGCGGCGGCGAGATCGCCCCCGACGGGTACTGCCTCGAGTGCGGCGCCCGCGCACCGCGCGAGCGCGACCACGTCGAGCGGCGTGCGTCCGAGGACGTCGGCGGCGTGAGCGACGTCGGCGTGCGACGCCGCCGCAACGAGGACGCGCTCGCGCTCGGCACGGCGGGCGACGTCGCGGTGCTCGTGGTGTGCGACGGCGTCGCGTCCGCCCCGGACTCCGACCGCGCGAGCCGCGCGGCCGCGCAGGCCGCGCGCGACCTGCTCGTGGGCGGTCTCGGCGCGGTCGAGGCGCCCGCGCCCGACGCGGGTGCGTGGTCGCGGCTGCTCGTGGCGGCGGGGCACGCGGCCGACGCCGCGGTGCGCGCGGCCGTCGACGACGCGGCGTCGCGCGAGGACCCGCCGTCGTGCACGTTCGTCGCCGCGTTCGCCGGCCCGACGCTGCTGGTCGCGGCGTGGCTGGGCGACTCGCGCGTGTACTGGCTGCCCGACGCGGGGCCGGCCGAGCAGCTCACCGAGGACGACTCCCTCGCGGCCGAGCTCGTGGCCGGCGGCATGACGCGCGAGCAGGCCGAGCGCTCGCGCGACGCGCACGCGATCACGCGCTGGCTCGGGGCGGACGCCGAGGACGCGACGGCCCGGACCGTCGCGACCCGGCCCGCGGGGCCGGGCTGGGTGCTCGCGTGCTCCGACGGCCTGTGGAACTACGGGTCGGCTCCCGACGTCGTCGCCGGGCTGGTCCGGGACGCCGTCGACCGGCTCGGGCCCGACCCCGTGGCCGTCGCGCGCGACCTGGTCGGCTGGGCCAACGCGCGCGGCGGGCACGACAACGTGACCGTCGCGCTCGCGCGCGTCGCCGGCCCCGCGGGCACCGACGTCGCGCCCGGCACGACGGCCGAGGACGACCCCGGCACCGTCCCGACCGTGCGCCGTCGACCGGCCGGTAGCCTCGCGGGAGGACCCCGCACCGCCGCCCCGCCGACCGCCTGACCAGCCGCCGACCCCGTCCCGCCCGCTTCGCCACCCCCGAGGAGCCAGCACCGTGGCCACGTTCCGCGCCGAGGTCTTCCAGAACGAGTTCCTGCCCGACGGCGGCACGGACGTGCACGCGATCGTCACCGTCACCGCCGAGGGCGTGGGCGGGGCGGTCACCGCCGACGGCGGCGTCGCCGAGGTCGTCATGATCGACACGTCGGGTTCCATGACGGGTCCGACCCTCGAGGCCGCGAAGCACGCCGCGCAGGTCGCGCTCGACCACATCCCCGACGGGACGTGGTTCGCGATCGTCAGCGGCAGCCACGTCGCGCAGCGCGTGTTCCCGTACCCGAACGCGCGCGTCGCGATCGTGCAGATGGAGCCCGGCGCGCGCGCCGAGGCCAAGCGCGCGGTGGCGGCGCTCAAGGCGACCGGCGGCACCGCGATGAGCACGTGGCTGCGCCTCGCGGACCAGATCTTCGCGACCCAGCCGGCGGCCACCCAGCGGCACGCGATCCTGCTGACCGACGGCAAGAACGAGTCCGAGCCGCGCGAGCAGCTCACGGCCGCGATCCGCGACGTCACGGGCCGGTTCCAGTGCGACGCGCGCGGCGTCGGCCAGCACTGGCAGGTCGACGAGCTGCGCGAGATCTCCACCGCGCTGCTCGGCACGGTCGAGCTCATCGCCGACCCGGCGGACATCGCGGACGACTTCCGGGCGCTGCTCGCGGCGTCGCTCGCGCGCGGCGTGGCCGACGCGCAGCTGCGGGTGTGGACGCCGCAGGGCGGGCAGGTGCTGTTCGTGCGGCAGGTCGCGCCGACGGTCGAGGACCTCACGGCCCGGCGCACCGACATCACGCCGCTGGTCGGCGCCTACCCGACGGGCGCGTGGGCGGACGA
Organism: Cellulomonas sp. HD19AZ1; assembly: GCF_004535805.1. NCBI lineage: Bacteria > Bacillati > Actinomycetota > Actinomycetes > Micrococcales > Cellulomonadaceae > Cellulomonas > Cellulomonas sp. HD19AZ1. Next base: position 251,413 of record NZ_SPHX01000003.1, read on the forward strand.
GTCGCGCGACTACCACGTGGCGGTGCGCGTGCCGTCGCGCACGGTCGGCAACGAGCAGCTCGCGGCCCGCGTGCAGATCGCGGTCGGCGACGAGGTGCTCGCGTCCGGGCTGGTCAAGGCCGCGTGGTCGGACGACGCGTCGCTGACCGCCCGCATCAGCCCCGAGGTCGCGCACTACACGGGCCAGGCCGAGCTCGCCGACGCGATCCAGGAGGGTCTGGCCGCCAAGGCCGCGGGCGACGAGGCGACCGCGACCGTCAAGCTCGGGCGGGCCGTGCAGCTCGCGGCCGAGACCGGCAACGAGGAGGCCACGAGCAAGCTGCGACGCGTGGTCGACATCGAGGACGAGGAGCACGGCACCGTGAGGCTCAAGCGGGGCGCGTCGCGCCTGGACGAGATGGCCCTGGACACCGCCTCGACGAAGACCACGCGGGTGCGGCGGTGAGCGCCGTGACCTGCCCGCAGGGGCACACGAGCGAGGCCACCGACTACTGCGACGTGTGCGGCACGCCGATCGCGTCGGCCGCGCCCGCGGCGGCGACGCCCGCACCGGCTGCGGCGGGCCCGTCGACGTGCCCGCACTGCGGGTCCCCCGCGGCGTCGGGTGCGCTGTTCTGCGAGAACTGCGGCTACGACTTCACGACCGGCGCGACGCCCGTGGCCCCGGCGGCCGCGGCGCCGACGTCGTCGCTGGACCTCGGCGCACCGGCCCCCGCCCCGGCCCCCGCGGCCGGCACCGGGACCGGCCCGACCCCGCTGACCCCGCCGCCCGGCGTCACGCCGCCGGCCGCTCCCCCGGCCGTACCCGGCGTCGACGCGGCGGACCCGGCCGGCGAGCCCGCAGCATCGCCGGCCGCGACGGCCGCGCCCGGTGCGCCGGGAGCGCCCGGTGCGCAGCAGACCGCACCCGCCGACCCGCCGCTCGCGCCCCCGACCCCGGGCGACGACGCGTGGGTCGCCGAGCTGTGGGTCGACCCCGACTGGTACGCCGCGCAGCAGGCCGAGGACCCCATGCCGTCGGTCGGGCTGCCCGTGCTCGTGCCGCTGCGCGAGCGCAGCGTGCTCGTGGGGCGGCCGTCGGCGTCGCGGAACATCCGGCCGCAGGTCGACGCGGGCGCCGACTCGGGCGTCTCGCGGCGGCACTGCCAGCTCAACACCGACGGGCAGCGCTGGTGGGTCGAGGACCTGCAGTCGTCGAACGGCACGTACGTCGCGCGCGTCGGCGAGCCGCTCCCCGAGGTACCCATCCCCGCAGGTCAGCGCCACGAGCTGCAGGACGGCGACCGGCTGTACCTCGGGTCGTGGACCCGTCTGGTCGTACGTCGCGCACTCCCGGGCGAGGCCTGACCGCGGGGTTGGCCCGGAACGTCCCGGCCCGTCCGCGGCCGTCCGGGGGAACCTGCTCCGCTCCCCTCGCACGGGTCGCCCCGGCGGGTGACGATCGGGGTCGCACAGCGATCCGTGACGCACGCCACTCACGGGTCGCGACCGACCTCCGGGGGGACGTCGCATGGCCGCAGCACGCACGACCGCACGCACCGCCGCGGAGACCGCCGCGGGAGCCCCCGCGCGCACGGCGCGCGACCACCTGCGGCGCGCGGCCGCGGTCGTGGCGCTGACGACGCTGCCGCTCGCGGGCCTGTCCCTCGCGTTCGCGCAGGACGTCGCGACGGCCACCCCGCCCCCGCCGCCCGTGACCAGCACGATGTGGGTGTGGGACAACCCCGTGGACCGCGCGGTCGACCCCCGGGGCACCGGCTACGCGCCCGCCGAGCCCGCGCAGCTCGCGGCGTTCGTCCGCGAGCACGGCCTGACGACCGTGCACCTGTCGGCGCCGTGGGCGTCCGACGAGGGCCCCGTCGCGCCGTGGCTCACGGCCGCGGTCGACGCCGTGCGCGCCGAGGGCGCGTCGGTGGGCGTGCTCGGTGGCGACCCGCCGTGGCTCGACCAGCCGCAGCTCGCGGTGCAGTGGATGCGCGCGGCGACGCACGACCGCGCGGTGACGCACGTGCAGCTCAACGTCGAGCCGTGGACGCTGCCCGCGTGGGGCACCGACCGCGCCGGGTCCGTGACGCGCTGGCTCGCGCTGCTCGACGCGGTGCGCGCCGAGCTGCCGCCCGGCGTGGGCCTGGGCGTCGACGTGCCCTACTGGCTCGCGTGGGAGCCGTGGGGCGACGGGTCGGTGGCGGACGCCGCGATGGCGCGCGCCGACCGCGTCGACGTCGTCGCGTTCGTCGACCACGCGCAGGGCGACGACGGGATCCTCGCGCTGTCCGCCGACGCCGTGGCCGCGGCCGTGCGCGCGGGGCTGCCGTTCACGGTGGGCGTCGAGACGGACACGCCGGCCGTCGCGGGCGGCGCGCAGTGGACGTTCGGCGACGACGGCGCGCAGGCGCTCGCGCGCGAGACGGCGCTGGCCGCGCAGGCGCTGCGGGGCACGCCCGGCTTCGAGGGCATCGCGGTGCAGCACTACCGGACGTGGCGCGGGCTGCTGGGCCTGGGCTGAGCGGCCCGCACGGCGGCCGGGTGGCGACGGCGCGCGCGACGTAGGGTCGCGGCATGCCCCGCACCGTCGCGACCGCCACGCCCGTCGACCTCACCACGCTGCTCGACTTCGTCCGTCCCCGGCACCGCATGCTGCTGGTGACGACCCGCGCCGACGGGCGCCCGCAGGTCTCCCCCGTGAGCGGCGGCGTCGACGACGCCGGGCGGCTCGTCGTCTCGACGTACCCGGGCCGCGCCAAGACCCGCAACGCCGAGCGCGACCCCCGCGTGTCGGTGTGCGTGCTGTCGGACGAGTGGGACGGCCCGTGGGTGCAGGTCGACGGCAGCGCGGAGGTGCTGCACATGCCGGAGGCGGAGGACGCGCTGGTCGACTACTACCGGTGCATCGCGGGCGAGCACCCCGACTGGGACGAGTACCGCGCCGCGATGCGCCTGCAGGGCAAGAGCCTGCTGCGGATCACGCCCGAGCGGTGGGGCCCGCTGGCGACCGGCGGCTTCCCGGCGGACGTCGCCGCCCGGCTCGACGCCGCGGACTGAGCGGAGACGTCCCGCCCCGGCGTCGTGCGCGGCCGGACGCCGCGCGGCCCGACGCCGTCCGGCGTCAGCGGACCACGAGCGCGACGCCCACGAGCAGCGCCGGCCAGCCCACGAGCCACGACCACCACACCGCGCGCGGCAGCAGCCCCGCGCGCGCGTCGAGGGCGCCCGCGGCGGCCGCCACGCCGAGCACCAGGCCGATGAGACCGGTGAACGCGCCGCACGTCGCCCCGACCCACACGTCGTACGCGGGCAGGTGCGCGGGCAGCAGCAGCGCGACCTGCGCGACCGACTCCTCGGGCGACGTCCCGCGGGGCCCGAGCGTCGCGAGCGCCAGCACGACGTGCGCGGCCGCGACGGGCACGAGCACGAGCGGCACACCGGCGCGCGCCCACCCGCGCGAGCCCCGCCACCGCGGCGTGCGGCCGTCGTGCGCGACGAGGAGCGTCGCGACCCACGGCAGCAGCGCACCCCACGCGAGCGCCCAGAACGCGAGCGCACGCGCCTGCGGGCCGTCGGCGGCGACGCGCCCGACGACGCCCGGGACGAGCCCGCCCAGGTGCGTCAGGCCGACCCACGCGGCCACGACCGCGGCGAGCGCGAGTGCCGCGAGGGCGACGCCGGCCGGTCCGGCGGAGGCGTGCTCGGCGTCCTCGGGCACGACGGCGACGGCGCCGGACGCGGGGGTGACGGTGGGCACGGCCGGGGGCTGCTCGGGCACGGGGAGGAACCTACCCAGATCACCCACCCGGGGGACACCCCCGCGGCCGTTCCGGTGCGTCCCGCGCGGTCCCGGGTGGACCCGCCCGCGCCGGTGCGCGGTCCGTCGCTAGGGTCGAGGGCCTGGTCGCACGGTGGGAGGGGCGGCATGGCGCAGGACGCGGGGCTCGACGACGTCGCCGCACGCCTGGTCGCGCTGCGCGCGCAGGCGGGGTCGCCGTCGTACGCCGTGATCGCGGCGCGCGTCGGGCAGGTGCGGGCCGCGCGCGGCGAGCCCGGCGCCGCCCCCGCCCGCAGCACCGTGTACGACTGCTTCCGACCGGGACGCGCCCGCGTCGACGTCGCACTGGTCCGCGACGTGCTCGCGGCGCTCGGGCTGGGCGCCGAGGAGACATCCGCGTGGCTCGCCGCGGCCGGTCTGGCCGGTGCACCGGCCCGCTGGACCGAGGCCGCGCACGGCGAGGGGCTCGCAGTCGGCGGACCGGCGCTCCTGGTGGGGCGGGCGCGCGAGCGCGAGGTCGCGCGGCGCGCGGTCGTCGAGCGCGACGTGCCGGTCGTGCTGGTCGAGGGCATGGCGGGCGTCGGCAAGTCGACGCTCGCGCGCGCCGTCGCGCACGACCTCGTGGCGGCCGGGGTCGCGGAGCGCGCGCTGCACCTCGACGTGCACGGGTCGTCGCCGTCGCGCCGCCCGGCCGGGCCGACGGCGGTGGTCGCGGCCGTCGCGCGGCACCTCGACGTGCGGCTGCCCGCGGCGGCCGACGTCGCCGCGGCGCGCACCGCGCTCGCGGGGCACCTCGCGGGGCGGACCGTGCTCCTCGTGCTCGACGACGTGCCCGCGGCCGAGCACGTGACCGTGCTCGCCCAGGTCCCGGGGATGCGCGTGGTCGTGACGTCGCGGCGCCGGCTGCGCCTGCCCGCGGCGCTGCCGCACGAGCGCGTCACGGTGCGGCCGCTCGCCGCCGACGCGGCGCTCGACCTGCTGCGGGCCGTCGTCGGCCCGCAGCGGGTCGACGCGGAGCCGGCCGCCGCGGGGCGTCTCGTCGACGCGCTGGGCGGGCTGCCGCTGGCGCTCGAGCTGACGGCCCGGCACGTCGCGGGGACGCCGTCGTGGTCGCTGGCCGACCACGCCGACCGGGTCACGGAACGTCTCGGCACGGCGCGCGTCGAGGAGGCCGTGCACGCGGCGTTCCACCTCAGCTACCTCGACCTCGAGCCACGTACCGCGCGCACCCTGCGCCTGCTGGCCGCGCAGCCGTGCCGCACGCTGTCGGCGCGCGAGGTCGCGGTGCTCACGGGCACGACGACGGGCGGCGCCGAGCGCGACGTCGCACGCCTCGAGGCCGTGCACCTGGTCCACCGCGACGCGGACGGCGTCGCGCTGCACGACCTCGTGCGCGCGTACGCGGCGGGTGTCGGCGCCGACGAGGACCCGCCGTCGGAGCGCGTCGAGGCGCTCGCGCGGCTGCGCGAGCTGTGGGTGCAGCGCGCGTGGGCCGTGCACCACGCGCTCGGCGGCGAGCGCGTGCGCCTCACGAGCCGCACCCGGTCCGGCTGGCCCGAGGTCGACGCGCGCGAGGCCCGCGGGTGGCTCGACCGGCTCACGGCCGACGTGCTGCTGCTCGTCGACCCCGCGACCCGGCCGGACGCCGAGCAGGTCGTCGAGCTGTCGGAGGCGCTCGGGTGGGCGCTCAACCAGTACTCGCGGTGGGACACCGCGCGCCTCCTGCACACCCGGGCACGGGACGTCGCGCGTGCGGCGGGCGACGAGGTCGGCGTGCTGCGCGCGACGCTCGCGCTCGGGCGGCTCAGCGTGTGGCGCGCCGAGTGGGACGACGCGACGGCGCTCCTCACGGCCGCGCGCCGCGGGTTCGAGCGGCACGGCGTGCGGGAGCAGGCCGAGGAGTGCACGCAGGCGCTCGCGATCGTCGCGGCCCAGACCGGGCGGTACGACGAGGCCGCGGCGCTGCTGCGTGAGCTGCTCGACGGTCTCGTGGCCGGCGGGCGGGTCCGCGACGCCGGGCGTGCGCGCGACAACCTGGCGATCGTGCTGCGCCGCCTCGACCGGCTCGACGAGGCCGCGGCCGAGCACCGCCGCGCCGCCGCCGAGAGCGCGTCGGCGGGCGACCGCGAGGGCCAGGGCAACGCGCTGGTGAACCTGTCGGACGTGCTGCTCGCGCTCGGGCACGCCGTCGACGGCCTGGCCACCGCACGGGAGGCCCTGGCGATCGGCCGTGCGTGCGGCGACGACCGGGTCGTCGCGTACGCGCTGACCAACGTCGGCATCGCGCTCGACGCGACGGGCGACCACGACGCGGCCGCGGACCACCACCGGGAGGCGCTCGCGCAGGGCCGCCGCATCGGCGACCCGCACCTCGAGGTGTCCGTGCTCAACAACCTCGCGGACACGCACCGCGCGCTGGGGCGCGCGGACCTCGCGGGGGCCGGCTACCGGACGGCCGCCGACCTGGCCGCCACGCTGCGGTACGCGCACGAGGCCACGCGTGCGGCCGCCGGGCTCGCCGCCCTGGGCCTGCCGGCCGGGCCCGCGCACGACGACTCGCTCGCGGCGGACCCGGCCTGAACGTCGGCCCCCGGCTCAGCCGGCGGCCTCGGCGAGGTCGCGGCCGGTGAGGTAGGAGATCATCCGCGCCGTCACGAAGCCCGAGGCGTACTGGTTCACGGCGCTGAACCGCTCGGAGTCCGTGCCGTTGCGCATGACCCCGGCAGCCTCGTACGACCCGACGCCGAGCACCGGGTCGACGTCGTGCGCCCGCAGCGCGTCGACCTCGGCGCCGAGCTGCTGCCGGCCCAGGTCGAGCGCGCGGTTGAGCGCCGCCTGCCACCGCACCCCCGTGATCTCGAAGCCCGGGCCCAGGTCGGCGTTGTTGTAGTACTTGTCGATGAGGCCCGCGTTGCGCACGTAGTTGGTGACGCCGTAGGCGAGGGCCGCGTAGTCGGCGTTCGGCTTGCCCTCGCCGATGTAGTCGGTGATCACCGGCAGCAGGCTGCGCTCGACGGTCGCGTACGCGACCGCCATGTCGGCGCCGCTCAGCCGCGCGAGCACGTCCTCCTCGCTCAGGCCGTGCTGCTGCGCGAGCGGCGCGACGACGATCTCGCGGAAGGCCGTGTGGTTGGCGTCGGCGCCGCGACGGAAGAAGTCGCCGACCGCCCCCAGGTCGACGTCCTCGTGCACGGGCGTGCCCGGGTTGTCGCGGCCGAGCTCGAACGTCGCCTGCGTCGACGTCAGCATCGCCTCGCTGAGCCGCGCGTACAGCAGCGGCCCGGACAGGTCGGTGAAGAGCTGCTCGAGCGACGCGTAGCCGCCCGCGTCGGACCGCGCCTTGATGCTCGCGATCATCTGGTGGGCGAACACCATGAGCGAGTACGCGTCGAACGTGCCCGCGTACCCCTGCACGAGGCCCTCGACGTCCGCGACGGTGCGCGGCGAGTACGTCGAGAGCTGGTCGAGGAACGACGTCACGCGTGCGCTCGTCGGGCCCAGGTCGAGCGCGTCGCGGAACAGCAGCTCGAGACCCGGCAGGCCCTGCGTGAACAGCGGGTTCATCCACTCCCCGGCGCCGACGAGCGTCTCGACGAGCATCGCGGCCTGCTGCGCCTCGAGGAACGCCCCGGCCTGCTGGCCCTGCTGCGCGAGGTCCCTCGCGTCGACCGACGCGGTCGCGGCCGCGTCGAGCAGGCCGGACGACGCGAGCGTCGTGCGGATCTCCGCGGGCAGCGCCTCGAACCGGCGGAACGCGGTGTCGTAGCGCGCGAGCGTCGCCTCGACCTGCGCCGAGACCTTGTCGTACGACTGGTTCGACAGCCGCGGGTCGCCGCCCAGGCGCGGCGCCTCGAGCGGCTCGCCGGTGAGGTGCCCGTACGCCTCGTAGACGTCGCCGACCTCGATGACCTCGACGCCCTCGCGGTCGCCGAGCCGGACGACGTCGACGACCTCGCCGGCCTGGTTCGGCGAGTTGCGCTGCCCCAGCGGCACGAGGACGGTCGTGAAGCCCTCGTCGGCCGCGGCCTGCACCTTCTCGGGGATGCCGCCGACCGGGCCGATCGTGCCGGTCGGGTTGATCGTGCCGGTCATCGTGACGTCGTCGAGGAACGTGTCGCCGCGCTGCAGCGCGATGAGCCCGGCCGTCGTCAGGGCGCCCGCGCTCGGGCCGTCGACGCGCCCGCTCGTCTCGAACCGGAACTCGCCGCTCAGCGGAAGCCCCAGCAGCAGCGTCGAGACGATCGCCGCGTTCCACGCGCCGGCCTGCGCGGCGGGCCCGATGCCGCCGACCTCGTTCTCGGAGAACTCGACGCGGAAGTCGCCGTCGTCGTGCGGGCGGCGCGTCAGCTCGGTCTCGCCGACCGCCCCCTCGCCCGACCCGGTGTACGCGAGCCAGCGGATGGTCAGCGAGCCGGGGCCCGGCTCGGGCGTCGCCGCGTCGGTGATGGTCGTGTCCGTGTCCGGCTCGTCGGCCGCCGTGCAGCCGGCGGCGAGCAGCGCCAGCACCGCCGCCGCGCCCGCCACGCGCGTGATGCGTCCCATGGGTCCTCCCGGTCTCCGGCGCGCGCGGGGGTCGCGCGTCGTCCGCGGGGCCGCGGGCACGCCGCTCGCCCCGTCGGCGATGCTCGCCGCGTCACGGGCGGCGGCGCACCCGACCGGCGCGGGTCCGGACGATCCCGGACAACCGCGACGGGCGTCCGGCCGTCACCGGGTCGGAGCGGTCACCGGGTGCGAGCGGTCACCAGCCGCGCAGCTCCGGGGAGGGCCCGGGGAACGCGGCGAACGTCGCGCGCTCCTCGTCGGTGAAGGGACGCGGCGTGTGCGTCGCGCGGTCGAGCTGCACCATCCGCGAGCGCGCGCGCAGCGCGACGCCCGCGTCGGGGCCGTCGCCGTCGAGCACCTCGTACGCGAAGTCGACCGACGACCGACCCAGGCGCGGCACCCACACCTCGACGACGACGGGCGCGAGCCGGAACCGGATGGGTGCGACGTAGTCGATCTCGTGCTTGACGACCACCAGCAGCGACGCGGTCATGGCGCCGGCCTCGTCGACGCCCATGCGCGGGAAGAGCGTGAACCGCGCGTCGTCGAGGTACCGCAGGAACGCCGCGTTGTTGACGTGCCCGAACAGGTCGACGTCCGACCACCGCACCTGCATGACGACGCGGCCGCGCGCGCCGTCCCCGGCCTCGGGCCGTCCGCTCACGTCCACCCCCTCACGCTACCCACCCGGGGGTCGCGCGCCCGTCAGGCGGGGGCGGCCGCCGACGTCAGGGCGTCGAGGGTCGCCACGACGGCGGGGACGCGCAGCAGGTCGCGCGTCGTGACCGCGTCGACCTGGCGTGCCGACGTCCCGTCGACGGGGCGCAGGACGACACCCGGCACGCCCGCGGCGGTCGCGCGCACGAGTCCCGGCAGCACGGCGACGCCGAGACCGGCGGCGACCAGGCCGAGGACCGCCGGGTAGTCGTCCGTCGCGTACGCGACGCGCGGCTCGAACCCGACCGCCCGCCCGGACGTCAGCAGGTGCCGCCGGCAGCGCGGGCACCCCGCGATCCACGTGTCGGCGGCGAGGTCGCCGAGCGCGAGACCGTCGACGGTCGCGGCCGGGTGGCCGGCCGGGAGCGCGACGAGCGTCGGGTCGGTGAGCAGCCGGCGGTGCACGAGGCGCGGGTCCGGGGCCGCCGTCGCCACGTCGTCCGCCGGGCGCTCGGCGTCGTCCGTGCCGCGTACCGTCCGGGCCAGGTCGTCGTAGGCGAACGTGAGCACCACGTCGGCCTCGCCCGCGGCGAGCAGCGCGACGGACTCGGGCGGCTCGGCCTCGACGAGCGTGACGGACAGCCCCGGGTGGCGCACGCGCAGGTCCGCGAGCGCGCGCGGCACGAGCGTCGCGCACGCGGACGGGAACGCGACGAGCCGCACGACGCCCGCGCGCAGCCCGGTGAGCGCGGCGACCTCGGCCGATGCGGCGTGCAGCGCGGCGGACACGGTCGCCCCGTGGCGGGCCAGCACCCGCCCCGCCTCCGTGAGCCGCACGGACCGTCCGCTGCGGTCGAGCACCGCGGTGCCGAGGCGGCGCTCGAGGCGGCGCAGGTGCTGCGACACGGCGGGCTGGCTAACGCCGAGCGCGGCGGCCGCGGCCGTGAGCGTGCCGTGCTCGGCGACGGCCTGGACCATGCGCAGCGCGGCCACGTCGAGCGCGTGCGCGGGGAACGTCCGGGGGACGTCGGCGACCGGGGGCGGCTCGCCGTCGGCGGTGACGACGACGGGCGCTGGCGTGCCGGGCGCCCGGACGTCCCGGTCGTCCGCGGACGCCCGGGTGCGGCCGCGTGCGCCGTGGTGGCGGGTGGGCGACATGGCCGAACCATAACTGTCGGTGATGCAGGGCCGTCATGACTAGCCGTTGTGTGATGTCATCGGCTCCGTGAGGGTGGACGCATGACGACCGTCACCCCCGCCGCCCCGCGTCCGGGCACCCTGCCGCTGGCCGACCTGCGGGCGATGTTCCGGCGCGTCCCCGGGCACATCGACGCCGCGACGTCGGGCCTGCCGCTCACGGCGACCGCCGACGCGCTGCGCTCGGCCCTCGACGCGTGGACCGCGGGCGAGGCGACCCCCGCCACCTACGACGTGTCGGTCGCCGCGTCACGCGCCGCGTACGCACGCGTCGCGGGCGTCGACGTCACGCGCGTCGCGATCGGCGCGCAGACGTCGCCGCTGGTCGGGCTCGTCGCGGCGGCGGTGCCGGACGGTGGTCGGGTCGTCGTCGCGGAGGACGACTTCACGTCGGTCACGTACCCGTTCCTCGCGCACGCCGACCGCGGGGTGACCGTGCGGGCGGTGCCGGTCGGGCACCTGGCCGAGGCGGCCGCCGACGGCTGCGACGTCGTCGCGACGTCGCTCGTGCAGTCGCGCGACGGGCGCGTCGCCGACGTCGGGGCCGTGCGCGCCGCGGCCGCGCGGGTCGGTGCGGTCAGCCTCGTCGACGTCACGCAGGCGGCCGGCTGGCTGCCGCTCGTCCCCGCACCGGCGGACCACGCGGACGTCACGGTGTGCTCGGCGTACAAGTGGCTGTGCGCGCCGCGCGGCACGGCGTTCGCGACGACGACGCCCGCCGCGGCCGCGCGGCTGCGCCCGCTCGCGGCCAACTGGTACGCGGGCGACGACCCGTGGGCGTCGGTCTACGGCACCGACATGCGCCTGGCCTCCGACGGACGCCGGTTCGACACGTCGCCCGCGTGGCTGAGCTGGGTCGGCGCCGCACCCGCGCTCGACGCGTTCGCGCGCGTCGACGTCGCCGCGGTGCACGCGCACGACGTCGGGCTCGCGGACGACCTGCGCGGCCGGCTGGGGCTGGACCCGGCCGGCTCCGCGATCGTGTCCCTGGCCGACGACGACGGCTCCGTCCGCGCACGCCTCGACGCCGCCGGCCTGCGGGTCGCGGGGCGCGGCGGCGGCGTCCGGCTCGCGTTCCACGTCTGGAACGACTCCGACGACGTCGACCGCGTGGTCGCCGCGCTCGACGCGGCCTGACCGCGCGCCGACGGCGCCTACGCTCGACGGCAGCCGCCGACCCCGGGAGAACCGTGCCGCACCACCACCACGCACCGACCGTCACCGTGCTGACCGGCGCGGGGATCTCGACGTCGTCGGGCGTGCCCGACTTCCGCGGGCCGCAGGGCGTGTGGACGCGGGACCCGGCCGCGGCCGAGCTGCTCGAGATCGACCGGTACGTGCGCGACGCGGGCGTCCGCGCACGCGGCTGGCGCACGTGGGCCGGGCACCCGGTGTGGCACGCGCGACCCACCCCGGCGCACCGCGCGCTCGTCGAGCTCGAGCGCGCGGGGGTGCTGATCGCGACGCTCACGCAGAACTTCGACGGCCTGCACCAGGTCGCGGGCGCCGACCCCGCGTCGGTCGTCGAGCTGCACGGGTCGCTCGCGACGACGTCGTGCCTGCGCTGCGGCGCGGGCGTCCCGACGCGCGACGTGCTCGACCGGCTGGCCGCGGAGCCGGACCCGGCGTGCACGGCGTGCGGCGGCGTGCTCAAGCCCGACGTCGTGTACTTCGGCGAGCTGCTGCCCGACGACGCGCTGGCCCGTGCCGTCGCAGCCACGACCGACGCGCACACGTTCGTCGCGATCGGCACGACGCTGACGGTGCACCCCGTCGCGGGCCTGGCCCCGCTCGCGGTCGACGCGGGCGCACGCCTGGTGGTCGTCAACGCCGAGCCGACCCCGTACGACCACCTCGCCGACGAGGTCGTCCGCGCCCCCATCGACGAGGCCGTCCCGGCCCTGGTCCGCGACCTCCTCGCCACCCCCTGACCCACCCGCCGCACCACCACCCGCCCGCGAGAGAGCGATCCAGCACCTCCTACCGGCGCGCAGGCAGACCTGAGCACCCGCGCGAGAGAGCGATCGAGCACCACCGGCGCACCGCACGGTCCGTCCGTGCACGCGCGACGTCCGACCGCGTCGCGCGTGCACGGGAGCGCGACGGCGACGTCCGTGCCACGGTGCGGTGCGGTCGGGTGCGGGAGGATGCGGGGATGGCGGACGTGCGGGTGCTGCGGGACGGACCGGGTCCGGCGGAGGTCGCGGGCGTGCTCCTGACGCCGGGCGCGAGCGCGACGCGGGACCACGCGACGCTCGTCGCGCTCGACGCGGCCCTCACCGCCGTGGGGGTCCCGGTGCGGCGCGTCGACGTGCCGCGCGGCGCGAAGGCCGCCCCGGCCCGGATCGTCGAGGAGACCACGGCGTTCGCGGCCGACCTGGGCGTCGGCACCGACCGGCTCATGGTCGGCGGTCGTTCGTTCGGGGGACGCATGTGCTCGGTCGCGGTCGCCGACGGGCTGCCGGTCGCGGGCCTGCTGCTGCTGTCGTACCCGCTGCACCCGCCCGCGAAGCCCGAGACGCTGCGCGTCGCGCACCTGCCGCGCGTCACCGTCCCCGTGCTCGCGGTGAGCGGCGCGAGCGACCCCTACGGCAGCCCCGCCGAGCTGACCGAGCACCTCGCGGCGCTCGCCGGGCCGGTCACGCTCGTCACGGTCCCCGGCGGGCACGCCCCCGCCGACCCGCCCGTCGTCGACGCGGTCCGCACCTGGCTCACCTGACCGACCACCGGACCCACCGGACCCACCGCCGTCACCCCCTCGAACGCGGAGCTCTGCCGCTACCCGGTGCCGAGAACCGGCCGAACCCCGCACTCGACCGCGGGTGGTGGTGGTGGCGGGGCACGGCGACACGCGGTGCCCGCCCGACACGCCCGAGCGCGCGGGCGTGCGTTGTCACAGGTAACCTGCCCGCCGTGACTCGCGACACCGTCTCCCCGTCCGACCGCTCGCGTGCGATCGCGCTGTGCGAGCGCATCGACGCGGTCTTCGACCAGCGCGTCGTCGGGCAGCGGCAGCTGCGCACGTCGCTCGTCGTCGCGCTGATGTGCGGCGGGCACGTGCTGCTCGAGTCCGTGCCGGGCCTCGCCAAGACGACGGCCGCGCAGACGCTCGCGCACGCGGTGTCGGGGTCGTTCCACCGCATCCAGTGCACGCCCGACCTCATGCCGTCGGACATCGTGGGCACGCAGGTCTTCAACTACGGCACGTCGCAGTTCACGACGCAGCTGGGCCCCGTGCACGCCAACGTCGTGCTGCTCGACGAGATCAACCGCTCGTCGGCCAAGACGCAGTCGGCGATGCTCGAGGCGATGCAGGAGCGGCAGACCACGATCGCGGGCGAGATCCACGCGGTGCCGTCGCCGTTCATGGTGCTGGCCACGCAGAACCCGGTCGAGGAGGAGGGCACGCACGTGCTCCCCGAGGCGCAGATGGACCGGTTCCTGCTCAAGGAGGTCCTGGACTACCCGGACCCCGCGGAGGAGGTCGAGATCCTCGACCGCATCTCCGACGGCCGCATGGTCCGCCCGCTCGACGCGGACCGGCTGGGGCTCGACGAGGTGGCGTGGCTGCAGCGCCTGGTCGACCAGGTGTACGTCGACGCGTCGATCCGCCGGTACGTCGTCGACCTCGTCGCGACGACGCGCGGCCGCGGCCCCGTGCAGGTCCCGGGCCTGGACCGGCTCGTGCGGATGGGCGCGAGCCCCCGCGGGTCGATCTCGCTCATGCGGGTCGCGCAGGCCGTCGCGCTGCGCGCGGGTCGCGGCCACGTCGTCCCGGACGACGTCCACACGCTGCGCAACGCCGTGCTGCGCCACCGCATCGTGCGCACGTTCGACGCGATCGCCGACGACGTGTCGACCGAGTCGATCATCACGTCGGTGTTCGACGCCGTCCCGGTGCCCTGAGCCCCGTGCCCGCCCGGTCCCGCCTCGCGCTCGTCCGCGCGCGCCTCGAGCTGCCCACGCTCCGGCGCGCCACGGGCCTGCTCGACGGACGGCACCGCGCGGTCTGGAAGGGCCACGGCGACGAGGTCGACGACCTGCACGTCTACACGCCGGGCGACGACGTGGGCGACATCGACTGGCGGGCGTCGGCGCGCTCGGCGCAGCCCGTGGTCAAGCGGTACGTCGAGACGTCGAACGTCACGCTCGTGCTGGTCGTCGACACCGGGCGGCACATGACCGCGACGTCGGCCGGCGGCGAGCCCAAGCACGAGGTCGCGCAGCTCGTGGCCGACGTGGTCGCGCACCTCGCGCACCAGCGCGGCGACCGCGTGTCCCTCGTGGCGGGCGACGCGGGCCGTGTGGTCGAGGTGCCGTCGGGCGCGGGGACGACGCACCTGGAGGTGCTGCTGCGGCGCGTGCAGCGCACGTTCGACCCCGACGCGCCCGAGGGCGCCCTGGCGCGCCTGCTGGACCGCGTGCTGCGCGGCACGCCGCGCCGGTCCCTGGTGGTCGTCGTGACCGACGAGGCGCGCCCGGGCGAGGCCGACGAGCGCGCGCTCGCGCGGCTGCGCACGCGGCACGAGGTGATGGTCGTGCAGGTCGTCGACGCGGATCTGTTCGCGGCCGGTCTGGGCGCCGCGCCGGGGTCGCTCGCGGGCGGCTCGGCGGCGACCGAGCGCGGCCGGCCCGTGGTCGCGCCGCCGCGCGGGCGCCGCGTGCGGGACGTCGTGACGGGCTGGTCGCTGCCCGCCTACCTGCGGGGCCGCCGCGCCGTGCGCGACGCCGTGGCCGCGGCGCGCACCGAGCGGCACGCGCAGGTCGAGGGCAGGCTGCGGCGGCTGGGCGTGCGGTCGGTGAGCGTCGAGAGCACGCACGACGTGCTCGACGAGATGGTCGCGCTGCTGGGGAGGTCGCGCCGTGCCGGCCGCTGAGCTCGTCGACCCGATGCCGTTCTCGTGGTGGTGGCCGTGGGTCGCCGGCGCGATCGTCGTGCTGGTCGCCGCGTGGTTCGTGGGCGTGCTGCTGTGGACGCGCCGCCCCGCCGGCGCACCGCCCGAGCCCACCCCGGCCCCCGCCGCGCGCCCCGCGGCGAAGGCGAGCACCGACCCGTGGGCGATGCTGCGCGCCACGACGCTCGCGCGCCTCGACGAGGTCGAGCGGCGCTACCGCGCGGGTGACGTCGACGCGCGCGGCGCGCACCTCGAGCTGCGCGCCGCGGTCCGCGAGTTCGCGAGCGTCCGCACGGGCGTCGACACCACGACCATGACGGCCTCGCAGGCGCGCGAGCGCCGCGAGACGCGCCCCCTCGCACCGCTGCTCGAGCAGTCGTCGGTGCCCGCGTTCGCCCGGTCGTCCCGCACGCGCGTCACGCGCTCGCTGGACCAGGCCCGGGCACGGGTGCGCTCGTGGTGACGCGCGCGGGCCTCGAGGTGCCGTGGCTGGTGCCGGTCGTGCTGGGCGTCGTGGCCGCGGCCGTGCTCGTGGGGCTGCTGCTGCGCGACCGTCGCGCGACCACCGGCGTCGCCAACACCGAGGACCTGCGGCGCGTGCCGGCGCTGCGCGCGTGGCGCGTGCGGTACCGCGCGCTGCGCGTGGGGCTCGCGCTCGCGGTCGCCGCGGCCGCGGTCGGTGCGGGCGTCCTCGCGGCGCGGCCCGTCACGGTCGAGGAGCGCACGCGCGAGCTCGCGAACCGCGACATCGTGCTGTGCCTGGACGTGTCGGGGTCGATGGTCGACTACGACGAGCGGGTCGTCGCGACGTTCGAGCGGCTGGTCGAGGGGTTCACGGGCGAGCGCGTGGCCCTCGCGGTGTTCGACTCGACGTCGTCGACCGTGTTCCCGCTGACCGACGACTACACGCTGGTGTCCGAGCAGCTGCGCGCGGCACGCGAGGCGTTCGCCGACCCCCGCTCTCCCGAGGCGGAGGCCATCTACCGCGGCACGTCCGGGCTCGAGGGGCAGGCGTCGCTGGTCGGCGACGGGCTCGCGTCGTGCACGCTGCTGTTCGACCAGTTCGACGCCGACCGGTCGCGCTCGGTCGTGCTCGCGACCGACAACGAGGTGTGGGGGTCCCCGATCTACACGCTGCCCGAGGCGGCCGCGCTCGCGGCGTCCCGCGGCGTCGTGCTGCACGCGCTGCACGCCGCGGGGCGCGAGACGTTCGCGGCGTCGACCGCCACCGAGATGCGCCTCGCCGCGGAGTCGACGGACGGCACGTTCACCACCGCCGACGACGCGGGCGCCGTGCCGGCGATCCTCGCGCGCGTGCAGGCCAGCCAGCTCGCGGCGATGGACGCCGACCCCGAGCGCGTCGTCACCGACGACTCCGACGGGTGGGTCGTGCTGCTGTACGTCGCGGGGCTCGCGGCGGTCGTGCTGGCCTGGCGGGTGCGCGCATGAACGCCCGCACGGTCGTGCCCGTCGCCGTCGTGCTGCTCACGGCGGTGCCGGTGCTGCTGGTGTGCGTCGGGCAGGCGCTGGCGCTGCGGGTCGAGCGCACGGGCGGACGGCTGCGCGTGCGGCGGTCCGACGCGCCGCGCGCGGGCGGGTGGACGTGGTGGCGGCGGGCCGCGCTCGTGGTCGTGCTGGGCGTCGTGGGCCTCACGCCGACGACCGCGGCGACGCAGGCCGGCGGTGCGCGCGTCGGCGTGCAGGTGTGGTTCGTGGTGGACCGCACGGGCTCGATGGCCGCCGAGGACTGGGGCCCGGGCGACCCCGTGGTCCGCGGCCCGGGCCTGCCGCCCGAGCCGGCCGTGCAGCGTCTCGACGGCGTGCGCCACGACGTGGTCTCGCTCGCGGGCGACCTGCCCGGCGGCTCGTACGCGGTCGTGGGCTTCGCCGACGAGGCGGGCACGCAGCTGCCCCTGACGGACGACGTGAACGCCGTGCGCGCGTGGGCGCAGACCGTGACGCAGGAGGTCACGGCCGGGTCGGCGGGCACGAGCCGCGACCGCGCGCTCGAGGTGCTGACGCGGTCGCTGCAGGACGCGCGCGACCGCGACCCCGCCATGGTGCGCCTGGTGTTCTACCTGTCCGACGGCGAGCAGACCGCCGACGCCGAGCCGGGCTCGTTCGCGGAGGTCGCCGAGCTCGTCGACGGCGGCGCCGTGCTCGGGTACGGCACGGCGGCCGGTGCGCCGATGCGCGAGTTCGACGGCGTGGCCCGCCCCGACGCGCCCTACATCCCCGACCCCGACGACCCGTCGCGCCCCGCGCTGTCGCGTGCCGACGAGGCCGCGCTGCGCGAGGTCGCCGCCGAGCTCGGCGTGCCGTACGTGCACCGCGACGGCCCCACCCCGACGGCCGACCTCGTGGCCGACGTCGACGTCGCGGCGATCGCCGCCGACGGCCGCGCGGACCTGTCGACGCAGCGCGACCTGGTGTGGCCGTTCGCGCTGCTCGCGGGCGCGCTGCTCGCCGCCGAGGCGTGGACGTGGGCGCGCGCGTCGAGCCGTCGCCGCAGGAGGACCTCATGAGCAACGACGACCGCCGGGACCGGCGGCGCCGCGGGGCCGAGCAGCAGCGTCGGCGCGCCGAGGCCGAGGAGCAGCGCCGCGCCGCGCGCCGCGCGGCCGTCGAGCTGAGCCAGCGCACCGCGCAGGCGCGGGCGGCCGCGCGCGGCACGGGCCGCCCGACCACCCGCAAGGAGCGCCGCGCCGCGAAGCGCGCGCGCATCGCCGCGATGCCGCTGCACCGACGGCGGCGCCGGCGGCTGCTGCTCTGGAGCTGGCTGCCCGCGCTCCTGCTGCTCGCGTTCGCGCTGAACGTCTCCCGCATGGCGCCCGGCTACGCCGCGGCACGGGACGTCTACGACCACGGCGACGAGTGGCGTGCGCTCGACGCGTTCGAGCAGGTCAAGGACCGCACGATCGTCGAGCGGTGGAGGGCCGCGTTCAACGCGGGCACCGCGGCCTACCGCGCGGGCCGGTACACGCGCGCCGTGCAGCACCTCGACGAGGCGCTCGCCGGGGTGCCCGAGCAGCACCGGTGCGACGTGCAGACCAACCGCGCGCTCGCGCTGCAGGCCGCCGAGGCCTCGGCGGTGAAGAGCGCGGACGAGCAGCTCGAGTACGCGAGGAAGCTCGCCGACGCGCTCGCGGCGCAGGCCGCGGGCGAGCCGTACGACCCCGCGGACCTCGAACCCCGGTACGGCGACGAGCCGCCCGTCCTGGCCGACGAGATGTCGTACGCCTCGTTCCTGCTCCGCATCGCCGCCGACCACGCGGCCCTGGCGGCCGAGGCGCTCGGCGACCCGGCGTGCACGCCGCCGCCCTCGCAGGGCGGCGGGGGCGAGGACGACCAGGAGGACCAGGGCGGCGGGGGCGGCGGCCAGGACGAGCAGGAGGGCGGCGGCGAGGACGACGCGTCGTCGTCGCCGCAGGCCGCCGCCGAGCAGCGCATGCAGGACCTGCTGGACCTCGCGACGGGCGTCGACCAGCTCGCTCGCGCGGCCGAGGACGGCACCGTCGACGACGTCCCGGCGCCCGGCGCAGGCCCGGGCGACCAGGGCGCACCCGACCCCGCACAGGCGGAGGCCGAGCGCCAGCAGCAGCTCGCCGAGCGCAACGGTCAGGCGGGCGGTGGCGGTGGTGACGGCGCCGAGGGCGAGGGCGAGGGCGGCTCGGGCGGGCGCGGCGGCGGCGACCAGCCGGGCACCGGCGGCGGCGGGCGCGGCGGCCGCAACTGGTGACGTCGCGCTGGGGCAGCCGGGTGGAGGCCCGGCGGGTGCGAGGATCGAGCACGTGCGCGTGACCGATCCCCCCGCCTTCGACGTCGTGCCCGACGTGCGCCTCGTCGCCGTCGACATGGACGGCTCGCTGCTCGACGACGCCAAGCGCGTCGACCCGTCGTTCTGGCCGCTGCTCGACGCGCTCGTGGCGCGCGGCGTCGCGGTGTGCCCCGCGAGCGGGCGGCAGTACGCGACGCTGCGCCGGCAGCTCGGGCGCGACGACCTGGTGTACGTCGCGGAGAACGGCGCGCTCGTGGTGCGGGACGGCGACGTGCTCGCGGTCGACGGCCTGGACCCGGCGACCGCACGGGACGTCGTGCGGGCCGTGCGGGCGCACGCCGCGGGCGGCGCCGACGTGGGCGTCGTGCTGTGCGGGCGCGCGTCGGCGTACGTCGAGCGCACCGACGCCGCGTTCCTCGCGCAGTGCGAGCCGTACTACGCGCTGCTCGAGCACGTGCCGGACCTCACGGCCGTCGAGGACACCGTGCTCAAGGTCGCGGTGTACGACTTCGGCCCGGCGGAGACGGGCGTGGCGCCGGCCCTCGCGGCGTTCTCGGACGCGGCGCGCGTCCTCGTGAGCGGCGAGCACTGGGTGGACGTCATGAGCCCGACGGCCGACAAGGGGCACGCGCTGCGCGACGTGCAGGCCGCGCTCGGGGTCACGTCCGCGCAGACGGTCGCGTTCGGCGACTACCTCAACGACCTCGGCATGCTCGACGCGGCCCAGTGGTCGTTCGCGATGGACAACGCGCACCCCGACGTCCGCGCGCACGCGCGGTACGTCGCACCGTCCAACGCGGACAACGGCGTGGTCCGCACGCTGCGCGCGCTGCTGCGACTGCCCTGACCGAGGGCCGAGGGGACGCGCCGGACGCGCGACGGCGTGCGGCGCGGGCCCGCGCGGGGTGGGATGGACGCATGAAGACACGCAACCTCGCCGGAGTCCCCGTCAGCGCCGTCGGCCTGGGCGGCATGCCCATGAGCATCGAGGGCCGCCCCGACCGGGAGCGCTCGGTCGCCACGATCCACGCCGCGCTCGACGCGGGCGTCACGCTCATCGACACCGCGGACGC
This sequence comes from Cellulomonas sp. HD19AZ1, assembly GCF_004535805.1. Lineage (NCBI taxonomy): Bacteria > Bacillati > Actinomycetota > Actinomycetes > Micrococcales > Cellulomonadaceae > Cellulomonas > Cellulomonas sp. HD19AZ1. The sequence continues at coordinate 271,318 of NZ_SPHX01000003.1, forward strand.
GTACCACCTGCACGCCGACGAGGTCGGCCACAACGAGGAGCTCATCGCGCAGGCGCTGCGCTCGTGGGGCGGCGACACGTCGGGCGTCGTGGTCGCGACCAAGGGCGGGCACCTGCGCCCGGGCGACGGCTCCTGGACGCTCGACGGCTCGCCCGAGCACCTGCGCGCCGCGGCGCAGGCGTCGGCCCGCCGCCTGGGCGTCGAGCAGATCGGCCTCTACCAGTTCCACCGCCCCGACCCGCAGGTGCCGTACGCCGAGTCGCTCGGCGCGATCGTCGAGCTGCTCGACTCGGGGCTGATCCGCATGGCCGGCATCTCGAACGCCGACCCGGACCAGATCCGCCTCGCGCAGGAGCTGCTGGGCGGCCGGCTCGCGTCGGTGCAGAACCAGTACTCGCCGTCGTTCCGCTCGTCGCAGCCCGAGCTCGAGCTGTGCGCCGAGCTGGGCGTCGCGTTCCTCCCGTGGAGCCCGCTGGGCGGCATCCGCAGCGCGCGGGACCTGGGCACGCGCTACGCCGCGTTCCAGGAGGTCGCCGACGCGCACGGCGTGAGCCCGCAGCAGGTGACGCTCGCGTGGGAGCTCGCGCAGGCCGACGTCGTCATCCCGATCCCGGGTGCGTCACGCCCCGCGTCGATCCAGGACTCGGTGCGCGCCGCGGACCTCGAGCTGACGGCCGACGAGGTCGCCGCGCTGGACGCCGCGGTGGCGTGAGCCCGCCCGGGACACGGCGAGGCCCCTCGGACGCTTACTCCGAGGGGCCTCGTACCGGGGTCCAGGTTACCGAGCGCGGTGGGCCGTCGGGTGACCGGCAGGTGGCGTGTCCACAGATTCTGTCCACACCCCTGTGTCTGACGGATGGATTCCCAGGTATCCCTGTGGAGAGTGTTGTGGACGGAGCGGTGGACGAAATCGCCCCGCGCCACCCTCTTGTGGCGCTCGCCGCACAGGACTAGACATGGGTCATCGACCTCGACCGACCGCCCGCCACCTGCGGAAACACTCCTCCAGGAGTGCCCGTGGAGGGCGTGCGACCGGCGGGGACGGACCGAGCGGAGAACGTGTGGACGCCTCGGCGGGGAGACCCGTCGACCTGTGGATGACGACGCAGGGGACGCACCGGTACCGCGAGGTCGATCGTGGTCGTCCCGCCCGCGGCGGACCGGTGCGCCGGACCGTCGGGTGCCGGGACGGAGCCGCACCGTCAACAGCGGCGCCGGCCACCGGGCGACCGGTGGCGCGTGGGCACGCGGTCACGGGAGGGCCCCTCGGACGCTTACTCCGAGGGGCCCTCCTCGCGTCCCGGCGCGCGCGCTCCCCCGCCGCGCTCGGCGCGAGCGCGGCGACGTCACGCGGGCGCGGACTCCACGAGGATCGTCACGGGCCCGTCGTTGACCAGCTCGACGGCCATGTCGGCGCCGAACCGGCCCGTCGCGACCTCGAGCCCGCGCGCCCGCAGCGCCGCGACCACGGCGTCGACCAGCGGCTCGGCGACCGGCCCCGGCGCCGCCGCGTTCCACGTCGGCCGGCGGCCCTTGCGGACGTCGGCGTAGAGCGTGAACTGGCTGACGACGAGCACGGGCGCACCCACGTCGACGGCCGACCGCTCGTCGCGCAGGATGCGCAGCTCGGCGATCTTGCGCGCGACGACCTCGACCTGCGCGGGCCCGTCGCCGGGCGTCACGCCGACCAGCGCGAGCAGACCCGGGCGGTCGATCCGCCCCACGACCTCGCCGTCGACGCGCACGGCCGCGTGCGTGACCCGCTGGACGACCGCCCTCACGCGGCACCGCCGAACGTCGCGCGCACCTCGCCGACCGGCTGCCCGTGGCCCAGCACGGGCGTCGCGCCCACGGGCGCGACGAGCCCCGGGTCGACCCCCGCGACCGCGAGCGCCGCGGCCAGCACGGCGGCGCGCGGGCGCGCCGACCCGTCGAGCACCTTGAGCGCCACCGCGCCGCCGTCCGGCAGACCCGCCGCGTACACGCCGTCGGCGCCGTCCTTGGCGACCAGCCCCGGCACGGCCCGCATGACGTCCGTGACGTCACGACCCGTGCCGCCGACGTGCCACGGGTGCGACGTCATCGCGCGCGCGACCCGCGCGAGCGGCGACGCCGGGTCGCCCTCGGACGCGATCGCGCCGAACGCGCGCGCGAGGCCGACCAGGGTCGTCGACAGCAGCGGCGCGCCGCACCCGTCGACCGTCACGTGGTCGACCGGCGCGCCCGTCAGCTCGGCCGTCGTCGCCACCACGGCCCGCTGCAGCGGGTGCGTCGGGTCGCGGTACCCCGCGACGTCCCAGCCCGCCGCGCGGCACGTCGCGAGCATCGCGGCGTGCTTGCCCGAGCAGTTCTGCGTGAGCGGCGCGGGCGCGTACCCGTCGGTGCGCCGCTGCCACGCGGCGTCGGCCGACAGCGGCCAGTCGGGCGTGTTCTGCAGGTCGCCCTCCCCCAGCCCGGCGCCCGCGAGCACGCGCCGCACGACGTCGAGGTGCCCGGGCTCGCCCGAGTGGCTCGCGCACGCGAGCGCGAGCTCCTCGCCGTCCACGTCGAGGCCCGCGCGGAGCATGGCGACGGCCTGCACCGGCTTGAGCGACGACCGCGGCCACACCACGACCTCGGGGTCGCCGAGCGCGAGGCGCACCGCACCGTCGGGCGCGAGCACGACGACGTGCCCCAGGTGCACCGACTCCACGAGGTCGCCGCGCACGACGTCCGCGAGCGGGACCGCCGCCGCCGCGACGGCGCGCCCGCTCACCACCCGCCCCGCGAGCCGCCGCCCCGGCGTCCCGAGTACGGCCCGACCGCGGGCCGCACGTCGACCAGGTAGACGATCGCGGCCGCCGCGCTGCCGAGCGCGAGGAAGCTCAGGCCGAACGACGGGAACCCGGGGATCGGCACCGAGATGAACGCGACGACCGCCGCGGCCACGAGCACCCACGTCCAGAACTGCTTGGTGCGCTTGCCCGCCGCCGTGAACGCCCCCGCCGGGCGCCGCAGGCAGTCGACCAGCGCCCACGCGCTCAGCACGAAGATCGTCAGGTAGAAGACGAAGAACAGCAGCGCCTGCACCGACCAGATGAAGTTCACGCCCCGACCCTACGAGACGGCGTGGCGGTCAGCCGCGCGGCAGCACCGTCAGACCCTCGGCGCGCGCCGCGGCGGCGAGGTGCTCGTCCCACGCGAGCACGAGCAGGTCGGGCGAGCGCAGCGCGAGGGCCGACGCGAGGTGCACCGCGTCGGCCGCCCGCAGCGGGTGCCGGTCGACGAGCCGCGCCGCCGCGTCGAGCACCGCGGGCGTCGTCTCGACGAGTCGCAGGCCGGGCCGCAGCCGGTGCCACGCCGCCGCCGCGGTGCGCGCCGCGTCGTCGTCGAGCGCGCCCGCGCGCCGCCCCGACGCGAGCACCGCCCGCACCTCGGCGTCGGCCAGCCGCGACGTCGCGACGAGGTCCGCGCCGTCCCACACGGCCGCGACCAGCGCGGTGCCCGGCTCGGCGACGCACAGCTTCACCAGCGCGCTGGTGTCCAGGTACGCGAGCGCCACGGTCAGCGCCGCAGCCGTCGCACGAGGCCCGAGACCGCGCGCGCGGCCCCCGCGGCACGCTCGGGCTCGGCGGCGGGCCGGTCGCCCTCGGCGGCCGTGAGCAGGCCGTCGCGCTCGAGCCGCGCGACGAGGTCGGCGGACTCGATCCCGACCAGGCGCGCGACGGGCACGCCGCGCTCGGTCACGACGACGTCCTGCCCCGACCGCGCCGTCTCGATCCACTGCCTGAGCTCCGCGCGCAACGCGCTGACCGCGACCTCCATGCCCCCGGACGCTACCGGGCGCGCCGCGCAGACCCGCGCAGACCCGCGCGGGGCGCGCCCGGCGTCCGGGCCCGAGGAGCGCCGTCAGAGCTCGGGCAGGGCCGCGCGCGCGTCCTGCGGCGACGCGCCCGCCGCCTCGAGCAGGTCCACGACGAGCGAGCGCAGCAGCAGCACGAGCGACTGCGCCTGCCAGTCCTCGGGGACGAGCGTGTGCGGGTCGAGCGTCGCCGCGAGGTCGAGCAGCCGCTCGCGCGCCGCCCGTGCGTCGTGCCCCGACCCGACGGCCGACGCGAGGTCGTCGGTGGACCGGGCCGCGGACTCGACCGCGTCCGCGAGCGCGGGCGCCACGTGCCCGTCCTCGACCGCGGCGATCGCACGCCGCGCGAGCACGCGCGCGTTGCGCATCGCGCGGTCCAGCAGCACGGACTCGTCGACGAGCCGGTGCAGCTCGCCGCGGTGCCGGCGGTGCGCGGGCGCGAGCCGGACGAGGTCGGCCGCCGAGCGCGCGGCCTCGCGCCACTCGTCGAGCGCGGGCTGCGAGGCCCGGCCCGTGAGCAGCGCGGACTCGACGTCGTCCACCGAGCGCGACCGCAGGCCGCCCGCGAGCCGGTGCAGCACCGCCGCGAGCTCCTGCACCGCGGCCTGCGCGAGCGTCCGGGGGTGCCGCCGCGGGTCGGTGGGCGTGAGCAGCGCGACCGCGAGCGCGACGCCGCCGCCGATGAGCGCGTCGACCCAGCGCCCGAACGGCGAGCCCGTGGTCGGCGGCAGCCCGACGATGACGATCGCCTGGACGCCGGCCTGCGTCGTGAGCATCAGGCCGCGGTCGAGGAACCGGCCCAGCAGCGCCGCGACCAGCAGCACGAGCGCCATCTGCCACACGCCGGAGCCGATGACGTGCACCACGAGGTCGCCCGCGCCGACGCCGATCGCGACCCCGACGGCCAGCTCGGCGACGCGCCGCACGTTGCGGTTGCGCGAGAACCCGAGCGCGACCCACGCGCTGACGGGCGCGAAGAACCCCGCGCGGTGACCGGCGACGTAGAGGGCGATGCCGTACGCGAGCCCGGCGGCGAGGGACGCCTGGAGGATCAGCGGCCACGACGCGCGCACGCGCGCCCAGCCGGCACGGACCCGGGACTCGACCTGCAGCCGCAGCGTCGCGGACGACGCGAGCGAGGACGCCGCGCTCACGACGCGCCCGCCGCGCGCGTCACGGGCCGAGCATCGGGTGCTGCCCGAGCCCCCGGGTCAGCGGACCGCGCGGCGCGGGCCGGTCGGCCGTGACGCCCTCGCCGCGGACGACGACCTCCTGGCCGGCGGACACGGCACCGCCGTCGCAGTCGACCAGCAGGACCGCGTCCTCGGGCACCGAGCGCTTGACGACCGCGAGCGCGACCGGACCCAGCTCGTGGTGCCGCGCGACCGTCGTGACGCGCCCGACGGCGCGACCCGGCTCGGCGGCCTCGCCGCCCCCGGCCGTGGGCGCCGCGGCGCCCGGCAGTCGCACGGCCGCGCCGACCTCGGGCACGAGGTGCCCCGAGCCGTCGAGGTGCAGCATGACGAGCCGGCGCGGCGGGCGGCCCAGGTTGTGCACGCGCGCGACCGTCTCCTGGCCGCGGTAGCAGCCCTTGTGCAGGTGCACGGCCGTGCGCAGCCAGTCGAGCTCGTGCGGGATCGTGCGGTCGTCGACCTCGTGGGTCGCGCGCGGGCGCCACGCCTCGACCCGCAGCGCCTCGGACGCCCACGTGCCGACGAGCGGCCAGCCCGCGGCCTCGCGGGCCCGGACCTCGTCGGCGAGCCGCTCGCGCGGCACGAGCACGAGCCGCCAGGGCCGGTCGACCCCGGGGTGCGCGGCGTCCTCGGCGCCGTAGCGCGTCCCGCCCGGGGCCGTGCGGGGCCACGGGTCGCGCCACGTCACGGGCTCGCCCTCGGCGCCCTCGGCGTCGACGGGCTCGCCGATCGCCGCCCACGCGTCGGTGACGTCGGCGACCTCGACGCGCAGCATGAACCGCATGCGGTCGAGCCACGCCGCGAGCGCAGGCGCCGTCTCGGTGAGCAGCCACGTGGTCGCACCGTCGTCGACGACGCCGACGGCGTGCTCGACGTGGCCGTGCGGGTCGAGCACCAGCAGCTCGGTGGACGTGCGGGGTGCGAGCGTCGCGACGTCCTGCGACGTCAGGGAGTGCAGCCACGTGAGCCGGTCCGGCCCGGTGACGGTGACGACCCCGAGGTGCGACTGGTCGACGACCGCGCCGCCGCGCGCGAGCGCGCGCTGCTCGGCGGTCGGGTCGCCGTAGTGCCAGGCCACGCCCGCGTCGGGCCCGGCGCCGGCGACGGCGCCGCGCCGCGCGAGCAGCGGGCTGCGGTGCCGCGGCTCGACCGGTGCGACGTCCGCGTCGGCCGGCGTGGCGGCGGGCTCGGTGCCGGGCTGCGTGGTCACGTCAGTCGTCCACCCTGCTGAGGCGTGCCGACGCGTACGACTGCAGCGGCTGCCCGAACGCGGCGAGGTCGTGCGCCCACATGAGGTCGCCCTCGACGAGCCCGTACAGACGCTTGCCCGCGTTGACGGCCGCGCCCGACGCGGTGTGCGCGATCAGGTCCGACGCGAGGTCGATGCGGCCCTTGCCGACGGCCCCGACGTAGACCGACACGTTCCCGGAGGGGTCGGCGAGCAGCAGCTCGACGGGGTGCTGGTCCTCGGGCAGGTCGGACGGGCGCTCGGGCGGCACGCGCCAGTACCCGGACTCCGTGGACCACACGGGGCCGTCGTGCGCGTCGGCGGTCGCGCCGCCGCGGGCGGCGTCCGGGTCGCCGTCGGGCGCGGGGGCGTCGTCGCCCGTCAGCGCGGCCGCGTCGTCGGGTGCGACGACCAGGCGGATCGTCGTGCGGTACGCGAGGTACGGCCCCCCGTCGTGCGTGACCTCGAGCTCCTGCGTGAAGGCGCTCTCCTCGATGCCGGGGTACCCGACGACGCCCTCGCCGCGCCAGCGGCCGACCAGCCAGGCGAGCGGGTAGACCTCGGGCGCGAGGCCCTCGGGCAGCACGAACGGCACAGTGCCTCCTCGGCTCGGGCGCGCACCGGCGGTGGCCGGCGACGTGCACGGGACGCGCACCGCCGGGTCGGCGGCACGCGGGCGCGGTCAGCGCCGAGGGCTCAGCGCTGGCCCTTGTAGAGGCGGTACACGACGAAGGTCGCGAACCACCCGATCGTCAGCGTGGCGGCCACGAGCAGGCCGATGAAGAAGCCCTCGAGCGCAGTCATGCACCGATCCTAACGACGCACGGCGCTCGGATCGTCCCGAGCGGCCGGCACCGCGTGGTCCCGGGCCCCGCTCAGCCGGCGAGCACGCGCCCCGCGACGTACACGAGCACGCCCGTCACGGTCACCGGCAGCACGACCACCGCGAGCGCGGGCACGCGCCGCACGAGCGCCGGCAGCCGGTCGAACAGCGCGTGCATCGCCGCGACCAGCACGCCCACGCCCACGCCGAGCGCGACGCCCGCCGTCAGGTGCACGGTCGGCAGCAGCCACCCCACGAGCGTGCCGCCGGCCGTCGCCGCGGCCACGGTCACGAGGTACACGACCCACGGGCGGCCGCGCAGCGCGACCGCGGCCGAGCCCAGCGCGAGCGCGATCGCACCCGCGACGACCAGCTCGTCGCCGCCCGTCAGGCGCGCCGTCGCGACCCAGCCCGTGACGCACACCGCGAGCACCGTGCCGGTGACGGTCCCCGAGACCGACTCGACCATGCGCACGCGCCCGTCGCGGCGCAGCAGCTCGTTGACGAACGCCAGGACGACGGCGCCCGCGAGCACGAGCGCCATGTGCTGCAGGAACGGGTCCTCGGGCGTGATCGTCACGGCCGCGACGGCGCCCAGGCCGCCGAGGCCGACGACCGCGCCGGCGCCGGGTGTGAACGGCAGCCCCGCGAGCGCGGGCCAGCCGACCGCGAGCGCGACCACCAGCACGGCGCTGACCACCGCGAGCGGCAGCATGCCGAAGTAGCCCGCGACCGCGACGACCGCGGCCAGCACCGCCGTGACGACCGACCGGGTCTCGACGCTCATCGCCCACCTCGCGGGCCGCCGTGCGGCGTCGTCACGGGTCGCTCCGGGGCGCGTCGGGTCCAGCGGGGGTCGGCAGGCACGCGGGCGATTCTCGCAGACCCCGCGTCCCGCCCGGGCGGGACGCGGCGCGCGGACGGGTGGTGCCGAGGGTCGTACCGCGAGACCGTGCCCGTGCGCGGGGCGGCACGTTGTAGCGTGTCCCCACTCGCAGCCAGGAGGTGACCGGTGGCGGATCTGCTGCTCCTCACGCCTGCGTCCGGGGGTTCGGCACAGGTGCTGCCCGCGCTGGGGCTCCTGTCCCACCGGGTCCGTGTGCTTCCCGTCGAGCCGTCCGCCCTGGTGGACGCGCCGGACGCGGACATCGTCGTGCTCGACGCGCGGCGCGACCTGGTCACCGCGCGCACCACGTGCCGCCTGCTGCGCGCCACCGGTCTGACCGTGCCGCTCGTGCTCGTCCTCACCGAGGGCGGCCTGACGGTCGTCACCGCCGAGTGGGGCGCCGACGACCTCGTGCTCGAGCACGCGACCCCCGCCGAGGTCGAGACGCGGTTCCGCCTCGTCATGGAGCGCGCGGCGACCGCCGCCTACGACGACGCGCCGCAGGAGATCTCGTCGGGCGAGCTGACGATCGACGCGGGCGGCTACACCGCCCGCCTGCGCGGCCGGCCCCTCGACCTCACGTACAAGGAGTTCGAGCTCCTCAAGTACCTCGTGCAGCACCCGGGCCGCGTGTTCACGCGCGCACAGCTGCTGCAGGAGGTCTGGGGCTACGACTACTACGGGGGCACGCGCACGGTCGACGTCCACGTGCGGCGCCTGCGCGCCAAGCTGGGGCCCGAGCACGAGCAGCTCATCGGCACGGTCCGCAACGTCGGCTACCGGTTCGACCCGCCGAAGGACCGCCGCCCGGTCGACGACCGCGCCGACGTGCCGGAGCCCGCGGACGCCTGACGCCCCCGCCGGGGCGGGTGGACGCGGTGCGCACGCGCGCCGACCGGGCCGTACGCTGGGGGCAGGGAGCGCCGGGAAGCCTGGTCGGCAGCCGCTGCGTCGACCCCTCGGAGGCCCCGTGCCGATCTCACCCCGCCCTCGCCCGCGCCTGCTCACGCGCCCGTCCGTCGGTGGCGAGCGCAACCTGCGCGACACGCTGCGCGACGAGCGCACCGGCGGCGTCCTGCTGCTGCTCGGGGCGCTGGCGGCCCTCGTCTGGGCCAACGCGTCGCCCGGCACGTACCGCGCGGTGTCCGACACGGTCGTGGGGCCGGCCGCGCTGCACCTCGACCTGAGCCTCGCGCACTGGGCGTCCGACGGGCTGCTCGCGATCTTCTTCTTCGTCGTCGGGCTCGAGCTCAAGCGCGAGATGGTCGTGGGCGAGCTGCGCCACGTGCGCACGGCCGTGCTGCCGGCCGTCGCCGCGGTCGGGGGCATGCTCGTGCCCGCCGCGATCTACCTCGCGGTCAACCTCACGCGCCCCGACGGCGCACCGGTCGGGTGGGCGGTGCCGACGGCCACCGACATCGCGTTCGCCGTCGGCGTGCTGGCGCTCGTCGGGCGCGGGCTGCCGGTCGCGCTGCGCGCGTTCCTGCTCACGCTCGCGGTCGTCGACGACCTGCTCGCGATCGTCGTCATCGCCGTCGCGTACACGGACCACGTCGCTGTCGGCCTGCTCGCCGGGGCGCTGGTCGCGGTGGCGGCGTTCGGCGTCGCGCTCGCGCGCGGCCTGCGCAGCCCGTGGCTCCTGGTGCCGCTCGCGCTCGCGGCGTGGGGCCTGCTCCACGCGTCGGGCGTGCACGCGACGATCGCGGGGGTGCTGCTCGGGTTCATGGTGCCCGCCTCGCCCGGTTCCGCGCGCCGCCTCCGCGCGACCCCCGGCGACGCCGCCGAGGACGACGACCCCGACCTGCCGGACGGGTCGCTGGCGGAACGGTACGAGCACGTGTGGCGGCCGTTGTCGGCCGGCGTCGCGGTGCCGGTCTTCGCGCTGTTCGCCGCCGGCGTGACGATCGCCCCCGAGACCCTCGGGGCGGCCCTGGGCGACCCCGTCGCCCAGGGTGTCGCGCTGGGCCTCGTGCTCGGCAAGCCCCTCGGGATCCTCGGCGCCACGTGGCTGCTGGCGCGCTTCACCCGCGCCCGGCTGGCGCCCGGGCTCTCGTGGGCGGACGTGCTCGCGGTCGGCGCGCTCGCCGGCATCGGGTTCACGGTGTCGCTGCTCGTGGGCGTGCTCGCGTTCGGCGAGGGCTCCGCGCACGACGAGCACGTCGTGGTGGCCGTGCTCGCGGCGTCCGTGGTCGCGGCGGCGATCGGGTCCGTGCTGCTGGCCTGGAGGTCCCGCGTCCACACCGCCCGCGCCGCGGACGTCACGGCCGACGACCGCCCCGACGGCGCGGCGAACCGGTAGGTTCGCACCCGATGACCACCGTCGACTCCGCGTCGCTCCTCCTCGACGGCCCGTGGGAGCACCGCTTCGTCACCGCGAACGGTGCGCGGTTCCACGTGGCCCTGTCCGGGCCGCAGGACGCGCCGCTCGTGCTGCTGCTGCACGGCGTCCCCCAGCTGTGGTGGGCGTGGCGGCACCAGCTGCCCGTGCTCGCCGCCGCCGGCTACCGCGTCGCGGCCATGGACCTGCGCGGCACGGGCTGCTCCGACAAGCCGCCGCAGGGCTACGACGTCCCGACGCTCGCCGCCGACGCGGCCGGCGTCGTGCGGTCGCTCGGCGCCGACGACGCGGTCGTGGTCGGCGCCGGCACGGGCGGCGACGTCGCGTGGGCGACCGCCGCCTACCACCCCGACGTGGTCCGCGCGGTCGCGGTGCTGGGCGCGCCGCACCCGCTCGACGCGCTCGCGCTGCCCCGCACGCCCCCGAGGCCCGCGGCGACCTCGCTGCTCGCGTTCGCGCAGCTCCCGTCGTTCCCCGAGCGGGCCATGACCCGCGGCGACCTGGTGGACCGCATGCTCGCGCACTGGGGCGGGGTCGCGGGCCGGCCGGACGCCGAGGCCGTCGAGACGTACCGGCGCGCGGCGCGGGTGCCGTTCGCCGCGCACAGCCAGCTCGAGCAGGTGCGCTGGCTCGTGCGGTCGACGCCGCGCCCGGACGGCGGGCGGTACCGGGCGGTGCTGCGCGACGCGCGCCCCGTGCCCGTGCTGCAGGTGCACGGGCGGCGCGACGGCCTGCGGCCCGCCACGTCCGCGGCGCTGCGCCCCGGGACCGCGCACGTCGCGACCACGTACCGGTTCGAGCTGCTGCGCGACGCCGGCCACTACCTCACCGACCAGGCGCCCGAGCTCGTGGGCGAGCTGCTGGTCGACTGGCTCTCGCAGGTCGACCCGCCGCGCTGAGCGACGTGCGGGCTCCGGTCAGCCCTTGAGCATCGCCTCGGCCCGCACGGGGTCGGTCTCGCCGATGCCTGCCGACGGGCACAGCGACGCGACCGGGCACGCACCGCACGCGGGTCGCCGCGCGAAGCACGTGCGCCGACCGTGGAAGATCAGCCGGTGCGACGCCATGGTCCAGTCGCGGCGCTCCAGCAGCGCCCCCAGCTCGGCCTCGATCACCACCGGGTCGTCGCTCGTGGTGTACCCCAGACGGTGCGAGAGCCGCTGCACGTGCGTGTCGACCGTGATGCCCGGCACGCCGAACGCGTCGCCCAGCACGACGTTCGCGGTCTTGCGGCCCACACCGGGCAGCGTCACGAGGTCCTCGAGGCGCGCGGGCACCTCGCCGCCGAACCGCTCGACGAGCGCGCGCCCGATGCCGGTGAGGGAGCGGGCCTTGGCGCGGAAGAACCCGGTGGGGCGCAGGACCTCCTCGAGCTCGCTCGGGTCGGCGCCGGCCATCGCCTCCGCGTCGGGCCACCGCGCGAACAGCTCGGGGGTCGTGAGGTTGACCCGCACGTCGGTGGTCTGGGCGGACAGCACGGTCGCGACGAGCAGCTCGAAGGGGCTCCGGAAGTCGAGCTCGCAGCGTGCGTCGGGGTAGCGCTCGGCCAGCACCCGGTCGATCCGTCGCGCGCGGCGCGTGCGCGCGAGCGCGGTCTCTGCACGGGTGGGCGCCATGCCTCGAGAGTAAAGCCGGTCACAGGCAAGCGTTCCCGTTGCTCCCAGCGGGTGAAGAGATCGGGTGATCCGTCGCGGAACGGTCAAGGCCGGGCCGCCGCCCGCCGAACCACGGTCATGCCGTCCCGCGTCGAGCGACCGCTCCACGACCTGCGCCTGGAGCGTCGGGCGCTGCGCGCCGAGCGCGACCTCGTGGCCTGGTGGCGACGCCTGGTGCGTGCCCGGATCGACCTCACGGTCGCGGGGGCGGCGACGCCCGGGCCGCTCGGCGAGCACGTCGCGTTCGCGCTGCCGCTCGAGGTCGCGCTCGAGGTGCCGCGGCCCGACGAGCTGCGCGCGACGCTCGGCGAGGGGACGACGGGGCACGACGTGGGAGCGCTTCCTCAGCTGCGGTCGCTCGACGCGCAGCTCGCGCGCTACGAGGCGGGCGTGCTGGAGGCGCTCGCCGGCACGACCTCGCGCCTGGTGGCGCACGTGGCGGCCGACCCGACCGCCGCGGTGCGGCGCCGCACCCGCTCGGTCGAGGGCAGCTGAACCGACGCCCCGGTGCGCCCGCGGGCGCGCGGCGGGCCCCGGATGGGGCACACTGGCGGACGGGGCGTCCGGCCGTGAGCGTCGGACGCGATGCACGCCCGCGGTTCCGCGGGAAGAGGAGAAGGGACCGCCGTGGCGGAGGACATCGTGCTGACGGCACCGCTGTTCGCGGGCATGGACGAGGGGTCGTCGACCGCGCTGATCGCGTCGATGAAGGTCCTCGACGTCACGCGCGGCGAGGTGCTGTTCCACGAGGGCGAGCCGGGCGACCGGCTGTACCTCGTGCGGGACGGGAAGATCAAGCTCGGCCGCCGGTCGAACGACGGCCGCGAGAACCTGCTCGCCGTGCTCGGCCCGGGCGAGATGTTCGGCGAGCTGTCGCTGTTCGACCCGGGGCCGCGCACCGCGACCGCGACGGTGGTCGCCGACGCGGTCGTGCTCGAGCTCGGGCACCACGACCTCGTGGCGTGGCTCGCGGACAAGCCGAGCGTCGCCGAGCACCTGCTGCAGGCGCTCGCGCGCCGGCTGCGTCGCACCAACGAGGCGCTCGCCGACCTCGTGTTCTCCGACGTGCCCGGTCGTGTCGCCAAGGCGCTGCTGGACCTGTCGACGCGGTTCGGCCAGCCCGTCGACGAGGGCATCCGCGTCGCGCACGACCTCACGCAGGAGGAGCTCGCGCAGCTCGTCGGCGCGTCGCGCGAGACGGTGAACAAGGCGCTCGCGGACTTCGCCGCCCGCGGCTGGGTGCGCCGCGAGGGCCGCGCGGTCGTGCTGCTCGACGTCGACCGTCTCGAGCGCCGCGCGCGCTGAGGCCACGCCCGACGACGACGGGGCCCGGATCCGCGCAGGCGGACCGGGCCCCTCGTCGTCCGGCGCCGACGCCGGAGGCCGTCAGGCGGTCTCGACGACCAGCTCGACCTCGACCGGGGAGTCCAGCGGGAGCACCGCGACACCGACGGCGGAACGCGCGTGCACGCCGCCCTCGCCGAGCACGTCGTGCAGCAGGTGGCTCGCGCCGTTGACCACGGCGGGCTGCGACGTGAAGCCCGCCTCGCTCGCGACGAACCCGACGACCTTGACGACGCGCGTGACGCGGTCCAGCGCGGCGACGGGGTCGCCGCCCTCCTCCGCCGCGAGCAGCGCGCCGACGGCCGCGAGCGCGTTGAGGGCCGCCGTGCGCGCGAGGCCCGTGGCGGTCTCCACGTCGACGGCCGCGCCGACCTTGCCCGTGGCCGCGAGCGTGCCGGCGACGAACGGCAGCTGCCCCGAGGTCCACACGTGCGCACCGCTGCGCACGGCGGGGACGTAGGCCGCGACGGGTGCCGCGACGTCGGGCAGCGTCAGGCCGAGCTCCGCGAGGCGGTCCGCGACGCGCGACGTCGCCATCAGGCGTCCTTGGGCCGCTTGAGGTATGCCACGAGCCCCGCGTCGGGACCCTGGATCACCGTGACGAGCTCCCACCCGTCGGAGCCCCACTGGTCGAGGATCGCCTTGGTGGCGTGGATGATGAGCGGAACGGTCGCGTACTCCCACTGGGTCGCCATGCGCCCACCCTAGCCGCGGGCGACATCGCGCCGGCACCCCGTCCCGAGGCCTCGACGCACCTGCCCCGCGGGCGTCGTGGTAGCGCTCACACGCCGAGGACCGCCATGTCGTCGGCGTCGACCAGCTCGGCCCGCCACGAGACCACCTCGGGGCGGCGGCGCAGCAGCGCGCGACGCTCCCGCTCGGTCATGCCGCCCCACACGCCGAAGTCGGCGCGGCTGTCGAGCGCGTCGGCGAGGCACTCGAGCCGCACCGGGCACCGGTGGCACACCTCCCGCGCGTCCCGCTGCGCCGCCCCCTCGACGAACAGCGCGTCCGGGGCCACCTTGCCCTGACCGCACTGCGCCCGAGCCGTCCAGTGCCCGTCGTGCACCTGCACCCCCTGCGCCCCCTGCCCTGCCACCGTCAACCTCCGCGTGTCGTCCCAGCGTGTCGCCGAAGGTACTGGCCCGCGGGCGCCCCTGACGAGCCCCCGGAAGTGTCTTTCCGCCGGACGGCCCCGTCCGGGTGTGCAGGTCCGGTGGAGGTGAGGCGCGGGGCAAGGCGCCGAAGGCCCGGCGTCAGGCACCGCCGGTACCCTCTCGGGTATGCCGAACCCTGCCCGCTCGCGTGGACGCCAGGTCAACGCCGTCCAGGCGCTGGCGCTGCTCCTCTCCTTCGTCCTCGTCGCCGGGATCGGCGGCCTGCTCACGGCGGGCCTCGTGCTGCCCGGCGTCGCGGCCGCCAACGGCGTGGCCACGATGTCCGCCACGGCGTTCGACGAGGTGCCCAGCGAGCTCGAGCAGCGGACCCTGCCGCAGAAGTCGGAGATCCTGGCGGCCGACGGCACCCTGCTCGCGACGTTCTTCTACCAGAACCGCGTGGTCGTGCCCCTGAGCGAGATCGCGCCGATCATGCAGAAGGCGGTCGTCGCGGTCGAGGACCGCCGGTTCTACGAGCACGCGGGAGTCGACCCGCAGGGCATGCTCCGCGCGGCGATCGCGACGCTCGTCGGCGGCGACGGCGGCGGCGCGTCGACGCTCACGCAGCAGTACGTCAAGAACGTCTTCGTCGACGCCGCGCTCCGGGCCGAGACCAAGGAGGAGCGCGACCGGCTCACGCGCGAGGCGCAGGAGAGCGAGGGCCTGCCGGGCATCGCGCGCAAGCTCCGCGAGGCGAAGATCGCCATCACGCTCGAGAAGAACATGTCCAAGGACGAGATCCTCGAGAAGTACCTCAACATCGCGGCGTTCGGCTCGTCGGTGTACGGGGTCGAGTCCGCGGCGCAGTACTACTTCGGGATCCCCGCGAGCCAGCTCAACTACCTGCAGTCCGCGACCATCGCCGGCATCACGCAGTCGCCCGCGAAGTGGGACCCGGTCGGCGCGGCCTCGCAGACCGAGGAGGAGCACCAGGCGCGCTACAAGACGTCGCAGACCCGCCGCGACCGCGTCCTGCGCGACATGCACCGCGAGGGCTTCATCACGCAGGAGGAGCTCGACGCCGGGCTCGCGACCCCCGTGCAGGACACCCTCAACGTGCAGCCGCTGCGGCAGGGCTGCATGACGGCCGGCGACGCCGTGCCCGGGTCCGGGTTCTTCTGCGACTACGTCACCAAGGTCATCGGGAACGACCCCGTCTTCGGCGAGACCGCGGCCGAGCGCACGAGCAGGCTCTACCGCGGCGGCCTCACCATCACGACCACGCTGGTCCCCGGCGAGCAGGCCGTCGCCGACGCCGAGGTGAAGAACGGCGTGCCGGTCGACGACCCGTCCGGGGTCGCCTCCGCGATCGTCTCGGTCGAGCCGCGTACCGGCAAGATCACCGCGATGGCGCAGAACCGCACCTACTCGGCGCTGCAGAACCAGGGCGAGCGCGAGACGTCGGTCAACTACAACACGAGCTACCGGTACGGCGGCTCGGGCGGCTTCGCCCCGGGGTCGACGTTCAAGGTGTTCACGCTGCTGGAGTGGCTCAAGCAGGGGCACGCGCTGCAGGAGACGGTCAACGGCACGCGCCTGAAGTACAACAACAGCGAGTTCACGGCGTCGTGCGTCGGACGCCTCACGGGTGAGTACCCGTTCCGGAACTCCGAGGGCGGCAGAGCCATCAACCAGACCGTCATCGACGCGACGAAGAACTCGGTCAACTCCGCGTACATCGCGATGGCCCAGCAGCTCGACCTGTGCAACATCATGCAGGGCGCCGCGGACCTCGGCGTGACGCGCGCCGGCAACCCCAGCTCGAACGACGCCGAGGGCCGCCCGATGGGCGACGTGCCGTTCAGCCCGTACCCGTCGTCCGTCCTCGGCACCAACTCGACGTCGCCGCTGCAGATGGCGGCCGCCTACGCCACGTTCGCGGCGGACGGCACCTACTGCAAGCCGATCGCGATCACGAGCATCGTCGACTCGACGGGCGCCGAGCTCCCGGTGCCGAGCGCGGACTGCCGCGACGGGGCCATCGACCCCAAGTACGCGTCGGCCATCAACTTCGCGCTGAGCAACGTCTGGACCGGCACCGGCAAGGACATCGCGAAGCCGCCGTTCCCCGCCGCGGGCAAGACCGGCACCACCTCGAGCAACGAGTACAACTGGTTCGTCGGCTACACGCCGCTGCGCGCCACCGCGGTCTGGGTCGGCTTCCCGGGCGAGATGCGCTCGATGAACCGTCAGACGATCAACGGCCGCACGTACTACCGCGGCCCGTACGGCTCGTCCATCGCCGGGCCCACGTGGAGCCGCTTCATGACGCAGGTGCTCGCGGGCGCCGAGAACCCCGGGTTCAGCAACGCCGGCGACCGCGAGGTGTTCGGCGAGCGGGTCGCCGTGCCGTCCGTCGTCGGACGGTCCGAGTCCGACGCGCGCGGCGCGCTCGAGCGCGCGGGCTTCCGGGTGTCGGTCTCGGGCGAGCAGGTCCAGTCGCCGTACCCGGCGGGGACGGTCGCGCAGCAGTCCGCGTCGAGCGCGACGCGCGGCGCAACGATCACGCTGACGTTGTCGAACGGTCAGCCCCCGGCGCCCGACCCGGCCGCGCCGGGCGGTGACGCCGGCGGCCCGGGCGGTGGCGGCCCGGGTGGTGGCGGCCCGGGTGGTGGCGGGCGAGGCCAGGGCGGCAACAACGGTCAGGGCAACCCCGGGAACCAGAACCCGTGACGGCGCGCAGCGCGCACCCCGGCGCGGGTGCGCTGCGCGCCGCGGGCGGGCTCGCGCTCGCCGGCGCCGCCGCGCTCGCGTGGGCCGCGCTCGTCGAGGTGCGCTGGTACGCGCTGCGCGAGGTGACCGTGCCGGTCCTGCCGGCGGGGCAGGACCCGCTGCGGATCCTGCACGTGTCGGACCTGCACCTGACGCCCGGGCAGCACCGCAAGGTCGACTGGGTGCGCGACCTGGCGTCGCTCGACCCGCACCTCGTGGTCGACACGGGTGACAACTGGGCGCACCTCGAGGCGATGCCCGCGCTGCTGCGCGCGTTCGAGCCGCTGCTGCAGCTGCCGGGCGCGTTCGTGCTCGGCTCCAACGACTACGTCGCGCCGTCGTTCAAGAACCCGGCGCGCTACCTGCTGCCCGACGCGCGCCGCACACCGGCCGGGCCGCCCGTCGCGCTGCCGTGGCGCGAGCTCGTGGCGCGGCTGACGGGCGCGGGCTGGATCGACCTGTCGAACCGCCGCGACGTCCTCGAGGTCGACGGCCGCACGCTGTCGTTCGTGGGGACGGACGACGCGCACCTCGACCGTGACCGCATGCCGCCCGCGGGCGGCCCGGACGACGCGCGGACGTCCGACGGCCGGTCCCCCGCGGTCGACCTGCACCTGGGCGTGACGCACGCGCCGTACCGCCGTGTGCTCGACGCGATGCACGCCGACGGCGTCGACCTGACGATCGCCGGGCACACGCACGGCGGCCAGCTCGCGGTGCCGTTCCTCGGCGCGCTCACCACCAACTGCGACCTCGACCTGCGGCGCGCCAAGGGTCTGCACGGCTGGCCGGGCGCGCGGCCCGACCGCCCCGCCGGCGCGGGGTCGTCGTGGCTGCACGTGTCAGCGGGCCTCGGCACGTCGCCGTACGCGCCCGTGCGGTTCGCGTGCCGGCCCGAGGCGACGCTCCTCACACTCACGTCGCCCTGACGCATTTCGTGTCCGGGCCGCTCGTCGGCTATCCTTACCAGGCTCCACCGGGGTGTGGCGCAGCTTGGTAGCGCGCTTCGTTCGGGACGAAGAGGTCGTGGGTTCAAATCCCGCCACCCCGACAGACGGTGTCCACGGGCACCGACGCAAGAGGCCGGACCCTCAGGGTCCGGCCTCTTCGCGTTCCCGGCGCAGGCGCACGTCAGAGCGCCCAGCGGCCCGGCTCGAGCAGCAGCAGGTCGGTGAGGTACCCCCGGCGCGCCGGGTCGGCCCACTCCGCGTCGTCGGTGCCCTCCGTGAGCATCCACGTGCCCCACTCGAGGCGCATGTACACCAGCGCGTCCTCCCACCGCGCGCGCTCGGCGGGCGTCAGCGGCGGCGCGACCGCGAGGTACGCGTCGCGCAGCACCGCCCACTCGCGTGCGTCCGGCAGCGCCGCCGGGCCCGCCTCGTGACCCGCGAAGAGCGCCGTGTACGCGAGGTCCAGCAGACGCGGCGCGACCTCGCCGTTCTCGAGGTCCACCATGACCGGGCCGTCGTCGCCCACGACGACGTTGACCGCACGCACGTCGAGCGCGACCGGCCACGCGGGCAGCGCCGCGTCCCGCACGCGCGGCAGCTGCGCGTCCCAGAACCCCTCGAGCTCGTCGGCCCAGCGCGCCGCGACCTCGTCGGGCAGCCCCAGCCGAGCGACCACGCCGGCGATCGCGTCGCCGTCCTCGGCGACCGACGCGGCGTCGTGCTCGGGCCACGCGAAGCGCGGCAGGTCGGCGAGCGCCGGGTCGTCGGCGAGCGGTGCGGACGCGGCGTGCAGGCGGCCCAGCAGGTCGCCGAGCAGCGCGAGGTCGGCGGGCAGGTGCACGGGGCGTCCGTCGACGAACGGGTACACGACGCGGTGCTCGACGCCGTCCGGGCCGGGCACCGCGAGCGGCACGGGGAGGCCGTCGACCGGGGCCAGGGCACCCACGCCTGCGGCGACCAGCGCACGCGCCCACGCCGTGAGCGCGCGCTGCCCGGGGCCGTCGTCGAGCGCGGGCTTGACCACCACGCGCGTGCCGTCGCCCAACCGGGCGGCGTGCACGGGCGACGAGTCGTGCAGGGGCGCGGGGTCGACGTCGGCGTCCGGGCCGGTGCGCTCGCGCAGCACGGCACGCAGCGCGGCGACGGACGACGGGGCGGGGTCGGACGACGGGGCAGGGTCGGACGGCATGCGGGGCCTCTCGTCGGCGGGACGCCGGCGGGGTCGTCGGCGGGGCGTCGGCTGGGACGCGCGGACGACCCGTGGGGGCCGTGCGCACGCACGGCCCCCACGCTCACCCGGACGTCGCGCGGTGCGCACACGAGTTGCGCACCGCACGACGCGCCGGTCAGCCGCGCGGCCCCAGGTAGGACACGTCGCCGTCGGACGACCGGATCGTCACGGAGCGCGACGCACCCGGGTCGGTCGGTGCGTCGACGGTCTGGCGGCCGCTGCTCGTGCTCATGTCGAGCGCGACCGGGGCACCCGTGCCGTGCACCGTCACGCGGCCGCTGCTCGTCACGGCGCTCACGTCGCCGTCGACCCCGGCCACCAGCACCGCACCGTCCGACGACCGTGCCGACGTCGTCCCGCCCGCGCCGTCGACCTCGACGCGCCCCGAGGACGTGCGTGCCTCCACGCCGCCGCCCGCGTCGCGGACCATGACGTCGCCGTCCGACGAGCGGGCCGCGACCGCACCGCTCGCCCCGATGATCTCGACGCGCCCCGACGAGGTCCGCGCCTGCACGGCGCCACCGACGTTGGACACCGTCACCGAGCCGTCCGACGAGCGCGCCGTGACCGCACCGCGCGCCCCGACGACGGTGACGTGCCCGGACGACGTGCGCACGGTCGCCGCCGCGAACGCGCCCTCCGCGTCGACGTCGCCGTCGCTCGTGCGCACCACGAGGTCGGTGCCCTCGGGCAGGCGCACCGACGTGCTCGTGCGGCACGTGCCGATGAAGCGCCACCCGCACGTGTGGCGCACCACCACGCGGTCGTCGCCCTGCTCGGTGGACGAGTCCGGGGTGCGCCACAGGGCGCGCGTCCGGCGCTCGACCTCGACCGTGTCACCCGTGGTCGCGAGCACCGTCACGGACCCGTCGGCGACGATCTCGACGACGGCGGCCGCCGGCACCGACTCGGTCGTCGTCTCGGTCGTCGCGGTGAGCTCGGCGAGGCCCTGCTGCGCGAGCTGCGCGACGCAGATCCCCGCGAGCACGGCACCGACGATCGTCAGGACGCGGCCCCGGCGAGACGGGCGGCCGACGGGCGGCGGGGTGTCGGCGGCAGCCGGGGCGGGTGCGGCGGGCGTGGTGGGCGTGGTCATCGCGGGGTTCCGTTCGTGGGGGCGTCCTCGAGCCAGCGCAGCACCGCGAGCACACGGCGGTGGTCGGACGCGTCCGGCGGGAGGTCGAGCTTGGTGAGGATGGACGTGACGTGCTTCTCGACGGCCGGCAGGCCGATGACGAGGCGCTCGGCGATGGCCGCGTTGGACCGGCCCTCGGCCATCAGGCCGATGACGTCGCGCTCGCGGGGGGTCAGCGCGTCGAGCGTGCTGCGCCGCGACCGCGCGAACACCTGCGCGACGACCTCGGGGTCGACGACCGTGCCGCCGGCCGCGACCCGCGCGAGCGCGTCGAGGAAGTCGTCGACGTCGGCCACGCGGTCCTTGAGGACGTACCCGAGGCCGCGGGCGTCGGCCGCGAGCAGCTCCCGCGCGTAGCGGGCCTCGACGTACTGCGAGAGCACCAGCACCGGCAGCCCGCGGTGCAGGCCGCGCAGGTGGACGGCGGCCCGCAGGCCCTCGTCGGTGTGCGTGGGCGGCATCCGGACGTCGGTCAGCAGCAGGTCCGGGAGGTCAGCGTCGGGGTCGCCCAGCACCGCGACGAGCTCGTCGGCCGTGCGGTACCCGGTGACGTCGTGGCCCTCGGCGGTCAGCAGCCGCGTGAGCCCGTCGAGCAGGAGGACCGAGTCCTCGGCGATCACGATGCGCACGGCACCTCCACGGTGAGCACGGTGCCGCCCGTCGCCGGGCTGAGCAGCAGGAACGCGCCGTCGAGCGCCTCGACGCGGCGCCGCAGGCCGTCGAGCCCGCCGCCGGGTGCGGCGGTGGCCCCGCCGCGGCCGTCGTCGGCGACCTCGACGCGCAGCCGGTCGCCCGCCACGGTCGCGCGCACCACCACCTGGGCGGCGTGCGCGTGCTTGGCGACGTTGGTGAGCGCCTCGGCGACCACGAAGTACGCGGCGGCCTGGGCCTGCACGCACATGCCGGGCTCGAGGCCGCGCGTCTCGACGTCGACCGGCACCGGGCTGCGCGCCGCGAGCGCCGAGAGCGCCGCGTCGAGGCCGCGGTCCGTGAGCACGGCCGGGTGCACGCCGCGCACGAGGTCGCGCAGCTCGGCGAGCACCTCCTTGATCTCGCCGTGCGCGGCGTCGACCGCCGCGACCGCGGCCTGCGGGTCGTGCGCGGCGGCGCGGCGCGCGACCCCGAGCTCGACGCCCAGCGCGACCAGGCGCTGCTGCGCGCCGTCGTGCAGGTCGCGCTCGATGCGGCGGCGCTCGTCGTCGGCCGCGTCCACGGCCGCGCTGCGGGTCTCGCGCAGGTGCTCGGCACGCCCCTCGGCCGCGTTCGCGCGGGTCTCGGCCTCGCGGGCGGCGCGCTCGACGTCGGCACGCGACCGGCCGCCCAGCAGCGCACGACCCAGCCGCACCTGCGCGAGCGTCGTGAGCTGCACGACCAGCGCGGACACCCACGGCAGCACGACCGCGACCGGCACCGCCACGTACGCCGGCACGTGGATCACGTCGAACGGCTGCCGCGAGGCGTCGACGAACGGCGTCGCCAGCAGCACCCACGGCACCGCCGCGAACGACGCGGCCAGCGGCACCGCGACCGACGTCAGGACGCTCGTGACCGCGGCGTGCGCGACCGCGAGCCACGCGCGGTCGTCGCGGGCACGGGGCCACCACGACCGCCGGCCCCACCCGGCGGGCGCGGGCGACGGCGGCGGCACGACCACACCGAGCTGCGCCGCGAGCCGCGTGCGCTCGACGCGGCCGTAGCCGCGGGCCAGCGCGAGCGTGCCCAGCAGGACCGGGACGCCGACCACGACGAGCGCGGTGCCCACGCCCACGGCGACGCCGGTGATCAGCAGGATCGCGGCGAGCACGGTGAAGAGCGTCGAGATCGCCAGCTGCCCCGCCCCGCTCCACGTGGCGGCGGAGACGGGGGCCAGCAGGAGCGCGCGGCCGCCACGCAGCGCGGGTGCGACGTGCTGCACGTCGACGTCGGCCGGGACGTGGTCGGACGGGTCGCGCAGGGCCGTGGTGGACGGGGTGGACCGGCCCGCGCGGGGCGGGACGGTGACGGGGCCGGAGGTCATGACCACGAACCTAGGGCGCGGGGCGCGGCGCCCGCGCCCGTGCTCGCCCACGGACCGGGGGTAGGGCTGCCCCCACCCCCGGCGCGGCGGTCGGCACTGTGGCCGTCACGACGGCGGCGGGCACGACCGAGGGGCCGGCCCCGGGGGATCGTCCCGGGACCGGCCCCTCCCCTGCCGTGCATGGGGTCACGGTCAGGTCCGCCGGCGCAGGGCCGGCGGGTGCGTCAGCCGACGGCGCAGGTCGCGCCGTTCAGCGTGAAGGACGTCGGCGCGGTGTTGGTCCCCGAGTGGGAGCCGTTGAAGCCGATGTCCACCGACGCGCCCGGTGCGAGCGTGCCGTTCCACGCGGCGTTGGTGGCCGTCACACTCGTGCCGGACTGCGCCCAGGTCGCGCTCCAGCCCTGCTGGACGGTCTGCCCGTTGGCGAACGTGAACCGCAGGCTCCACCCGTTCAGCGCGGTGGTGCCGTTGTTCGTCACGCGCACCGAGGCCGTGAAGCCGGAGTTCCAGCTGCTGGCCGTGTACCTCACGGTGCACGCACCGGTCGGCGTCGGGGTGGGCGTGACCGTGGGCGTCGGGGTCGGCGTGACCGTCGGCGTCGGGGTCGGCGTGACCGTCGGCGTCGGCGTCACGGTCGGCGTCGGCGTCGGCGTGACCGTCGGCGTCGGGGTCGGCGTCGGCGTCGTGCCGTCGCTCTCGAACAGGCGGTGGTAGTCCGACAGCGCGCCCGCGATGGCCGTCTGGGCCCAGAACCGGTGGTACGTGAACTGCGGGTCGACACCCGTGCTCAGCGCCGTCTGGACCTTCGACCACTGCGGGTCCTGCTTGTAGAACGACCGGATGTCGAGGAACGACACGCCCGGCTTGATCTGGTCTCCGTTGGGCATGGTGCCCGACCAGCCGTTGGGCACGTAGACCCCGTTGCCGCCCGCGGTGTAGACGTCGTCGAACCGCTGGTAGTCGCCGCGCGTCTCGACCGACGTGACGCCCAGCGAGTCCTGGTTGTGCTCCCAGATCGCGTCGAGCAGGTCCTTGGCGGTGTCACGCGCCGCGGTGTCGCCCGAGCGGGCGGCGTAGAACAGCAGGGCGCGCGCCGTGTCGCCGGCGACGCCGACGTCCTGGCCCGAGCTCTTGACGGTGACCGTGAGACCGGCGTTCGAGCCCGGGTTGGTCGGGTTCCACGTGTCGGGCTTGCCCGACCACGTCAGCTCGGACGGCACCGACCAGTCCGCACCGTCGGTCTCGACGTGGTCGACGACCCAGTCGGCCCACTTGTCGAGGATCTTCTTCGCCTTCGCGTTGCCGGTCTCGTAGTAGAGCTCGGCGACGCGCTGGACGCCCCACGCCTGCATGCCGAACCACTGGTTCGACGGCGGGTCGGCGTACACGGGCGCCTCGGTGTAGGCCATGCCGTAGAACGTCGGCGTGCCGGCCGGGGGCTGCGCGTACGCGCCGTCCCAGCTGTTCGTCGCGCCGCCGGCGATCGGGCCGTTGCTCGACTGCAGCCACGTGTAGAACTCGAGCTGCCGGTCGAGGGCCTTCGTCCAGTCGGACTTGGCGGTCGGCGACTTGGGCGTCAGGGCCGGGTCGTTGGCCAGGGCCCACGCGGCGAACGGGTTCTGGTAGCCGAAGTGCGCGTGCGACGAGCTGATGCGCCACGACCACGGCGACGACGTGTCGAGCGCACCGCCCCACGCCATGTACCAGGACAGCAGGTAGTGCGCGGACTCGCGGTTGCTGCCGGCCGGGCAGGACGGCGACGTGCAGCCGATCTGCTTGAAGTACTTGTCGAACAGCGTGTACCGCAGGTAGTCGCCCATCTTCGACGCCTTGGCGACGGTCTCGGCGACCTGCGCCTGCTTGCCCTGCTCGGTGGCCCACTTGTTGGCCCAGTACACCGCCTCGATCGCGCGCGCGTCGGCGTCGGACGCCGACGTGTACTTCCACTGCTTCGCGTACGACGCGTCACCCGTGAAGATGTCGAGGAACCCGTTGCGCCCGCCCGACGTGAAGTCGTCGCACGTGGGCTGCGGGATGGTCTCCCACACCGACTCCTGCGGGCCGCGCTGGAACGTGTTGATGAGCGACATGCCCTGGTGCGACGGGCCGAGCTGGCAGCCGGGGCCGGGTGCGGCGCCGAAGCCGTAGACGTTGTCGACGTCGCCCAGCCAGTGCATCTGGTAGATGTCCGGCGAGCCGTACGCCGAGCGCAGCTCGGCGGCGAGCGGGTCGCGGCCGACCGAGACGCCGCTGCTCAGCTGCGACGGGTAGTTGCTCGGGTGGTTGTACTCGGCGGCGTACGTGGCCGGCTTGCTCGCGTCGTACGACGCGTTGGTCGGCTGGTCCTCCTTCTGCGGGATCATGTACGTCTCGAGGTTCTTCCACGCGGCGTTCAGCGGTGCCCACTCACCGGTGGCCTGCCCGTAGAGGGCCTCGAGCCAGATCCAGTAGGAGTACGTCTCCGACGTCGTCTCGTGCCCGTAGTCGGGCGCCTCGACCATGAGCGTCTCGACCGCGTGGTACGGGATGCCCTGCGCGCTGAAGTACCCGTTGGCCGGGTCCTTGATCTTCTCGTACTGCTCGAGGAACCGCGTCTTGTACTCGTCGCTGACGATGGCGGCGGCCGGGGCCGGCCCGCCGCCGGACAGCGCGGAGGCGGCCTGCGCGCCGCCCGCGGCCACGAGCGTCACGCTCGTCAGGACGGCCCAGGCCGCTCTGACGGCGCGCCGTCGGGTGGGTGAGGTCATGGTGCGAACCTTTCCTGGCGTCGACCACGCGCGGCCTCGGTGCCGGCGTGGGCCCGGGCGGCGGCCTCGGTGCCGCCGCCCGGTCCTGCACGAAGGAACGGACCGCGGGGGTCGCGACGACGGGCGTCGCGCCCGGGCGCGGCCTGGACGGGCTCACTCTGTGGGGGCGCACAGGTGCCGTCCAGGTCGCGAAACGCTTAGGGACGGCGGTTGGTGGGAGCGCGACCAGGCACGCCCCCGACCGACGCGCGACGGCGCCGTGCCGCCGCGCCGCGCGGGCCTCAGGTCCAGCGGAACAGCCGCACCGCGAGCGGCAGCCCCACCGCGGCCCACACACCCATGACCAGCAGCTCCGCGCCCGGGAACGGCTGCCCGACCCACGCCGCCGTCATGGCCTGCGTCGCGGCGCCCAGCGGCGTCCACCGCGCGAGCGCCTGCACGACGTCCGGCATGAGCGGCAGCGGCAGCCACACGCCCGCGAAGAACAGCGACACGAAGTACAGCGTCATGCCCCAGCCGTTGGCCGCCGCGGCGGTCGGCGCGAGCGCCGCGACCAGCGACCCGAGCGCGAACGTCGACAGCACGGCCAGCAGGAACGCGAGCAGCACCGTCGCGACGTGCACGGGCGTCGCGATGCCGAGCACGACGACGCCCGCCCCGACCGCGAGCAGCGCGGCCGCCACGAGCGCGACCAGGTGGACCACGACCTGCGCGACCAGCAGCCGCGCCGGGCCGACCGGGGTCGTCGAGAGCCGGCGCAGCACGCCGCGCTGCCGGTACGTCGCGACGACCGCGGGGAAGGTCGACAGCGCGACGGTCCCCACGGCGAGGCTGAGGACCGTGGGCGTGTACCCCGTGATCGCCGAGATCCCCGCGAGCGCGGGGTCGCCCTCGTCGTACGGCTGGTCGGCCCACGGCATCACCAGGCCCAGCACCGTCAGCAGCAGGGCCGGGAACAGCAGCGAGAAGAACAGCACCGACGGGTCCCGCAGGAACAGCCGCGCCTCGACGAGGGTCATGCGCAGCAGCGCGCCGCCGCGGCCCGTGCGCCGGCGGGCGTCGTGCGGGGCCGGTGCGAGCGCGCCGCGCCCACGCGTGGGGGCGGGGCCGCCCGCGGGGACGGGCGCACCGGCCGGGACAGGGGTCGTGGGGCTCATGTCACACCTCCGCAGCGGTCGTGGCGGGTCGGGGGTCGGCGTCGGTCCACGCGGCCGGGTCGGCGTCCGCACCCGTGAGGGAGACGAACGCGTCCTCGAGCGACGCGCGCTCGAGACGCACGTCGGTGGTGCGCACCCCCGCGCGCGCGAGCGCGACGAGCGCGTCCTGCACGAGCGCACCGCCGCCGCGCACGACGAGCGCGCCGTCGACCACGCGCGCGTCCCGCACGTCGGGGACGTCCGCGAGCGCCGCGAGGAGCGCGGCGTCCGGCACGGCGGCCTCGGGGCGCACGTGCAGCACCTGCTCGCCGTGCGCGAGGCGCACGATCTCGGCGGGCGTGCCGACCGCCGCGACCCGGCCCGACGCGATGAGCGCGATCCGGTCGCACAGCCGCTCGGCCTCCTCCATGAGGTGCGTGACCAGCACGATCGTGACACCCGCGTCGCGGATCGCCTCGACCACGGCCCACGTCTCGCGGCGCGCGTGCGGGTCGAGCCCGGTGGTGAGCTCGTCGAGGATCGCGAGCTGCGGCCGCCCGACGAGCGCGAGCGCGACGGACAGCCGCTGCTTCTGCCCGCCCGAGAGGTCCTTGAAGGCGGCGTCGCGCTTGGCGGCCAGCCCCAGCAGGTCGAGCAGGTCCGCCGGGTCGGCGGGGTCGGCGTAGAACGACGCGTACAGGTCGAGCGCCTCGGCGACGCGCAGCCGGTCCGGCAGCGCGGACTCCTGCAGCTGCAGACCCACCTGCTCGTGCAACGTCGCGGCGTCGCGCGTCGGGTCGAGCCCGAGCACCTCGACCGTGCCGCCGTCGGGGCGGCGCAGCCCGGCGATCATCTCGACGGTCGTGGTCTTGCCGGCGCCGTTGCGGCCGAGCACGCCGTAGATCTCGCCGCGCTCGACGGTCAGGGAGACGTCCTGCACGGCGAGCGTGCTGCCGTAGGCCTTGCGCAGGTGCTCGGCCCGGACGACGGGGGCGGTGGTCATCGTGACCTCCAGGGTGGGTGGACGTGGGGAGACGCGGGTGCGCGCGGGTGCGCGGTGCCGCGGGGCCGGCGGGCGGTCCCGTGGTGACGTCGTGCTCGTGCGGGCGGGCGGGGTGGGGCCGGGCGGGGCTAGGCCGTGCGCTGGCGGATCTCGACGGTGCGGGTGACCGCGGCGTACGCCACGGCCATGACGACGACGAGCGCGGCCCCGCCGAGCAGCGGCGGCGCGGCGGCGGACCACGTGCGGGCCACGGGCGCGTCCCCGCCGGCACCGCCGAGCAGGGCGGCCACGCCCAGCAGCGGGCCGACCGTGAGGGGCAGGGCGAGCGTCCCCCACCAGCCGGGTGCCCGCTGGTACACGACGCCGACCAGCAGGCCCGACACGTTCGCGGCGACGACGAACAGGACGAGCTCGGCGAGCAGCACGCCGGCCGGCGAGGACTCGTCGGCGAGCATCGGGTCCGCGATCCGCCAGCCCCACCCGGCGGCGTCGTGCACGGCGCGCTCCGCGAGCACCAGCAGCTGCAGCACCACCGCGTACGCGACCCCCGTGCCGACCGCGACCGCCAGCGACGCGCGGACGAACGTGCGCCGGGTCCGCCCGGCGGCGACGTGCACGCGCAGCTGCGCGGCGACCACGAGCACGGCGAGCGAGAACGGGAACCACACGACGCCCTGCCGGGTGTACAGCGACACCGCGGTGCCCACCTCCCCGTCGACGCGCCAGAGCACGACGACGCCGAGGACGACGGCGGTGACGACGACCACCCAGAACCACGCGAACAGCCGGAGGTTGAGCCGCGCCATCCGCGCGGCCGCGCGCAGCACCGGGTCGCGGGGCCGGGTCGGTGCGGTGGTGGTGGTCATCGTGGGTCTCCCGGGCTCGTCGCCGTCAGGCCTGCGCGGACAGGGGCAGCCGCCGCGCGATCACCGCGAACGCGGCGGCGACGACGAGGACGCCGAGGGCACCGACGCCGCCGGCGAGGCCGACCAGCGCACGCGGCGCGACGTCCCCCAGCCCGGGCACGTCACCCGTCGGGGCGATGCCGAGGAACAGCAGCGCGAGCAGCGGGCCGACGGTCAGCGGCAGCGTGAGCGTGGCCCAGGCGCCCCACCGCTGGTAGGTGATGCCGACGAGCAGACCCGTGGTGATCGCGAGCAGCGTGAGGACGACGGTGTCGATGGGCAGCGCCCACAGCGGGGCGCGCTCGCCGGCGAGCTGCACCTCGCGGAGTGCGGAGCCCCAGCCCGCGAGGCCGTGCAGCCACCGCTCGACCAGCACGACGCCGGTGAGCACCAGCGCGTACGCGAGGCCCGTGGCACCCGACGCCAGCAGCGTCCCGCGCACGAGGCTGCGCCGGGTCATTCCGGCCGCGACGTGGACGCGCGGGTACGTCGCGGCGACCTGGATGGCCTGCGAGAACAGGAACCAGACGAGCGCCTGCCGGCCGTGCACGGCGATCGACACGTCGACCCGCCCCTCGACCACCCATGCCGTGATCGTCACGGCGGCGAGCGCGAGCAGCGCGATCGGCCAGAACCACGCGGCGAGCCGCAGCGCGGCGACGCCCTGGCGGCGCGCGACGTGCAGGGTCGGGGACGTGCGGGCCGGCGCCCGGGTGGCCACGGCGGGTGCGGTCGTGGCGGTCACCGGGCACCCCCGACGTGCGTGGCGCGCTGCGGGTCGGTGAGGTGCACGAACAGGTCCTGCAGCGGCACGGGCCCGAGCTCGAGCCCGTCCTGCCGTGCGCGGCGCACGTCGCCCTCCGCGACGCCGCCGCGCACGGTGGCCTGGGTGGTGCCGCCGAGCCGCTGCGTCGCGAGGACCTCGCGCCCGGCGACGAACGCCTCGACCGCGGCGGCGGGGCCGGTGACGGACACGCCCTCGGCGCGCAGCGTCTCGGCGTCCTGCGCGACGAGCACGCGCCCGCGGTCGAGCACCACGACGTCCTCGACCAGGCGCTCGATCTCGCCGATGAGGTGGCTCGACAGCACGATCGTGCGCGGGTGCGCGGCGTAGTCGGCGAGCAGCGCGTCGTAGAACGCGTAGCGGCTGGGCGCGTCGAGACCGAGGTGGACCTCGTCGAGGATCGTCAGCGGCGCACGCGACGCGAGGCCCAGGACGATGCCGAACGCGGACTTCTTGCCGCGCGAGAACTTGCCGGGCTTGCGCTTGGGGTCGAGCTCGAACAGGTCGAGCAGCTCGCCCGCGAGCTCGTGCGAGAACGTCGGGCGGGCGCCGGAGACGTACGCGAGGTTGTCCTTGATCGAGAAGTCGTCCAGCACGTCGCCGGACTCCCGCACGAAGCACACGCCGGGGACCACGCGCTCGTTCTCCCACGGCTCCTCGCCGTCGACGAGCACGCGCCCCGCGGTGGGGCGGCGGAACGCGGCCAGCAGCGAGCCGAGGGTCGACTTGCCCGAGCCGTTGCGGCCCAGCAGGCCCGTGATGGTGCCGGGGCGGACGGTCAGGCTGACGTCGTCGAGCGCGACGACGTCGCCGAAGCGCTGCGTGACGCCCTGCAGCTCGACGCCCCAGCCGGCGGTGGTCGCGGTCATCGGGAGCCCTCCTCGGGTGCGGCGGGGGTGGCGGGCGGGGCCGTGACGGGTGCGGCGGGCTCGCTCGCGGCGCGGGTGCGCAGCCGGGCGACGACGTCCTCGACGTCGATGCCGAGCACGCGCGCGGCGTCGGCGACGGGGTCGACCGTGTCGGCGAAGAACGACTCGCGCGCGTCGGCGACGAGACGCTCACGGGCGCCGGGCGCGACGAACATGCCGACGCCGCGCCGCTTGTAGAGCACGCCCTCGTCGACGAGCTGCGCGAACGCCTTGGCGGCCGTCGCGGGGTTGATGCGGAACGTCGTCGCGTACTGCGTGGTCGACATGACCTGCTCCTCCGCGGCCAGCGCGCCGGAGAGCACGTCCTGGCGGATCTGGTCGGCGATCTGCAGGTACACGGGGTCACGGCCGTCGAACACGGTGCCCCTCCCTGCCGGTTCTGTGGTTCATTACTCGACTAATGAACCACAGAACCGGCGGGTGCACAAGGGGCGGGCACGCGACGCCCGCGACGTCACAGTCGCGTGCCGCCCGACGCCTCGATCCGCTGCCCGGTGACCCAGCCCAGGGCCGGCGACGCGACCGCCGCGACCACGGGCCCGATGTCCGCGGCCTCCCCGACGCGCCCGAGCGCCGCCTGCGCGCCGAGCGCGTCCCGCAGGCCCGCCGCGTCGCGCACCGCCCCGCCGCCGAAGTCGGTCGCCACCGGCCCGGGCGCGACGACGTTCACGGTGACCCCGCGACCGCCCAGCTCGACGGCCCAGTACCGCGTGAGCGCCTCGACCGCGGCCTTCATCGCGCCGTACGCCGAGTGGTCGCCGGGCTGCACGAACCGCGCGAGCCCGCTCGAGACGTTGACCACGCGGCCGCCGTCGGCCAGCAGCGGCGCGAGGGCCTGCGTCAGCAGGAAGACCCCGCGCACGTGCACGTCGAACAGCCGCTGCAGGTCGTCCGCGGTCGTGCCGCCCAGGGGCGTGGGCACCGCGTGGCCCGCGTTGTTGACCAGAACGTCGAACGTCGTCCGCGACCACGTGCCGCGCAGCGCGTCGACGAGGCGAGCCGCGAACCCCTCGACGTCGGCGAGGTCGGCCGTGTCGAGCCGCAGCGCGACCGCACGCCGCCCCAGCGCCTCGACCTGCGCGACGACCTCCGCCGCCTCGTCCTCGTGCCGCCGGTAGGTCAGCACGACGTCGAGGCCGTCGGCCGCGAGCGCCGCGACCGCCGCGCGTCCCAGCCCGCGGTTGCCGCCCGTGACGAGGGCGATGCGGATGTCGGTCATGAGGTCTCCTCGGGTTCCCACACCACCCGGTCGGTGGCGCCGTCCCGCCAGCGTGCGCGCGACCGCCGGACCGCAGAAGGCCACGACGATCCAGGGACCCGCGATCCCCCGCTCCCACACCTCCCCGCGCTCCCCCCGCCCCACACCCCCGTCACCGAGCGCGGAGTTCGGCGGCCGAACGCGGAGTTCGGCCGGCCATGAGGCTCGACCACCGGCAGAACCCCGCACTCGACACCGGTCCGCGGCGATGCACTCCCAGTCCGGGCGACCCCCTTCCGGCCCGCGAACGCGGAGTTCTGCCGGTCACGGGCCCTCAGGAACAGCAGAACCCCGCGCTCGGGCGGGGAGGGCAAGGATGGAGCGGCGGGTCGGGTGGTCCGGCGGCCGGCCCGAGGTGGTGGCCGGCCGGCCGGTGACGGTCGGTCGTGGGCCGGCTGCCGGGCCGGGGTGGCGGTCAGGCGGGGGTGACGACCGCGCAGAGGTCCTGACCGTCGGGGGCCGGGCCCGTGGCGCGCGCGAGCAGCCCGCGCAGCGCGGTGCGCTCGGCCGGCGCCAGCGCGCGGAGCACGTCGTCCTCGGCGGCGGCGATGCGGCCCTCGACGTCGGCGAGCGCGGCGTGGCCGGCGTCGGTGGCGGCGATGCGGCGCACGCGCCGGTCCGCGGGGTCGGGGCAGCGCTCGACCAGGCCCGCGTCGCACAGGTCGTCGAGCAGGTACGTCATGACGGTGCGGTCGATGCCGAGGTGGGACGCGAGCGCGGCCTGCGTCGGCGGCACGTCGGCCGCGACGGCCACGCGCAGCAGGTGGTAGCCGCGGGGACCGGCGGGGATGCCGTCGAGCACGGCGCCGACGGCCGACCGCCAGCGGGTCAGCAGCGCGCCGAGCTGCCAGCCGAGGTCGTCGGCGGCGCGGGCGGGCGTCTGCGTGCTCACGTCCGCAGCATACGCGCGGCGCACAAGATCGTCTGTCGTGCATATGATCTGCGCAGAACACGACCACGGGAGACAGTCACCATGACCGACTACGGGCACGAGCTGCGGTTCGGCACGTTCCTCACGCCGCAGAACGCCGACCCGCAGACCCCGGTCGCGCTCGCGGTGCTCACCGAGGAGGTCGGCCTCGACCTCGTGACGTTCCAGGACCACCCGTACCAGCCGTCGTTCCTCGACACCTGGACCCTGCTGTCCTGGGTCGCCGCGCGCACCGAGCGCGTGCACCTGTCGGGCAACGTCCTCAACGTGCCGATGCGCCCGCCGGCCGTGCTCGCGCGCGCCGCCGCGAGCCTCGACCTGCTCTCGGGCGGGCGCGTCGAGCTCGGGCTCGGTGCGGGCGCGTTCTG
Source organism: Cellulomonas sp. HD19AZ1 (assembly GCF_004535805.1). NCBI lineage: Bacteria > Bacillati > Actinomycetota > Actinomycetes > Micrococcales > Cellulomonadaceae > Cellulomonas > Cellulomonas sp. HD19AZ1. The sequence continues at coordinate 303,889 of NZ_SPHX01000003.1, forward strand.
GGACGCGATCGAGGCCATGGGCACGCCGCGCCTCACACCCGGCCAGGCCGTCGACGCGCTCGACGAGGCCATCGACGTCATCCGCGCGCTGTGGGACGCCGACGGCCGCGGCGCGCTGCGCGTCGGCGGGGAGCACCACCGTCTCGCGGGCGCCAAGCGCGGCCCCGCGCCCGCGCACGACATCGGCATCTGGGTCGGTGCGTACAAGCCGCGCATGCTGCGACTGGTCGGCCGCAAGGCCGACGGCTGGCTGCCGTCCCTCGGCTACCTGCAGCCCGGCGACCTCACGCGCGGCAACGCGACGGTCGACGAGGCCGCGACGGCCGCGGGCCGCGACCCGCGCGAGATCCGGCGCCTGCTGAACGTCAACGGGCGCTTCTCCCCCGCGCCCGGCGACGGCCTGGACGGCCCGCCCGAGCAGTGGGTCGACACGCTCGTGCGGTACGCGCTCGAGGACGGCATCGGCACGTTCGTGCTCGGCACCGACGACCCGCGCACCCTCCAGACGTTCGCCGAGCAGGTCGTGCCCGCGGTCCGCGACCAGGTCGACGCCGCGCGCGCGACGTCCGGCACCGTGACGGGCGCGGTCCGCCCCGCGGCGGCGCTCGCGAAGCGCGTCGACGGCATCGCGTACGACACGGTCCCGTCCGACGTGCGCGCGGTCGAGCCCGGCGACCGGGGCTACGGCGCGCTGCGCTCGACGTACATGCGCCGCGGCGCGCCCGGCGTCGTGCTGCTGCCCCGCACGACCCCGCAGGTCGTCGACGCGCTGGGCTGGGCCCGGCAGCAGCGCGGCCCGCTCGCGGTCCGCTCGGGCGGGCACGGCATCTCGGGCCGCTCGACCAACGACGGCGGCGTGCTGCTCGACGTCGCCGCGCTCGACGAGGTCATGGTCGTCGACGAGGCGTCGCGACGCGTCCGGCTGGGCGCGGGTGCGACCTGGGGCAAGGTCGCCGCGACGCTCGCGCCGCACGGCTGGGCGATCTCGTCGGGCGACTACGGCGGCGTCGGCGTCGGCGGCCTCGCGACGACCGGGGGCATCGGGCTGCTGGGCCGGTCGTTCGGCCTGACGGTCGACCACGTGGTCGCGGCCGAGGTCGTCACGGCGGACGGCACGGTGCACGTGGTGGACGCCGAGCACGAGCCCGAGCTGCTGTGGGGCCTGCGCGGCGCGGGCGGCAACCTGGGCGTCGTCACGTGGGTCGAGGTCGAGGCGCGCGAGTACCCCGACGTGGTCTTCGCGACCATGACGTTCGACGCGTCGGACCCGGCCGCGCTGCTCGACCGCTGGGGCCGCACGGTGCAGGACGCGCCGCGGCAGCTCACGAGCTTCCTGCACGTGCAGGCGGGCGGCGGCGGGCGGCCGCCCATGGCGCAGGCCATGACCGTGTGGGCCGACGACGACACGACCGCGGCCGTCGCGGCGCTCGAGGAGCTGCTGGGCGCGGGGCCGGTGCTCGACCAGCGCGCGACGCTCACGCCGTACGCGGGCGTGGTCGGGCCGGTCGCGCGGCACCACGACGGCGGCGCGCCGCCCGTGACGCGCTCGGGGCTGCTACCCGCGATGACCGACGTCGCGGCGGCGGACCTGGCACGCCTGCTGCTCTCGGGCGAGACGATGCTCGTGCAGCTGCGCGCGACGGGCGGCGCCGGCAACGACGTCGCGCCCGACGCGACGGCGTACGCGCACCGGCACCAGCAGTTCTCGGTCACGGCGTTCGCCGGTCGGTCGGCCCGCACGGGCCTGGACGACGCGTGGGACCGCCTCGCGCACCCGCACATGGACGGCCTGTACCTGTCGTTCGAGACCGACCCGCGGCCCGAGCGGCTGCTCGACGCGTTCCCGCCGCTCACGCTCGACCGGCTGCGCGCGCTCAAGCGCACGTACGACCCGGACCACGTGTTCGACCAGAACTTCCCGATCGACCCGCGAGGCTGACGGCCCGGGGCGTCGTGCAGCGTTCCGGCGGGCGGGCCGCCGGAACGCCGCACGTCACGTGTCGTCCGCATCACAGCAGGTCAGCGGCGTCCCTTGTTACCGTGCGGTACGTGATCCGTCTCCTCATCGCGTTCGTCGCCGGTGCCGGCATCGGCGCCTCGCTCCTGCACTGGTCCACCGGCGACGACCGGTACTCGTGGGTGTGGATGGCCGCGCTGCCGATCACGATCATCGGCCTCGTGCTCGTGAACGTCGCGCGCTCGTTCGCGAGCATGGCGCCGCCGGACGCCGAGGCGGTGGAGGCCGCACGCGCCGCGGGACGCCTCGCGGGTGCGAAGGTCCTCGACGTGCGCCGCACCGGCACCGTCATCAACGACGTCCCGCAGTACGACGTCGAGCTGCTCGTCGACCCCCGCGACCGCGGCCCGTACCGCACGGTCGTGCGCGAGCTCATCGACGCGGCGCAGATGCCGGGGCGCCTGCTTGGGACGGTGCTCGCGGTCGTCCGCGTGGGCGAGGACGCGCCCGACGTCGCGATCGTCGACGAGCCCGCGCCGCCCGTGCGGATCCACGCCACGCCCGACGCGCCCCTGTGGGAGCGGGACCCGGACAAGCCCGTGCCGGGCCGCAGGCGCCCGATCCTGCCGGTCGGCCGCAAGGGCCGCGGCGTGCGGTTCCTCGTGTACCTGCTGATCGCCGCCGTCGGCGTCGCGGTGCCCACGTGGCAGCAGCGCGACGACGTGCTGCTGGGCGTGCGCTCGGGCGGCGTCGGCCACGGCGACGCGTCGTACCTCAGCGGGCCCGGCCGGGTCGCGGAGGCGGTGCAGCGGTTCGCCGACGCCGCCGGCACGACCACGGTCACCGAGGTCCTCGCGTACGACGACCAGGTGTGGGTGACCGCACCGGTCGCGCCCGGCCGCGCCGCGTACGACACGTGGTGGGCGGTCGCGAGCAACGCGACCCGCGAGCGTCCCGCGACGATCCAGCCGGACCCGAGCGAGGAGTTCGACCTCTCCGCGGTGGACTGGTCGGCGCTGCCCGGGCTGTACGAGCAGGCCGTCGAGGCGTCGGGGATCCCGGCGGGCGAGATCACGAGCGGGCACATCGCCGCCGGCTGGATCGGGTCCGACGAGGACCGCGCCGTGACGGTCCGCGTGTACCTCAGCGGCCCCTACGGCTCGTACACGCTCGAGGCCGACGCGCAGGGCACGCCGATCGGCGCGTTCTGACGCCGCGCCGGGCCGCCGCCCGGCACCGTCACCCGCCCGTCGACGCACGGCCGGCTCCCGCTCACGGCGAGGGCCGGCCGCCGTCGTCTCCCCCGAAGGTCGCAAGCGAGGTTCCCCGCTGCGCCCGAAGACCCGGGCACCCCGCGGCGACCAGCCTGGACGCAGGCCACGAGGTCACGTCCCGGGACACGTCCGGGCCCTCGCGGCGCAGGAGGAGCCATGCCCGTCACCCCGCCGGGACCGCGCACCGACCGCGCGCTGCCCCACCCGCCCCACGCCCCCGCGGCGCCCGAGACGCCGCACGCCACGACCCGTCGGCGGCTCGCGCGCCGCGTCGCCCCCGCCCTCGCGCTCGTCGCGGGCCTCGGCCTGCTCACGGCGTGCGGCGCCGCGCCCGAGGTCCCCGAGCCGCGCACCCCGCAGCCCGCGTCGACCGCGGGCCTCACGACCGCCGACGTCGACGCGTGGCTCGACGCCACCGTGCCCGACGCGCTCGCCGAGGGCCGCATCGCGGGTGCGACCGTCGCCGTGGTGCACGACGGCGAGGTCGTCACGGCCCGCGGCTTCGGCGAGGCCGACGTCGCCGCCGGCACACCCGTCGACCCCGACCGCACGCTGTTCCGCCCCGGCTCGGTGTCGAAGATGGTCACCGCGACGGCCGTCATGCAGCTCGTCGAGGACGGCCGCGTCGACCTCGACACCGACGTCGAGCGGTACACGGGGCTCAACCTCGGGTACGAGCGGCCGGTCACGCTGCGTGACCTGCTGACCCACACGGGCGGGTTCGAGGAGCGGCTCACGGGCCTCATCGGCGGCGAGGGCACGGTGCCCGACCTGCGGGCGTCGCTCGTCACCGACCCGCCCCAGCAGGTGTACGCGCCGGGCACGACGCCCGCCTACTCGAACTACGGCAACGCCCTGGCCGGGTACGTCGTCGAGGCCGTGAGCGGGCAGCCGTTCGAGGACTACGTCGCCGACCACGTGCTCGCACCGGCGGGCATGACGTCCTCGACGTTCGCGCAGCCGCTGCCCGCGGACCTCGCGGACCGCGTGTCGCAGGGCTACCCGACGTCCGACGACGCGCCCGTGGGCTTCGAGGTCGTCGGCCAGCCGCCCGCGGGCGGGCTGAGCGCGCCCGCGACCGACATGGCGCGGTTCATGCTCGCGCACCTGGGCCACCCGACGACGGGCGAGCCGCTGCTGTCCGACGCGACGCGCGCGCTCATGCAGGAGCCCGCGCTCGGCGCGGACACGCTCGGCGCCCTGGCCGAGGGCGAGCGCATGGGCCTCGGCTGGTTCGACGAGTCGCGCCACGGCCACCGGGTCGTGGGGCACGGCGGCGACACGACCGCGTTCCACTCGCACCTGCAGCTGTGGCCCGACGACGACACGGGCCTGTTCCTGTCGCTCAACAGCACGGGCACCGGTGGCGCCGCGTACCAGGTGCGCGAGGACCTGCTCGCGGGCTTCGCGGACCGCTACTTCCCCGCCGACGAGGCGCCGGCCGCGGGCACGGTCGACGACGCGACGCGTGCCGAGCACGCGCAGGCGCTGGCCGGGCGCTACGAGCCGGGGCGCAAGTTCGTCTCGACGTTCCTCACCGCCACGGGCGTGCTGCAGCCGACGGTCGCGCAGGTCGTCGACGGCGACCGCGTGCTGTTCACACCCGGCCCCGGGCAGCTCACGCCTGCCGTGTACGAGGAGGTCGAGCCGTGGGTGTTCCGCCAGGTCGACTCCGACCGGCGCCTGGCCGTGCGGCTCGACGACGCGGGCCGCGTCGAGGTGATCGGCCACGACTCCGCCATGACGCTGCTGCCAGTGACGCCCGCGCGCGCCGCGGTCGTGCCCGTCCTGGCCGGCGGAGCCCTCGTGCTGCTGCTCACGGTGCTCGCGTGGCCCGTCGGCGCGGTCGTGCGCCGGGTGCGCCGACGCCGGGCGGCGCGCCGGTCCGCGGTGCCGGCCGGGTCGGTGACGGCCACGGGCGCGGTGCCCGCGGCGACGTCCGGCGCGCAGCCCGTCGGGGCGTCGGCCACGCCGCCGGTCGGGGCGTCGGCCACGCCGCCGACGGACGTCCGCCGCGCACGCCTCACGACGCGGCTCGCGGCGCTCGCGACGCTCGCCGCGCTGGCCGGCTGGGTGCTGGTCGTGCTCACGCTCGTGGGCCTGCAGCCCGTGCCGGACGCGGTGCTGCGCGTGCTGCAGGTGCTCACCGCGCTGGGCGTGCTGGGCGTGCTCGCGGCCGCGTGGCGCGTGGTCGCCGAGGCCCGGGCCCGCACCGGGTGGTGGCGCACGGTCACCGCGACCGTCGTGCTCGCCGCGCTCGTCGGGACGTCGTGGGCCGCGCTGCAGGTCCACCTGCTCTCGCCGGACCTGACGTACTGACGACCGACCGCCGGCGACCTGCCGCCGCCGGCCCCGCACGAGAGGATGACGACCATGGCGACCACGCACCTCACGGCGCCCGGCGCGCGCTGGGACGCGTTCCTGGACCGCTGCGGGGTGCGGGGTCCCGTGGCGCGCGACGCGCTGCTGGCCGTCACGTGCACCGTCGTCGCGGTGCTGCTGAGCCTCGCGAGCGTCGGGCTGCTGCCCGACGAGCTCGCGGTCTCCCCCGCGCGGCGGCTCGCGCTGCTGCTGCTGATCGCCGCGCAGTCCGCGGCCCTCGTGCTGCGGCGCGTGCGGCTCGCGGCGTGCGTCGCGCTCGTCGTCGCCACGCAGGTGGCGCTCGTCGCGGTGGCGCCCGACCTGTCGGTGCGGTCGTTCGCGCCGTTCGTCGCCGCCGCAACGGTCGGCACGCTGCTCCCGGCGGCGCGGGCCCTGCGCCTGGCCGCCGGGGCCGGCGTCGCCGAGGCCGCGCTCGCGACGGTCGCCGTGCTCGTGCGCGGCGGCACCGCGCTCGACGTCGCGACGCACGTGTCGACGTCGCTGGCGGTGTGGCTCGCGTCGGCGCTGGTCGGCGTGTACGTCGCGACGCGGCGCGCGCACCTCGTGCTGCTGCGCGAGCGCGCCGAGCAGGCGGAGCGGGACCGCGACACGCGCGTGCACGCGGCCGTGGCGGCCGAGCGCGCGCGGCTGGCGCGCGAGCTGCACGACGTCGCGGCGCACCACCTGTCGGGCATGGTCGTGCAGGCGGCGGCCGTCGAGCGGCTCGTCGACCGCGACCCCGACGCGGCGCGCGAGGGCGCCCGCTGGCTGCGCGACCAGGGCCGCGCGACGCTCGACAACCTGCGGCAGGTGGTCGGGCTGCTGCGCGGCGACGACGCGCCCGACGGCACCGCACCGCTGCCGGGGCTCGCGGCGCTGCCGGACCTCGTCGCGCAGGCCCGCGACCTGGGTGACGACGTCGAGCTCGTCGTCGCCGGCGACGTCGCGCCGCTCGCACCGCTGGGCGACGTGTCGCTCTACCGGATCGCGCAGCAGGCGGTGACGAACGCGCGCCAGCACGCACCCGGCGCCCGCGTGCGGGTGCGGGTCGAGCACGCGCCGGGCGCCGTCGTGGTGGACGTGACGAACGGACCCGCGAGCCGTGGCGTGCGCGGCACGCGCGGCGAGCACGGCGGCGCGGGGCTCGCGGTCATGCGCGAACGCGCCGCGCTCGTCGGGGGCACGCTCGACGCCGGGCCGACGCCCGACGGCGGCTGGCGCGTGCACGCGCGCGTCCCGGTCGAGGCCGACGAGCACGAGGACCTGCCGGGCGGCCGACCGGCCGCACCGCACGACGGGACGGAGGTGACGGCGTGATCCGCGTCGTGCTGGTGGACGACCAGGCGGTGGTGCGCGCGGGGTTCCGCGTGCTGCTCGAGGACGCCGGGGACATCGAGGTGGTCGGGCAGGCGGCGAGCGGCCCCGAGGCCGTCGACGTCGTGGCCCGCACGCGCCCCGACGTCGTGTGCATGGACGTGCGCATGCCCGGCGGCGACGGGCTGACCGCGACGCGGCGGATCGTCGCCGACCGCGCGGGCGACCTGCCAGCAGTGCTCGTGGTCACGACGTTCGACCTCGACGAGTACGTGTTCGGCGCGCTCGAGGCGGGCGCCGACGGGTTCGTGCTCAAGGACGCCGACCCCGCCGACCTCGCGGACGCGATCCGCCGCCTCGCACGCGGCGACGGCATGCTCGACCAGACCGTCACACGGCGCGTCATCGCCGAGTTCGCCCGCCGCCGCCCCGCACCGCCGCCGGGCGCCGAGGCGGACCTCCTGACGCCGCGCGAGACCGACATCGTGCGGCTGCTCGCGCAGGGCATGTCGAACGCCGAGATCGCCGACGCGCTGTTCGTCGAGCAGTCGACCGTGAAGTCCCACCTGGGCCGCGCGATGACCAAGCTCGGCACGCGCGACCGCCTGCAGACCGTCGTGTGGGCGTACCGCACCGGCCTGGCCGCACCGACGCGCTGAGGTCGCGGCTCCGGACGTCGGGCTCGCACCCCTCCCCACCCCTCCCCTCCCCCTCCCGCGAGAGTGCGATCCAGCACCGGCCGGGCGGCTGGATCGCACTCTCACTCTCGAAGGGCGGGGCTGGATCGCACTCTCACGCTCGAAGGGCGGGGCTGGATCGCACTCTCACGCCCGAAGGGCGGGACTGGATCGCACTCTCACGGCTGTCCGGGCGGGGGCGCCGCGGGGCGGCGCACGCACGAGAGGGCGATCCCGCACCGGACGTGGTGCTGGATCGCCCTCTCACGCCAGGGGTGGTGCGGCGTCAGGCGCGCGTGATCCCGAAGCGGCGCTCCGCGAGGACCTCGGCGATCTGGACCGCGTTGAGCGCGGCGCCCTTGCGCAGGTTGTCGTTGCTGATGAACAGCGCGAGGCCGCGGCCCTCGGGCGCGCCCTCGTCCTGACGGATGCGGCCGACGAACGACGGGTCCTGGCCGGCCGCGACGAGCGGCGTCGGCACGTCCGCGAGCTGCACGCCCGGGGCCGTCGACAGCAGCTCGGTCGCGCGCTCGACCGTGATCTCACGCTCGAACTCGGCGTTGACGCTCAGCGAGTGCCCCGTGAAGACCGGCACGCGCACGCACGTGCCCGAGACCAGCAGGTCGGGGACGTCGAGGATCTTGCGCGACTCGTGGCGGAGCTTCTGCTCCTCGTCGGTCTCGTGCAGGCCGTCGTCGACGATCGACCCCGCGAGCGGGATGACGTCGAACGCGATCGGCGCGACGTACTTCTCCGGGGAGGGGAACGCGACGGCGCCGCCGTCGTGCACGAGCGCGAGCGTGTCCTGCTCGACCGCGGCACGCACCTGCGAGTCGAGCTCCTGCGCGCCCGCGAGGCCCGAGCCGGACACGGCCTGGTACGTCGACACGATCAGCCGGCGCAGGCCGGCCTCCTCGTGCAGCACCTTGAGCACGGGCATCGCGGCCATGGTCGTGCAGTTGGGGTTCGCGACGATCCCGATCTCGATCTCGTCGAGCGCGTCGGGGTTCACCTCGGACACCACGAGCGGCACGCGCGGGTCGCGGCGCCACGCCGAGGAGTTGTCGACGACGATCGCGCCGGCCGCGGCGAACCGCGGCGCGTGCTCCTTCGACGTGCCGCCACCGGCGGAGAACAGCGCGAGGTCGATGCCCGTGAGGTCGGCGGTCGCGACGTCCTCGACGACGACGTCGTCACCGCGCCACGGCAGCGTCGTGCCCGCCGAGCGCGCGGAGGCGAAGTAGCGCACCGACGCGACCGGGAAGTCGCGCTCGTCCAGCAGGCGGCGCATGACCGCGCCGACCTGGCCCGTCGCCCCGACGACGGCGATCCTCAGTCCCTCGGCCACGTCAGCGCCCCGTCCCGCCGTACACGACGGCCTCGGTCTCGGTGTCGTCCAGGTCGAACGCCGTGTGGACGGCGCGCACGGCGTCGTCCAGCTGGTCGGCGCGCGTGACGACGGAGATGCGGATCTCCGACGTCGAGATCATCTCGATGTTGACGTTCGCCTCCGACAGCGCGGCGAACAGCTTGGCGGACACGCCCGGGTGCGAGCGCATGCCCGCGCCGACGAGCGAGAGCTTGCCGATCGTGTCGTCGTACTGCAGCGACTCGAAGCCGATCGACGGCTGGTCGGCCGTCAGGGCGGCCGTGGCCGTGGCGCCGTCGGTGGCGGGCAGCGTGAACGAGATGTCCGTCAGGCCCGTCGCGGCCGCGGACACGTTCTGCACGATCATGTCGATGTTGACGCCGGCCTCGGCGACGATCTCGAAGAGCCGCGCGGCCTTGCCGGGCACGTCCGGGACGCCGACGACCGTGATCTTGGCCTCGCTGCGGTCGTGCGCGACGCCCGAGATGATCGGCTGCTCCATGCTGGGGTCCTCCTGGTCGGTGACGAGCGTGCCGGTGTGCGTCGAGAACGAGGACCGCACGTGGACGGGCACCTCGTAGCGGCGCGCGTACTCCACGCAGCGCAGACCGAGCACCTTGGCGCCGCTGGCGGCCATCTCGAGCATCGCGTCGTACCCGATGCGGCCGATCTTGCGCGCGGTCGGGACGATGCGGGGGTCGGCGGTGAACACGCCGTCGACGTCGGTGAAGATCTCGCAGACATCGGCCTTGAGCGACGCCGCGAGCGCGACCGCCGTGGTGTCCGAGCCGCCGCGGCCCAGCGTCGTCACGTCGTTGGTCGACGGGTTGACGCCCTGGAAGCCCGCGACGATCGCGACCTCGCCGCGCGCGATCGTGTCCTTGATGCGGCTGGGCGACACGTCGATGATGCGCGCCTTGCCGTAGACCTCGTCGGTGATGACGCCGGCCTGCTGGCCGGTGAAGGACTTGGCCTCGACGCCGAGCGTGTTGATCGCCATCGCGAGCAGCGACATCGAGATGCGCTCGCCCGCGGTCAGCAGGATGTCCATCTCGCGCACCGGCGGCAGCGGCGTGACCTCCTGCGCGAGGTCGATGAGCTCGTCGGTGGTGTCGCCCATGGCCGAGACGACGACGACGACGTCGTGCCCGGCCTTCTTCGTCTCGACGACCCGCTTCGCGACGCGCTTGATGCTGGCGGCGTCGGCGACGGACGAGCCGCCGAACTTCTGCACGATGAGGGCCACGGGTCTGGACGCTTCCGGGAGACGGGCAGGACCCCGCGAGTGTAGGCCGGGCCCAGGATGCGGACGGGCACGGTTTCGCATGCCGGACGATGTGCGACCGCGCGCCCCCGCAGGCCCGAGCGGACGACTCAGGTGCGCGCGCGCAGGCGCGCACCGAGCAGGTAGAGCTCGCAGCCGAGGCACAGCCCGAACGCCGCGTTGAGGAACGCGGCCACCAGCGCCAGCGCGGCGGCCACCGGCACGGCCGCGGCCACCCCGAGCAGCGCGAGCAGCACCCCGAGGCCCGTGATGACCAGGCCGACGAGCTGCGCGAACCGCGGCGGGCGCGGGTCCTCCAGCTCCGTCGGCGGCACCAGCCGAGGGCGCACGACGTGCGCGAACACCCACGCCTGCCACGTGCCGCCGACGCCGCGCGCGGCGCCGGTCGCGAAGCCCGCGGCGACGACCGCGAGCAGCAGGGTCGCGGGCAGGCCTCCGCCCAGCAGCAGGACGACGACCAGCAGCACGGCGGTGAGGGCGGCCCCCACGCGCGGACCTCGCGGGTCGATCCCACCGGGCGCGGGAGCGGGAGCGGTGGGGACGGACGGCGTGGGACGGGACGAGGTCATCGGTGCTCCTGGTGCGTCGCGGGACGGTGTGCGGCAGGGCCCCGGCGGGGCCGCGGCCGACGTCCGGGCGACGTCAGCGGGCAGCGGCGTCCCGGCGGGGCCGCGGACAGGACGCGAGCGCGGCGAGCGCCTGCGCGCGGTCGGTCGCACCGGACATGCGCCCGACGACGGCGCCGTCCGGCCCCAGGACGAGGGTCGTCGGCGTCCGCAGGACGCCGAACCGCTCGACGAGGTCGAGCCGCTGCGCCGCGTCGAGCTCGACGTGGACGACGCCCGGCTCGGTCGCCGCCACGGCGCTGAGCACGCGGTGCGTGCTGCGGCACGCGGCGCACACCTCGCTGGAGAGCTGCACGAACGTCGCTCGCTCCCCCGGCGTGACGCCCAGGTCCTCGGCGCCCAGGCGCGCGTCCCGGGCGTCGTCGGCCGCGGACCCCGACCCACCCGACGCGCGGAACCGACCGTTGCGAGCCCGCCACACCAGGCCGATCACGGACGCGAGCGCCAGGACGGCGAGCACGAGGACGGGACCGCGCACAGCGTCCTCCTCACCCCGCCGACGGCACGGACGCCACCGGACCCGGGCACGATAACCCGACCGAACCGGTCTGCTCAACGCCCGTCCGCGGCACCACCATCGACGGACCCGCGCCCTGCACCCGTCCGCCCCGGGGTGGACGCGCGCGCCACCCGGGGCGTCCTAGCGTGACGTCATGCCTGGTGAGACGCCTCCCACCCCCGCGCCGTCGGTCGGCATCGAGGTCAGCGGCCTGCGCCGCGCGTTCGGTGCCGTCAAGGCCCTCGACGGCGTCGACCTGGTCGCCCGTGCCGGTGCCGTGACCGCGCTGGTCGGGCCCAACGGCTCGGGCAAGACCACCCTCCTGCTGGTCCTCGCCGGCCTGCTCGTCCCGGACGCCGGGCACGTGCGGGTCGCGGGCCACGACCCCGTGACGCAGAGCGCCGCGGCCCGCGCCCGCACGGGGTGGATGCCCGACGCGTTCGGCACGTGGGACTCCCTCACGGCGCGCGAGGTGCTGACGACGTTCGCCGCGGCGTACCGCGTCGACCGGGCCGTCGCCGACGCGCGCGTCGACGAGCTGCTCGCGACCGTGCACCTCGACGAGTACGCCGACCAGCCCGCCGCGGTGCTCTCGCGCGGGCAGAAGCAGCGCCTCGGGCTGGCGCGCGCGCTCGTGCACGACCCGCAGGTGCTGCTGCTCGACGAGCCCGCCAGCGGCCTCGACCCGCGCTCGCGCGTCGACCTGCGCCTGCTGCTGCGCCGGCTCGCCGACGAGGGCCGCACGGTGCTCGTGTCGTCGCACGTGCTGTCCGAGCTCGACGAGATGGCCGACGACGCCGTGTTCCTGTCGCGCGGCCGCACGGTCGTGGGACGCCCCGGCGGCGACGCCGCGACCGGCCTGCGCACGTGGCACGTGCGCGCGCTGGACCTGGGCGCGCTCACGACGTGGCTCGAGTCGGCGGACGTGCCCTGGCGGCCCGACGAGCGCGCGCTCGGCGCGGCACCCGGCGGCACCGTCACGGGCGGCGTGCTCGTCGACGTCGCGGGCGAGACCGCCGCCGCGGCGCTGCTGCGGGACGCGGTGACCGCGGGCGTGCCCGTCGTGTCGTCGGCGCCCGCCGGCAGCGCGCTCGAGCAGGCGTACCTGGCCCTGGAGGAGGAGCGGCGATGACCGTGCAGACCCCGGCCCCCGCGGCCGCGACCCCGCCCGCCGCCCCGCCCGCCGTGGGCACCTGGACGCTCACGTGGCACGGCGTGCGGACCGTCGCCGCGCTCGAGCTGCGCCAGCGCGTGCGGTCCTCGCGGTGGAAGGTCGCGCTCCTCGTGTGGTTCGCGGTCGTCGCCGCGATCACGCTGCTCGCAGGCGGCGTGCTGCTGTTCGTCGACGAGGGCTCCCGCGACACGCAGAGCCGTGGGGTCGTGCTCGGCGCGGTCGTCACCGTGCTCGTGCTCGGGCTCGGCCTGCTGGTCACGCCGACGCTCACGTCGACGGCCGTCAACGGCGACCGCGGCGCGGGCACGCTCGCGACGCTGCAGGTCACGCTGCTGTCACCCGTCGAGATCGCGCTCGGCAAGCTGCTCGCCGCGTGGGCGTCGGCGTGCGCGTTCCTCGTCGTGAGCCTGCCGTTCTACGTGATCGCGCTGCTCATGGGCGGCGTGCCCGTCTGGACGCTGCCGCGCGTGCTGGTGCTGACGGCGCTGCTGCTCGCGGCCGTGTGCGGCATCGGCCTGGGCTGGTCGGCGCGCGCCGCGCGCCCCGCCGGGTCGACCGTGCTGACATTCGTCACCGTGGCCGCCCTCACGGTGTTCTCGCCCGTGTTCTTCGGGCTCACGTTCCCGTTCCTGTCGAGCACGCAGGAGGTCCAGGTCTACGGCGTGCCCGACGAGTACTGGGCGTCGCTCGACGACGAGGACCTCGCGTCGTCCACGCCGCCCGCACCCACGTGCGAGGTGTTCACCACCCAGCGGACCGTCGCGCACACCGAGGGCACGTGGTGGCTGCTCGCGATCAACCCGTTCGTGATCGTCGCCGACGGCGCGCTGCCCGGCACGTCCGTCGGTTCCGGGTCGGTCGTCGACGAGGTGCGCAGCAGCACGCAGGGCGTGCGCGACCTGCGCCTGGGCGAGCCCGACGTGCGCGACGAGTGCGGCGACTGGGGTGGCGACGGCGCACCCCTGCCACGCGACCACGCCGGCCCGGTCTGGCCCTACGGACTGGCCGCGAACCTGCTGCTGGGCGGGCTCGGCTTCGTCACGGCGGTGCGGCGGCTGCGCATCCCGCAGCGCACGCTGCCGCGCGGCACGCGCGTGGCCTGACGGCGTCGGGCCCGGCGGGGTCACGCCGGTCGGGTCGCGCCCGGCCGGCCGACGCGCCCGGGTCAGGGCTGCAGCGCGTCGTACTCCGCCTCGGCCGCGACGTCGTCCGCGACGTCGAGCCGCACGTGGGCCAGGATCGTCTGGATCGCGCGCAGCGTCGACGCCGCGCGCTCGCCCCAGTCGGACAGGTAGCTGAACTGCCACCACCACAGGGCCTCGAGCACGTGGCCGCGCTCGTGGTGCGCGAGACCCTGCGTGAGCGCCCCGACGATCGCCACGAGGTCGCCCGAGATCGTCGACTCCTCGACCTCCGGGCCGAGCAGCGGGTCGACGACCTCGACGTACTCGTCGATGCCCTCGAGCAGGTTCGCGAGGCTGGTGCGCAGCGGCTCGAGGTCCGCGTCGGGCCCGACGTCGGGCTCGAACCGCGACGTCGGGACGACGTCGGTCGTCGCACCCAGCCGCGCACCCGCCGCGAGCAGGTCGGACAGCGCGAGCAGCAGCAGCGGCAGCGACGCCTCGGGCGCCGAGCCCGCCGCGACCTCCGTCACGGTGGTGAGGAACCCGCGGGACTCGCCGGCGACGGCCTCCCCGATCTCGCGCAGGTCCGCGTCCGCCACGGGTCGCTCGTCGGTCGTCATGGTGTCCCCTCCGTCGTCGTCGACGTCACGCGCTGAGCCGGCGACGGCCCTCGAACGCGCGGCCGAGCGTCACCTCGTCCGCGTACTCCAGGTCGCCGCCCACGGGCAGGCCGGACGCGAGCCGGCTGACCGTGAGACCCATCGGCACGAGCAGCCGCGCCAGGTAGGTCGCGGTGGCCTCGCCCTCGACGTTCGGGTCGGTGGCGAGGATGACCTCGGTGACCGTGCCGTCGGCCAGGCGGGTCATCAGCTGGGCGATACGAAGGTCGTCCGGGCCGACGCCCGCGATCGGGTTGATGGCGCCGCCGAGCACGTGGTACCTGCCGCGGAACTCCCGCGTGCGCTCGATCGCGACGACGTCCTTGGCCTCCTCGACCACGCAGATCGTGGTGGGCAGCCGGCGCGGGTCGCGGCAGATGCGGCACTGCGGCTCCTGCGCGACGTTGCCGCAGATCTCGCAGAACTGCACGCGCGCCTTGACCTCGGTCAGCGCGTCCGCGAGCCGACGCACGTCGGCCGGGTCGGCCGCCAGGATGTGGAACGCGATGCGCTGGGCGCTCTTGGGGCCGACCCCGGGCAGCCGCCCGAGCTCGTCGACCAGGTCCTGGATCGCGCCCTCGTACACCCCGCCAGCGTAGTTCCCCCGCCGCGGGCCGCCCGCCACCCCTCCCGACCCGACCCGCCGCACTCTTCTGCCCCAGCCGCGCGCACTGGTCACACGAGTGACCGTCTGCCGACCTCCGATCGGAAGACGTGACCAGTTGCCACCGCCGCGGTCACACCCCCACAGGGCCCCACCGGCCGCGCGACCGGGCCGACCGGCCAGGTCGCCGGGTGAGTCCGACGTCCGAGGCGAGAACCGCATCCGCTCGACGGCGCGAACTGGTCAGAGAAGCGACCAGCTCAAGCGCACCTGCGGGGATCCCTGACCAGTTGACGGCGGGTCGGAGACCACCAGGGGTGCACCAGCCAGATCCGCGACCACCAGCAGACGCACCAGCCGGCGTCAGGGGCGGTCGGCGGGCAGGTGCAGACGGACGACCGTGCCGTGGCCGACGCGTGAGCGGAGCGTCGCGCGGCCGCCGTGCCGCTCGGCGATGACGCGCACGAGCGCGAGGCCCAGCCCCGAGCCCGGCGTGCCGCGCGCGTCACGGCCGCGCGCGAGCTCGTCGAACACGACGCCCACCTCGTCGTCCGGCACGCCCGGGCCGGAGTCCGCGACCTCGACGACGACGGTCCCGCCCTCGTCCGACCCGCGGACCTCCACCGGCGTGCCCGGCGGCGAGAACTTCACGGCGTTGCCCAGCAGGTTGTAGACCGCCAGGTACAGCAGGTCGACGTCGCCGCGGACGTGCGGCAGCGGCCACGGCACGGTCGGCAGCGACACCGTCACCGCGGGGCGTGGGCGGCCCGCCGCCTGCGCCTGCGCGAGCACGTCGTCCACGGCGTCGCGCACGACCTGCGCGACGTCGACGTCCTCCTGCTCGATCGGCTGCGTCTCGAGCTCGGCGAGCTTGCGGAGGTCAGCGACCAGGTGCGCGAGCCGGCCCGCCTGCGCGTCGAGCGTCGCGTGCGCGCGCGCCGCGCCGTCGTCCGACGCGGCCGCCGGGCCCAAGCCGGCGACGGCGGCACGGATGGCCGTCACCGGGTTCTTCAGCTCGTGGTCGAGCCGCTGCAGGAACCGCCGGTGCCGTGCGCGCTCGTCCGCGCGAGCCGCGGCCTCGGCGTCCGCGACCGCCGCGGCGCGCACGCGCACCCGCCGACCGCGCGCGGCCCCCACGGCCACGACCGCACCCGCGACGACCACCCCGCCGACGGCGAGCGCGAGCGGCAGCCGCGTCGTCACGACCAGCACCCACGCGCGCCCGCTGAGCGCGAGCGCACCGCCCGCCACCAGGCCCAGCAGCGCGACCGCACCGGCCACGACGAACCACGGCCGCAGGCCGCGCGGCACGCTCACGCGCGCACCCCGCGCGTCACCGTGCCGCAGAACCGGTACCCCGCCTGCGGGACGGTCTCGACGAACCGCGGCGCACCCGCGTCGTCCCCGAGCACGCGCCGGATCTCCGCGACCCGGTGGTCGACCGCACGCGTCGTCACCATCGACTCGAACCCCCACAGCGCCGACAGCAGCCGCTCGCGCGTGAGCAGCTCACCCGGGTGCGTCACGAGGTAGTCGAGCAGCAGCGACGCCTTGGGCGTCAGCGCGACGGGAGCGCCCGCGAGCGTCACGCGCCGTGCCGCGCGGTCGACGCGCAGGTCCCCGCTGACCAGCACCTCGGCCGTCGCGAGCGGCGGCTGCCCGGGCACCGCGCGGCGCAGCACGGCCCGCACGCGCGCGAGCAGCTCCTGCGGGTCGAACGGCTTGTTGAGGTAGTCGTCGGCGCCCTCCTCGAGGGCCGCCGAGCGCTCGTAGGACTCCCCCACCTGCGTCAGCAGCACGACGGGCGTCCAGTCGCCGCCCGCGCGCAGCCGCCGCACCAGGCTGCGGCCGTCGAGCCGCGGCATGAGGACGTCGCACACCAGGATGTCCGCGGGCGTGGCCGCGTGGACGTCGAGCGCCTGCTGCCCGTCGCCCGCCGTGCTGACGCGCAGCCCCGACCGCTCGAGGAACGGCGCGAGGCCGTCGAGGATCGCGCGCTCGTCGTCGACGAGCAGCACGTGGGGCGCGTCGTCCACTAGCGCGTCCCCCACCACAGGCTGCCGCCGACGAGCAGCACCATCGCCGCGTACACGAGGCACATGCCGTACCCGAGCACGAGGCCGATGACGGCCATCCAGCCACCGCCGTCACCGGTGCGCCGGATCTGCGCGAGCCCCATGTGGCCGAGCACCACGGGGATGAGCGCGAAGCCCAGCAGGCCCGTGACGAACGCCGCGATGGCGAAGGGGTTGATGCGGCGCGCGACGTACGGCTGACCGTACGGGCCCGCACCGTAGGGGGAAGCGCCGTAGGGCGCGGCGGCGGGCGGCGTGCCGTAGGGCGGGGGCGTGCCGGGGCCGGGCGGGGTGCCGTACGGCGGCGGGGTCGGGGTGCTCATCGGGGTCCTCCTGTCGGGGCGGGTGCGTGGGGTGGGCGTCCGGGACGACGGGTGCGGAGCCGTCAGCCGTCGACGTCGAGGCGGACGACACCCACGGGGCCGTAGCTGACATCGGCGCCGGACGCCTCGACGCGGGGTGTGCCGTCCTCCCACGCGACGCGGACGCCCGCGCCGTCGACCGTGACGGTGCCGACGTCCGCGACGACGGCCTGCACGCCCGCGGCCTCGACGACGAGGTGCTCGACGCGGCCCGCGACGACGCGCGTGTCGGCGCTCTGCACCGACAGCGTCGCGCAGTCGTCCGTGACCTCGACGGTCGCACCGACCTCGACGACGGTGAGGTCGCCGCCGCCGCACGTCGCGGTCTGCGTGACGGACTCCTGGAGCCCGGCACGCTCGAGCAGCGGCGGCAGACCCGAGCCGCGCGGGGCGCCGGCCGTGGCCGCCGGGGTGCCGCCGAGGCCCCGGCGGTCGCCCGACCGCGTGGGCGCCGGGACCGGCTGCACCCCGCCGTCGTCCGCACCGGTCTCGGCGTGGACCGCGAGCTCGTCCGTCGGCGTGGCCGTCGCGTCGGCGTCGACGACCCGGACCGAGCACGCGCCGGCGAGCACGGCGACCGCCGCCGTGACCACGACCGGGGCCACGACAGCGCGGGCGCCGACCACCGTGCGCGGGCGCCGCGTCACGACGGCACCACGATCTCGACGCGCCGGTTGAGCTGGCGACCCGCCGGGTTGTCCTGGCCGTCGAGCTCGTTGGGCGCGACAGGGCGGGACTCGCCGAACCCGACGGCCTCGAGGTCGCCGCCCATGCCGCGCTGCGCGAGCGCGGCGACCACGGCCGTGGCGCGCTTCTCGGACAGCGTCTGGTTGTACGCGTCGTCGGAGACCGAGTCGGTGTGGCCCTCGACCCGTGCCGCCGGGACGTCGGCGAGCACGGCGGCGACCGCGTCGAGCGTGGCCGCCGCGTCGGGGCGCACCTGCGCGCTGTCGAAGTCGAACAGGACCGACGAGTCCAGGACGAGGCGCGTGCCGCACGACGGCACCGGCGCGATGACGCCCATCGACGGGAAGCTCCCCAGCGGCGGCACCGGCGGCAGCGGCTCCACCTCGACCGGCGTGCCGTTCACCAGGCCCGTGCCGTCGCCGTAGTTGTTGATCGTCAGGTCCGCCGACGCGTACAGGCCCGAGCCGTCGCCGTAGTTCGTGATCGACACGTCGCCGTCCGACGCCGTGCCCGACCCGTCGCCGTAGTTGGTGATGGAGCGGTCGCCGCGGGACCACGTGCCCGACCCGTCGCCGTACAGCGTCACCGCCGTCGTGCCGTCGGCGTAGCTGCCTGACCCGTCGCCGTAGCTCACGACCGAGGTCGCGCCGTCGCTGTACGTGCCCGAGCCGTCGCCGTACACCGTGACCGCGACGCCGTTGAGGGAGTACGAGCCCGAGCCGTCGCCGTAGTTGACGACCGACCCGTCGGGGCCGGTGAACGTGCCCGACCCGTCGCCGTACGCGAGCAGCTCGCCCACGTGAGTGCCCTCGGCCTCGCAGCGCTGCGTCTCGACGCGCACGCCCGGCAGGTCGCCGACCGCGTCGTCGACCTGGATCGCGAAGCCCGCGAGCGACGCGTCGAGCATGCTGAGGTCGGGCAGCAGGAACATCGGCACGGGCGGGATCTCGCCGGGCCCGTAGCCGTGCACGGTCGGGACCGCGGGGCCCGTGGGCGTCGGCGACGGCGTCGTGCGCTCGGGACGCGTCGGGGCGGGGCTGGCCGGGGCGGCGTCCTCGACGGACGCGCCGCAGGCGGTGAGCAGCGTGCCGGTGAGCAGGACGGCGAGGGCGGTGGCGGTGCGGCGGACGGGCCGGGCCGTGACGTCGGACATGGCACACAACGTAGGGCGAAGCGCCCATGCGGCGATCGTCGGGACGTCGCAGGGGTGTCGCAGTCCTGCGACAGGGCGTCGCAGGTTCACCCAGGCGGACGAGCGCGCACTCACCGGAGTCACGGCGGCGAGGGCGCCGCGGGCCGTCGCCGCCGCGCGGGCCCCCGACGGGTGCCGCGTCAGATGTCGGTCTGCTCGTCGATCACGCGGCCGCCGAGCACCTGCGCCACGAGCTGGACGCCCACGAGGTTCGACTGGCCGATGGTCGGGTCGTCGGGCGACGGCTCGTCGGGCTCCTGCACACGGCTGCGGGACTGCGCGGCGGCCGCGCGCGCGGCGGCGACGCCCCGCTCGCGCGCGGTCGCGCCGGGGCCGAGGGGCGGCGGCGCCGCGGGCGCCTGCCCGGCGACCGGTGCGGACGCCTGACCCGCGGCCGGCGCGGACGCGCGCTGGGCGGGACGGCCCGTGGACGCGGGTGCCGCCGCACCCCGGGCGGGCGGCGACGCGGGCTGCGACGTCGGGGCCGCGGCGCGCGGCGCGCTCGCACGCGGGGGGCCGTCGCGCCACGGGTCGTCGGGCTCGTCACCCGGCGGGATGTCGTCGTCGTGCGGGTGCGCCACGACGGGCGGCGCCCCCGGGGCGGGTGCCGCCGGGGTCGCGGCCCCCGCCGGACGCCCGTCGGATGTCTGCGGGGTCGCGGAACCCGGGGCCGTCGCGGCCTCGGCCGCCGGGGCGCCGGCGGCCTCGGCGACCGGGTCCGGCTCCCACGGCGGGGTCGGCCGGGTGGCGCCGGCGGCGGGGCGGGCCTCGTCGGTGGGGCGGGCCTCGTCGGTGGGGACGGGCGCGGCGGCGGGGCCCGACGCGGCGGCGGGGCGGTCGCCCGGTCCGTCGTCGGCGCGACCGGCCGAGCGGTCCGGCGCCCCCGTAGCTCCGTGGGCGTGGGCGGCGGCGGCTCCCACGGGCGCCGGGCGGGCGTCGTCGTGGCCGGTGGCCGGTGCGGTGCCACGCGCTGCGTCGGCGGCGGGGGGCGCGTCCGACCCGGCGGGGGCCGGGGCGGCAGGCGCGGGGTCGCCCCAGGACGCCGCGGCGCGCTCGGGCGAGATCACGTCGGGGACCTGCGGCGTCGGCGCCGCGGGTCCCGCCGGACCGGAATGCCCGCGGCCGCCGCCCGGCTCGTCGAGCACCGCCTCGACGCGGGCGGTGACGCCGAGGGTCTCGGCGAGCGCACGCGCGACGACGTCGGCGTGGTTGCTGTTGCGGAACGTCGTCACGAGGCCGGGCTGCGCGAATCCGAGGCGCAGGGTGGTCGCGTCCAGCTCGAGGATCTGCGCGTGCTGGTTCACCAGCGCCCACGACGGCAGCCGCAGGCGGCGCAGCGTGGTCAGCACGTCGGGCCAGCGCCGGCGCAGCATCTCGGTGTCGGCGGCCGCAGCGGCGGCCCCGGGCGCGGCGGCCGCGGGCGCGGTGGCAGCGGGCGCGGTGGCGGGGGCGGCCGGCTCCGGAGGCGCCGGTGCGGCGACGGGCGCGGGGGCCGGTCGTGCGGACGGAGTCGCGGCGTCGGTCGAGGCGGTGCCGGCCGAGGCGGCAGCCGTCGAGGCAGCGTTGGTCAAGGCAGCGCCGGTCGAGGCGGTGCCCGCCGAGGCAGCGTCGGTCGAGGCAGCGCCGGTCGAGGCGGTGCCCGCCGAGGCAGCGTCGGTCGAGGCAGCGCCGGTCGAGGCGGCGCCCCACGACGCGGCCGCGTCGCGCACCCGCTCGTCGCGGGCGGCCGTCTGCTGCGCGTCGTGCTGCGCGGCGTCCTGGTGCGGCGTCGTCCCGCCAGGCGCACCCGTGGTCGACGCGGTCGGCTCCGCACCCTCGTCCCGCGGACCCGCGGGGGGCTCGGTGGCGTCCGGTCGCCGGCCCGCCGCAGCGGCGTCGGCGGCCGGGTGCCGCGCCGGTCCGCGACCGCCGGACGCGGGGTCGACCGCGGGCACGCGGTCTGCCGCGGTCCGCGGGTCGGCGCCCGGCGCGGGGTCGGCGGCGGTGCGCGGGTCGGCGGGGCCGTCGGGGGTCGCGGCGGGCGGTGCCGCGGCCGGCCCACCCACCGACGCGGCACCCGGACGCACCGGCGCCTCGGCAGGTGCGGGCGCAGAGCTGGCGGGCGCAAGGCCGGCGACGGGGCCGGCAGGGACAGGACCGGCGGGAGCGGGGGCCGCCACCGACGGGTGCGGCTGCACGGGGACGGCGGTCGCAGGAGCGGAGACCGACGCGGACGACCCCGCACCGGTCGGGACCGCCGGCAGCCCGCGCTCGAGCCGGTCGACGCGCGCACCGAGGCCCGTGGTGGAGTCGTCGGCGCTCGGCAGCAGCAGGCGGGCCATGAGCAGCTCGAGGTGCAGGCGCGGCGACGTCGCGCCGACCATCTCGGTGAGGGCGGCGTTGGCGAGGTCGGCCGAGCGGGACAGCTCGGACGGGCCGAGGTGCGTGGCCTGGCGGCGCATGCGGTCGAGCTGGTCGGCCGGCACGTCGCGCAGCACGGCGGCGGCCGCCTCGCCCGAGGCGGCGATGACGATGAGGTCGCGCAGCCGCTCGAGCAGGTCCTCGACGAACCGGCGCGGCTCGTGGCCCGTCGCGACGACGCGCTCGACGACGCGGAAGGCCGAGGCGCCGTCGCGTGCGGCGATCGCGTCGACGAGGTCGTCGAGCAGCGACGTGTGCGTGTAGCCGAGCAGCGCGACCGCGCCCTCGTACTCCAGGCCGTCCGGGCCGGCGCCGGCCACGAGCTGGTCGAGCACCGAGAGCGTGTCACGCACCGAGCCGGCGCCCGCGCGCACGACGAGCGACAGCACGCCCGCGCCGACGGGCACGCCCTCGGTGGTGCAGAGCTGCTCGAGGTACGGCACGAGCACGTCGGGCGGCACGAGCCGGAACGGGTAGTGGTGCGTGCGCGACCGGATGGTGCCGATGACCTTGTCGGGCTCGGTCGTCGCGAAGATGAACTTCACGTGCGGCGGCGGCTCCTCGACGATCTTGAGGAGCGCGTTGAAGCCCTGCGGCGAGACCATGTGCGCCTCGTCGAGGATGAAGACCTTGTACCGGTCGCGGGCGGGCGCGAACGTGGCGCGCTCGCGCAGCTCACGCGCGTCGTCGACGCCGCCGTGGCTGGCCGCGTCGATCTCGACGACGTCGAGCGACCCCGGGCCGCCGCGCGCGAGCTCGACGCACGACGGGCAGACGCCGCACGGGGTGTCGGTGGGCCCTTCGGCGCAGTTGAGGCAGCGCGCGAGGATCCGGGCGCTCGTCGTCTTGCCGCACCCGCGGGGGCCGGAGAAGAGGTACGCGTGGTTGGTCTGCCCGGAGCGCAGCGCCTGCCGCAGGGGGGCGGTCACGTGGTCCTGGCCGATCACCTCGGCGAAGGACTCGGGCCGGTACCGGCGGTACAGCGCAGTCGTCACCCGACGAGCCTACGTGCCGCCGCAGACACGTGGTCCCCGTCGTCCACCGCACCTCCTCACGCCGGTCGGCCCGTGGCCACCTCCCGGACCGCCGGCCGGCCCGACGCGGACCCGCACCGCTCCTGGGACCCGAGACCGGCGCGCCCCGCGGTCGCCGAGGCGACTCGTCCAGCCCGCCCGATGCCGCCGAGCAGCACCGACGAACGCGGGGTTCCGCCGCCCACGGGCCCCGTAGACCGGCAGAACCCCGCGGTCGGCGGCGGGGCGGTGGGGCCGGGTGGCGGCAGGGCGGAGGTCCGGGGCGCTGCGGACCGGAGGCGCGTAGCGTGCGGGCGCGTGGGGCGGTGGCTGCCGGACGCGCTGTCGGCCGCGCGGGGCGTGCTCGCGCTCGCGCTGCCGCTCACCGTCGACCGGCCGGCGCTGCTCGTGACGCTGTACCTGGCCGCGGGGCTCACCGACGCGCTCGACGGGCCGCTCGCGCGGCGCCTGGGCACGGCGGGGCCGCGCGGTGCACGGATCGACTCGGCCGCCGACGTGCTGCTGTTCGTCGCGGCGACGTGGCTGGTCGCGCGGCTGCTGGGCGACGCGGCCGTGCAGCTCCTGGCCGCCGCCGCGGGCGTGGCCGTGATCAAGGTCGCGGCCGTCGCCGTCGGGGTGCGGCGGTTCCGGCGGGTCGTCCCGCGGCACACGGCCGCGAACCGGGTCGCCGGGCTCGCGGTGTTCACGGCGCCGCTGCTCGCGCTCGCCGGGTGGACCGGTGCGCTGTGGTGCGTCGCCGCGGTCGCGGGGGCGGCGGCCGTCGACGAGCTCGTGGTGCAGTCGCGTGCCGCGACACCCGACCCGGACCGCCGCACCTGACACGGGCCGAGCCGCCACGACGCACGCCGGGCCCGCCCCGGCGGAGGGGCGGGCCCGGCGGTCCGGCGCGGTGCGTCCGGCTCAGTCGGCGCGGACGACCGTCTCGGCGAGCGTGCGGCGCAGCAGCGGCCGCGACGCCTCGGTGGCCAGCAGCACGAGCGCGATGCCGACGGCCAGGCTCCCGACGAGCAGCAGCAGCCCCGACGGCGCGGACAGGATGATCTGCCCGAACAGCGGGAAGAACATGACGAACGACGCGAGCGCCGACCCCACCGACGTGAACAGCAGCGGTGCGAGCACCTCGCGCCGGCGCACCTGGTCGAACAGGTCGTCCGGCACGCCCGCGAGGCGCGCGAGCGACAGCTCGCGGCGCCGGTCGAGCACGGCGGCGGCCTGCGCGATCCCGGCCGACACGGCCGACAGCAGGAACGTGATGGCGAGCGTGAGGATCGCCCCGGTGCGGATGTCGGACATCTGCATGACCGCGTCCGGGTCGCTGTCCCCCACGAGCGACACGAGCGCCGGCACGGCCGTGAGGCACCCGGCGACGAACGACGCGAGACCCAGCCCGCCGACGATCCGCCACATGGCCTTCGGGTCGTCGAGCAGGCGACGCGCGGCCAGCAGCTGCGCGGGCGTGCGGGCGCGGCGCAGCCGCACGCGGCCCATGACGCCGAGCACCCACGGCCCGATCGCGTTCATCGCGAGGAACGCGACCGCGAGCATGCCCAGCAGCATCGTCACGAGGATCGCGGCGAACATCTGGCCGTTCATCGACACGAACATGAACGCGGCGACCGCGGCGAGCGCCACGACGACACGGACGGCGGTGAGCCCCGGCTTCGTCTCGCGCCGCGCGACGCCCAGCGGCGAGACGACGACGCGGCGCAGCGTGACCGCGCCGCTGACGGCGGCGAGCACGGGGACGACGAGCCACGCGAGCAGCACGACCGGCACACCCACCCACAGGTCGCCGACCGTGAACGGACGCCCCTGGAACGGGATCTGCGTCCACACGCCCAGCAGCAGGCCGTACAGGCCCGTGCCGAGCACGGCGCCGACGAACCCCTGCAGCGCGGTCTCCAGGAGGGTCAGCCCGACGACCTCGCCGGGCGTCGCGCCGATGAGCCGCAGCGCCGCGAGGCGCGCGTCCCGGCGCGCGACGCCGAGACGGGCCGCGGCGCCGCCGAGCGTCAGCAGCGGCACGACCAGCAGGATCGTCGCGGTGACGGCGAGCGTCACGTAGAACCCGCCCATGTCACGGTCGAACTGCGTGACGGGGTTCTCGGCGCGGTCGACGAAGCCGAGCAGCGCCGCGACGACCGACAGCGTCAGCGCGGTCGTGACGGTGAACGCCGTGACGGCCAGGACGGTGGTGGTGCGCGAGTCGCGGCCGCCGGCGCGCTGCAGCCGGGGCGCGAGCGCCAGGACGGGGCTGATGCTCACCGCGCACCGCCGAAGACGTCGGAGACGCGCGCGGAGCCCAGGTCGTCGGGCAGCGCGCGGCCGGGCTTCTCGCCCGGGCGCGGGCCGACGCCCTCGCCCGTCGTCGAACCGGGCGGCACCACCAGGCCGTCGCGCATGTCGATGCGGCGGTCGCACCAGGCCGCGACGTCCGCGTCGTGGGTGACGACGACGAGCGACGAGCCGACGGCCCGCGTGGAGTCCACGAGGACCTTCATGACGTCGTGACCGGTCTGCTGGTCGAGCGCGCCCGTGGGCTCGTCGGCGAAGACGACCTCGGGCCGCGTGATGAGCGCGCGGGCGACCGCGACGCGCTGCGCCTGCCCGCCGGAGAGCTCGCCTGGCCGGCGCCCCTCCGCGCCGGCCAGGCCGAGCGCCGCGAGCCACTGGCCCGCGGCGGCCTGCGCGTCGGACCGGGACGCCCCGGTGAGCATCGCCGGCAGCGCCACGTTCTCGAGCGCCGACAGCTCCGACAGCAGCTGGCCGAACTGGAAGACGAACCCGTAGCGCGTGCGCCGCAGCAGCGAGCGCTTCTTCTCCGACAGCGCCTGCACGGGCTCGCCGCGCAGCGTCACGGTGCCGCCGGACGGCACGATGATGCCCGCGAGCACGTGCAGCAGCGTCGACTTGCCGGACCCCGAGGGGCCCATGACGGCGAGCGACTCGCCGTCGGCGAGGTCGACGTCGACACCCGCGAGCGCGGTGGTCGTGCCGAAGCGGTGCACGAGCCCGCGCCCGGCGAGGCGGGGGGCCGCGCCGGTCCACGCGGACGTCACGGGCCGGGCCGCGTCGGGAGCCGTCCCGGTGGCGGGCGGCACGAGGTCTCCGGGGGCGGGGATGGTCGGGTCGGTCATGGCACCCATCGTCCGGCGGGGGCACGTGC
This sequence comes from Cellulomonas sp. HD19AZ1, assembly GCF_004535805.1. Classification (NCBI taxonomy): domain Bacteria; kingdom Bacillati; phylum Actinomycetota; class Actinomycetes; order Micrococcales; family Cellulomonadaceae; genus Cellulomonas; species Cellulomonas sp. HD19AZ1. The sequence continues at coordinate 329,728 of NZ_SPHX01000003.1, forward strand.
CGCCGCGTCCGGCGTGGGTGTCGTCCGTGCGGGGGTGCCGTCCGCCCGCGGGGGGACGGCACGCTGGGCGCGGCACGACCTCGGTCGCACGTCGTGGTGCGGGGCGTCGGGGAGGTCCCGGAGGGGGCGCGGCGCTCACGGCCGGGTCCGCGACGGCGCCTGCGGCCGCGCTCGTGCCCGTGGTCGTGGCCGGGCATGCAAGGACCCCCCGCACACCCGCCAGAGCTCACCTGCCCTTGCTGCCTTCCGGCCCTGGGGGGGTTCAGCGAGATGACGCCGCACGAGGGGTCTGCCCACCACCTTAACGCAGGCGACGCCGCCCCCGGGACCCGGGGCGGCGTCGCGCGTGGTCACGGCGTGACGGGGGGCAGGCGCTGCGTGGGCGGGCCGCCGTCGCCGTCCTCGGGGACGATGCGCTCGGTCGCCGGGCCGCCGCCCGCCGGGCCGGTGCGGCGCGATGCGCCCGCGCCGCCGGAGGTCACGCTGCGGCGCGGCGGCCGCGAGGGCGCCGGGGTCGCGTCCGGCGCCGCGGGGCGCACGGGGCGTGACGACGCCGAGCGGGCGGGTCGCGCGGGCTCGGCGGGGCGCGTGGGCGGCACGGGCGGCGCGGCGGGCTCGACGACCTCGGCGTCGACGACCTCGGCGTCGACGACCTCCTCGACCACGACCTCCTCGGCCGTGGGGGTGGGCGCGTCGTCGCCTCCCCACGCGGGCCAGTCCGCGAGCTCGGCGTCGCCGGGTGCGGGCGGCGCGGCGGCGTCGCGCGCCGGTGTCGGGGCGGAGACGGGGGCGGGGTCGTCCGCGTCGTCGGCGGGCGGGTCGGCGGGCGCGGGGGCGGCGGGGGCCGGCATGACGCGCGACGCGCCCCACAGCGCGAGCGCCAGCACGAGCGTGTAGGTGCCGCCGAGCACGAGCATGACGGCGACGCCCACGCGGTCGGACAGGTCGGACGCGAGCGCGAGCGCGACCGCCGCGACGACGACGGCGACGCCCCACACGCCCGCGAGGAGCGCGACCCGGTGCACGACGCCGCGGTGCCCGCGCCGCAGCGCGATCCCCGCGCCGAGCCCCCCGAGCACCGACGTGACGAGCGCGACGCCCGCGACGAGCAGCCAGGCGGCCTCGCCGCGGGCGGCGAGCACGAGCAGCGCGACCAGCACGGTCGTCACCGCGGGGAGGGTCAGGACGCCCAGGGCCACGCCGAGCAGCGGGCCGCGCCACGCGTCGCCGGGCCACCGGTCGGCGAGGCGGTCGTGCGTGACGCCGGGCGCGTACGGGGGGCTGTCGTCGGGGGTGCGCGGTCGCTCCTGGGTCATGGCGGCCACGCTAACCGGGTCGGACGATCCGGACATCCGCCCGGCGGGGGTCCCGCGGCGACCTCCACGCACCCCACACACCGCGCACCGGCCGTGCGTTCCACAGCGCGCGGCCGGTCCCGCACGCGGCGGTCACGACCGGGGCCATGATGGACGTCATGCCCGAGCAGACCCGCAGCACCGTCACGTCCCCGTCGTCCACCTCGCGCGCCACCTCGCCCGGCCGGCTGCCGATCGGCACGACCCGCGGGTCGGTCGCTGTCGTCGGCGGGTACGTCGTGCCGGTCGCGTCGGAGCCGATCGCGGACGCGACCGTGCTGGTCGAGGACGGCGTCGTGACGGCCGTCGGCACGGACGTGGTGGTGCCGGACGGCGTGCGCGTGGTCGACGCGCGCGGTCGCTGGGTGCTGCCGGGGTTCGTCGAGGCGCACGCGCACATGGGCGTCTGGGAGGAGGCCCAGGGCTGGGCCGGCGAGGACGCGAACGAGATGACGTCGCCCGACGGGTCGGCGCTGCGCGCGATCGACGCGGTCAACGTCGAGGACGAGGGCTTCCGCGACGCGCTCGTGGGCGGCGTGACGTCGGCCGTCGTCAAGCCCGGCTCGGGCAACCCGATCGGCGGGCGGACGGTCGCGCTCAAGACGTGGGGCGGCCGCACGGTCGACGAGCAGGTGATCCGGCACGACGTGTCGGTGAAGTCCGCGCTGGGCGAGAACCCCAAGCGCGTGTACGGCGAGCGCAAGCAGCTGCCGTCGACGCGACTGGGCGTCGCGGCCGTCATCCGCAAGGCGTTCGTCGACGCGCAGACGTACGCGGCCCGGCGGGACGCGGCGGCCGCGGCGGGCGAGCCGTTCGAGCGTGACCTCGGCAAGGAGACGCTCGCGGCGGTGCTCGCGGGCGAGCTCGCGTGGGACCAGCACACGCACCGCGCCGACGACATCGCGACGGCCCTGCGGCTGGCCGACGAGTTCGGGTACCGGCTCGTGGTCAACCACGGCACCGACGCGGCGTCGATCGCCGACGTGCTGGCCGAGCGCGACGTCCCGGTAATCTTCGGGCCGATGTTCACGGCGCGGTCCAAGGTCGAGCTGCGCGACCGCGCGATCGAGAACCTCGGCGTGCTGGCGCGGGCGGGCGTGCGGGTCGCGATCACGACCGACCACCCCGTGGTGCCGATCAACTTCCTGGTGCACCAGGCGTCGCTCGCCGTGAAGGAGGGCCTCGACCGGGACACGGCCCTGCGCGCGCTGACCGTGAACCCGGCGCAGTTCCTCGGCCTCGACGACCGCATCGGGTCGCTCACGCCCGGGCTCGACGGCGACGTGGTCGTGTGGTCGGGCGACCCGCTCGACGTGACGTCGCGCGCCGAGCACGTGTTCGTCACCGGCACCGAGGTCTACACGTGGGACGCCGACGCGCGCGGCGGGCTCGGGGCCGGGAGGGTCCGCGAGCGCGGCGAGCGGTTCGACGCCTGACGTCGTCCACCTGACGGGACAGGCAGCTCGCGAGGCCGGGCGTCGATGGTCCAGCCGGCGCGCTGAGCCGTCGGCGCCCGGTCTCGTCCGTCAGCCGTCCAGGACGTGCCGCAGGTACCGCTCGGGTGCGTCGAGGAACCCGCGCCACGACGTCACGAGGTCGAGCTCGTCCCACGCGCACTCGCGCAGGCCCCACTCGCCGACCTCGTAGATCGTCGCGCCGGGCAGCGCCGCGAGCAGCGGCGAGTGCGTCGACAGGATCACCTGGGAGTCGTTGCGGACCAGGTCGTGCAGGTGCTGCAGCAGCGCGAGGCTGCCGGTGAACGACAGCGCGGACTCGGGCTCGTCGAGCACGTACAGGCCCGGGTGCGTCATCCGGGAGCCGATGAGCTCGAGGAACGACTCGCCGTGCGACAACGCGTGGAACTCGGGGTCGCGGGCGCTGGGGTGCTCGTCGAGGTACGTGTAGAAGCCGTGCATCGTCTCGGCGCGCAGGAAGAACCCGCGCCGCGGCGCGCCCGCCCCGCGGACCAGCTGGATGTCGTGCGCGAACCCCGACTCGGTGGGCCGCGTGCGGTGCATCGACCCCGTCGACCCGCCCTCGCCCGCCATGCCGAAGGTCGTCGCGATCCCCTCGACCAGCGTCGACTTGCCCGCACCGTTCTCGCCGACCAGCACCGTCGCCGGGCCCAGGTCCCAGCCGTGCTCCAGCACCTGCCGCACCGCCGGCACGCGCAGGTGCCAGTCCCCGCCGCGCTCGCCGTCGAGCTTGGGGTCCCCCGCCTGGACGCGACGCACCGGCAGCGTGCTCCACGGACCCGTGCGCGCGACCATGCGCCCACCCCACCACGACCCGCCCACACGGCGCGTGTCCCTACCTCCGGTGCGCCGGGCGGCGTCCGACGGCACCGTCGTCCTCGGCTAGACTCCTACCCGCAGCGCGCCCGCCCGGCGGGAGCGCCGCAGCCTGGAGGATTCGCCTAGTGGCCTATGGCGCACGCTTGGAAAGCGTGTTGGGTTCACGCCCTCGGGGGTTCGAATCCCCCATCCTCCGCAGCCGAAGGGCCCGCTCCGCAGCGATGTGGGGCGGGCCCTTCGTCGTGGGCGGCGCTGGGCACCGCTGCGCCACCAGGCACCCAGCAGCCGACGAGCCGCCCGAGAGCGTCGCGACGACCGGTCCCCGCGTCGCGGGACCACCGCAGAGCGAGATCAGCGAGACGACCCGCCGCGGCCACGCACGACGACGGCCCCGCCCCGCTCGCGCGGGGTCGGGGCCGTCGGTCGTGCAGGGCCTCGCGGCCGGGCAGGTCAGCGCCGGGCAGCCACCCGCACCGTGGCGGCGCCGACGACGAGCAGCAGCGCGACGACGGCGAGCAGCGCGGACGCGTCGCCCGCACCGGTCGTGGCGAGCGCGGCTGCGGCGGGGGCGGCCACGGCGGGGGCCGCCGCCACCGGAGCGGCCGGCGTGGCGGGCGCGACACCGGGCGCGGTGACCGTGACCCCCACCCGGGCGACCTCGGCGCCGTCGAGCAGGACGACGACCGAGTGCGCGCCGAGGGTCGTGCCGGCGGGCAGCGTGACCGTGGCGCGCAGGACGCCCTGCGACGACGAGCGGAACGTGCCGAGCGCGGCGGGCGTGGAGTGCAGCTCGAGCGCGTAGTCGGTGTCGGGCAGCAGGCCCCAGACCTCGACGGTCACGGTGGAGCCGGTGACGACGACGGGCTGCGAGACGGCCGCGGTGGCCGCGGCGATCGTGCCGCTCGGGGCCGACGCGATGACGTAGGGCTGGTACCCCTCGGCGTGCGCGGTGACCTCGACGTACACGCTCTCGCCGACGAGGGCGGCCGTCGGCCGCAGCGTCGCGTCGGTCTCGCCGGCGACGGGCGTGCCGTCGGCGAGGAACCACCGGTACGTGAGCGACTGCGGGCGCGGCGTCCACGCGGACGTGTCGAGCGTCGCGGTGAGCGTGCCCGTGAGCACGTGGTGGCCCGTGAGCACGGGCGCGGCACCAGGTGCGAAGGACGCGAGCGAGACGGTGCGCGTGTAGTCCGAGCCGAGCGTGACGTACGTGTGGTGGCCCGGCGCGCGCAGCGTCGCGACGACGTACAGGGGCTCGCCGACCAGGTCGAGCCCGGGCGTGAACGTCGCGGACGTCGCACCGGCGACCGGCGTGCCATCGGTGCGGTACCACTGGAAGTCCACCGACGCGGGCGCGGGCGTCGTGCCCGTGACGTCGAGCGACGCCGTGAACGACGTGCCGAGGACGCCCGAGCCCGTCACGACGGGGCGGCCGACCCCCTCGAAGGACGCGGGGCTCACGGTCGCGGAGTAGTCCGAGCCGAGCGTGACGAAGTCCTGGTGACCCGGCCCGCGCAGCGTCGCGACGACGTACAGCGGCTCGCCGACCAGGTCGAGCCCGGGCGTGAACGTCGCGGACGTCGCACCGGCGACCGGCGTGCCGTCGGTGCGGTACCACTGGAAGTCCACCGACGCGGGCGCGGGCGTCGTGCCCGTGACGTCGAGCGCCGCCGTGAACGGCGAGCCGACGACGCCCGTCCCCGTGACCGTCGGACGCTCGACGCCCGCGAACGAGCCGAGGTGGACCGTCGTGGACGCGGTCGAGGTCTGCGTGTTGTCGGCGTAGCCGGGGCGCGACGCGGTGGCGACGACGTAGAACGTCGAGCCGATGTCGTCGACCGTGGGGACGTAGGTGGCGGCGGCGGGCCCGGTGCCGGACGCGACGACCGCGTCGACCGGGTACCGGTGCCACACGTACTCGACGTCGTCCGGGGTCGGCGACCACGCACCCGTGACGTCGACCGTGAGCGGCTCGCCGACCACGCCCGACCCGGTGACCGCGAGCGTCGGGACCTCGTCGAAGCCGCGCAGCGCGACCGCGCCGGTGAGGTTCGTGCCGATCGCGTAGAGCTCGCCGTTCGCGCCGCGCAGCAGCACGTCGGCGTACAGCGAGCGGCCGAGGTCGGCGGCGGTCGGCGTGTAGTCCGTGTCCGGCGACTCGAGCACCGCGCGCGGGGTGCCGTCCGACCAGCGCCACGAGACCCGGTAGGAGTCGACGGCCGGAGAGATGTCCATGCCGGCCAACGACACCGACAGCGGCGTCCCGACCCACGCGGACGACGCAATGGACGGCGCCCCGGCCACCGAGAAGCCGGCGGCGGTCGCCGGGGCCGCGGCGAGCAGCAGGGCGGGGACCGCGAGCGCGGCGGCGAGGACGCCGCTCAGGACGCGTCGCAGGCGGCGGGTGCGCCCCGTGGGCGGGCGGTGGGGGCGAGCGTGCACGAGGTCTCCCGGGCTGGGGCGGGTGCGGGTCGGCCACACGCTAGGTGGCGCCCGGTGCGCCACCCCGACGCCCGCACCGCTTCACCCGTCCGGCCCGACCGGCTCGCCCGGGCACGGGTCATTCCTCCCGGTCTGGCAGCGGGTGAAATCCGCTCGGGCCGAGGCGGCGTCTCACGGCCGCGACCCGTGCGCACCACAGCGAGGCCACAGCGCCGCAGGGCACGGTCGACGCATGGACCACCACGACGACCTCCCGACCTCCACCCACCGACGACGCCGGGCGCTGCGCGCGACGGTCGCGGCGGTGCTCGCGGCGACGCTCGCGGCGTGCTCCGTCCCCGCGACGGACGCCGCGTCCGGCGCGTCCGGCACGAGCGCCGCGGCGAGCGCCACCGCGGGCGCGGACCTGTTCGACACGACGACGGTGCACTCGATCGCCGTGACGTACGACGAGGACGACTACCAGGCGATGCTCGACGCGTACGCCGCGACCGGGGACAAGGAGTGGATCCGGGCGACCGTCGTGATCGACGGCCAGGAGCTCCAGGACGTCGGGCTGCGCCTCAAGGGCAACTCGAGCCTGCGCGGCCTCGCGTCGCGCCCGGGGACGGACGACGCGGGGGCGGGCGCGACCGACGACGCGGACGCGACGACCGACGGCGCCGGCACGGCTGAGGCCCCCGCGGACGCCCCCGCGCGCGACGACCTGGGCGAGGGCTCCGTCTCCGCCGACGACCCCGCGGGCCTGCCGTGGCTGATCCGGCTCGACAAGTACGTCGACGGCCAGCAGTACGCGGGCCGCACCGACCTGGTGGTGCGCGGCAGCAGCACGCAGTCGTCGCTCAACGAGGCCGTCGCGCTGCAGGTGCTCGCGCTCGCGGACGTCCCCGCCGAGCAGGCGACGTACGTGCGGCTGAGCGTCAACGGCGGCGACGAGCGGCTGCGGCTGGTGCTGGACCTGCCCGACGACGACCTGTGGAACGCCGACACGTTCGAGAACCCCGGCATCACCTACAAGGCCGACAGCGAGGGCGACTGGTCGTACCGCGGCGAGGACGCGAGCGCGTACGCCGACGCGTTCGAGGTCAAGAGCAGCACGAGCTCGCTGCCGGAGGACGAGCAGTACACGCCCCTGATCGAGCTGCTCGCGCTCGTGAACGACGCGAGCGACGAGGAGTTCGCGGCGCAGCTGGGCGACCACCTCGACGTCGACGCGTTCGCGCGGTACCTCGCGGCGCAGGACGTCGTGCAGAACTGGGACGACATCGACGGCCCCGGCAACAACTCCTACCTGCGCTGGGACGAGACGACGGGCCTGTTCACGGTGGTCGCGTGGGACCAGAACCTGTCGTTCTCCGGCGGCATGGGCGGCGGCATGGGCGGCGGGACGGGCGGTGGGATGCCCGGCGGCGAGCCCGGGGCCGACGGCGGCGAGCGACCGACGCCCCCGCAGGGCGAGCTGCCGGACCTCGCGGACGGCGAGCTCCCGCAGGGCTGGCCGCCGCAGGGCGAGGCCCCGCAGGACGGCGAGCGCGCCGCGCGTCCGGGCGGCGGCGACGCGGCGGGCGGTGCGGCGGGGATGCCGGGCGGTGGCGGACCGGGCGGCGTCGGGAACGCGCTCGTGACGCGGTTCCTCGCGACGGACGCGTTCGCGGCGGCCTACGACGACGCGCTCGCCGAGCTCACCGCGAGCGCGGTGACGAGCGGGGCCGCGCAGGACCACCTGGACGCGCTGGTCGCGCTGCTCACCGACCAGGCCGCGGACCTCGTCGACCCGGCCACGGTCACGCAGGAGGCGGCGACGATCTCGCAGGCGCTGGCCGCCGGCCCCACGACGCGCGGCACCACCGGGGGCCCGACGGACGGTGCGGCCGGCGACACGACGGACGGCGGTCCGGCCGGCGCAGGCGCGCCGAGCACCGACGCGCCGAGCACCGGCACGACGAGCACCGGCACGGCGAGCACCTGACGTCCCCGCCCTCGGCGGGGCCGCGACCACGGCCGGGGCCGGGGCCGTCCACGCCTGGTTACGCTCCCGTCGTGACCGCCGACCCGACCCCACCTCCCCCGGCCGACGCGGTCCCGGTCGCCCCGCTGCCGCTCGCCCCGGCGCCGGCCCCGCCGACGGGCGCGCCCGCGGGCCTGCGCCGCCGCACGGTCGGGCTGCTCGCGCTCGCGCAGGTGCTCAGCGGCGTCGCGGCGGGTTCGGTCGTGTCGGTCGGGTCGCTCATCGCGGTGGAGCTGTCGGGGTCCGACGCGTGGGCCGGGTCGGTGACGACCGCCGCGACGCTCGGCGCGGCGCTGTCCGCGCTGTGGCTCGCACGCCTCGCGCTGGCCCGCGGGCGGCGCGCGTCGCTGTCGGCCGGGCTCGCGCTCGCGTCGGTCGGTGCGGTCGTGGTGGTCGTCGCCGCGGTCGTGCAGGTGTTCGCGCTGCTGCTGGTCGGGGCGGCGCTCATGGGCGTCGGCAGCGCGGTGAACCTGCAGGCGCGGTTCGCGGCCACCGACCTGTCGACCGCGGGGACGCGGGCGCGCGACCTGTCGCTCGTCGTGTGGACGTCGACCGTCGGTGCCGTCACGGGACCGAACCTCGTGCGGCTCGGCGAGCCGACGTCGCGCCTCACGGGTCTGCCCGAGCTCGCGGCCGTGTTCGTGTTCTCGGCCGTCGGCATGGTCGCCGCGATGCTCGTGCTGTGGGTCGGGCTGCGTCCCGACCCGTTGCTCACGGCCCGCACGCTCGGCGGCGGTGCCGCCGGGCCGCGCCCGCACGTGCCGCTGCGCGCGGCGCTCGCGACGCTCGGGCGGTACCCGCGCGCCGTGGCCGCGCTGGTCGGGATCCTCGTGGCGCACGCCGTGATGGTCGCGGTCATGTCGATGACGCCCGTCCACATGGCCGGGCACGGGGCGTCGATCGAGCTCGTGGGTCTGACCGTGAGCCTGCACATCGCGGGCATGTACGCGTTGTCGCCGGTCATGGGCGCGCTCGCGGACCGGCTGGGGGCGACGGCCGTGCTGGTCGGCGGGCTCGCGGTGCTCGTCGTCGCGTCCGTGGTCTCGGGGGTCGGCGGCGGCAGCCACGGCGCGGTGACCGTGGGGCTCGTGCTGCTGGGCGTGGGGTGGTCGGCCGCGAACGTCGCCGGCTCGGCGGTCATGGCGGGCGCGATCCCCGGCGACGAGCGCGTCACGGTCCAGGGCGTGTCCGACGCGCTGATGTCGCTGGCCGGTGCGGGCGGCGGTGCGCTCGCGGGCGTCGCGCTCGCGCAGGTCGGGTACGGCGGGCTCACCGCGGTCGCGGGCGGGCTCGCCGTCGCGGGCGCGGTCGCAGTCGTCGCCGTCGCCCGTCGTGCGAGGGGCTGACGCGGCGCCTGCGCAGGTCAGACCCCCGGGGGAAGCGCTCGCCCCGCCGCACCGGCGACGCTGGGAGCAGCCCCCCGGAAGGAACACCGTGCCCCGCCCCCGTCGTGCCCGCCGTCTGCTCGTCGCGCTCCTGAGCGCCGTCCTCCTGCTCGTCGTCGCCGGCGTCGGCCTCGTGTGGTTCGTCGGGCCCCGCTTCAACGTCTGGCTCGTGCCGCCCACGCCGCAGCGCTACGGCGACACCGTCCTGACGATGCTCGACGGCGGGCTGAACGCGTCGTCGCCGCAGTGGCACGACGAGCGCGAGCGGGCCCGCGGCGCGATCGCGACGGCCGCGACGCTCGAGGACGTCGACGCGATCCTCGCCGAGGCCGTGCAGGTCGCCGGCGGCCCGCACTCGACCCTCGTCCCGGCGCGCACCGGCGACACCGCTCCTGCACCGCAGCAGCCCGCGTCCGTCGAGCGCGACGGCGGCGTCGCGACGCTCGTGGTGCCCGAGTTCACGGGCGACCTCGCGGCCGCGCAGGCGTACACCGACACCCTCGCCGCGGGTCTCGCGGAGCCGGGCGTGTGCGGCGTCGTGGTGGACCTGCGGGGCAACTCCGGCGGCGACATGGGCCCGATGGTCGCGGGCGTGGCCAAGCTCCTGCCCGACGGCGTGCTCCAGACGTTCGTGACCGGCGAGCGGCGCAGCGAGGTGCGGCTCACGCGCGGACGCGTCACCGGTGGCGGCACGTCGATCACGGCACCCCGCTCGTCGCCCCGCCTGGACGTACCCGTCGCGGTGCTCGTCGACGAGCGCACCGCGAGCTCGGGCGAGCAGACGCTCATCGCGCTGCGCGGCCGCGACCACGTCCACGTGTTCGGCGTCCCGACGGCGGGCTACGCGAGCGTGAACCAGCAGATCCCCCTCTACACGGGCGCGACGCTGCAGCTCACGGTCGGCGTCACCGAGTCGCACACCGGCGAGCTGCTGGGCGAGGAGCCGATCCCACCGGACACGGACACGGGCAGCGGGGCCGCCGCGGCGGACGCCGCGCGCGCGTGGCTCACCGAGCAGGGCTGCGCCTGACCCCGGACGGCGTGCACCGCGCGCGGCGGCCACCCGGCGCGTCGGCCACGCCCTACGCTCGCGTCGTGATCGTCGCCGCCGACCTGCACCGCCGCTCCGGGCACGCGTCGTGACGCCCGCCGACGCCGCGCCCGCCACGGAGCCCGCCGACGGCGCGGTCGTCGCGCGCGGCCGCGAGGCGGTGGTCCTCGACGCCGGCCCGGGCCTCGTGCGCCGCCGCTACCTCGACGGCCGCGACACCACCACCGAGGTCGCGCTGCACCGGCACGTCGCCGCGCACGGCTACCCCGTGCCCGCGCTGCACGAGCAGGAGCCGGGCGGCATGGTCATGGAGCGTGTCGACGGGCCGACGCTGCTGGAGGCGTACGTCGCCGGCACGCTCGACGCCGACGCGGTCGCCGCGGTGCTGGCCGACCTGCACGCGCGCCTGCACGCGCTGCCCCCGCCGCTCGGCACGGCCGGGGGCGACCGCGTGCTGCACCTCGACCTGCACCCCGCCAACGTGCTGCTCGGGGCCGACGGGCCCGTGGTCGTGGACTGGGCGTCGGGACGCACGGGCGACCCGGCGCTCGACCTCGGGCACACGGCGATCGTGCTCGCGGAGGCCGCGGTCGCGGGCGTCGACGGCGCCGCGGGGGACGTCGCGGCCGTCGCGGTCACGCGCCCGCACCTGCGCGCGCTGCTCGTCGCGTTCCTCGCGGCCGTCGCGGAGCGGGACCCGCTCGCGCGGCTCGACGACGTCGTCGCGCGCCGTCTGCGTGACGGCATGCCGCCGGACACCGTGCAGGCCGGGGCGCGGCTGCTGCGCGACCTGGCGTCGGGCGCGGTCGACGCGGCGCCCGGCACCGTCGACTGACCCGCGCTCGGCGCGCCGGCGCGGGACCCCGCGTGTGGGCGCCCCCGGGTACGGTCGCGGCGTGCCGCAGTACGACGTCGAGACCACCCTCTGGCAGGCCGGGTCCTGGGTGTTCGTCGACCTGCCGTTCGACGTCGCGGACGAGGTCGACGACCTGACGCGCGGCCGGCAGGGCGGGTTCGGGTCGGTCCGCGTCGAGGTGACTCTGGGCCCGACGACGTGGCGCACGTCGCTGTTCCCCGACAAGCGCCGCGAGACGTTCGTGCTGCCGGTCAAGCGCGCGGTGCGCGAGGCCGCGGGCGCTGCGGTCGGCGACGCCGTGCGGGTCCGGCTCCGGCTCGTCGACGTGTGACGGTCGCGGCCTCGCCGGTCGGAACCGTGTCAGGGCCCGGCGTCAGGACCGCACGCGCCCCTTCGCGAAGTACGTGAGCGGTCCGACCCAGTTCACGAGGATCGCGAGCGCCCACGCCGCCTTCGGGCCGTTGACCTCGTCGGCATCACGGCGCGCGAGGTCCCGGTACGCCGCGGCCGTGAGCGCGAGCTGCGCCGCCGACACGACCACGACGCCGACGCGCCGCCGCGCGCTCAGGTCGCTCCACCTCTGGTGCTGCAGGTGCATGCCGCCCTCCTCGGTCGGTGCCGTCACGCACGGCGTCGCCCCCATCGTCCCGCGTCCCGGCGCGCGCCGCAGGGCCGGACGTCCCGCTGCCGTGCCGGCCGACGCCACGCACCCGACGCGGCCCCGCAGCGGTGCGCCCGCCGCCCCGCGTGTGCCGCCGCCCGCTCGTAGCCTGGGCGCATGGAGCTCACCCTCACGCTCGACGAGGCCCTCGCGCTGGCCCGTGCGGCCGACGCGCTGCCGCCCGCGGTCACCGACGTCCGCGGCGACGACCGCGCGGTGCACGCCCGGGTCCGGGTGCACGAGCTGCCCGGCGTCCCGGGGGCCGTGCGCCTCGCGACGCGGATGGCCGGACCGGTCGACGTGCGCGTCGAGGACCGCGGCGTCGAGGGGCGGCGATGGCGCGTGGCCCTGGTCGCGTCGCACCCGAAGGTGCGCCTGGACCTCTCCGGGTTCGTCACCGACGGCGTCCGAGACCAGCTCGGGAAGCTGCCGGCCGGTGTCGCGACCGCGTCCACGCAGGACGGCGCGACCGTCGTCGAGGTCGACCTCGACCGGCTCGGCCCGCTGGTCGGGGACGCGTTCCCGGCCGCGCGCGGGCTCCGCGTGCGCGTCGAGGACGTCGCGCTCGGGACGCGGCTGCGCGTCATCGGCACCGTCGGCTGATCCGCGTCACGACGCACGCCGGCACCCGCCGCCCGGCACCCACGCCCGGCACCCACGCAGCGGGACCCCGGCACGCGAGGTCGCCGTGCGGCGCACAGCCGCGCGTCGTAGCGTCGGGCCCGTGACGGGAACAGGTGCACGCACGGTGCTGGCCGACGGGTTCGAGCGGGTGCCGCCCGCGCTGCGACGCGCGCTCGAGGGCGTGGACATCGCGGGCCGCACGTGGCGCCCCGGCCCGCGCGCCAACACGCTCGCGTGGCTCGTGTGGCACACCGCGCGCGTGCAGGACGCGCAGGTCGCGCCGCTCGCGGGCGTCGAGCAGGTGTGGACGGCCGACGGCTGGGCGGCGCGCCTCGCGCTGCCGTTCGCCGCCGACGCGACCGGCTACGGCCAGTCCCCCGCCGACGTCGCGCGCGTCGACGCGGACCCGGCGCTGCTGCTCGGCTACCTCGACGCGACGACCGCGCAGACCCTGGCGTACCTCGAGCGGATCGACGACGACGACCTCGGCACGGTCGTCGACGAGGAGTGGGACCCGCCGGTGACGCTCGGCGTGCGGCTCGTCAGCGTGCTGGCGGACTGCCTCGAGCACACCGGGCAGGCCGCGTACCTGCGCGGGCTGCTCGACGCCCGCTGACCCCCGCCGACGCCCGTCCGACGATCCCGCACCCCGAGGAGCCCCGCGTGACCCACCACCCCCGCACGGTCGTCGTCACGGGAGCGAGCGACGGGATCGGCGCCGCCGCGGCGCGCGCGCTCGCCGCGGCGGGCCACGAGGTCGTCGTCGTCGGCCGGAACGCCGAGCGCACACGGCGCGTCGCGGACGAGGCCGGGGCGACCGCGCACCTCGCGGACTTCACGGACCTGGCGCAGGTGCGCGCGCTCGCCGACGAGCTGCTCACGGCGCACCCGCGCATCGACGCGCTGGTGAACAACGCGGGCGGCCTGTTCCCCGAGCTGACGTGGACGCAGGACGGCCTCGAGACGACGTTCCAGGTGGACCACCTCGCGCCGTTCCTGCTGACGCACCTGCTGCTGGACCGCCTGCTCGCGTCGGACGGCCCGGCGGTGGTGACGACGTCGAGCGCGGCGCACCGCGTGTCGCGCCTGACGACGGCCGACGCCCTGGTGCTGGGCGGCCGGCACGACGAGCGGCGCTACGTGCCGTTCCGCGCGTACGCCGACGCGAAGCTCGCGAACCTGCTGTTCACGCGCGAGCTGCACCGCCGGTACCACCGCGCCGGCCTGGCGTCGGCGGCCGTGCACCCGGGCGGCGTCGCGACGAGCTTCGCGGGCACGTCGCACGACCTGTTCGGCTGGTTCTACCGGTCGCCGCTCGGCCAGCGCGTGCTGCGCACGCCCGAGCAGGGCGCCGCGGACCTCGTGCGCCTGGCCGGCGAGCGGCCCGACGTCGACTGGCCGTCCGGCCAGTACTGGGCCGACGGCCGGATCGCGCGCGTCAACCACCGCGGCGACGACCCGACGCTCGCGCGCGTGCTGTGGGAGCGCAGCGAGGAGCTGCTGGGCCTGGCCTGAGGGGCCGACGCGAGGCGCCGGTCCGGGTGCGGCCCGGCCGGGGCGAGCCTCACGGGGTCCGGGCGGCCGCCTCGTCCAGGGGCGCGAACGACGCCAGGTGGCCCGCCAGCACCTCCTGCGACTGCTTCGTCAGCGTGTCGCCCGTCCACCGCTCCTTCAGCACGATCGTCGTGCCGTCGTGCAGCGCGAGGACCGCGTGCACGGGCACCGCGCGCCGGACGGTCGCCGCGCGCACGTCCTCGTAGGCGACGTAGCGGTGCGTCTCGGCGAGGCGGTGCACCGGGACGTCGAGGTAGGCGGCGAGCCGGGCCTTGCCGCCCTCGGGCTTCTTGGGGCACGGCACCAGGACGAGGCCGCGGTCGAGGACCAGCACGTCGTGGGGCGCACCGTCGACAGCCACGGTCGCGAGCCCGGCGACGACGCTCGCGCCGTGCGCGGTCGCACGCTCGGCGACCTGGCCGACCGCCTCGACGTCCACACCCAGGTCGACGAGCCAGGCGCGCACGTGCGCGACCTGCGCGGGGTCGGCCGCGCGCCGGGCGTGCGCGGCGAGGTCGACGGGCTCGTCGGCCGTCGTGCGCAGCGCGGCGGGGCCGGCCCAGTCGAGCGTCCACCGCGCGGCGCCCGCGGCGACGAGCGCGGCTCCCAGCACGGAGGCCAGCGCGTCCACGAGGGTCGCACCGCCGAAGGCGTTGGCGTCCGGTGCGTGGACCGGAGCGGGCTCGAGGCCGAGCTCGCGCGCGAGCTGCACGCCACGCCCCTGCTCGACCAGGTCGAGCAGGGCGCCCACGCTGCCGCGCGGCACGCCCGCCAGCCGGGCGACCACGCGGTGCACGGCGTCGGCGCGGCGCTGCTCGTCCGCCGCGACGGCGGGCGGCACCAGGTCGGGCCAGTCGAGCCGGCGACGGTCCTCGTAGGCGACCGTCTCGTCGGCCAGCGCGGCCGCGAGCTGATCGAGCCGCGGGACGAGCACGCGCGCGGGGCGACCGTCGGGCACGTGCGCGACGTCGGGCAGGCGGTCCATCGCGACGAGCCGCTCGTCCGTCGGCGGGTGGCTGTCCCAGCGGCTGCCGCGGCCGTCGGACGACGCGGTGCGCAGGTCGCCGAGCTCGCCGTGACGTGCGGCCAGCAGCTGCGGGAACCCGCCGAAGAACGCCGCGGGAGACGGGGCGAGGCCGACGTCCCACCCCGTGCTGACGTACTGACCCAGGTAGAAGTCCCACGCGGCGTCGACGACGCCGACCTCGCGCAGCGCCGACTGCGCGGTCGCACGGCCCACGGCGCGGACGGACAACGCGTCGGCCGCGAGCTCCTGGCGACGGCTCGTCGCGGCCGAGACCAGCAGGTAGAGCTTGCCGTACTGCCGCAGCAGCCAGCCGGGCAGCGACCCCGAGAGCTGCTCGACGGTCGCGCCGATGACCTCCCGACCCCGGTGCACGACCACCGACAGCCGGGTGTCGTCGTGCGAGTAGTGACCGAGCTCGTGCGCGAGCACCGAGCGGAGCTGGGAGACGGTCAGGCCGTGCAGCAGCGGCACGCCCAGGACCATCCGCCGCGTGCCACCGACGAGGCCCAGCAGTCGCGCGTCCTCCATGACGCCGGCGTTGACCTCGGGGACGAGCCGGATCTCGTCGGGCCCGGCCGTGCCCGCGAGCGCGGCGACCTCGTCGACCACACCCCACAGCTCGGGCGCGTCGGACCGCAGCACGAGCGGGCCGGAGGGCGGCGCCGGGCGCGCCCGGGCGACCTTCCACAGGGCGACGACGATGCCGCCCAGCGCGAGCGCCGCGAAGGCCGCGAGCTTGACGCCGTTGGCGCCCGAGCCCGACCGGACGGCCAGGACCGCGAGCAGCCCGAGGCCGACCACGAGCGCTCCGGCGAACAGGTAGAACCCGATCAGTGTCCCGACCGCGACTGCCGCGCGCGTCCTCGTGCTCATGCTGGCTCCCGGCTCGGGGGGACCCGGTCGCGGGTCCGTGCGAGCGGGAGCGTAGCGAGTCGCGGCAGCGCCCGGGCGCGCGGGACGTAGACCGTCCGGGTGACGTGGCCGTGCGGGCCGGGCGCGGCGTGCCGCGGGGGTCCGTCGGCCGGGTGTCAGTCCGTCCAGCCCGGCAGCTCGACCGCGGGCGTGCGCACGCCGCGCGCCGACCGCACGGCGTCGACGACCGCGCGCTCGACCGCGGTGGCGGCGGCCGCCTGCACCGCGACGAGCGCCGCGACGCGGTCGGGTCGCGGGGCGGGCAGCGCGACCGCCTGGGTCGCGAGCGCGAAGACCGTGTCGCCGTCGGCGAGCGTGTGCACGGGGTCGAGCGCGCGCGCCAGCCCGTCGTGGGCGGTGGTCGCGGTGCGTGAGGTCTCGGCGGGGTCGAGCGCGGCGTCGGTCGCGACGACGACGAGCGTGGTGTTGAGCGGCGGGTCGGCGGGGGCGTCGACGACGCGCGCGCCGTCGGCGTCGAGCGCACCGCCGGGTGCGGCGGCGGGGGCGCCGAGGCCCGTCGGCGCGCCCGCGGCGTTGACGACGACGAGCGCGCCGACGACGACGCCCGCGGCCGGCCCGTCGGGCAGGCGCACCGACGCCGTGCCGACGCCGCCGCGGTAGGACGCGCCCGCGAGCGCCGCCCCCGTGCCGGCGCCGACCCCGCCCCGCGCGACGGGTGCGCCGTCGCCCGACGCGTGCGCGGCGGCCGCGGCGTCGTGGCCCATCTGCTCGGTGGGGCGCGCCGTGAAGTCGCCGCCGCGTCCGAGGTCGAACACGGCCGCTGCCGGCACGATCGGCACGACGCGGCCCGGCACGGGCGACACGGGGAACCCCCGCCCCTGCTCGGCGCACCACCGCTGCGCACCGTGCGCGGCGACGAGGCCGAACGCGCTGCCGCCCGTGAGCACGACCGCGTCGACCGTCGGCACGAGCGTGCGCGGGTCGAGCGCGTCGGTCTCGTGCGTGCCGGGTCCGCCGCCGCGCACGTCGACGCCGCCGACCGTGCCGGGTGGCGGGAGGACGACGGTCACGCCGGTGAGCCACCCGTCGCCGACGCGCTGCACGTGCCCGACGCGGACGCCGCGCACGTCGGTGAGGGCGCCGGTCGGGGGCGTGGCGGTGCCGGCGGGGTCGGGCTGGCTGCTCATCGACCCAGCGTGGCACGCCCGGCCCGGCGCGGCGGACGGGACGTTCGGCTCAACCGCCCGCGGGCGCCGCGTGGTGCGGTGGACGCGTGGACCGCCGACACCTGACCCTGCGCCTGCCGCTGCCGCGCCCGCGCGAGGTGCTGGGGACGACGCTCGCGCTGGGCGTCGCGGGCCTGCCCGTGGTGCGCGCGTGGGGCCTGCAGTGGGGCGCGCGCGAGGACGAGCTGGACGCGACGCTGCCGGGCGACGACCTGACGCCGGGCGCGGACCTCGTCGCGACGCGCGCGATCGGTGTCGCGGCACGTCCGCAGGACGTGTGGCCGTGGCTCGTGCAGATCGGGCAGGGGCGCGGCGGGTTCTACTCGTACGACGTGCTCGAGAACCTGGTCGGCTGCGACATCCGCTCGGCCGACCGGGTGGAGCCCGCGTGGCAGGACCTCGCGGTGGGTGACGTGGTGCGGCTGCACCCCGCGAAGGGGCTGGACGTCGCGGTCGTCGACCCGGGCCGGGCGCTCGTGCTGCGCGGACCGGACGCGCCCGCGGGGGCCGCGCCGCCGCCGTACGGGTTCTCGTGGGCGTTCGTGCTGCGGCCGGACCCCCGCGGGGGCACCCGGGTCGTGGTGCGCGAGCGGTACGTGTACACGTCGGCGGCGTCGCGGCTCGTGGCGGAGCGGTCGTGCCTGCTGAGCACGGTGATGACGCGGGGCATGCTGCGCGGGCTGCGCGCACGCGTGCTCGCGGGTGCCGAGGGGTCCACGGGCTGAGCGTCCGCCGTCCGGGCCGGGACGACTTGGGGTGAAGGCCTCGCTTCGCACGCCCGTGTCCGGCTACTGTGTACCCGTAGTCGCAGTGCTGTGCTTGTCCACCTTCTCCGGAGCGGACGACGGCCACCGTGATTCACCCGGTCCCGGTCGTCGGGGTCGTAGTACACGCATGAGGAGAATGACAGTGCCTACTGGCATCGTGAAGTGGTTCAACGCCGAGAAGGGCTTCGGCTTCATCGCCCCCGAGGACGGCGGCCCGGACGTCTTCGTCCACTACTCGGCCATCCAGACGCAGGGCTACCGCTCGCTCGAGGAGAACCAGCGCGTGCAGTTCGACGTGCAGGCCGGCCCCAAGGGCCCCCAGGCCTCGAACGTCGAGCCCGCCTGAGCCTCCGCTCAGCGAGCCTGACAGCTCTCGCGAAGGGCGCTCCGACCTCCGGGTCGGGGCGCCCTTCGCCGTTTCCGGGGTCGGGGTTCGACGACGTACCGAGGTGCGGGTCGGACCCGGCGGAGCACCTAGGTTGTGTTCCTATCTAGTCAGTCGTACTGTCTAGTCATGCCCACCCGCTCCCGCGCCGAGGACACCCCCGGCACCGCCGTACCGGCCGACTGGCCGAGCGACTGGCTGCGCGGCATCCTCACGCTGTGCGTGCTGCGCGTGCTCACCGCCGGCGCCACGTACGGCTACGAGATCGCGCAGCGGCTCGCCGCCGCCGGCCTCGGGGAGATCAAGGGCGGCACGCTCTACCCCCTGCTCGCGCGCCTGCACGCCGCGGGCCTCGTGGAGGAGGAGTGGCGGCCCGGCGACGGCGGCCCCGGGCGCAAGTACTACGCGCTCACCGCCGCGGGCCGCACGCACCTGCACGACGAGGGCGCGCGCTGGTCGCGCTTCGCCGCCCTCACCCAGACGTTCGTCACGACACCGGAGGTGGCCCCGTGAGCCTCGACCCCGCGACCCTCGCACCGCACGTCGACCCCGACTGGACCGAGGCGCTCGTCCTCGAGCTGCGCCTGCGGGACGTCCCCGGCGACGTGATCGGCGACGTCCTCACCGAGATCGAGACCCACGTGCTCGACTCCGGCACGACCGCGCAGGACGCGTTCGGCGACGCGACCCGGTACGCCGAGCAGGTCGCCGAGACCGCGGCGCGCCCCACGCCCGACGACCCCCGCGACATGGTGCCCTACGCGCTCGGCGCCGCCGGGTTCGTCGCCGCGCTCAACGGCCTCGGCGCCTGGGTGAAGTCAGGTGCCCTGACCCTGACCGTGGGGATCCTCGCGGTCGTCGTGGTCGTGGTCGTCACGCCGTTCGTGCTGCAGCGCTACGGCACGCCCCTGCTGCGGTTCCTCGTCACCGGCTCCCCGCTGCGCGCGTCGCTCGTCGTGATGGCGCCCATGGTGCCGACCGTCGTGCTGGTGCTGCTGGGACGTGCGTGGGAGGTCGCCACGCTCCCCGCCGCGCCCGTCACGCTCGGCGGCGCGGCCGTCGCGCTCGCGGCCGTCGTCCTGGCGCGCCGCCGCCCGACCCTCGAGGACCCGGTCGTCGCCCCCGGCGGCGACCGCGAGGCCGCGCTCGCCGCCGCCCGCCGCGAGACCGGCCGGCTCACGCTCGTGACGACGGGCGTGCAGGCAGCGATCGCGGTGCTCGCGGTCGTCGGCGTGGTCCTGCTGTCGCGCTGAGGGGGCCGGCACCCGCGGGCGGGCTCGCGGCGGTCAGCGGCTCCAGCGCCGCACGACCGCCGCGAGCCCCACGCCGAACGTGACGCCCGCAGCCGCGAGGTACGGGCCGTAGAACCGGCGGAGCACCGGCGCCGCGACGCCCGCCGCCGCCCCGACGACCGCACCGACCGCGAGCGCGCGCGCACCCCGCGCGCCGAGCGCGTGCGCGGCCAGCGGCACCGCGGGCACGCCCGCGGCACCCGCCTCGGCCGCGTACACCTTCACCGGGACGCCGTTGAGGGCCTGCCGCCAGATGCCGCGCGCCCCGACCGCCAGGTCGGCCGCGGCGCGGGCCCGCATCGCGGGCGTCGTCAGCGGCGCGGGCGGACGTTCACCGCGCGCCGTGAGCGCGCGCGTCACGAGCACGCCCGCGACCGACCCGACCGCGAGGCACGCGGCGGCCGGCACGACGCGCCGCGGGTGGGACGCCGCGACCAGCACGAGGTACATCTCGGACGTCACGGGCAGGCTTACGGCCTCGGCGAAGCCCCAGGCCACCGCTCCGACCATGCCCGCGGGGCCGGACATCACGCCCCGCAGCACGCGCCACGTGCGCGACCGGGACGGCACGGGCGGGCCGGCCGCGAGCATGCCCTCGATCTGCGCCACGAGCGGCGCCATGTCGGTCAGGCCGTGCGGGTCGACGGGGTGACCGACCCGCACCTCGACGGGACCCGGCGTCAGGCGGCCCTTCTTCGCGAGCAGCTCGTGCGTGCCCACGACCGCCACGGGCAGGATCGGCACGTCGAACTCCTGCGCGATGCGCAGCGCGCCGCTGCGGAACCGCCCGAGCCGCCCGTCGGTCGACCGCGTGCCCTCGGGGAACACCAGGAGGCTCGACCCGCTGCCCAGCACCTGCGTCGCGCCGTCGAGCAGCGACTCGTACCCGCCGCCGCCCTGCCGCCGCACCGGGACCGCGCCGATCGCGAGCCGGAGCGCGCGGGCCTTCCACGGGTTGTCGAACCAGTAGTCGTCGGCCGCGACGACCACCGGCTTGTACGGCGCGGGGAACGCCGCGATGAGCGCGGGGGTGTCGGCGTGCGACGAGTGGTTCGCGACCACGACCATCGCCTCGTACGGCGCCGAGCCCACGACGCGGAACCCGCCGACCAGGTGGAACACGTTGCGCCAGACGGTGTGCCGCACGGCACCGGCGAGGTTGAAGCCCGGCGGCAGGCCCACCCGGCGGCGCAGGCGCCGCAGCGCGTCGCCCGAGGCCGCGAGCACGTCGCCCGCGTGACCGCCGTGGTGACCGTGCGCGGGGGGCGCGCCCGCAGCGCCCGGGGTGTCCGCCGCCGGGGAGGACGCGGCGTCGTCGGCGGCCGTCGTGCGGTCGTCGGCGCTCACGCCAGCACCCACGCGAGCGGCAGCACCAGCAGCAGCGAGTCCACGCGGTCCAGCAGGCCGCCGAACCCGGGCAACCACGTGCCCGCGTCCTTGACGCCCGCCCGCCGCTTCACCATCGACTCCACCAGGTCACCTCCCACACCGCCGAGCACGACCGCGACGACCAGTCCCGGCGACACCGCGCCGAGCACCACGAGGACGAGCGTGCCACCGATCGCCGCCCCGACGAGCCCGCCGACGGTCTTGTTGGGGCTGAGCGGCGACAGCGGTCGACGCGCCCACGCGAACCGCTTGAGCCCCTGCCCGCCGCACCACGCGGCGACGTCGGCCGCCGCGGCCGCGAAGCACAGCAGGAACGCGTCCGACCCGACGAGCACGAGGTGCGCGAGCGACCAGCACAACCAGATCGACCCGAACGCGGCACCGGTCGCGCGCTCGACGCCGCGGTCCACGTCGCCCGCGAGCACCGCCGGCACGGCGCACAGCAGCGCCACGAGCGGCACGAGCCCGAGCAGCGCCGGGTCGAGCCACGCCGCGAGCGGGTAGGCGACCGCGAGGACCAGCAGGATCGCGGTCTCGGGGCGCGGCAGCCGCGTCATCGCGGCGTACTCGCGCACCGCCTGCAGCGCGAGCAGCGCCGCGAGCACGGCCGTGGGCCCCGGGCCGAGCCACATCGGGACGCCGATGACGGGCAGGATCAGCGCCCACGTCGTCCAGCGGCGCCGCAGCTCGGGCCGGCGCGACGCGAGCACGGGCACGGCCGCGACCGCGAGGATCCCCGCGGTGAGGGCGAGCAGGAACACGGCCCGGCCGTCGAGGTCGACGTGCCAGCCGCCGAGCCGCAGGTCGAGCGCGTACGCCGTGCGGTCCAGCCCGGTCCACGCGGCGAGCGGGTCGAGCACGCCCGGGCGCTGCGTGGGGTCGACGCTCACGCGACCGTCCCCGGGGAGCCGACGGGCCCGCGCGTGAGCGAGCGGTGGATCCGGCGCGCGCGCAGCACGGCGGTCAGCACCGAGCCGACGACGACCACGAGCGCGACCCCCGCGAGCAGGCCGGGCAGCGCGGCGCCGAGGACCGCGAGCGCGCACCGCTCGGTCTTGCCGAGCGGCCCGCCGTTGAGCCGCGGCGCCCCCGCGCCCGCGCCGGACACCGACACGACCGTCGGCAGCGTCGCCGCCACGGCCGCCACGAGCACCCACGTCAGGGGCGACAGCCCGACGAGCGGCTCGCCGCCCGTGCGGGCGGCGAGCACCGCGAGCCCCGCGAACATCAGCAGGTCGGACGCGCGGTCGCCCAGCTCGTTGAGCACGAAGCCCCACGGCCGCGACACGCCGCGGGCGCGCGCGACCGCGCCGTCGAGGTTGGCGCCCGCGAGCCGCGCCGCCAGGAGCAGGAACGCGAGCGGCCACCACGCGAACGCGAGCGCGACGCCCGCGAGCGCGGCCGCGACGACGCCCACGGCCGTGAACAGGTCGGGCGACGTCCCGCGCGCGACGGCACCCGCGACGAACCGGTGCAGCCGCCGGGTGTACCAGGGCTTGAGCGCGTACAGCGACGGCATGCCCGCGACTGTAGCGACGGCACGCCGACCGGGCCCGACGGCGTCCGCCGCTCACCCGTCCGGACCACGCTCGCACCGACGGGCCGCCCGCGCCGCAGGTGAGGCCCGGGACGCGAGGTGGACGCTCCCGGGCAGGCCGCCACCGACCCCCTAGACTCGGCCCGTGATCTTCAAGGCCGTGGGCGACGGGCGCCCGTACCCGGACCACGGGCTGACGACCCCGGCGCAGTGGGCGGACGTCGCCCCGCGGCAGGTGCGGCTCGACGAGCTCGTCACCACCAAGCGCACGCTCGACCTGGACGCGCTGCTGGCCGAGGACTCGACCTTCTACGGCGACCTGTTCGCGCACGTCGTCGAGTACAAGGGTGTCCTCTACCTCGAGGACGGGCTGCACCGCGCGGTGCGCGCGGCGCTGCACCAGCGGGCGCTGCTGCACGCGCGGGTGCTGGTGCTGACGTGACGCACGGCGACCGGGTCGAGCGAAGGACGGGGGGCGCAGCATGAGCGACCAGGACCGGGCGCGCGCGCTGCGCCGCCGGCACGTGCACGAGCGGCAGGCCGTCGTGTTCGGCGTGCTCATCGCCGGGCTGGGCGTGGCCGGGCTCGGCGCGGCGGCGATGTACACCGACAACCTGTCGCTGCCGTTCTTCGAGCGCGGCTTCTCCGCGAAGCCGACCGCCGCGGCGGAGAGCGTCGCGGTCTACTGCCCGCCCGAGGGCGCGCTGCCCGTGCCGAACGACCAGATCACGGTGGACGTGTACAACGGCGCCGGCACGGCGGGGCTCGCGCGGCAGACGGCCCAGTCGCTGACCGGGCTCGGGTTCGTCGTCGGCGCCACCGACAACGCGCCGTCGGTGTCCGGGGTCGGCCGCATCGTCTACGGACCGGCCGGCAGCGCGGCCGCGTACACGCTGCTCGCGTACCTGCCGGACGCCGTGCTGCAGCTCGCCGACCGTGCGGACGCGCGCATCGACCTCACCGTCGGGTCCGGGTTCGAGGGTCTGCTGCCGCCCGAGCAGGTCGTGCTCGACCCGGCGACCCCGCTCGTGGGGCCGAGCGGCTGCACGCCGTTCTCCGAGCTCACCGCCGCGACCCAGGACGGCGAGCAGGCGGACGGGGGCGAGCAGCCCGCGGACGGCGAGCAGCCGGCGGAGGGCGAGCAGCCGGCCGAGGGCGAGCAGCCCGCCGAGGGCGACCAGCCCGCCGGCTGAGCAGCCCGCCGGCCGAGCGGCCGACGGAGGGGCCGGTGCGCGGCGGACGTGCACCGCGCACCGGCGCCCGTCAGTGCGTGATCTCGTCGCCGCCGGGCACCGAGGCCGGCGTCGCGGGCTCCTGGCTCGTCCCCCGCCACCGGGCCACGAGCCGCATGAGGTGGTAGAGCCCGATCGCGGCGGCCGTGCCGAGCGCGATGCCCTCGAACCGCAGGTCACCCGCGGTCCACACGAAGTTCGCGATGCCGATGATGAGCGCGACGGCCGCGGGCATGAGGTTCACGGGCGCGGAGAAGTCGACGCGGTGCTGCACCCAGATGCGGGCGCCGAGCAGGCCGATCATGCCGTACAGCACGGTCGCCGCACCGCCGAGCACGCCCGCGGGGATGGTCGCGACCAGCGCACCGAACTTGGGCGACAGCGACAGCACGAGCGCCGTGGCCGCCGCGACCCAGTAGGCGGCGGTCGAGTACACGCGGGACGCCGCCATGACGCCGATGTTCTCGGCGTACGTCGTCGTGCCCGACCCGCCGCCGGTGCCCGCGAGCGTCGTCGCGAGGCCGTCCGCCATGAGCGCACGGCCCACGTACGGGTCGAGGTCGCGGTTCGTCATCGCCGCGACCGACTTCACGTGCCCGACGTTCTCGGCGACGAGCACCAGCACGACCGGCAGGAACAGGCCCAGCACCGCGACGTCGAACGTCGGGGTGACGAACGGCGGCAGGCCGATCCACGCCGCGTCCCGCACGGGGTCCAGGTCGACCTCGTGGCGCACGAGCGCGACCGCGTAGCCCGCGAGCACCCCGACGAGGATCGAGAGCCGCCCGAGGATCCCGCGGAACAGCACGGTCGCGAGGATGATCGACAGCAGCGTCACCGTCGCCGTCACGGGTGCGGCCCGGAACCCCGAGCACGACCCGCCGTCCTGGCAGCTGCCCCACGCGGCCGGTGCGAGGTTGAAGCCGATGAGCGCGACGATCGTGCCCGTCACCACCGGGGGCATGAGCGCGTCGATCCACCGCGTGCCGGCGACGTGCGCGACCACGCCGACCAGCACGAGCGCGAGCCCGGTGACGAGGATCCCGCCCACCGCGACGGACTGGCCGCCGGCCGCCGTGGCCGCCCCGACCGGCGCGATGAAGGCGAAGCTCGAGCCCAGGTAGCTGGGCAGCTTGTTGCGCGTGAGCAGCAGGAACACCGCCGTGCCGAGCGCCGAGAAGAACAGCGTCGTCTGCGGCGAGAAGCCCGTGAGCAGCGGCACGAGGAACGTCGCGCCGAACATCGCGACGACGTGCTGCATGCCGATGCCGATCGTGCGACCCCACGCCAGGCGCTCGTCGGGCGCCACCACCTCGCCCGGTGCGACGGTGCGCCCGTCGCCGTGCGTCGTCCAGCCCCAGCTGCTCATGCCTCCGCCTCTCGCCGTCACCGCCGACGTGAGGGTAGCGACCCCGCGGACCCGGCGTCCGGGACGACCGTCGCGGCGCGCGGGCGCACGTCGCCGCGCGGCGCGCGACCCCCCGTGGGACGGTGGAGGTCCCGCTGCCGGACCACGGAAGGAGACCGACCATGTCCGTCCCCACGAGCCCTGACGAGCCGCTCGACGACGAGGCCGCGGCGCGCACCGACGGCACGCCGGACCCGGTCGTCGCGACCGCACCGACGGCCGACCCGGCCCCCGACGAGCGCGAGGACGCCGACCCCGCCGAGGCCGCCCCGGGCTTCCCTCCCGCACCCGGCGGCATGCACGGCGCACCGACCACGGTCCCGCCGCACCGCACGGTCTGAGGCGCGCCCCGGCCCGCCGTGCCGCGGCGCGCCGGGGACGGCGCCGCCCCCGCCGGACCGGGCTGGCGCACACGAGCGTCCCGTACCCTGACGCCGCCTCACCCGCCGTCGACACCGGAGGCCCGCCCTGAGCGCACCCGTCGTCCCGACGCGTCTCCGCACACCCCTGGTGTGGCTGGCCTTCGTGCTCGCCCACCTGTGGCTGACGTACCTGGGCACGACGCTGCTCGCGCGCGCGTCGTTCGGCGACGTGGACCTCTACCGGCGCTGGGTCGCGACCGGTCTGACCACCGGGACGTGGCCCGTGCTCGACGGCCCGTGGGTCTACCCGGCGGCCGCGCTGCTGCCGATGCTGGCCGCCGGCGTCGCCGGCGTGACGCCGGACGCGCCCTACGCGCTCGCCTGGTGCGGCCTCGTCACGGCGCTCGACGCGGCCGCCGTCGCGCTGCTGCTCCGGCGCCGCAACGGCCACGTCGCGGCCGTGTGGTGGCTCGCGTTCCTCGTGCTGCTCGGCCCTGTCGCCATCGGCCGGCTCGACGCGGTCGCCGCACCCGTGACGCTCGTCGCGCTGCTGGTCGCGCTGACGCACCCGCGCACCTCGACCGCGCTGCTCACGCTGGGCGCGTGGGTCAAGGTCGCCCCCGGCGCGGCGGTGCTGCCGCTGCTGCTCGCGACCCGACGCCCCTGGCGGCGGGTCGTGCTGCCGGGCGCCGCGGTGTGCGCGCTCGTGGTGGGCACGGTCGCCCTGCTCGGCGGCGGCGACGAGGTCGCGTCGTTCGTGCTCGAGCAGGACGCGCGCGGCCTGCAGCTCGAGGCCGTGGCGGCCACGCCGTGGCTCGTCGCGGGGCTGTTCACGACGCGCGTCGAGCACGTCTTCAACCGCGGCCTGGTCACGTGGGAGATCGACGGCCCCGGCACGCAGGCCACGGCCGACGCGCTCGGCGCGGTGCTCGTGGCGGGCGTGCTGGCCGTGACCGCGCTGCTGTGGTGGTGCCGGCGCCGCGACGGCGCCCGGTTCTGGTCGGACGACGTCCTGCGGGGCGACTTCGTGCTGCGCGGCGCATTCGTCCTGGCGCTCACGCTGATCGTCGCGAACAAGGTCGGCAGCCCGCAGTTCCAGTCGTGGCTCGCACCGCCGGTGGCCGTCGCGCTCGCGCTCGGGCGCCCGTGGTGGCGGCGCACCGCGGTCACGCTGCTGGGCGTCGCCGCCGCGACCCAGTGGGTCTACCCGTGGTGGTACGGCGACGTGGTGTCCGGGTGGCCGCTCGCGACGCTCGTGCTCGCGGCGCGCAACGTGACGCTCGTCGTGCTGCTCGTGGTCGCGGTCGCGCACCTGCTGCGTCCGCCGGGCCACGACCCCCGCGCGTCGGTCCGCGCCGACGCCGCGGCCGCGACGCGCGGCGGTCCGGACGACGCCGTGGTCGCCCGGACCGCCGCCGCGGACTGACGTCCGCGCACGAGGTCAGCGCGGCAGGTGCGGCGCGACCTCGTCGGCCACGAGCTGCAGGTGCTCGAGGTCCGCGAGGTCCAGGACCTGCAGGTACACGCGCTGCACGCCCTGCTCGGCGAGCCACGTGAGCCGCTCGACGGCCTCGCCCGGGGTTCCTGCGATGCCGTGCTCGCGCAGCTCGGGCACCTCGCGCCCGATCGCCGCGGCGCGCCGCGCGAGCTCGGCCTCGTCCCGCCCGACGCACATCACGAGCGCGACGGACTGCACGAGCGTGCCCGGGTCGCGACCGATCTCGACGCACGCCTCGTTGATCCGCGCGATGCGCGCCGGGACGCTCGCGACCTCGGGGAACGACTGGTTGTACTCGGCGGCGAACCGCGCGGCCAGGCCCGGCGTGCGCGTCGGACCGCCGCCGCCGACGATGATCGGCACGCCCGCGCGCGACGCGTCGAGCGGCGAGCGCTGCACGGGCTTCGGCAGCGCCGGCGAGTCCGTCAGCGTGTAGTGCTCGCCCGCGTGGCTGAACGTCTCCCCCACGGGCGTGCCCCACAGGCCCGAGACGATCTCGAGCTGCTCGGTGAGCAGGCCGAACCGCTTCTCGGGGAACGGGATGCCGTACGCGGCGTGCTCGGCCGCGAACCAGCCCGCCCCCAGGCCGAGCTCGACGCGCCCGCCGGACATCTGGTCGACCTGCGCGACCTGGATCGCGAGCACGCCCGGGTACCGGAACGTGGCGGCCGACACCAGCGTGCCGAGCCGGATGCGGCTCGTCTCGCGCGCGAGGCCCGCGAGCGTGGTCCACGCGTCGGTGGGGCCGGGGAGGCCGTCGCCGTCACCCATCACCAGGTAGTGGTCGGAGCGGAAGAAGGCGTCGAAGCCGAGGTCCTCGGTGGCACGCGCGACCGCGAGGAGGTCGTCGTAGCTGGCGCCCTGCTGGGGCTCGGTGAAGATGCGCAGATCCATGCCGTCAGCCTCGCACGCCCCGCCGTCGGGGGCTGCCGTGGCGCGGGCGGGTGAACGGCGTCGGCGCGCGCGCGTTCGAGGTGCGCGAGCGGCCCGCGCTTGCGACGGTGGACACGTGCACGACGCCACGCCCCTGACCGCAGCCCTCGACGTCGCCGACTGGCGTCGTCGCACGTCGCAGACGTACGCGCAGGTCCGCGCGCTCGCGGTCGACGATCCCGCCGGTGCGCACGCGGTGTGGGTGCAGCAGCGCGACGAGCTGTTCGCCTACCACCCGGCGTCGCCGCTGACGGCCGACGCACGGGCCGTCTTCGACGGGCTGGACGTCGCGCCGTACGACCCGGCGTACCGGTTCGAGGTCGAGGTGGAGCGCGCGGGCCAGCAGCGTCTCGACGTCGCGACGGGCACCGACGGCGTCGTCGGGTTCGACCGCATCGGCGTGGTCGAGCTGGGGGACCTCGGGCGGCTGACGCTCTGGTCGGTGCGCGGGTACGCCGGCGGGCTGTTCCTGCCGGTGCGCGACGCGCTCGCCGGCACGGTGACGTACGGCGGGGGCCGCTACGTGCTCGACACCATCAAGGGCGCGGACCTCGGCACCGACCACGTGGGCCGCCTGGTGGTGGACCTGAACTTCGCGTACGCGCCGTCGTGCGCGTACGACCCGGCGTGGGCGTGCCCGCTCGCGACCCGGGCCAACACGCTCGCGGCCGAGGTGCCGGTGGGTGAGCGCACGGCGCCGTACCCCGGGGCGGACGGCCCCGCCGACGGCGGCACGGGCGACGACCCCGTGGCGCGCACCGACGCCTGACGCCGCCGGGCTCAGACCTGGCAGGCGGGGCAGCGGTACAGCTTGCGCGCGGCCATCTCCTCGACGACCACGGGCGTGCCGCACACGCGGCACGGCAGACCGCCGCGCCCGTACACCCAGTGCCGCGCGGTGGGGTCGTGCCGAGCCTGCGCACGGCCGGCCGCGTCGAGGTCCTCGCGCGTGAGCATGACGCCGTCGCGGATGCCGTCGGCGAGCAGCACGGCCCAGTCCCGCCACAGCGCGCGGACAGTGTCGGGCGGCACGCGCCGGCCGGGCGTCCACGGGTCGAGCCGTGCCCGGAACAGCAGCTCGGCGCGGTAGATGTTGCCGATGCCCGCGACGACCGCCTGGTCCATGAGCAGCTGACCGACCGGCACGTTCCGGCGGGTCACGCGCTCGACGACCACGTCACCGGCGGCGTCGAGGTCCTCGACCTCCTGCGGGTCGGGGCCGAGCCGGGCGCGCACGAGCGCGGCCTCGTCGGCGGTGAGCACCTCGCACGCGGACGGCCCGCGCAGGTCCGCGACGACCGACCCCGAGTCGAGCCGGACGCGCACCTGACCCAGCGGGGGCGGCGGCCACTCCAGGCCGTCGTCGGCGGCGTGCTCGGTCTCGTCCTCGCCCATGCGCAGGCGGCGGGTCGAGGGCTGGGCGTCCATCGCGGCGCCGGGGCGCACGCGCGGCGCGCCCAGGCTGCCGCGCACGCGCTCGCCGTCGCCGAGCGGGCTGACGTCGCCGTAGAGGTCCCACGCGCCGTACAGGCCGAGGTGGACGCGCAGCACGTCGTCGTCGCCGAACGCGCAGAACAGCTGCTTGCCGACGGCCGACGCGCGCGTCATGGTGCGGCCGTCGAGCCGGGCCGCACCGGCGGCGAAGCGGCCCTGGGGGGACGAGACGGCGAGCGGCCGCCCGACGAGGTCGAGCGTGAGCTGGCGGGCGACGCGGTGGACGGTATGACCCTCGGGCACGGCGCCCACCCTACGAGGGGGCGCCGACACGGGCGCCCGTCGTCCCTTCGTTCCGTGGCGTCGTGACCGATGGGGAGGCGTGTCGTCGCACCGCGCCCCGGTCGCGGCGGCCCACGGGTCGACGGACGACGCCGGCGCCGTGACGGCCGTCGCCCTGGGCGGGCGCGCCCTGACCGTGCTGACGGGCGTGGGGCTGGTGCTCGGCGCGGGCGTCGGCGGCGTCCTCGAGCCCCTGGTGGTGTGGGCCGACGCCGTGCTGGTCCCCCTGCCGTGGCTGCGCGACCTGCTGCTGGGTGCGCCGGCCGCGCCCGAGGTGGGGGTCGTCGCGGTGCTCGGCGGCGCCGCCGGGGTGTGGTGCTGGGAGCGCTGGCGGCAGGACGTCGGGGTCGTCGAGGTGTCGGCCGACGGCATCGGCGTGGCGCGGCACGGCCACGAGCGGTTCGTGCCGCGCGCCGCGGTCGAGCACGTGCACGCCGACGGCGACGACCTCGTGGTGCTGGGGTGCGGCGGCCGGCAGCTGCTGCGCTGCCCCGCCGACGCGCTGCTGCGCCGCACGGGTGCCGCGCTGCGCGCCGCGGGGTACCCGTGGTCCGACGACGGCGACCCGTACGCCGGTGAGTGGCGGCGCTGGGTGCAGGGCCGGCCCGGCACGCCGCACGGCGCCGACGCGCTGCTCGTGCGGCGCCGCACGGCCCTCGGCGACGAGGACCCCGCGACGGCCGACGCGCTCGCGTCCGAGCTCGGCACGCTGGGCGTCGCCGTGCGCGACCGGCGCGACCGCCAGGAGGTCCGCCGCACGGGCTGACGCCCGCGGCCGGCTCTCCCCTCGAGACCGACCACCGGTCACCTCGCCCCCCGTGGTGACCGGTGGTCCTCGTGCGTCGTCGGCGACCGGCGGTTCCGCGGGTCGGCCCGGGACGACGTGTGCCAGGCTCGGGGCGTGGACGACGACGCGACGCTGCCCCCGCACCCGCCCACGACGCCGACCGGCGAGCCCGCGCCCGCACCGGGCGCCCGCACCGCGACCGACCCGCACGTCGTCGCGTCGGACGTGCTCGCGAACCTGCGCGACGTCGGCGGCCGGCGCACCGCCGACGGCCGCACCGTGCGCCGGGGCGTCGCGCTCCGCTCGGCCGAGCTGCGCGCGCCGGCCATCGCGGCCGACCCCGCGATCGCGGCGCTGGGCGTGCGGACCGTCGTCGACCTGCGCACCGCCGCCGAGCGCGCGGCCGCGCCCGACGTGCTGCCGGCCGGGGCGCGCGGCGTCCACGCCGACGTGCTCACGCAGGACCCGCAGGCACCGGCGGCCGACCTCACGGAGCTCATGGCGCACCCGCAGCGGCTCGAGCAGGCCCTCGCGGCGCTCGACCCGGCGGCGCGCATGCGCGAGACCTACGTCGACCTGGTCGTCGGCGACGCCGCCCGCGCGGGCTGGGCGACGCTGCTGCGCCACGTGCTCGACCCGGCGGCGGGCCCGGTGCTGTACCACTGCACGGCCGGCAAGGACCGCACGGGCTGGGCGACGACCGTGCTGCTGCTCGCCGCGGGCGTCGACCTCGACGGCGTGCGCGCGGAGTACCTGGCGGTGAACCCGACGGTCCGGGCGATGTACGGGCCGCTGCTGCACCGGTTCGCCGACGCGGGCGGCGACCCCGCGCTGCTCGTGCCGCTGCTGGAGGTCCGCGCCGAGTACCTCGACACCGCGCTCGACGCGATGGCGGACCGGTTCGGGTCGTTCGACGGGTACCTGACCCACGGGCTCGGGCTGGCCGACGACGAGGTCACGGCGCTGCGCGCGGCGCTCGTCGACTGACGTCGCGGGGGCGTCCGCGGGGTCGGCCACGGGGTCGCCCACGAGGAGCACCCGCGCGGGTGACGCACGCGACGGCGGACGGACATACGCAGGCAACCCGGACACGGTTGGATGTGTCCGTGCTGACCTGGACGTTCCCCACCACCGAGCTGCGCCTGATGTTCGGGGCCCCGCCGCGCGGCGCCCGCACGGGCCTGTGGGACCCGACCGCCGACGACGGACCGGCGGGCCTCACGCTCGACGACGTGCACGCGGCGCTCGTGCCGGGCACGCCCGACCCCCGCGTGCTCGAGCGGGTCGCACAGGCGCCGCACCTGCGGTTCGTGCAGCTCGCGGGTGCGTGGCACGGCGGGCTCGCGGGCGTCCTGCCGACGGGTGTGACGGTGGCCGACGCGCGAGGCGTCCACGCCGACGGCGCGGCGGAGCTCGCGGTCGGGCTCGCGCTCGCGCAGCTGCGCGGCATCGACGACGCGGCGCGCCGGATGACCGTGCAGCATTGGTCGCCCGCACCGGGCCGGGTCGGGTCGCTCACGGGCAGCCGGGTGCTCGTGGTCGGCGCCGGCGCGGTCGGCACGGAGGTCGTCGCGCGGCTGCGCGCGTTCCGCGCGTCGGTGACGGTCGTGGCGCGCACGGCGCGCGAGACGCTCGACGGCCGCGTGCACGGGGTCGACGAGCTGCCGCACCTGCTGCCGCGCGCGGACGTCGTGGTGCTCGCGGTGCCGCTCACCGACGCGACGACGCACCTGGTCGACGAGGACTTCCTCGCGGCGATGCACGACGACGCGCTGCTCGTGAACGTCGCGCACGGGCGCGTGGTCGACACCGACGCGCTGGTCGACGAGCTCGGGTCCGGCCGGCTGCGGGCCGCGCTCGACGTCACGGACCCGTCGCCGCTGCCGCCCGACCACCTGCTGTGGCGGGCGCCGAACGCGCTGGTCACGCCGGAGGTGGGGCGGCGCACGCCGCTGACGGCGGCGCGGCTGACGGAGCTCGCGCGGCGCCAGCTCACCGCGCTCCTGGCGGAGCGCCCGCTGGAGAACGTCGTCGCCGGTCCGCCGGTGATCCCGCTGCTGGACCTGTGAGACCGCCGTCGCAGACGTCCGACGGGATCTGACACGCCGTCTCGACATGTGGTCCCACATGTCGAGACGGTGCGCGGGCGCGTCCGCGCCGCGTGCTTGCATGACCGGCATGGCACACATCGACACGCACGCGCCGCGACCGGCCCACGCCGTCGCCGCCTGCATGTGCCGTGCCCGAATGTGTCGCTGACGGCGACCCCGCGCGCCCCTCGCGCGCTCCCCTGACCCGCTGCCGCTCGTCCGCGCCCCGGGTCGTCCCCCGCCCGCCGCACCGGCACCCTGCGTGCCCCGCCCGCGGCACCACCTCGAAGGACCCCCGTGATCGAGCTGACCGGTCTCCGCAAGGTCTACGCGTCGCCCGACGGTGACGTCGTCGCCCTCGACGGCATCGACCTGCACGTCGAGCGCGGCACCGTGCACGGCATCGTCGGCCGCTCGGGCGCCGGCAAGTCGACGCTCATCCGCTGCCTCACGGGCCTCGAGCGCCCCACGTCCGGCACGGTCCGGGTCGACGGCGTGACGATCTCCGACCTCGCCGAGAACAAGCTGCGCGCGGCCCGCCGCCGCACCGGCATGGTCTTCCAGCACGTCAACCTGCTCGACTCGCGCACGATCGCCGCGAACGTCGCGTACCCGCTCGAGGTCGCCGGGGTCCGCCGCCATGAGCGCGCCGCCCGGGTCGCCGAGCTGCTCGACCTCGTCGGCCTCGGCGACCGCGCGGGCGCCTACCCCGCACAGCTGTCCGGCGGGCAGAAGCAGCGCGTCGGCATCGCCCGCGCGCTGGCCACCGAGCCCGGCGTGCTGCTGTGCGACGAGCCCACGTCGGCGCTCGACGGGGAGACCACGCGCCAGATCCTCGGCCTCGTGCGCGACCTGCGCGACCGGCTCGGCATCACGGTCGTCGTCATCACGCACGAGCCCGCCGTGGTCCGCGACGTGTGCGACCACGTGACGCTGCTCGAGCACGGCCGGGTCGTGCAGACCGGTGCGCTCGCGCAGGTCGTCACGGCCGTCGGCTCGCCGCTGTCCCGCGCGCTGGTGCCCGTGCCCGACCTGCCGCCCGGCGACCGGCGCGCGCTCGTCGAGGCCGTGTTCTCGACCGACGCCGTGCCGACCAGCGTCGCGTTCGCCGCGGTCGCCGCGCTGGGCGACGACGTCGAGGTCGCGTCCGCCACGGTCGAGCCGCTCGGCGGCGTCCGGGTCGGCCGGCTCATCGTCGACGCCCCGACGGGGCGCGTGCCGGAGGTCGTCGAGCGGCTGCGCGCCGCCGGGCTCGACCCGCTCGCCGTGCCGACCACCACCGACGCCGGGCAGGAGGTGGCGTGATGGGCGACCTGTGGATCGAGCTCACGACCAACCGCGTCATCCAGCAGAAGCTCCCCGAGGCGACCGTCGAGACGCTCCAGATGGTGGGGCTGTCGGCGCTCGTCGTGCTCGTCGTCGGGCTGCCGCTGGGGCTGCTGCTGCGCTCGCTCGCGTCCGACGGGCTCACGCCGAACCGGACGGCGTCGGCCGTGCTCGGGTTCGTCGTCAACACGCTGCGCGCGCTGCCCTTCATCATCCTGGCCGTCGCCGTGATCCCCGTGACCCGGGCGATCGTCGGCACGAGCCTCGGGTGGGAGGCCGCGGTCGTGCCGCTCAGCCTCGGGACCATCCCGTTCTTCGCGCGGCTCGTCGAGACCGCGGTGCGCGACGTCGCCCCCGGCAAGGTCGAGGCCGCGCGCGTCATGGGCTCGACGACGCCGAAGATCCTCGGCGCGGTGCTGGTGCGCGAGGCGCTGCCCGCGATCGTCTCCGGGTTCACCGTCACCGTGATCGCGCTCATCGGGTACTCCGCGATGGTCGGCGCGATCGGCGCCGGCGGCCTCGGGTTCCTCGCGATCACCTACGGGTTCCAGCGGTTCGACCCGACCGTCCTGTACACGTCCGTCGTCGTCATCGTCGTGCTGGTCACCGTGGTCCAGCTCGTCGGCGACGCCGTCGCCCGCCGCCTGGACCACAGGTGAGCACGCCCCGCCGCGACCGCGGCCCCCGCACGTCGTCCCCGACCGGGGGACGGACCCTGAGAGGAACACCCGCGATGAAGAGAATCGTCCGCACCGCAGCCGTCCTGTCCGCAGCGGCCCTGGTGATGACGGGCTGCGCGGGTGGCGACGACCCGGACGCCGGCGCGTCCGCGGGCTCGACCGACGCGTCGGGCACCACGACCCTCGTGGTCGGCGCGAGCCCCGTGCCGCACGCCGAGATCCTGCAGTTCGTGCAGGACGAGCTCGCTGCCGACGCGGGTCTCGACCTCGACATCCGCGAGTTCACGGATTACGTGCTGCCGAACACGGCGCTCGCCGAGGGCGAGCTCGACGCCAACTACTTCCAGCACCTGCCGTACTTCACGGCGCAGGTCGAGGAGAACGGCTTCGACTTCGACCACTTCGACGGTGTGCACATCGAGCCGTACGGCGTGTACTCGAAGAAGGTCGAGTCGGTCGACGACATCCCCGACGGCGGCGTCGTCGGCATCACGAACGACCCGGGCAACCAGTCGCGCGCGCTCGACCTGCTGGTGAAGGGCGGTCTCATCACGCTCGAGGAGACCGACGGCGACGCGACCCTGCTCGACATCAAGGACAACCCGAAGAACCTCGAGTTCGTCGAGACCGCGCCCGAGCAGCTCGTGGTCTCGCTGCAGGACGTGGACGCCGCGATCATCAACGGGAACTACGCGCTCGAGGCGGGCCTGAACCCCGCGAAGGACTCGATCCTGCTGGAGTCGGGCGAGGACAACCCGTACGCGAACTTCCTCGCGGTGCGCTCGGAGGACAAGTCGAACCCCGCGCTCGTGAAGCTCGACGGCCTGCTGCACTCCGACGAGGTTCGTGCGTTCATCGAGAAGCGCTGGCCGGACGGCGAGGTCGTCGCGGCGTTCTGACGCACGGCACCCGACGGGCCGGGCACCCTCACCGAGGGCGCCCGGCCCGTCGTCGTCCGCGGCCGTCGCACCACCCACCGGCCCACCCCATCCGCCGAACGCGGGGTTCTGCCGGTTCCCGGCCGCCACCACCGGCACAACCCCGCACTCGCCACCGGACGCCCGCGGCGGTCGACGAACCGCCCACCCGCCGCCCACCGGCCCACCCGATCCGCCGAACGCGGGGTTCTGCCGGTTCTCGGCCACGACCAGCGGCACAACCCCGCACTCGCCGGGGGCGTAGTCGGCGGCGTGGTGACCGGTGACGGGTGACCGTCGGTGGGCGACCGACGGCAGGTGGGGGCTCAGGTCGCCGGCGGGCGGGGTCAGGTGCGGGACGGCACCGGCGCCGCGACGCGCGGACGCAGCCAGCGCCACGCGACCAGGCCCGCGACGAGCCCCCAGAACGCCGAGCCGACCCCCGCGATCGTGACCGAGCTGGCCGCGAGCAGGAACGTCACCAGCGCGGGCACCCGCCGGTCGGCGTCCGCCGCGGCGACCGCGAGCGCCGAGCCCAGCGCGGGCAGCAGCGCGAGGCCCGCGACGGCCTCGACGAGCCCGGCCGGGGCGGCGGCGACGAGCGCCGTGAGCGTCGGGGCGAGCGCCGCGAGCACCAGGTAGCACACGCCGGCCGTGCGGGACGCGACCCACCGCCGCGCGGGGTCGGGGTGCGCGTCGGGCGAGGCGGGCAGCGCCGCCGTGATGGCCGCGAGGTTCACGGCGTGCCCGCCGGCCGCGGCACCCGCGACGGTCCCGGCACCCGTGACCAGCAGCGACGCGCGCCACGGGACGGCGTACCCCGCGGACGCGACGACGGCCGCACCGGGCACGTTCTGCGAGGCCATCGTCACGAGGTAGAGGGGCACGGCGATCCCGACGAGCGCGCCCGGCGTGAAGGAGGGCGCCGTGAGCTCGACGAGCGGTGCCACGAGCGCGGGCGGGTGGCCGGCACGCGTCGTGACGACGACGGCCACGACGAGCGCCGCCGCGAACGCCGCGGGCGCCGCCCAGCGGGGCGCGACGCGCAGCAGCACGAGCCACAGCAGCACGACGGGCCCCACCAGCAGGGGCGCCGCGACGAGCCCCCGCACGGGTGCGAGGCACAGCGTGAGCAGGACGCCCGCGAGCATGGCCTGCGCGAGCGGTGCGGGGACGGCGGCGACGAGCCGCCCGAGCGGCCGCCACAGCGCCGTGAGCACCAGGAGCCCGCCGCACACGACGAACGCGCCGACCGCGGCGGGCCACCCGCCGGCCACGGTGCCGGTCGCGACGAGCAGCGCGGCGCCGGGCGTGGACCAGGCGGCGGTCAGCGGCGTGCGGTACCGCTGCGACAGCACGACGGTCGCGAGGCCCTGCACGGCGCACAGCGCGACGAGCCCCGACGTGGCCTGGCGCGGGTCGGCGCCGACGGCGCGCAGCCCGGCGAGGACGACGGCGAACGAGCTCGTGAACCCGACGAGGGCCGTGACGAGTCCCACGAGGTGCGGCTGCATGCGTTCCACGAACAGAACGGTAGCCCACGTGTTCCGTCGACGGAACAGCCTCCTATGCTCGTCGCGTGCCCGCCGACCCGCACCCCGCCCCGACCACGCCGGCCGACGCCCTGCCCGCACTCATCGGCGAGCGGCTGCGCCGTGCGCGCACCGAGCGCGGGCTGTCGCTCGGTGCGCTCGCCGCGGCCGCCGGCGTCGGCAAGGGCTCGCTCTCCGAGATCGAGCACGGCGCGCGCAACCCGACGCTCGGCACGCTGTACGCGCTGTCCGGCGCGCTCGGGCTGCCGCTGTCGTGGCTGCTGGCCGAGCGGGTCGGCACGCAGGTCGCGTCACCCGGCATCACCGCCCGGCTGCTCGACGCGCACGCCGACGACGCCGGCACGGTCGAGGTCTACGCGCTGCGGCTCGAGCCCGGGCGGGTGCACACGTCGGCCGCGCACGGGCCGCGCGTCGTCGAGCACCTCGTGGTGACCCGCGGCCGCGCACGCGTCGGGGCGGCGGGTGCGCAGGTCACGCTCGCCACGGGCGACGCGACCACCTGGACGAGCGACACCGACCACACCTACGAGGCCCTCGACGCCCCCGCCGACGCGGTCCTGGTGGTCCGCACCCCCGCATGACGCCCGCCCTTACGCCCTTACGCCCACACCCGCACCGAGTGCGCCCGATCGCCGCCGAGTGCACCAGAAGCGACGGGTGCACTCGGCGGCGTGGTGGCGCACTCGGCGGCGGTGACGTCTCGGGTGGCGGTGCGCGGGCGGGCCCGCGGGTCGCCCGGGGAGCGGGTCAGAGCCGGTCGAGGAAGTCCGTCACCGCGTCGAGGTAGACCTGGCGCGGCCCCTCGGCCGAGAGCGTGAGGTCGTGCACGCCGTCCTCGACGACCAGCTCGTGCACGTCGCGACCGAGGCGCGGCCCGAGGGCGGCGATCGTCGCGACGTCGAGCACGGTGTCGGCGGTGTCGAGGCCGGGCCCGTCGACGTCGGCGGCCGAGCGGGCCGCTCGCGCGACGAGCACCGGCACGTCGATCTCGAGCCCGCGGGCGACGCGCAGGTGGCCCGCGCGCACGGCCGCGAGCCACCCGGCGCGCGCGGGCACGCCCCCGGGGGACTTCAGCGACGTGTCGAAGTCCCAGCGCTCCGCGAGGCGAGCGGCGTACCGCGACGGCGCGGCGGCGACGACGCGCAGCGGTGCGCGCCGGGCCAGCGGGCGCAGCGCACCGTCCTGCAGCGGCCGCACCCACGAGCGCTCGAACGACAGGAACGGGCTGTCGAGCACGATCGCGTCGGCCCCGGCGCCGCCGCGGTGCGCGTGCGCCCACAGGGCGGTGACGAGCCCGCCGCACGAGTGCCCGTGCACGACGACGGGCAGCCCGGACCACGTGCGCCGCGCGACCGTGACCGCGCGCGTGAGGTCCGACGCCTGCTCGCGCAGGTCGCCCTGGTAGTGCGGCACGTCGCCCGGATGCCAGGAGCGACCGGCGCGGCGCGCGTCGAGCCCCAGCGCGGCCCAGCCGGCGGCCGCGAGCGCGTCGACCACGTGCGTCTGGAAGACGTAGTCGTTGTAGCCGTGCAGCAGGACCACGACGCCGCGCGGGTGCACGGGCCGCTCGACCGGGCGCACGAGCGTCAGCACGGGGTCCGGACCGCCCGCGGCGACCTGCCGCGCGAGCGGACCGACGGCGGGTGCCACCCACCCGGGCAGCGTCCACGCCTCGTAGCCGGGCAGCAGCCGGTCGGGCTCCCACGCCTCGGCGCCCGGGCCGGGCAGCACGCTCACGCGCCGGGCTCCGTGACGTCGCGGCGGCCGTCGACCCCCAGCCCGCGCGGGAACCGCACGGGCACGAACAGCACGAGCCCGACCAGCAGCACCGCGACGATGCCGAGCACGCCCCAGTACTGCTCCTTCCCGCCGCCGAGGGCGATCGCGAGCGCGAACGCCGCGGGTGCGAGGAACGTCGCGGCGCGGCCCGTGGTGGCGTAGAGGCCGAACAGCTCGGTCTCGCGGCCCGGCTCGGCGAGGCGCGCGAGCAGCCCGCGGGACGCCGACTGCGCGGGCCCGACGCACGCGGACAGCACGAGCCCCGCGACCCAGAACGCGTTCTTGCCGGCGTCGTGCAGGAAGAACACGGCCGACCCGGACAGCACGAGCACGACGAGCGCGACGGTGACGAGGCGCCGCGGCCCGTACCGGTCGTCGAGCCAGCCCGACGCGATGGTCGAGGCGCCGGCGACGACGTTCGCGGCGATCGCGAACACGATGACGTCCCCCGGCGAGAAGCCGAACGTGCCGGCGGCGAGCACGCCGCCGAACGTGAACACGCCCGTCAGGCCGTCGCGGAACACCGCGGACGCGACGAGGAACCGCAGCGTCGAGCGGCGCTCGCGCCACAGCTGCGCGACGTGCGCGCCGACCGCGCGGTACGCCCCCGCGACGCCGACGCGCGCCGGCGGTGCGCCGGGGCGGCGGTGGTCGGGCACGAACAGCAGCACGGGGACTGCGAAGACGAGGAACCACGCACCCGCGACGAGCATCGAGACCCGCACGTCGAGCCCGCCCTCGGAGGTCACGCCGAACCACCCGACGTCGGGCTGGATGAAGCCCACGTACAGCACGAGCAGCAGCACGATCCCGCCGACGTACCCGGCTCCCCACCCGATGCCGCTGATGCGCCCGATGGTCCGCGGGCCGCTGATCTGCAGCAGCAGCGCGTTGTACGCGACCGACGCGATCTCGAACGCGATGGTCCCGACGGCGAGCAGCACGATGCCGAGCAGCACGGCCTGCGTCATGCCGCCCTCGACCGGCTCGACGAACCACAGCGCGAGCACCGACAGCCCGACGATCCCGGACGTCACCGCGAGCAGCGGGCGCCGCCGCCCGCCCGCGTCGGCGAGCGCGCCCAGCGCGGGCGCGGTGAGCGCGACGAGCAGGCCCGCGGCGGCCAGGCCCCAGCCGAGCCACTGGCTGTGCAGGGCCTTGGTCGCAGCCTCGTCGGCACCCGGCTCGACGAACGCCCCGCTCGTGAGGAAGACGGTGAAGACGAACGTCGTGACGACCGCGTTGAACGCGGCCGACCCCC
This sequence comes from Cellulomonas sp. HD19AZ1, assembly GCF_004535805.1. Taxonomy (NCBI): domain Bacteria; kingdom Bacillati; phylum Actinomycetota; class Actinomycetes; order Micrococcales; family Cellulomonadaceae; genus Cellulomonas; species Cellulomonas sp. HD19AZ1. Next base: position 370,056 of record NZ_SPHX01000003.1, read on the forward strand.
AGTCCCAGGACGCCCACGCGGCGACCTGCCCGCGGGCGGGAGCAGGGACGACGTCGTCGACGGCGTCGACGGTGGCCTCGGTGCCGGGGTGACCCATGCGCGCAGCGTAGGCCGTCGCCCCGACCGCCGGGAGACGCCCGGGTGAACGGCGCGCCGGAACCGGGCGGGCGTCCTGACCGACCGTGCGGCCCTCGGCTCGGCGTCAGCGGGCCGCGCGCACCGCGGGCGTCATCGGCCCGCGTCCACCGCAGACGTCAGCGCGCCTCGCGCACCCCGTGCCCGACGGCCGCGAACGCGGCGACGGCGAGACGCCGCGCGACCGGCGAGCGCCACGTCTGGTCGAGGAACCCGTGCGGCATGCCGTTGGCGGTGAGCACCGACAGCGGCGCACCGGCGGCCCGTGCGCGCTCGGCGAACGCCTCCTCGCCGTCGCGGAACGCGTCGAGCTCGGCGATGAGCAGCAGCGTCGGCGGCAGGTCGGCGAGCACCTCGGGCGCCGCGAGCACCGGCGAGACCAGCGGGTCGGTGCGCACGGCGTCGTCGGGCAGGTACGACCGCTCGAACAGCAGCCCGATCTGGTTGTCCGCGGCGGCGCGCAGCTCGACGTGGTCGACGTCGGGGTACGCCGCGAGCGCGAACGCCGGGCGCGGGCACTCGCCGCGCGTCGCGAGCTGGCACAGCGCGAGCGACACCGACGCACCCGCCGAGTCCCCGGCGACCGCGAACGGACCCGTGACGCCGACCGCCGCGCCGTCGGGGCCGGTGAGCCACCGCACGGCGTCCTGCGCGTCCTCGATCGCCGCGGGGTACGGGTGCTCGGGCGCACGCCGGTAGTGCAGGCTCACGACCGGGAGCCCCGCGGTCCGCGCGAGCTCGGCCGCCGTGTGCTCGGACGTGTCGAGGTCGCCCAGCACGAACCCGCCGCCGTGCACCCACACCACGAACCCGGGCCCGTCGACCCCGGCCTGCGGGTGGTACACCCGCGCCCGGATGGACCCGGCGCGCGTCGGGATCTCGATCTCCTGCCGGTCGACGCCCGGCGCGGGCACGGGGCCGAACTGCCCCGTGTCGGCGCCGCGCATGCGCCGCGCGGTGTCGAGCCGCTCCTGCGGCGTGGCGCTCGGGAAGTCCTCGGGCGGGGCGGACGGGTCGCGACGCGGCGGTGCGTCGACGAAGTCGGGGTCGAGCCTCATGACCCGCCATCGTAGGGGCGCACCCCTGGGACCACACCGGCCACCCGCGCCGCGGTGTGCGGGCGGCGCCGGGCGTCGGCGTGGCGGAGGGCAAGGGATTCGAACCCTTGAGCACGGGGTCACCGCACCAACGGTTTTCAAGACCGTCGCTTTCGGCCGCTCAGCCAGCCCTCCCGGTGCCGCGCGGACGAGCCGAACGGCGGCGACGATCTTCCCACACCGAGCCGCGACCGAGGCGGGTGTCGGCGCATCAGCCGCACCGTGCGCGACCGCGCGGGTCAGTCGACGGCGGACGCGTCCTCCCCCGGCACCCGCAGCACGTGCGCCTCGGCGTCGCCCGACGCCTGCACGCGCCACCGCTGCGCACCGCGCGGGTAGACGCGCAGCGTGGTGCTGCGCGCGGGCTCGAACGCCTCGACCAGCGAGCCGTCGACCAGCACCTCGGCGGGCCCGTCCGACGCCCAGACCCGCACCTCGTCCGCGCCGTCGACCAGCGACATGACGACCGGCCCGGACGCCGCGACCCGGAACGCCGGCTCGTCGGTGCCGAGCACTCCGTCGACCAGGGGCAGCGCGCCGCCCCGCAGCCCCGCCAGCTCGGCGACCGGGCACGTCACGGCCGTCCCGTCCGGCGTCAGCACCAGCTCGCGCGGGCACGTCAGCACGCCCGCCCAGCCCGCGGCCGCGACCTCGTGCGCGGGCCGCTCGGCGTGCGCGGCACCGCGCCCCTCCCACGACCAGCCCCACACCAGCACGCGCCCGTCGTCGGCCACGTACGCCTGCGGCGCGTACAGGTCCGGCCCCGCGTCCAGGGGCGCCGCGCGCTCGACCACGAAACGCGGCGCCTCCCCCGACACGTCGAGCCGCCCCGTGAATGCCGTCACCCCGAACCGCTCGGGGCCGTGCGCACGCTCGAACCACGAGACCAGCAGCACCCACGCGTCGCCGACGCGCACGAGCTGCGGGCACTCCCACACCTCGCCGGGCTGCTCCGCGCCCGCCTGGTCCCCCGCCTCGTCGGCCGTGAGCAGCGTGCCGAGCGGCCGCCAGTCGTCGAGGTCCGCGACGTCGTAGACGAGCACCGCGCCCCGGCCGTCGACCCCGGCACCCTGCACGCCCAGCCGCCGCCCGTCGACCGTCAGGACGAACGGGTCCCGCACGTCCACCACACCCGGCGCGTCCGGGTGCGGCGCCGCGAGCCGGTCCGGCTGCACCCACGTGCCGTCGGGCCCACGCCGCGCCACCGCGACGCCCGCGCTCGGCCCACGGTCGCGCACCGCGCTGTACAGCAGCGCGACGTCGCCGTCGTCGTGCACCGCGACGCCGCTCCACGCCCCGCCCGCGTCGATCGTGCCGGGGCGCGGCGCCAGCGCGGTCGGCTCGTGGTCCCAGCGCAGCAGGTCCGGCGAGCTCGCGTGCCCCCAGTGGATGTCCCCCCACACCGGCGCGTGCGGGTTCCACTGGTACATCACGTGCCAGCGGCCGTCCCACCGGCCGACGCCGTTGGGGTCGTTGAGCCAGCCGTGCGGCGCGCGCACGTGCCAGCGCGGGGCGTGGCGGTCGAGGTCGGCGGTCACGGCACCATCCTCACCCGCCGTCGCGGGGCCCGACGACGGCACGCGGTCCCGGGCCGCGGCACGCCGACGACCGATGCTCAGCGCCACCACCCGGTCGGCCGGCCCGGCGTCACCACCGCGAGCCCGACCGCATCGGCTGCGCGCGCCGTCGGCGCGTCGTACGTCGCGACCGCGCGCACGTCGAGGTGCGCCTGCGCCGCGCCCACGTGGAGCGCCACGAACGGGCCCAGCCCCGCCGGCAGCAGCACGGCGCGCCGCAGCGCCTGGTCCGAGAGCCGCAGCCGCGGCAGCCGCACGAGCGCGTCCAGCACGGCCAGCGCCGCGTCGACGCCCACGAGACCCGCCACGACGCGTGCCTCCAGCACCGACACCGACGACACGACCGCGGTGGCCTCGTGCTCCGCGGCCCACGCGGACCACGCGGACGACTCGGGCGCCTGCGGCACGTAACGGCTCAGCGCCGATCCGTCGACGTACACCTCGGCCGCCGGGTCACGCGGGCGCAGCACCTCCGCGGCCGGGACGGGACGGGGCGCGGGCACGCCCCCATCCTGGCCCCGGACGCGCGGACGGCCGGCCCCCGTGGGGGTCCGGCCGTCCGTGGGTGACGTGCTCACCGCTGACGCAGGCGCTCCATGGCGAGCTGCACCAGCGCGATGAGGGCCTGCTTGGTCGCGGCGCGCGACCGCGCGTCCGTGTACAGGACCGGGACGTGCGCCGGGATGGCGAGCGCCTCGCGGACGTCGTCGAGCTGGTGCTTGGCGATCCCGTCGAAGCAGTTGACGCCCACGACGAACGGGATGCCGCGCGACTCGAAGTAGTCGACGGCCGGGAAGCACTGGTCGAGCCGGTCGGTGTCGACCAGGACGACCGCACCGATCGCGCCGCGCACCAGGTCGTCCCACATGAAGAGGAAGCGGTCCTGGCCCGGGGTGCCGAACAGGTAGAGCCACAGCGAGCCCGGCAGCGCGATGCGACCGAAGTCCATCGCGACCGTCGTGGTCGTCTTGCGGTCGGTCACGCCGCCGGCGTCGTCGACGCCCACGGAGTGCTCGGTCATCGCGGCCTCGGTGTTGAGCGGCTCGATGTCGGAGATCGAGCCGATGAACGTCGTCTTGCCGACGGCGAAGCCGCCCGCGACGACGATCTTGACGACGGTGGGGGCGACGGCGCCCGCAGCCCCGGCCGGAGCGGCGACAGCGGCGTCAGAGGGCGGAAATGCCATTGAGAACACTCTCCAGCACGCTCAGGGACAGGGCGGGGGACTCACCGGTGTTGACCTCGACCGGCTGAGAGGTGTGCACGCGCACGTAGTTGGCATCGGCGAGGTCGGACACGATGATCCGGACGACACCGAGCGGGAGGTGGAGGAGCGCCGACAGCTCGGCGACCGAGATGTACCCGGCCGACGCGTGCTGGATGATCGCGCGCTTCTCGGGGGTCAGGCCCGTGCTCGCCACGGCGCCCGGCATGACCTCGACCAGAGCCTCGAGAGGCAGGTCGGAGCGGGCCGAGCGCACGCGACCGCCGGTCACGGCGTAGGGCCGGACCGTTCTGGCCTCGTACTCGACGTGTTCGCTCATCCGCGTGCCCTCAGGCCACCGGGGCCCGGGTCGCGCCGTCGACGGGCAGCTGGCCGCGCATCTCGGAGATGAGCTGCGGGGTCAGCGTCGCCTCGGTGCGGGAGACGAGCATCGCCATCTCGTAGCCGATGAGGCCGACGTCGCACGTCGACTCGGCGACGACGGCGAGGACCGAGCCGTTCGACACGCTCATGAGGAAGAGGAACAGGTGGTCCATCTCGATGATGGCCTGCCGCACCTCCCCCGCACGGAGCTGGCGCGACGCGCCACGGGTCAGGCTCGACATGCCCGAGACGATCGCCGCGAGCTGGTCGCCGCTGGTGCGGTCGAGCTGCTCGGACATCGCCATGAGCAGACCGTCGGCCGACACCACGAGCGTGTGGCGAGTGCCGGGCACGGTCCGGACGAAGTTGTCCAGGAGCCAGCCGAAGTTGGCTGCCTCGGTGCTGAGCGCGGTCACACTTCCTCCTTCATGGTGCAGTCTGGGCCGACTGCGGGCGGGGTGTCGCCGGTGACACGCAGGTCACCGGAGATCTGGGGCTGTCGGATCACTGGTGGTCACCGTTCTCTGGTCCGGTGGAGGCACGCCGTCCGCGCGACGTGCCCGACTGGAAGCTCGACAGCCGGGACCGCAGCTGGTCGGCGTCGCGCTGGACGGGGCGCTCCTCCATCGGTGCGGGCGCGGCGGGGACCGCGCTCGGCACACGCTTGATGAGACGCTCCGAACCGCCTGCACCGACCGCGCTGGGCCGGTACGCGGACAGCTGGCTCAGCTCCGAGAGAGCCTGCTCCTGGATGTCCGACCGCAGGGCGAGCATCGCCGCGACCTCGTCGTCGAGCGTGCCCACGCGGGGCGCGGTCGACGGCGGGACGGACGGGTGGGGGACGGTCGCCGTGGGCGCGGCCGGCTGGCGCGCGGCCCACTCCGGGGGCGACCAGGACGGCGCGGTGCGCGCCTCCGGCGGGGTCGCGGCCGCCGCCGGGGCCGGCGCGGGTGCCGCCTGCGGGGGCGCGGCGGGAGCCGACCACGACGGGGCCTGCCAGCCGGTGGCCTCGGGCGCGGGCTGCGCGGGCGCAGCCGGCGCCGAGTCCGGGCTCCAGGCCGACGAGCGGACGGGCGTGCGCGTGACCTCGGGGGTCGGCGCGGCCGGCTGCTGCGGCGCGGGCGCGGGCTCGTCACGCTTGCGGCTGAAGAAGTTCCCCCACCGGCGTCGAGGCTTGTCCTCCTCGGGCGCCACGAGGTCGCTGAACGCGGGCTGCGCGGCCGGCGACGCGGGGGCCGCGGGGGCGGCCGGCCAGGCCGGTGCCGGCGCCGGTGCGGCGGCGACGGGAGCCTGGGGCGCGGGTGCGGCCGGCGGGTCGAAGGGCGCGACGGCGTCCGCGGACTCGACGGGCGAGAACATCTGCGTGGGCTGCTCGGCGGCGACCGGCCGGGCCCACAGGGGCGCGGCGGGACGTGCCGGGTCGACCGCCGACGGTGCCGCCGGCGCGGCGTCCCCCGCGGGCGACGCCTGCTGCCACGACGGCGTGCGCCAGGCCTCGGCGACCGGTTGCGGGGCGGGCTCGGGGTCGACCGGCGGCGCCGGGACGGGGGCGACGGTCGTCGGCGGCGTCGCGGCGACGGGCGCCCAGGGTGCGGCGACCTCCTCCTCGACGTCGGGCTCGAGCTCGAACGTCGGGACGGCCGGCTGCGGCTCGGCGGACCACGCGGGCTGCGGCTCGGCGGCCGCCCAGACGGGCTGCTGCTCGGCCGCCGGCTCGGCGACGGGCCACACCGGCTGCTGCTGCTCGGCAGCGGCCCAGTCGGGCTGCGGCTCGGCAGCGGCCCAGTCGGGCTGCGGCTCGGCGGACTGCTGCGTGCTGGCCAGGCCCCAGTCGGGGTGCGCGTCCTCGGCGGACGCCCACGCGGGCTGCTGCTCGGCGGCGGGCGCCGACCAGCCGGGAGCCTCCTCGGCGGCCGGCTCGGGCACGACCGGGATCGCACCCGTGTGCCACGCACGCGCCTCGTCGAGCGACCGCCCGAACGGCGCGTAGGGCTCGGTGTACTCCACGGCGGGGCGCTCGGCGCCGCCGCCCGCCCAGCCCGAGTAGCCGCTGTAGGCCGTGAAGGCCGGCTCAGCCTCGGTCTCGGTCTCGGGCTCGGTCTCAGGCTGCGCCTCGACCGCAGCGGCGTCCGGCGTCGCCCGGTCGGGCTCCGCCTCCGGGTGCCGCTCGGTCGCGCCGGCGTCCCAGGAGGGCGCCCACACGGGCTGCTCCTGCTGCGTCGACGGCGCGTCGTGGGCCGTCTGCTCGTCCTGCGGCGCGTCCCAGGAGGGGGCGTCCGCCATGGACCACGCCTGCTCGTCCGCGAGCGACGCCTCCAGCGGCTGCGACTCGGCCTGCACGGGCGCCCACGGCTGCTCGTCCTGCGGCGCCTCCCAGGACGGTGCCGCCGGGGAGGACCACGCCTGCTCGTCCGCGCGCGCCGCCTCCAGCGGCTGCGACTCGGCCTGCACGGGCGCCCACGGCTGCTCGTCCTGCGGCGCCTGCCAGGCGGGGGTCGTGTCGTCCTGCGGCTGGCGCTGCGCGAGGTCGGACGCACCGCCGCGCGACGGCAGCGAGGAGGCCTCGCCCTGCCAGGTCGGGGCGGACCAGGCGTCGGCCTGCGGCGCGGGAGCGGGGTCGGGCTCGAGCGCCGGCACCTCGACCGCGGGGGCGGCCTCGGACGTCGGCGCCTCGGGCGCGGGAGCGGGGTCCGGCGCGGGCACGGCCGCCTCGCGTCCGCGGAACCCGGAGAACAGGCCCGCACGTGCGGCGGGGTCGGCGAGGGCCGCCTGCCGCCCGGCGTCGGGCTCGGGCTCGGCGACGGGAGCGGGTGCGGCGGAGCGCGACCGCGTGGGCAGCCCGGTGGCGCGCGGCGCGGCCAGGACGGCCGGCGACCACTCGCCCGTGTCGACCGAGAGCTCGGGCGACAGCGTCGTCTCGGGCGCCACGGGCAGGACGATGTTGTCCTCGTCGAACGTCTTGCGCGAGCGCGTCGGCAGCTCGCCGGGCGTCCCGACCAGGCCGGCGGCGGGAGCCCCGGCCTCCGTGATGGGCGCACGCGCCGCGGCGGGCGCGGTCGGCAGCGGCGCGGCACCGGCCTCGTCGCCCCGGCGCCGCCGCGGCAGGCCCAGGTCGGTCTGGCCGTCGGTGAGCTGCGCGAGGTCCACCTCGCGGACCGCGGGCGCCTCGATCTGCTGCGCCGCCGGGGCCGGGACCTGCGCCGCGGGCGGCGCGCCGTAGGCGTTGACCTCGTTGGCGGAGAACAGCGTGTTCGGGAACCGGACGAACGCCTCGGTACCGGTGCCCCCGACCCGCTTGCGCAGCGTGACCTCGGCGCCCAGGCGCTGCGCGAGGCGGCCGACGACGAACAGGCCCAGGCGCTGCGCGCCGAGCGCGTCACCGGCGGAGACGGACACGATCTTGGTGTTGGCGGCCTCGATCTCGGCGTCCGTCATGCCCAGGCCCTGGTCGGTGATCCGGACGATCACCGAACCGCCGGTGATGCCGGTGGTGACGACGACGGGCGTCTCGGGCTCCGAGAACACGGTGGCGTTCTCGAGGAGCTCGGCGATGAGGTGGGCGGCCGAGAGGGCGTTGAACCCGAGCATGTGCGGGTCGACCTGCAGGTCGAGCTCGACGCGGTCGTACTGCTCGATCTCGGAGGAGGCGGTCCGGATGACGTCGGACAGCGGCATGGCGTCGCGCAGGCGACGGCCCGAGTCGATGCCGGCGAGCACCAGCAGGGACTCGGCGTTGCGGCGCATCCGGGTCGCGAGGTGGTCCAGGCGGAACAGGTTCGCCAGCGTGCCCGGGTCCTCCTCGGCGCGCTCGAGCGAGTCGATGAACGACAGCTGACGGTTGAGGAGCACCTGGTCGCGACGCGCGACGTTGACGAACATCTCGGCGATCGAGCCACGCAGCGCGGCCTGCTCCTGCGCGACCTGCACGGTCGTGGCGTTCACCGCGTTGAACGCCTGCGCGAGGCGGCCGACCTCGTCGTTGGAGCGGACCGGGATGGGGGCGAGCGTGATCTCGGGGCCCTCACCGGGCGTCGAGACCTGCTCGACGAGGCGGGGCAGCTGCTCGCGGACGTCCGCGGCGGCGCCGGTGAGGCGCCGCAGCGGGACGACGATCGACCGGGCGACGGTGATCGCGAGGAGGAAGGACGCGGCGAGGGCCGCGATCGCGATGCCGACGGTCACGACGGCGGTGTCACGCGCGGACGACGCGGCGTCCGCGGCGGTGTCGGTCGCCTTGTCGATGATCGACTGGTTGATCGACGCGAGAGCGGTGAACTGGGTCGTGGTCTCCTGCGACCACTGCTCGAGGTCGACCGAGCCGAACGCGGCGAGCGTGCCCTGCGTGAGGAGCGCGCGCATCGAGCGGACGGCCGCGTTCGGGTCACCGGTGCTGATCGCGACGCCGTCGAGGCGCAGGTCGCCGACCGCGGTGCGGGCGCGCTCGCGGGCGAGCTCGGTGGCGGTCACCTGGTCGGCGAACGTCCGCGCCGCGACGGGGCTGTCGATCGGGGCGGTCTTGAGCTCGACACCGGTGATGTACTCGTTGACCAGCGCGTCGACGAGGAGGGCGACCTCACGGTTGGCGCGGATGTAGGTGGCGAGGTCGCGGTCGCGCAGCGAGTTCGCGACGCCCTCGACGACGTGGTCCTGACCGTCGACGATGTCCTGGAAGCCGTTGCGGAGGATCGCGCGCTGCGTCTGGTTGTCGACGCGGTCGCGGACCTGCTGCAGACCGCTCGAGTACGTCTTCTGCTGGTCCTGGAAGTCGCGCACCACCGACGCCGGGAACTGCGACAGGTCGATGTCCTGCGTGACCTCGCGGGCCGCGGACAGCGCCTGGTCGGTGGCCTGGCGGGCGGCGGCGATCTGCTCCGCCGAGGCGCCCGTGAGCGAGAGGATCCGCTCCTGCTGGAGCGCGGCCGACACCGGGGACATGACGTCGAGCGTGCGGACGACGTTCTGCGTGGCCTGGGCGTAGCGCAGGTCCTGGATCGCGCCGAGGGAGATGTAGGTGCCTGCGAGGAGCAGGACGATCATGGGCACGGCGAGGACCGCCAGGACCTTGGCACGGATTCCGAGCCGTCGCAGCATGTCGATCCTTCCCTTTCGCCCGACGTCGGACGCTCACGCGGGATACCGCTCGCGCCCGCAACGCGGTCACCGCAGGTGACTGCCGTCTGCGCTTCATCGGTACCTGAACACCGGACCATTAGCCCGCCGCCAGAGTTTGCCACGGACGTCACCCGTACCGATACGCCACGTTCGTCGCGAATCGGGCACCCCCGGGCTGCGCGCCCGGCGCGCCTCCGGGCACCCACCCACCCGGTCGGCCTACCGTGCCGCGGTGCGTGCCGTCGTGGTCGACTCCCCCGGGGGCCCGCAGGCGTTGCGCGTCGCGCAGGTGCCGGAGCCCGAGCCGGGCCCGGGTCAGCTCCTGCTCGACGTGGCCGCCGCGGGCGTGAACCGTGCTGACCTGCTGCAGCGGGCGGGGCACTACCCGTCGCCGCCCGGCGCCCCGCCGTGGCCGGGCCTCGAGGTCGCGGGCACGGTCGCCGCGGTGGGACCGCCCGCGACGACGCACGACGGCGCACCGCTCGCCGGCGCCTCCCCGCAGGTCGGGGACCGGGTCGCGGCGCTGCTCGCGGGCGGCGGCTACGCCGACCGGGTGGTGGTGGACGCGACGCACGTGCTGCCCGTGCCGGCGCACGTGTCCCTCGTCGACGCGGCCGGGCTGCCCGAGGCCGTCGCGACGCTGTGGTCGAACATGCGGGCCGCGCACCTCGCGCCGGGCGAGACGGTGCTCGTGCACGGCGGGTCGGGGGGCGTGGGATCGGTCGCGGTGCAGGTGCTGCACGCGCTCGGGCACCGGGTGGTCGCGACCGCGGGCGGCGCCGAGCGGTGCGCACGCGTGGCCGCGCTGGGGGCGGACGTCGTGGTGGACCACCGCGCGCAGGACGTGCGTGAGGTGGTGCAGGGCGCGACGGAGGGGCGGGGCGTGGACGTCGTGCTCGACGTGCTGGGCGGTCGCGCGCTCGGCGACAACGTCCGGCTGCTCGCCGAGGGCGGGCGCCTCGTGGTCATCGGGCTGCAGCAGGGGGCGCGCGGCGAGCTCGACCTGCCGGCGCTCATGGCACGGCGCGGGTCGGTGATCGCGACGACGCTGCGGGACCGCCCCGCCGCGCAGAAGACGCGGATCGTGCAGGACGTCCGCGAGCACGTGTGGCCGCTCGTGCTCGACGGCCGGGTGCGGCCGGTGGTGCAGGAACGTCTGCCCCTGGCCGAGGCCGCCCGCGCGCACGAGCTGCTCGAGCGCGGCGACGTGTTCGGCAAGGTCCTGCTGCTGCCCTGAGGGCGTGCCGCCCGGTCGTGGAGGCCCGCGCGGCTCGTCAGTCCAGCAGCCCGGCCGCGAGCGCCGGGGCGATCACGGGCGTCAGCGGCAGCCGCGGGACCAGCGTCGCCTGCACCGCGTGGTAGAGGTCCGCCTTGCCGGCCCACACCGTGCGGGTCACGCGGTTGTCCGTGCCCAGCTCGTGCCACCACGACCCGCCGTCGCGGTCGATCACGTGCTCGCCGACGTACTCCCACCACTGCGTGTAGAGGTCGTCCCAGCGCGGGTCGCCGGTCGCGGCGTGCAGCGCCGCGACCGCCGCGACCGCCTCGGCCACGACCCAGTGCATGCGCTCGCGCACCACGGGTCGCCCCTGCCAGTCGACCGTGTAGACGAATCCCGGTGCGCCGTCGACGTGCCAGCCCTCGCGCACGCCCGCGTCGGCCAGCGCGACCGCGTCGTCCAGCATCCAGGCGGGGGCGACGTCCCCGCGGGCCGTCAGCGCCGCGCGCGTGTGCAGCGTGAGGCGCGCCCACTCGAACCAGTGCCCGATCGTCGCGCCGTACGGGCGGAACGGGTGGGCGGGGATGTCGGCGTTGTACTCGAGGTCGGGCGCCCACGTGGCGTCGAAGTGCTCGGGGATGCGCCACGAGTTCGCGCGCGCGAAGCCGTGCACGACCCGCTCGACGATCCGCGCCGCCCGGTCGAGCCAGACGCGGTCGCCCGTGACGTCGGCCGCCGCGAGGTACGCCTCGACCGTGTGCATGTTGGCGTTGACGCCGCGGTAGGGGTCGAGCTCGGTGAACGTGCGGTCCCACTCCTCGACGACCATGCCCGCGGCGTCGTCCCAGAACCGCTGCTCCTGCACCGCGAGCGCGGCGTCGAGCAGGTCGCGCGCGCCGGGGCGGCCGGCGACGGTCGCGCTCGCGGCGGCGAGCACGACGAACGCGTGCGGGTACGCGGCCTTGGTCGTGTCGCGGGGCGTGCCGTCGGCGTCGACCTCGGCGAACCAGCCGCCGTGCGCGTCGTCGTGGAACGGGCCCGAGATCGCGGCGACCCCGTGGTCGACGAGCGCGGCCGACCCGGGCCGGCCCGCGAGGTGCGCGAGCGCGTAGACGTGCGTCATGCGGCACGCGATCCACAGCTCGGCGGGGCCGGGCAGCGGCCGCCCGACGTCGTCGAGCCGCGCGAACCCCGTGCGGGCGCGCGCGGCGCGCCCGAAGTCCCACAGCCGGTCGGTCTCGCCCTCGAGCCAGCGCGCGTGCGCCGGTGTGCTGAGCCACGCCATGGCCGCCAGCGTAGTTGCGGGGCTCGCCGCGCGGGGCTGCGCCGCGCGGCCCGCTCGACCATGATGGGCGGGGTGAGCGACGGCGAGCGGCACGACGGCACCTCCCCCGACCCGGCACGCGCGGAGCACGCGCCCGACGGGCCGCGGGTCGTGGTCGTGCCCGCGGCCGGCGGGGGCGACGACGGCCGGGGCGCGCAGCCCGACGAGACGCGCGACGAGGACGTCACGGGCATGGTCGAGCAGCCCGCGAAGGTCATGCGCATCGGCACGATGATCAAGCAGCTGCTCGACGAGGTGCGCTCGGCGCCGCTCGACGACGCGGCCCGCGCGCGGCTCGCCGAGATCCACGAGCGGTCGCTGCACGAGCTCGAGGAGGGGCTGTCCCCCGAGCTCGTCGCCGAGCTGCACCGCATCACGCTCCCGCTGGCGGAGGACGCGGCGCCGTCCGACGCCGAGCTGCGGATCGCGCAGGCGCAGCTGGTGGGGTGGCTCGAGGGGCTGTTCCACGGCATCCAGACCGCGCTCGTGGCGCAGCAGATGGCCGCGCAGGCGCAGCTCACGCAGATGCGACGCGCGCTCCCGCCGGGCCACCCGTCGGTGCCCGGCGGCGGGTTCGGCGTGCCGACCGGGCGCCAGGACGGGCCCGACGACATGCGCCCGTCGACCGGGCAGTACCTCTAGCCCCGGCGACCTCCGACGCCGGGCGTCCGTCAGCCCGGCGCGGGCGGCTGCCCGTCGCCCGGGCTCGGGCCCGACGGGTCGCCCCCGCCGCGCGCGGTCAGCGCGATCGCGCCGGACACGAGCACGAGGCCCACGAGCTCGAGGCCGTGCGGCAGCTGCCGCAGGACGACCGCGCCGACGACCGCGGCGGTCGCGGGCAGCAGCGCGAGCAGCACCGCGAACGTCGCGGCGCTCACGCGTCGCAGCACGACCTGCTCGAGCGCGTACGGCACGACCGACGAGCACACCGCGATGACGACGACGAGCAGCGCGAGCCGGGCGTCGTGCAGCACGGGCCCGGCGCCGCCCGCGAGGAACGGCGCGAGCACGAGCCCGCCCGCGGCCATCGCGACCGCGAGGCCGCTCGCGCCGGGCGTGCCGGCGCGCGCCACGCGCCGCCCGAGCACGATGTAGCCGGCCCAGCACGCCGCGGCCACGCCGATCGCCACGAGCCCGGTGACGGCGGCCGGGCCGGTGTCGAGGCTGACGCCCGCGAGCAGCACGACCCCGACGGCGGCCACGCCGATCGCGGCGCGCTCGCGCCAGCCCGAGCCCGTGACGGCGGCGACGGCCACCGGGCCGAGGAACTCGAGCGCGACGGCCGTGCCGAGCGGCAGGTGCTCGATCGCGACGTAGAACGCGACGTTCATGGTCGCCAGGACCACGCCGAACAGGACCGTGACCGCCAGCCTCCGCGGCTCCCACAGCGCGCGCACGCGCCACGGCCGGCGCCACGCGAGCAGCAGCACGCCCGCGACGGCGACGCGCAGCCACGCGACCGTGCCCGCGGGGAGCACCGCGAACAGCCCGACCGCGACCGCCGCGCCGAGGTACTGCGTCAGCCCGGAGACGACGAACAGCGCGGGGGCGGGCACGGCGCCAGGCTACGCGGCGCCGTGCCCGCCCCCGGGCGTGCGGCTCACCCCTTGACGGACCCCGCGAGCAGGCCGCGGACGAAGTACCGCTGGAGCGACAGGAACACCAGCGCCGGCACGATGATCGACACGAACGCACCCGCCGACAGCAGGAACCACTGCGACCCGCGGGTCCCCGTGAGGTTGAACAGCGCGACGGTCATGGGCGCGACCGTGTTGGACGACCCGGCGAACGTCAGCGCCACGAGCAGGTCGTTCCACACCCACAGGAACTGGTAGATGCCGAACGCCGCGAGCGCGGGCTTGAGCAGCGGCAGCATGAGCCGGAAGAACACCGTGACGTGCGCGGCGCCGTCGACGCGCGCGGCCTCGATCAGCTCGCCCGGGATCTCCCGCATGAAGTTGTGCAGCAGGAAGACCGCGAGCGGCAGGCCGAACATCGTGTGCGAGATCCACACGGCCCAGAACGTGCCCGCCACGCCGATGTCGGCGTACAGCGTCAGCAGCGGGATGAGCGTGACCTGGATCGGGACGACCTGCAGCGCGAACACGGCGACGAACAGGGCGTCCCGGCCCGGGAACCGCATCCACGCGAACGAGTACGCCGCGAGCGTCGCGAGGAAGATCGGCAGCACGACCGACGGGATCGTGATGACGACCGAGTTGATGATGAACGGCAGCAGCGACTGCGACGAGTCGACCGCCATGACCGTCTGGTAGTTCTCGAGCGTGAAGTTCGGGTTCGTCAGGACGGTCCACCAGCCGGTCGCGTTGATGTCGGCCGCGGGCCGGAACGACGTGACGAGCAGCCCGAACGTCGGGATGGTCCAGATCACCGCGAGCACGACGGCGGCGAACGTCGCCCAGGGCGACGTCAGGCGCTTCTTCGTGGCCCGCAGCGTGGCGCCGACGTCGCCGCGCACGGTGCCGGCGTCGCTGCCGGCGGGTGCGACGACCTGCGGCGGGGGCGGGGTCGTGGTCATCGTGCCTCCGCTCGCCGCAGCTGCCGGACGTTGTAGACGATGATCGGGATCACCAGGATGAACAGCAGGACCGCGAGCGCGGCGCCGAGCCCCTGGTTCCCGGCCGTGAAGGACTGCGTGTAGAACTCGTTCGCGACGACCGAGGTGCCGTAGAGGCCACCGGTCATGGTGCGGACGATGTCGAACACCTTGAGGCACCCGATGGCGATGGTCGTGAGGACCACGACCAGGGTCGGGCGGATCGCGGGCACGGTGACGAACCGGAACATCTCCGTGGCGGTGACGCCGTCGAGGCGCGCGGCCTCGACGATCTCGGCGGGGATCGCCTTGATCGCGGCCGACAGGATCGTCATCGCGAAGCCCGCCTGGATCCAGATCATCACGACGATGAGGAACAGGTTGTTCCACGGCTGGTTCAGCAGGAACTGCTGCGGCGGCAGGCCGACCCACACCAGCAGCTGGTTGAGCAGGCCGATCTGGGCGGGGTTGTTGGCGACGGTCGGGTCGTAGAACCGGTACTCGTAGACGAACTTCCAGATGATCGACGCGCCGACGAACGAGATCGCCATCGGCAGGAAGATCAGCGCCTTCGCGGCGGCCTCGCCGCGTGCGCCGTTGACCCAGATCGCGTACAGCAGGCCGACCACGGTCGCGACGACGGGCGTGACGAGCACCCACAGCACGGTGTTGCGCAGGACCACGAGCTGGTCGGGCGAGCTGAACACCGCGGTGTAGTTGCTCAGGCCGACGAACGACGAGCCCGCCGCGTCGTACAGCGAGCGCACGACCGTGCGACCCGCGGGGTACACGAGCCCGACGAGCAGCAGCAGCACGGTCGGGCCGACGAAGAACCACGCGACGCGGCGGGCGCCGCGCCGTTCCAGCAACGAGACGACGAGCAGGACCAGGCCGATCACCGCGGCGAACGCCACGAGCGCCAGCACCATCGCGACGAGCTTGTCGGCGATGTTCATCGAGCCTCCCAGGGCAGGGGACCGTGGACGGGGGCGGGGCGCACGCGCGCACCGAGGATGACGGCCGGACCGTCCCACCACGCGGGGCGGGACGGTCCGGCCGCGGACCGGACGTGCGGGCCCGTCAGGACCCGCGCGTCACGTCACCCGTCACGGCCAGGCGGCCTCGATCTTGTCGAGCGTCTCCTGGGTGGACTGCCCCGTGATCCACGCGGTCGCCTCGCGCCAGAACGCGCCGTTGCCGACGGCGGCGGGCATCTGGTCGGAGCCGTCGAACCGGAACTCGGAGGCCGGGTCGAGCAGGATCTCGGCCGAGAGCTTGTCGATCGGGTTCACGAGGTTCGCGGTGTCGAGACCCTTGTTGGCGGAGATCCAGCCGCCGTTGGTCTCGTCGGACGAGGCCTTGGCCTTGAGGTTGGCCCACGTGTCGGTGGACCAGAACTCGAGGAGGGCCTGCACCTCGGGGCGGTCGGAGAACGCGGTGACGAACTCACCGGCGCCGAGGACCGGCTTGGTCGAGTCGTCCTTGGCGGGCAGGTAGAACGCGAACACGTCGCCGTCCTCGGCGATGTTCGTGCCCTCCGGGAAGTTCGCCGCGTAGAACGACGCCTGGCGGTGCAGCGAGCACTGGTCCTGCAGGATCGGCAGGCCCGCGTCCTGGAACGCGGTGGTGGCGATCGTCGAGACGTCGCCGAAGCCGCCGTTCACGTTGGCGGGGTCCTTGAGGTACTCGCCGACCATGTCGAGGGCCTCGGTCGGCACCTCGGAGTTGAACGCGATCTCGTGCTTGACCCACTGGTCGTACACGTCGCCGCCGCCGACGCGCAGGACGAAGTCCTCCATCCAGTCGGTGAGCGGCCAGCCCGTGGCCTCGCCGGACGCGATGCCCGCGCACCACGGCTTGTTGTTGCCGTCCGCGACGATCTTCTCGGTGAGGCTCTTGAGCTCGTCGAGCGTCTGCGGGACCTCGTAGCCGTTGTCCTTGAACTGCTTCGGCGAGTACCAGACGAGCGACTTCACGCTCGCGCCCGACGGTGCGGCGTAGAACGTGCCGTCGACGGACCCGAGCTCCTTCCAGGACGGGTCCCAGAACTCCTCGACGTTCTTGGCGACGCCCTCCGGTGCCGCCTTGACCGTGCCGGTCGCGACCAGCTGGGCCAGCAGGCCGGGCTGCGGGACGATCGCGATGTCGGGCGTGTTGCCCGCCTGCGCACGGACCAGGATCTGCTGCTCGAACTGCTTGTCGGCCTGGTAGTCGACCTTCGCGCCCGTGCACTCCTCGAACGGCTTGAAGGACGTGATGTAGGGCGTGTCCTCGGGCGCGACGATCCCGGCGTAGACCGTGATCGTCTTGCCGCTGAGGTCGCCGTACTGCTCGTAGTCGGCGCAGTCGACCGACCCGCCGGCGGTGCCGCCGGACGTCCCGGTGCCGCCCGGCGTCCCGCCCTCACCCGTGCTGCAGGCCGCGAGCGCGAGCGCCGCGACCGTCCCGGCGACCAGTGCGCCGGCACGCCTGTGCATGTGCCTCATCGATCCCCCAAAACGTCGTTGTCCTCCGATAACCGGCGCAACGACACAACGCCGTCCGGCGCGTCGTCGCAAGCAGGGCAGCGCTCGATTCGGTCACGATTCGGTCACGTCGCCCCTGAGGCACGTCGGAATGCGCTCACCTGGGACCTCGTGCCCACGGCCCCACGCACGCGGCGTGCTGGCCTGCGGCGGCGTCGCCGCGGGGTCGTGCAGGGCGCGTCAGCGCAGCACGCGCCGCAGCACCTCGACCGCGCCGTCGTCCTCGATCGTGCCCGTCACCTCGTCCGCCGCGGACCGCACGACGTCGCTCGCGTGGCCCATCGCGACGCCGCACGCGGCCCACCGCAGCATCTCGACGTCGTTCTCGCCGTCGCCCAGCGCGAGCGTCTCGTACGGCTCGACGCCGAGCTCGCGACGCACGTCCTCGAGCGCGCTCGCCTTGGTGACGCCGCCCGGCGTGAGGTCGAGCCACGCCGACCAGCCGACCGCGTACGTCACCTCGCGCAGACCGACGCGCTCGACCAGCGCGTGGAACTCCTCGGGGGTGCTGTCCGGCGCCCGCACCACGACACGCGTCGCCGGGGCCGCCGCGAGCTCGTCGAGCGTCGCGACCGTCTGCTCGCCCGTCAGCTCGTTCGGCGGGAACGGCTGCGACACCAGGAACCCCACGCCGAGGTCCTCGACCGCGAACAGCGCGTCCGGCAGCTCCAGCGCGAGCGTCCGCAGCGCCGGTCCGGGGTCGAACGTCACGGTGCGCACCAGCGCGTACCCGCCCGGCTCGTCGGGGTCGAGCCGCGCCGTCACGGCGCCGTTGGACGCGACCACGTAACCCGTCGTCAGGCCCAGGTCGGCCGCCACGCGCGTCGCCGAGTGCACCGCGCGCCCCGTCGCGACGACCACGTGCACGCCCGCCTCGACGAGCGCCGCGACCCCCGCGCGGACCTCCGCGGAGATCACGCCGTCGTACGACATGAGGGTCCCGTCGACGTCGAGCGCGACGAGGCGCGTGCGGCTCACCGCACCGGCTCCAGCACCTCGAGGCCGCCCAGGTACGGGCGCAGGCCCTCGGGGACCCGCACCGAGCCGTCGGCCTGCTGGTGGTTCTCCAGCAGCGCGACGATCCAGCGCGTCGTGGCGAGCGTGCCGTTGAGCGTCGCGACCGTGCGCGTGCCGTCCTCGGTGCGCTCGCGCACCCCCAGGCGGCGGGCCTGGAACGTCGTGCAGTTCGACGTCGACGTGAGCTCGAGCCAGCGCTGCTGGCTCGGCAGCCACGCCTCGCAGTCGAACTTGCGCGCCGCGCTGCTGCCCAGGTCGCCCGCCGCGGTGTCGATCACGCGGTACGGCAGCTCGGCGAGCGCGAGCATCTCCTTCTCCCACGCGAGGATCCGCCGGTGCTCGTCCGCGGCGTCCTCCGGGCGCGCCCACACGAACGCCTCGACCTTGTGGAACTGGTGCACGCGGATGATGCCGCGCGTGTCCTTGCCGTACGACCCGGCCTCGCGGCGGTAGCACGCGCTCCACCCGGCGTACCGCAGCGGACCGTCCGACAGGTCGACGATCTCGCCCGCGTGGAAGCCCGCGAGCGCGACCTCGCTCGTGCCGACCAGGTACAGGTCGTCGGCCTCGAGCCGGTAGATCTCGTCGGCGTGCGCGCCCAGGAACCCGGTGCCCGCCATGATCTCCGGCTTCACGAGGGTCGGCGTGATCGTCAGCGTGAAGCCGTTGCGCGTCGCGAGGTCCACGGCCGCGTTGAGCAGCGCGAGCTCCAGGCGCGCGCCGATGCCGGTGAGGAAGTAGAACCGCGAGCCCGAGACCTTGGCGCCGCGCTCGGTGTCGATCGCGCGCAGGCCCTCGCCCAGGTCCAGGTGGTCCTTCACGACGAAGTCCGGCCCGTACTCGGCCGCGAGGTCGCGCGGCGTGCCGACCTGCTCGAGCACGACGTAGTCGTCCTCGCCGCCCGCGGGCACGCCCTCCTCCACGACGTTGCCGATGCGCCGCGCGAGCTCGGTCGCGCGCTCCTCGGCCGCCGCCGCGTCGGCCTGCAACGCCTTGACCCGCGCCGCGAGGTCCTTGGTGTGCGCCAGCAGTGCCTGCTTCTCGTCGCCCGACGCCTGCGCGACCCGCTTGCCGAGGGACTTCTGCTCGGCGCGCAGCGTCTCGAACTCGGTGAGCGCGGAGCGACGACGCGCGTCCGCGTCGAGCACCTCGTCGACGAGGTGGGGGTCCTCGCCGCGCGTCACCTGGCTGGCACGCACGACGTCCGGGTCCTGGCGCAGGAGCTGCAGATCGATCACCCCCCGACCCTACCGACCCGGCCCCGGCGACCGCCCCCGGGCGCCCGTGGCGCGTCCCGGCCTGCGCCCGGGCCCGCACGGCCGTAGATTCCGGGCATGTCGTGGGTCGGGTGGGTGGCGGTCTCCGCCGGTGTGCTGGCGCTCGTGGCGGTCGCGCTGGGGCTGTGGGTCTACCGCCAGCAGGGCCGCCTGCGCGCGCAGGTGGCGGCCGTCGCGCCCGCCGGCGCCGACGCCGGGCAGGCGCCGCGCGGCCAGCTCGTCGCGTTCGTCGCCAACCCCTCGAAGCCCGACGTGACGTCGCTGCGCGCGGCCGTCCGCAAGGCCGCGAGCGAGCAGTACCTGCCGGAGCCCCTGTGGTTCGAGACGACCGTCGAGGACCCCGGCGTCGGGCAGGCGCGCGAGGCCGTGGCGGCCGGCGCCGACCTCGTCGTCGCGGTCGGCGGCGACGGCACCGTGCGCGCGGTCGCCGAGGCGCTCGCGGGCACCGGCGTGCCGATGGGCCTCATGCCCCTGGGCACCGGCAACCTCCTGGCCCGCAACCTCGACGTGCCGCTCAACGACCCGATCGGCGCGATGCAGCTCGCGCTCGACGGCCAGGACAAGCGCATCGACGTCGGCTGGCTGCGGGTCCTGCGGCACGAGTCCGAGATGGACGACGACGTCGCCGAGGCCGCGGACGACGAGCCGGCCGACACCGACGAGCCGCGCGACCACATCTTCCTCGTCATCGCCGGCCTCGGGTTCGACGCCGCGATGGTCGCCGACGCCGACGACCAGCTCAAGGCACGCATGGGCTGGATCGCCTACTTCGTCGCGGGGGTCAAGCACCTGCACGGCCGCCGGCTGCGCGTCCGGCTCGCCCTCGACGGCAGGCCCGCGCAGCAGGTGCGGCTGCGCAGCCTGCTCATCGGCAACTGCGGGCGCCTGCCCGGCGGCATCACGCTGCTGCCCGACGCGGTGCTCGACGACGGCGTGCTCGACGTCGCCGTCATCGACACGCGCGGCGGCATCGCCGGCTGGGCTCAGCTGCTCGGCGAGGTCGTGCTGCAGGGCGTCGGCGTGCGCAACGAGCTGCCCAACAAGATCGGCCGCATCGACCACGCCCGCGCGCGCGAGCTGCACATCGAGGTCGCGGGCGGCGAGCACGTGCAGGTCGACGGCGACATCGTGGGCCGCGCGCGCGAGCTCACGGCGCGCGTCGACCCCGGCGCGCTCGTGGTGCGCGTCGCGCGCTGACGCCCGTCGCAGGCCGGGGCAGGTCGGGCGTCGGGCCGAGCCCGACCGCGCCGGCCCGCGCTCGTCAGGTCGCGTCGCCCGCCCGCAGCCGCGACAGCCAGCGCCGCGCCTCGACGAAGTCGGCGTCCGCCGTGCCCACGTGCACGAGCGGCGCGACCGCGTCCGCGCGCGGGTAGGACCCGAGGAACCGCACGTACGGGCAGCGCCGGTGCAGGCCCATCAGCACCTCGCCCATCCGCTCGTCGGTGACGTGCCCCTCGGCGTCGATCGAGAACGAGTACCGACCCAGCGCGTCGCCGATCGGGCGCGACTCGATGCGCGAGAGGTTCACGCCGCGCGCCGCGAACTGCTCGAGCATCGCGAGCAGCGCACCCGCCTCGTTGTCGGGCAGGTGCACCACGAGCGTCGTCTTGTCGGCCCCCGTCGGCGCGGGCACCTCCCCCGGCGGGCCCACGACGACGAACCGCGTGAGCGCCGACGGGTTGTCCGCCACGCGCTCGGCCAGCGGTGCGAGCCCGTACGTCGCGACGGCCGCGGGCGGCACGAGCGCCGCGTCGAACGCGAGCCCCCGGGCCGCGTCCGGGTCCCCCGACGCGAGCGCGTCCGACAGCAGCGCCGCCGGCGCCGTGTTGCTCGTCGCCGGCACGTGCACCGCACCCGGCACGTGCGCCGCGAGCCACCGCCGGCACTGCACCCACGCGTGCGGGTGCGCCGACACGCGCCGCACGTCGGCCAGCCGCGCCCCCGGCGCGGCGACGAGCGTGAACTGCACCGGCACCAGCACCTCGCGCAGCAGCACGAGCGGCTCACCCGTCGCCAGGGAGTCGAGGGTCGCGGTCACGCCGCCCTCCGCGGTCGACTCGATCGCGACCACCGCACGGTCGGCGTCGCCCGAGCGCACGGCCGCGAGCGCCGAACCCACGTCCGTCTGCGGCAGGTAGACCGCGTCGTCGCTCGACGCGACCTGCCGCAGCGCCTCCTCCGTGAACGTCCCCGCCGGCCCGAGGTACGCGTAGCGCAGCACCGTCATGCCCACTCCCTCCGCACGTCGTCGCCGTCGAGGCCCGCGTGCGGCGGACCTGTGCACGCGCCGCGAGGGCTTCGCGTCCGCTCGGTGCGCGGCCGCGCCCGCGGCGCCGCCGAGCCTAGTGCCCGCACGTACGCTGGGTCGGTGCCCCGGACCCTCCGCGCGCTGACCGCTGCCCTCGTCACCGGCCTCGCCCTCCTCGTCGCGGCGCCCGCGCACGCCGCCGAGCCGGACGCCGCGCCCGGGCCCGTCGTGCTCGTCGGCGTCGCCGGGCTGCGCTGGGACGACATCGGGTCGCTCACGACGCCCGCGCTGTGGGGCCTGTCCCGCGCGGGATCCGTCGGCGACGTCACGACCCGCTCGGTGCGCTCGCGCGCGTGCCCCGCCGACGGCTGGCTCGCCGTCTCCGCCGGCAACCGCGCCGCCGACCTGCCCGCCGAGGACGGCACGTGCCGCACGCTGCGCGACCCCGGCGAGTCCGGTCAGGTCCCCGGCTGGGAGGACTACCGCGCGGCCGCCGCGGGCGAGTCCTACCGCGCGCGCCTCGGCCTGCTCGGCGGCGAGCTCGAGCGGTCCGGCACCACCGCCACCGGCATCGGCCCGGGCGCCGCGATCGCGCTCGCCGACGCCGACGGCGTCCCGGTCGGCACGCACCTGCGCATGCCCGCGCAGCAGCGCGACCTGCAGCGCGCGGTGCGCGAGGCCGCCGCGACCTCGCAGCTCGTCGTCGTCGACGCGGGTGTCGTCCGCGACCCCGGCTGGGCGACCGCGGCCCGCCCCAGCACCCCCACCCCGACCGTCGCGCCGGGCGAGGAGGAGGACCCCGGGCTCGGCCTCGGCGGCACGCAGGAGCTGCCCGGGTCCGAGTCGATCGTCGAGCCGACGCGCGCGCAGCAGGCCGTGACGATCGACGCGCACGTCGACGCCGTGCTCGACGGCCTGCGCGGCACGGACGCGACCGTGCTCGTGGTGTCGTTGGCCGACTCGGGACGCGTCGCGCTGCAGCTCGCCGCCGCGACCGGACCGCGCCCGGGCGGTGACGCCTACGGCGCGAGCCTGCTCACGTCGGGGTCCACGCGGCAGCAGGGGCTCGTGCAGACCGTCGACGTCACGCCGACCCTCCTGTCGCTGCTGGGCCTGCCCGACGTGCCCACGATCCCCGGTGCGCAGATCGTCCCGACGCCCGGGCCCGCGACCGGCGGCGCACGCGTCGCGCGCGTGCTCGACATCCAGGAGGAGGCCAGCGCGATCACGCGCGTGCACGGCGCCTTCTCGGCGCGCATGGTGCTGAGCCAGGCCGCGCTGTTCCTCGTCGCGGCCGTGGTGCTGCTGCTGCGCGGGCGCACCGACCGCGCACCGCTGCGTCCCGCGCTGAGGGCCCTGCAGGTCGCCGCGCTCGCGCTCGGCGCCGCCCCCGTCGCGTCGTTCCTCGCCGGGACCGTGCCGTGGTGGCGCGCCGACCGGCCCGCGACCGCGTTCTGGGCGGTCGTGGTCGGCTGGGTCGCCGTCGTCACGGCGGTCGCCCTCGCCGGGCCGTGGCGGCGGTACGTGCTCGGGCCGGCGGGCGGGGTCGCGGGGGTCACGGTGGGCGTGATCCTGGTCGACGCCGTCACGGGCTCGAACCTGCTCGTCGACTCGCCGCTCGGTGCGCACCGCATCCTCGCGGCGCGGTTCTACGGCATGAGCAACCAGGCGTTCGCGCTGGTCCTGGCCGCGGGCGTCCTCGTCGCCGTGGTCGTGGCCGACGCGCTGCTGCGCCGCGGGCACCGCCGGGCCGCTGTCGCAGCGGTCGCCGGGATCGGGCTGGCGATCGTCGTGGTCAACGGCTCGCCGTCGTGGGGCGCCGACTTCGGCGGCCCGCCCGCGCTGCTCGTCGCGTTCGCGATGCTCGCGGTGGCCGTCAGCGGCCGTCGCGTCTCGTGGCGGACCGTGCTGATCGTGTGCGCCGTCGGCGGTGCCGTCGTGCTGGGCTTCGCGTACCTCGACTGGCTGCGCCCCGCCGCGGACCGCACGCACGTCGGCCGGTTCCTCGACACCGTCATCGACGGCGGCCTGTGGGACGTGGTCTGGCGCAAGCTCTCGGTGAACCTGCGGGTCCTGACGTCGTGGCGCTACCTGGTGCTGGCGATCGGCGGCGTCGCTCTCGTGCTGCTCGTGCTCGTGGGCCCGCGCCCGCGGCGCGGCGCGCTGATGGGTGAGGGGTCGCCCCTGGCCGGCCTGCAGCGCGCGGTCCCGCTGCTGCGGCCGGCGGTCGCGGCCACGGGTGTCGCGCTCACGGTCGGGTTCCTCATGAACGACTCGGGCATCATCGTCCCGGCCATGGGCATCGCCGTCGCGGTGCCGTGCCTCGTGGCCGCCGCCGCGCAGTGGCGGCTCGACGCGGGCGCGGACGACGTCGACGCGACCGGGCCCGGCGCGACGCCCGACGGCGCCGCCGAGGTCAGCGCTCGGCCGGACGCTCCCGAGGGGTCGTCGCCCGCTTGAGCCCGCCGACCGCGGCGCGTGCGCGGCGCGCGTTGACGGCGATCTGCACGTCGCGGTACTGCGCCGCACGGTGCAGCTGACCCTTGAGGTCGGAGCCCGACGGACGGTGCCGCAGCTCGCACGGCACCTCGAGGACCCGGAAGCCCTGCCGCAGCAGGTCGATCGTCATGCCCGTCTCGACGCCCCAGCCGCGCGCGAGCGGCGTGGCCGCCTCGAACGCCTCCCGCGTGAGGCAGCGCATGCCCGACAGCGGCTGCGTGGGGGTCCACCCGGTCATCGACGCGATCGCGCGCCGCGCGGCACCGACGACGATGCCACGCCCGCCCGCGCCGGGCTGCGGCGGCAGCAGTGCGATCGTCAGGTCGGCGACGCCCTCGAGGACCGGCGGCACGAGCGGCGCGGTGTTGACGGCCGTCTCGGCGAGGTCGCCGTCGATGAACAGCAGGTGCCGCGGCGCCCGGTCCGGTGCGTCGCGCATCGCGACGACAGCGGCGCCCGTCTCCATCGCTGCGGCCTTGCCGCGGTTGTGCGAGTGCCGCACGACGACCGCACCGGCCTCGCGCGCGACGTGCTGCGTGTTGTCCTCCGAGCCGTCGTCGACGACGAGCACGAGGTCGACGTACGGGATCGCCCGGGCGGCGCGGACCGTCGCCGCGATGCGGCGCGACTCGTCCTTCGCCGGGATGATCACGGCGACCCGCTGCCGCGGGGGGCGGGCGGTGCGCGGCGCGGGCGCACGGCGCTCCGCCGTCGGGGGGGTCGCGGTCGCGTCGTCGGTCGCGTCGGCCCCCGGTCGGACGCCCTCGCTCCCCGTGCCAGTCACGGTGACCACCCTATCGACCGCGGGAGGGTGGTCGCCTCACGAGCGACGGGCCCGGGCGCGCACCGCGCGCCCGGGACGGTCCTGGTGAGCGGCAGGTCAGCGCAGCGTGACCTGGCGTGCCACGAGGCCCGCGCGGGCGCGGCGCGCGTCAGCGTCGAGCGGGGCGTCGTCCGCGAGGGCCGCGGCGAGCGCGGGCGCGAACGCCTTCACGCCGTCCTCGACGTCCTCGGCCTCCGAGCCGCGCGCGAGCTCCCACACCGGGACCACGATGCCCGCGGCGCGGAAGTACCCGATGAACTTGTGGCCGTCGAACCCGGACTCCCGGCGGCCGTGCAGGCGCGCCAGGCCGTCGAGCACGACCTGCTCGTCGTCGGCCTGCGCCCAGCGCAGGTACTCGCGCGCCCCCATGCGGCACCAGTACGCGGACTCGACGGACGCCAGCCGGCGCGTGTCGACGATGCCGGCATCGGCGTCCTCCATCGCGGCCTGCAGGTCGGGCGTGATCTCGGTGCTGGGGTCCAGCCAGTACGCGAAGCTCTCCTGGACCGTGACCTCGAACGGGACGGTCGGGTCGAGGACGTCCTGCAGGCGGGGGCCGGGGGTCGGCAGGCCGATGGTCTCGATCGCGGTGCCCGGCTCGGCGTCGAGCGCGAGCAGCAGGGCCGTCGCGACGTCGCGCGACGCGTCGCCCGAGCTCGTGCCCGTCTGCAGCGCGACGAGCACGACGCCGTCGGCGCGGTGCAGCGCCGCCCACGAGTTCGGCAGGATCGTCGTCACGAGGACGTCACGCGCGCCGTGCTCGGCGGTCGTGCGGACCGTCGCGGTCGCGGCGGGCACGAGCTCGCGCATCGCGACCCAGTCGGGCTCACCCGGGAGCCCCTCGAACGGGCGCAGCACGAACTCGGTCGTCTTCTTGGCCATGCGCGCCAGCCTAGCGAGTCGGTGCCCACGACCCTGCGCCGGTCCGCCCACCCACCGAGCCCCCCCGACCCCGGACCGGGGCGGTGCACGGGTGGTCCGAGCAGGTGCGCGGCGGGGCCCGGCTGCGGGAGGATCAAGGTATGCACCCGCGCGCCGGCACCCCCGCCCAGCCCTCCGACCTCGTCGACGTCGACGCCCTGCTGACCGCGTACCACGACCGCGAGCCCGACCTCGACGACCCCGCGCAGCGGGTCGTGTTCGGCACGTCGGGCCACCGCGGGTCCGCGCTCGACGGCGCGTTCAACGAGGCGCACATCGTCGCGATCACCCAGGCCATCGTCGAGTACCGCCGCGCGCAGGGCACCGACGGCCCCCTGTTCATCGGGCGCGACACGCACGCGCTGTCCGAGCCCGCGTGGACGACCGCGCTCGAGGTGCTCGCGGCGGCCGAGGTCGAGGTGCACGTCGACGCGCGCGACTCGTGGACCCCGACGCCCGCGGTCTCGCTCGCGATCCTGCGCCACAACGGCGCGGGCACCGCCGCGGGCGTGCGCACGCACGGCCCGGGCCTGGCCGACGGCATCGTCGTCACCCCGTCGCACAACCCGCCGCGCGACGGCGGCTTCAAGTACAACCCGCCGCACGGCGGTCCCGCCGGCTCGGACGCGACCGGGTGGATCGCGGACCGCGCCAACGAGATCCTGCGCAGCGGGTGGCGGAACGTGCCGCGCGTGGGTGTCGTGCAGGCGCTCGCGGCGCCCACGACCCGCAAGCACGACTACCTCACGTCGTACGTCGACGACCTCGCGAACGTCGTCGACCTCGACGCGATCCGCGCGGCGGGCGTGCGCATCGGCGCCGACCCGCTCGGCGGCGCATCCGTCGAGTACTGGGGCGCGATCGGCGAGCGCTACGGGCTCGACCTCACGGTCGTCAACCCCGAGGTCGACCCGCGGTGGGCGTTCATGACCCTCGACTGGGACGGCAAGATCCGCATGGACTGCTCGTCGCCGTACGCGATGGCGTCGCTGCTCGAGCGCATGCAGCCCGGCCCCGACGGGCGGACGCCGTTCGACATCGCGACGGGCAACGACGCCGACTCCGACCGGCACGGCATCGTGACGCCCGACGCGGGGCTCATGAACCCCAACCACTACCTCGCCGTCGCGATCGCGTACCTCTACGGCGGCGCGCGCCCCGGCTGGCCCGCGGGCACCGCGATCGGCAAGACGCTCGTGTCGTCGTCGCTCATCGACCGCGTCGCGGCGTCGCTCGACCGCCGCCTGCTCGAGGTGCCGGTCGGCTTCAAGTGGTTCGTGCCCGGTCTCATCGACGGGTCCGTCGGGTTCGGCGGCGAGGAGTCCGCGGGCGCGTCGTTCCTGCGCACCGACGGCACGGTGTGGACGACGGACAAGGACGGGATCCTGCCCGCGCTGCTCGCCTCCGAGATCCTCGCGACGACCGGCAGGAGCCCGTCGCAGCACCACGCCGAGCTCGTCGACCGGTTCGGCGAGTCGTTCTACGCGCGCGTCGACGCCGCGGCCACGCGCGAGCAGAAGGCGACGCTCGCGGCGCTCTCTCCCGAGCAGGTCACGGCCACCGAGCTCGCGGGCGAGCCGATCACGGCCAAGCTCACGCGCGCGCCGGGCAACGACGCCGCGATCGGCGGCCTCAAGGTCACCACCGAGAACGCGTGGTTCGCGGCCCGCCCGTCCGGCACCGAGGACGTCTACAAGATCTACGCCGAGTCGTTCGTGTCCCCCGAGCACCTCGCGCAGGTGCAGGAGGCCGCGAAGGACGTCGTCGCGCAGGCGCTGCAGGCCTGACGCCCCCGGGGACCGTGACCGGATCGCACTCTCACGCCGCACGGAGAGGGTGACCGGATCGCACTCTCACGCCGCACGGAGAGGGTGACCGGATCGCACTCTCACCACCCCGGGTGACCGGATCGCACTCTCGCGCTCCACGGGAGAGGTGACCGGATCGCACTCTCGCGCTCCACGGGAGAGGTGACCCGATCGCACTCTCACGCTCTGCAGGAGGGGGTGAGAGTGCGATCCGGTCACCGGGTCAGCGGTGGTCCAGCAGGTCCTGGTACTCGGCGTGCCGCGCGACGTACGCCTTGACGAACGGGCACAGCGCGACCACGCGTCGCCCCGACGCGCGCACGTCGTCGAGCGCGCCGCGCACGAGCGCCGAGCCGACGCCCTGCCCCTCGGCCGCCGGCTCGACCTCGGTGTGCGTGAACACCACGCGCCCGTCGTCGACCACGTAGGCCGCGAGGCCCAGCAGCTCGCCGCCGGGCGTGCGCGCCTCGAACCGGCCCTCGGCGGGCACGTCGGTCACCACCACGTCGCTCATGGCGTCGATCATGGGCGACCGCCGCGGCCCGCGCACGCGTGGCGGAGGGTGTCGGCGACGGGTGCGAGCATGAGCACATGCTCCAGACCTACCGGGACGTCCTCGCGCGCCCCGGCGCACTCGCGTTCTCCGCCACCGGTGTCGTCGCCCGCCTCCCCATGTCGATGGTCGGCATCGGCATCGTGCTCATGATCTCGTCGCTGTACGGGTCGTACGGGCTGGCCGGGCGGGTGTCCGCCGCGATGGTCGTCGCGCAGGCCGCGGGCGGCCCGCAGATCGCACGCCTCGTGGACCGGTACGGGCAGGCGCGCGTCATGCGCCCCGCGATCGTGGTCTCGGCGACGAGCATCGTCGGCCTGATCGTGGCGGCGTCGGTGCACGCGCCGTCCGCGTGGCTGTACGTCACCGCGGTGCTCGCGGGCGCGACGATCGGGTCGTTCGGCTCGCTCGTGCGCGCGCGCTGGACGCACGTGCTGGGCGACGACCCGCGGCGCATCCACACCGCCTACTCGCTCGAGTCCGCGCTCGACGAGCTCGTGTTCGTGGTCGGCCCCGTCGCCGCGACCGCGCTCGCCACGAGCGTCGCGCCGACCGCCGGGCTGATCGTGCCCGTCGTCGCGATGCTCCTCGGGGGCCTGGCGTTCCTGTCGCTGCGCCGCACCGAGCCCGCCGTCGCCGCGGCGCACGAGCCCCGCCCGCGCGGCAGCGTGCTCGCGCGGCCCGGCATGCTCGTGATCATCCTGGTGTTCGTCGCGATCGGCGGGATCTTCGGCGCGACCGACGTCGCCACCGTCGCGTTCGCCGAGGAGCAGGGCAGCAAGGGAGCGGCGGGCCTGATCCTCGCGGTGTTCGCGCTCGGCTCGCTCATCTCCGGGCTGCTGTACGGCGCGCGGCACTGGGTGTCGCCGCTGCACCGGCGGTTCGCGAT
Source organism: Cellulomonas sp. HD19AZ1 (assembly GCF_004535805.1). NCBI lineage: Bacteria > Bacillati > Actinomycetota > Actinomycetes > Micrococcales > Cellulomonadaceae > Cellulomonas > Cellulomonas sp. HD19AZ1. Next base: position 399,225 of record NZ_SPHX01000003.1, read on the forward strand.
CGGCGTGGTCGCGCTCGCGATCGGCGTGTGCGCGTTCTTCCTCACGCAGTCGCTGTGGGCGCTCGCGGGCGTCATGTTCGTGGTCGGGTTCGCGATCGCACCGTCGATCATCAACGGCAACGCCCTGGTCGCGGAGCTCGTGCCGGCGGGGCGGCTCACCGAGGGCCTGACCTGGGTCGGCACGGGCCTGAGCGTCGGGGTGTCGGTCGGGTCGTCGCTCGCCGGCACGCAGATCGACGCGGGCGGCTCGCACGCGGGCTTCCTCGTCGTCGTGGCCTCGGGCGCGGCCGCGCTGGTCGCGACGCTGGTCGCGCTGCCGTCCCTGCGGCGGCAGGCGGCGGCGCGTGCGGGCGCGGACGCGGCGTCCGACGCACCCGGTGACGTGCCGACGACACCCCCGGACGCCGGTCCGGCCGCGGGCGCGGACGCGCTCGCCGACGCGACGTGCGTCGAGGACCAGCCGACGAGCCCCACCGCGGGCGCGGCCGTCGCGGCTGCCGAGCTGGCCACCGACCGGACGGGCGACACCCCCGGGCGCTGACGGCCCTCGGCTCCGCACCTCGCGCGTCGTGCGGCGCCCGGCAGGTCCGGTCGTGCGGAGCACACCGCACCCGGGCGCGGACCGCGACACCCGGGCGACCCTGCGCGAAGTCCTGGGCCGGGGCCGGTCGCACCCCTAGGGTGACGGCCGTGAGCAGCGCTGCCCTCGCCCCGACCGTCGACGACGCGACGATCGCCGCCCTGACCCGCGTGGTCGCCCCCGTCGGGGAGCTGACCGGCGCGACCCCGCTGACCGGCGGCTACTTCGCCACGACGTACGCGGTCGACCTCGCGGACGGCACACGCGTGGTCGTGAAGACCGCGCCGACCGCGACCGAGCGGCTCATGACGTACGAGCTGGACCTCGTGCGCTCCGAGGCGCTGGTCTACGAGCTCGCGGCGGACCGGCCGGAGCTGCGCATGCCGCGGCTGCTGCGGTTCGACGGCTCGCGCACGGACCTGCCGGGCGACGTCGTCGTCGCGTCGTTCCTGCCCGGCACGCCCTGGCAGGAGTCGGGCTTCGGGAAGGTCGACGAGGACCCGCGCGCGGCACGCACGCAGCACGAGCTCGGCGTGCTCATGGCGCGCCTGCACGCCGTGACCGGTGAGCGCTTCGGTTACGTGCGCTCGGTCGCCGAGCCCGCGGGCTCCGACGGCCCCGCCGGGGCGCGGCTGCACGGCGACACGTGGCCCGAGGCGTTCGGGCGCATGGTCGAGGCGATCCTCGGCGACGGCGTCCGGTGGGGCGTCGACCTGCGGCCCGACGACGTCCGCACCGTGCTCGCGCGCCACCAGGGCGTGCTCGCCCGGGTCACGACGCCCGTGCTGGTGCACGGCGACCTGTGGGAGGGCAACGTCTTCGTCACCGACGAGGGCGAGCTCGTCGGCGTCATCGACCCCGAGCGCGCGCTGTGGGCGGACCCGCTGATGGACCTGATCGGCGCCGACCAGTTCGGGCGCGACACCCCCGCGCCGCGCCTGCTCGCGGGGCTGCGCGAGGGCGGCGCGCCGCTGAGCCTCGACGACGAGGACGCCTACGTACGCTTCATGCTCTACCGCATGTACATGAGCATGATCCTGCACGTCGAGGCCGAGCCCCGCGGGTACGACGGCGAGGGCGGCGCGTGGTACCGCCGCACGTCCGGCGAGCTCCTGAGCTGGGCGCTGGACGAGCTGCTGCGCCGCTGAGCACGCACGTCGCCGGGCACGACCGCCCAGCCCGGCGCACCGACGAGGCGCCGACGTCTCGCGGCTCACACCCCGTGCGGGTGCGGGCACCCGGTGGCGGGCCGACGATGAGGAGGAACCCCACCACCCCTCGGAGGTCCCCCGTGGCACGTCGCACCGTCGCCGACCAGCTCGTCTCGCAGATCATCGCCGCGGGTGCGCGGCACGTGTACGGGATCGTCGGGGACAGCCTCAACCCCGTGGTCGACGCGGTGCGGCGCGCGCGGGAGGACGGCGCCGACATCGAGTGGGTGCACGTGCGGCACGAGGAGGCGGGCGCGTTCGCGGCGGCCGCCGAGGCCGAGATCACGGGCCGGCTCGCGGTGTGCGCCGGGTCCTGCGGGCCCGGCAACCTGCACCTCATCAACGGCCTGTACGACGCGAACCGCACGCGCGTGCCCGTGCTCGCGATCGCGTCGCACATCCCCTCGGCGCAGATCGGCACGCAGTACTTCCAGGAGACGCACCCCGACCGGCTGTTCCTCGAGTGCTCGGTGTACTCCGAGCTCGTGTCGACCGCCGAGCAGGCGCCGCGCGTGATCCGCTCGGCGATCCACCACGCGTACGGCGCGCCCGGCGTCGCGGTGCTGAGCCTGCCGGGCGACGTCGCCGACCAGGCCGCGCACGACGACGGCGTCGACGTGCTGACGCCGCCGCCCGCACCGCGCGTCGTGCCCGACGCGGACGCCGTGCAGGCGCTGGCCGACGCGATCGACGCCGCGGGCAAGGTGACGATCTTCGCGGGCGCCGGCGTCGCGGGCGCCCGGTCCGACGTGCTCGCGCTGGCCGACCGGATCGCCGCACCCGTGGGGCACTCGCTGCGCGGCAAGGAGCACGTGCAGGTCGACAACCCGTTCGACGTCGGCATGTCAGGGCTGCTCGGGTACGGCGCGTGCCAGGCCGCCATGGAGGGCGCCGACCTGCTGCTGCTCCTGGGCACCGACTTCCCCTACGACCAGTTCCTGCCGTCCGACGTGCGCACCGCGCAGGTCGACGTCGACCCCACGCGGCTGGGCCGGCGCACGCGCAACGACCTCGTGGTGCTCGGCGACGTCGGCGAGACGCTGCGTGCGCTGCTGCCGCTCGTGCAGCGCAAGCGCAGCCGTCGGTTCCTCGACAAGATGGTCGACAAGCACCGCCGCGCCATGGAGGGCGTCGTCGGGGCGTACACCAAGGACGTCGAGCACCACACGCCCATCCACCCCGAGTACGCGGCCGTGCTGCTCGACGAGGAGGCCGCCGACGACGCCGTGTTCACCGTCGACACCGGCATGTGCAACGTGTGGGCGGCGCGGTACGTCACCCCGAACGGGCGGCGCCGCGTCATCGGGTCGTTCCTGCACGGGTCGATGGCCAACGCGGTGCCGCACGCGATCGGCGCCGCCCTCGCGGCACGCGACGACGGCGGCCCGCAGCGGCACGTCGTCGCGATGGCCGGCGACGGCGGCCTGTCGATGCTGCTGGGCGAGCTGATCACGCTCAAGCACTACGACCTGCCGGTCAAGGTGGTCCTGTTCGACAACGCGACGCTCGGCATGGTGCGCCTCGAGATGCTCGTCGACGGCCTGCCGTCGTACGCGACCGACTCGCCGCACGTCGACTACGCGGCGGTCGCGCAGGCCGTCGGCATCCCGTCGGTGCGCGTCGAGGACCCCACGCAGATCCGGGCGGCGCTGCGGCAGGCGTTCTCGCACGACGGTCCCGCGCTCGTCGACCTCGTCACCGACCCGCGCGCGCTGTCGATCCCGCCGAAGATCACGCGCAAGCAGGTCGCCGGGTTCACCGCCGCGATGAGCAAGGAGGTGCTCGGCGGCGGGCTCGGCGAGGTCATGGCGATGGCCCGCTCGAACCTGCGGAACGTGCCGCGCCCCTGACGCGACCGCGCGACCCTGGCCGCGCCGTCCTCAGCCCGCGTCGAGCGCCGCGTACAGGTCGATCGCGTTGCCGTCGGGGTCGAGCAGCACCGCGTACCGCTGGCCCCAGAACGCGTCCCACGGCGCGCGGTGCCCCGTGTGACCGGCGGCGACCATCGCGGCGTACGTCGCGTCGACCCCGGCCGGCGAGCCGGCGTCGAACGCGAACGCGACGTGGTGCCCGCCGGTCGGCGGCACGTAGTCCGGGTCGAACGAGCGGACGGTCTCGACCGTGTCCCACGCGAGCAGCGTGCCGTCGTCGAGCCGCGCCTCGACGTGCGGGGCGTCGTCCTGCCCGTCGTCGATCGCGACCCCGAGTGACCGGTAGAAGCGGAGGGACGCGGCCATGTCACGCGTGACGATGCCGAGCAGACCGAGCGAGAGCGCCATGCGAGGAACCGTACGGCGTGGCACCGACACGCGGCCCCACGCCCCGCCAGGCGCGCGTCAGGGCGTCGGGTGCAGCGCGTCGTACCGCCAGAACGTGCGCTGCGCGCGCACCAGGACCCACAGCAGCACGACGCACGCGGCACCGCCCAGCACGGCGGCCCAGCCCTCGCCCACGCGGGTCGCGAGCGCGCCGAGCACGAGCTCGCCCAGGCGCGGCCCGCCCGCGACGACCACGACGAACACGCCCTGCAGCCGGCCGCGCATGTCGTCGGGCGTCGCGGTCTGCAGGATCGTCTGGCGGAACACCGCCGACACGGTGTCCGACGCACCCGCGAGCGCGAGCGTCACGACCGCGAGCGCCAGCGCGACGGGCAGCACGTGGTCGGGCGTCGTGCGGCCCGCGGTCACGAGCACGACGCCGAACGCGACGATCGACAGCCCCCACGCGGTGATCGCGACGGCGATGATGCGGCCCTGCCAGCGCACGCGCGCGAGCCCGCCCGAGAACAGCCCCGCCACCACCCCGCCCACGGCGATGGCCGCGACGAGCACGCCCGTCGTCGTCTCGCCGCCGCCCAGGTACAGCACGCCGACCGCGGGGAACAGCACGCGCGGCATCGCCGTGATCATCGCGACCAGGTCGACGAGGAACGTCATGCGCACGTTGCGCTGCGTGCCCAGGTACCGCAGGCCGTCGACCACCGACCCGAGGCCGAGCCGCTCGCGCCGGTGCGCCGACGGCTCGGGCGGCACGGGCGGCAGCCGCAGCAGCGCGGTCAGCGCGAACGTGAACAGCACCGCGTCGACCGCGTACGCCCACGCGTACCCGACGCCCGCGACGAGCAGCGCTCCCGCGAGCGGCCCGACCGTGAGCGCGGTGTTCCAGCCGATGGTCTGCAGCGCGTTCGCCGCGGGCATGAGGCGCGGCTCGAGCAGCCGCGGGATGATCGCCGACCGCGCCGGGGAGTTCACGGCACCGGCCGCGGACTGCACCGCGACCAGCCCGTACAGCAGCCCGACGTGCTCGTTGCCGAGCGCGGCCTGCGTGACCAGGCCCAGCACCGCGACCCACGACACGACCGACGCGACGAGCGCGACGGTCCGGCGGTCGTAGTGGTCGACGAGCGCGCCGCCGTACAGGCCGAAGACGACGAGCGGCACGAGCGCGCACACCCCGAGCACGCCGACCGCGAGCGTCGACGACGTCAGCGCGTAGACCTGCAGGCCGACCGCGACGACCGTGAGCTGCGCGCCCAGGTTCGCGACCGAGAGGCCGAGCCACAGGCGCCGGAACGCCGGGCTGACGCGGACGGGGGTCAGGTCGACGAGCACGGAAGGCACTCGCCGCAGCCTACGGGCGGCGCGACGCCCCCGGCCGCGCCGATCTCCGGCCCGCCCGGCGCGACGGCCGCAGGAGCGCCGTCAGGCCGGGCGCCACGCCTCGAGCGCCGCGAGCGCGTCCGCCACCACGACGTCGGGCGCGCCCGCGACGGGCACGGTCACGCCGTCCTCGTCGACCTGCAGCGGCTCGAGCGTCGCGAGCTGCGACTCCAGCAGGCTGGGCGGCATCCAGTGCCCCGCGCGGTGCACCATGCGGTCGCGCAGCACGTCGGCCGGCACGTCGACCAGCACGAACCGCACGTGGCCCTGCGCCTCGCGCAGCACCGCGCGGTACACGCGCCGCAGCGACGAGCACGCGACCACCGTCGACGTGCCCGCCGCCGCGTGCTCGCTCATCGCGTCGCGCAGGGTCCGCAGCCACGGCCAGCGGTCGTCGTCCGTGAGCGGCACGCCGTCGCGCATCTTCACGACGTTGGCCTCCGGGTGGAACGCGTCCCCCTCGAGGAACGGCCGGCCGAGCCGGTCCGCGAGCGCCTGCCCGACGGTCGACTTGCCGGTCCCGGAGACACCCATGACCACGATGTGCTCGACACCCACGGCCCTACCTTGCCATCGAGCGGGCCGTGGGTGCCGGGACGTGTCAGGGACGCGTCGCGTCCGGGTTGGCGTCGTCGGCGTCCACGAGCGGGCCGTCCGACGGCTCCCACGTGCCGGCCGCCGTCTCCGACGCGTCGTCGTCCGACCCCGAGAACCGGGCCTTCGCGGTCGACACGGCCTTGTCCTTGAGCGCGGCGCCCTGCGTGCGCGCGAACTCGGTCGCGGTCTTCTCGGCGTCCTGCACGTAGCCCTGGACGCGCGGGTCGTGCCACGTGTCCGACGCCCACGACTTGATCTTCTCGAACTGCTGGCGTCCGGCACGGGTGCCCAGCAGGTAGCCGACACCGGCGCCGACGACGAACGCGGCCTTGCCCTTCATGGGTCCTCCTTCGCGCCGGCCCCGGGGACCGACGGGTCGTTGACGGGCGGCGGGCGACCCGGGTCACCGGCACGCGCGGCCGGGTCGCCGGGCCACGTCGCCGGGAGGTTGCGAGCGTAGGTCGGGCGTGCGGCGCCCGCTCGCCGAGCGGGCCGACCGGCCCGGCGCGACACTGGCGGCACCGACGGCCGCCGGCCGTCCGAGCCCGGGAGGTCGCCGTGGCCACCGACCCCGCCGCAGCGGAGCCCGCCCCCCGCGCGGACGACGACAGCACCGGCGAGCCCGCGCTGCGCCGCACGGTCGGCCGCCGGATGCTCCTGGTGTTCGTCGTGGGCGACATCCTCGGGGCGGGGATCTACGCGCTGACCGGCAAGGTCGCCGCCGAGGTGGGCGGCGCGATCTGGATCCCGTTCGTCGTGGCGTTCGCGCTCGCGGCGCTCACCGCGACGGCGTACGCCGAGCTCGTGAGCCGGTACCCGCGCGCGGCGGGCGCGGCGGTGTACGCGCAGCGCGCGTTCGGGCGGCCGTTCGTCACGTTCCTCGTCGCGTTCGCGGTGCTCATGAGCGGCATCACGAGCGCGAGTGCCGCGGCGCGCGCGTTCGGCGGCGACTACCTCGCCGAGCTCGTGACGGTGCCGACGCTCGTCGCGGCGTGGGCGTTCGTGCTGCTGGTCGCGGTGGTCAACGCGATCGGCATCAGCGAGTCGGTGCGCGTCAACCTCGTGCTGACGGCCGTCGAGGTCACGGGGCTTCTCGTCGTCCTCGCGATCGGGGTGCGCGCGTTCCTCGCGGGCGAGGGCGACCCGTCGCGTGCGATGACCCTGACGACCGACGGGCCCGCGTGGGTGGCCGTGCTCGGCGGGACCGCGCTCGCGTTCTACGCGCTGCTGGGGTTCGAGGACTCCGTCAACCTCGCCGAGGAGTGCCGCGCGCCACGGCGCGACTTCCCGCGCGCGCTGTTCGGGGGCATCGCCATCACGGGCGTCATCTACCTGGCGGTCGCGTTCACGACGTCGATGCTCGTGGACACGGCGACGCTGCGGGAGTCCAGCGGGCCGCTGCTCGAGGTCGTACGGGTCGCGGGCCTGGCGTTCCCGCCGTGGCTGTTCGCGCTCATCGCGCTCGTCGCGGTGTCCAACACCGCGCTCATCAACATGATCATGGCGTCGCGCGTCGTCTACGGGATGTCGCGCGAGGGCATCGTGCCCGCGTGGCTGGGCCGCGTGGACCGGCGCCGCCGCACGCCGTGGGTCGCGATCGCGTTCACGACGGCCGTCGCGCTCACGCTCGTGAGCACGGGCGACCTGTCGGGTCTCGCCGACACGACCGTGCTGCTCCTGCTGCTCGTGTTCGCGGTGGTCAACGTGTCGGTGCTGGTGCTGCGGCGGCGTCCCGACGACGCGGACGCGCCCGTCGACGGCGACGAGCGCGGCGGGTTCCGGGCACCGACGTGGGCACCCGTGCTGGGCGCGGTCGTGTCGCTCGTGCTCGCGTCGCCGCTGTCGGGGCGCTCGGCCGACGTGTACGCGCGCGCCGGCGTGCTGCTCGCGGTCGGCGTCGTGCTGTACGTCGTCAACCGGCTGCTCGTGGGCCCCGCGCGCCAGGCGGACGCGGTCGCCGCGACCGCGCACCACGACGCCCGCTGACCTCGCGCCGCGGCGGTCGCCCGCTCGCCGACGGACAGCGGTACGGGTCGACGGACAGCGGCGTACGCCTGTCCGTCGACCGCGGCGCTGTCCGTCGGCAGGACGAGGGCGACGCGGGGGACGGGGCGGGCGGGGTGGGGTGGATGCGCGGGGGGGTGGGCGGGTGGGGTGGATGCCGCGGGGGTGGACGTCCTCGGGGGCGTAGGTTCGGCTACGACCCTGCCGCGCCGACCGTGAGGTGACGCATGGACCTGGTGGCCGCCGGTGTGCTCGCCGTGCTCGTGATCGTGCTGGTGACGACGTTCGCCCCCCGGGTGGGCGTCGCTGCTCCCCTGCTGCTCGTGCTGGTGGGCGTGGCGGTGAGCTTCCTGCCGTTCGTGCCCGAGATCGAGATCCAGCCCGAGTGGGTGCTCGGGGTCGTGCTGCCACCGCTGCTGTACTCGTCGGCCACCAACGTGCCGACCATGGACTTCCGGCGCGACCTGCGCACGATCTCCGCGTTCTCGGTCGTGCTGGTGCTGGTCTCGACCGTCGCGGTCGGGTTCACGCTCGACGCGCTGCTGCCCGACCTCGGGCTCGCGACGGCCATCGCGGTGGGTGCGATCGTCAGCCCCACCGACGCGGTGGCCACGTCGATCGTCCGCAAGGCGGGGGTGTCGCCGCGCATCGTCACGGTCCTCGAGGGCGAGTCGCTCCTCAACGACGCGTCCGCCCTGGTGCTGCTGCGCTCGGCGATCGTCGCGACCGCGGGCACGGTGTCGCTGTGGGGCGTCGCGGGCGACTTCGTGTTCGCGGTCGTCGTGGCCGTCGTCGTCGGGTACGTCGTGGGGCGCCTGCACGTGTGGGCGCGCGGGCACGTCACGCAGACCACGTCGAACGTCGCGATCTCGTTCGTCGTGCCGTTCGTCGCGTACCTGCCCGCCGAGCACCTGGGCGCGTCCGGCCTGGTCGCGGCCGTGACCGCGGGGCTCGTCACGGGGCACGCCGCGCCCCGCGCGCTGCGGGCGCGTGACCGCGTCACCGAGAACGCGGTGTGGCGCACGATCGAGCTGCTGCTCGAGGGCGCGGTGTTCCTCGTCATGGGGCTCGAGGTGTTCGGGCTCGTGCTCGACGTCCGCCAGGCGCACGGCAGCCTGTGGACGGCGCTGCTGCTCGGCGTCCTCACCGCGACCATCGTCATCGCGGTGCGCTCGCTGTTCGTCGCGTGGTCGGTGTGGGAGCTCGCGCGCCGCGCCCGGCGGACGCCCGCGCTGCGGGACTGGCTCGAGTCCGCCCAGGAACGTCTCGACGAGGGCCGCATGCCGCAGGCGCCCCGCTCGACCGGCCGTCGTCGCCGACGGTTCCGCGCCGGCTTCCGCGCGGGCGGACGCGTCGCGGCGGCCGCCCTGCCCGACCCGGCCGACCGCGCCGAGGCCGTGGGACGGCGCGTGCGCCGCAAGATCGCCGACATCGACTACCTCACGGCCGAGCGGTTCGGCCCGCGCGAGGGTGTCGTGCTCGTGTGGGCCGGCATGCGCGGCGCCGTGACGCTGGCGGCCGCGCAGTCGCTGCCGTCCGACACGCCGCAGCGCTCGCTGCTCGTGCTCGTCGCGTTCGTCGTGGCCGCCGGGACGCTGCTGGTCCAGGGCGGCACCCTGCCGTGGCTCACGCGACGCCTCGGCCTCACGGCCCGGGACGACGACGACGCCGAGCAGCTCACCGCGCTGCGCACCGAGCTGCGGCGGGCCGCCGTGCAGCGGCTCGACGACCCGGGGCTCGCGCAGCCCGACGGCACGCCGTACCCGAGCGCGACCGTCGAGCGCGCGCGCCGCAGGCTCGCGGCCATCGACGCGGCCGTCGAGGCGGACGACGAGCAGCACGCCGCGCAGCGCGCGTCCGACCAGCGGCTCATGGTCACGCTGCTGGGTGCGCAGCGCGCCGAGCTGCTGCACCTGCGCGACCTCGGCACCTACCCGTCCTCGACGCTCGACCGCGCGCTCGCCGAGCTGGACGCCGTGCAGATCGGCGTCGAGCTGCGCGGCTGAGCCGCGGCCACCGACCCGGGCGCGGGTGCCGGCCAGGCCCGCCCGCGCGGCACGACCAGCGGCCCGCCCGACACCGGGTCCTCGACGACCACGCAGTCGAGCCCGAACACGTCGCGCACGAGGTCCGCCGTGACGACGTCGCCGGGAGCGCCCTGCGCGACGACCTCGCCACCGCGCATCGCCACCAGGTGGGTCGCGTAGCGCGCGGCCTGGTTGAGGTCGTGCAGCACCGCGACCACCGTGCGCCCGGCGGCGTGCAGCGCCGCGAACAGGTCCATGAGCTCGACCTGGTGCGCGACGTCGAGGAACGTCGTCGGCTCGTCGAGCAGCAGCAGGTCGGTCTGCTGCGCGAGCACCATCGCCACCCAGACCCGCTGCCGCTGACCGCCGGACAGCTCGTCGACCAGGCGCCCCGACAGGTCGGTGGTGCCGGTCGCCGCGAGCGCGGCGCGCACCGCGCGCTCGTCGTCCGCGGACCACTGCGACAGCAGCCCCTGGTGCGGGAACCGGCCACGGCCCACGAGGTCGGCGACCGTGATCCCGTCGGGCGCCTGCGACGTCTGCGGCAGCAGCCCGACGCGACGCGCGACCTCCTTGGTGCGGTACCGCGCGATGTCGCGCCCGTCGAGCAGGACCTGCCCCGCGGCGGGTGCCAGGAGGCGGGACAGCGCGCGCAGCAGCGTGGACTTGCCGCACGCGTTGGGCCCGACCACCACCGTGAACGACCCGGGACCCACGTCCACGGACAGGTCGGTCGCGACCGTGCGACGGTCGTACGCGAGCGTCAGCCCGCGCGCGCTGAGGGGTGCCGGGGGGTGCTGCGTCATCGTGACCTCGCTTCGTGGACCAGGAGCCACACCAGGTAGGCCCCGCCGAGGCTGACCGTGACGACCCCCACGGGCAGCTGCTGCGGCGCGAACGCGCGCTGCGCGACCAGGTCGCACGCGACCAGCAGGAACGCGCCCATGGCGGCCGACCCGACGAGCGTCGTGCCGGGGGCGCGCAGCACGCGGCGCGCGAGCTGGGGCGCCGCGAGCGCGACGAACGCGATCGGGCCGGTCAGCGCGGTCGCGACCGCGGTGAGCGCGACGCCGACGACGACGACCGCGAGCCGCGTGCGTTCGACGCCGACGCCCAGCGCGGCGCCCGCGTCGTCGCCGAGCTCGAGCGCGTGCATGCCGCGGGACACGGCGACGACGCCGAGCAGCAGGACGGCACCGAGGCCCGCGGCGGGCCGGACCTGGTCCCACCCGACGCCGTTGAGCGTGCCGGCGCCCCACACGGTCGCCGCGACCGCGAGCCGCACCTCGGCCTGCAGCACCAACCACGTCGTGACGGACGAGATGACGGCGCTGACCCCGATGCCCACGACGATGAGACGGAAGCCCTGCACGCCGCGCCGCCACGCGAGCAGGTACACGACGAGCGCCGTGACGAGGCCGCCACCGACCGCGCCCGCGGCGACCGTCAGGTAGCCGGTGCCCCCGGAGAGCAGCACGAGGACCGCACCGGCGTAGGCGCCGTTGCTGAAGCCGATGATGTCGGGGCTGCCGAGCGGGTTGCGGCTGAGCGACTGGAACATCGCCCCGGCGACGCCGAGCGCCGCACCGAGCACGACCCCGAGGACCGCGCGGGGCAGGCGCCACCCGAGCACGACCGTCGCGGTCCTGCCCTCGGCCCGCCCGGTCAGGGCGCGCAGCACGTCGGCCGGGGCGACGGGGAAGTCACCCGTGGCCAGCGTGAGCACCGCGACCACCAGCGTGAGGACGACGAGCACGGTGACGGCGACGACGCTGCGGCGCGCGACGACGACGCTCACGCGACCGCAGCGCAGCACGAGCTCGCGCCGCCCACGGTCGAGCGGACCGGCCAGGCCGAGCGGTGCGCCGAGGTCGCCCGGGCCGGGAGCGGCCGGTGCGGGCGGCACGGCTCGGACGTGCGCCGCGCTCACAGCCCGCTCGCCCGGTGGCGGCGCACGAGCGCCACGAGCACGGGCGCCCCGACGAACGCCGTGACGATGCCGACCGGCAGCTCCGCGGGTCGCATGACGAGCCGCCCGGTCACGTCGGACACGAGCACGAGGACGGGCGCGAGCAGCATCGTCAGCGTCAGCACCCAGCGCTGGTCGGGCCCGGTGAGCCACCGTGCGACGTGCGGCACCATGAGCCCGACGAAGCCGACGGGCCCGGCGGCGGCGGTCGCGGCGCCCGCGAGCAGCGTGACGGCGACGACCACGGCGACGCGGGTCGCCCCGAGCCGCGCGCCGAGCGTCGCGGCGGTGTCGTCGCCGAGCGCGACCGCGTTGAGCGGGCGCGCCACGGCGAGCGCGACGAGCACGCCGACGGCCACGAACGGCGCGATGGTCGCGGCCACCCCCAGGTCGCGTGCGGCGAGCGACCCGACGCCCCACACGCGCATCGTGTCGTAGGTCCGCTCGGACACCAGCGTGAGCCCGGACGTGACGCCGCCCAGCGCGGCGCCCAGCGCGACGCCCGCGAGCGTGAGGCGCAACGGGCTGGGGCGGCCACGGCCCGCCGCGCCGATCGCGTACACCGCGAGGGTCGCGGCCGCGGCGCCGGCGAACGCGAGCCACAGCTGCCCGCGCAGCGTCACGACCCCCGCGGTGGCGCCGAGCACGACGGCGAGCTGGGCGCCGGCGTTGACGCCGAGGATGCCCGGGTCGGCGAGCGGGTTGCGGGTCAGCGCCTGGATCAGCGCGCCGGACAGGCCGAGGCTCACGCCGACGAGCAGCCCGAGGACGGTGCGCGGCAGCCGCAGGTCGAGCACGACCGACTGCGCGTCGGACCCGTCGGGCCGCACGAACGCGTCGACGACCGTGCCCAGCGCGACGGGCCGGGCGCCGAGCGCGAGGCTCGCCCCGACCGCGACCACGAGCAGGACGACGGCCGCGACCAGCCACCGGCCGCGGTGCGCGCCGGGCGGCCGCGCCTCGGCCTGGTCGGGCGGGGTCACGGCCCCCGCGGCGGCCGAGGTGCCCGAGCCGCTCGAGGCGCCCGGCGGGGCGTCGGCCGCGTCGACGGTCGTGCTCACAGGCCGAGCCGTTCCAGCTGGTCGTCGTACTCGTCCTCGATCTCCTCGGGGTCGCGCCCGGCGTCGTCCCACAGGGAGGCGAGGCGGCTGCGCACGGGCGCGGGCAGCGCGTCGTACCGCTCGCGCCACAGCTCGGCCTGCGCGGTCCAGTAGCCGACGATCTTGTAGTCGGTGCCGGGCAGCGCCCGCGCGTGCCGCAGGTGCCGGCGCACCGCACGCAGCACGCGGGTCTCGCCGGCCACCCACACGTAGCCGGGGCCGTCGGGCAGGGTCACGTCCGGCAGCAGGTCGGCCAGGGCGCTGGGCCCGTGGCCGTTGCCGCCGTGCACCCACGTGACGTCGGCGTGCGCACCGGGCGCGACGTCCTGGTGGTGCGTGGCGTCCGGCACCTCGAGCACCGCGCGCGTGCGGACCCCCGGCGGGGCCTGCTCGAGCAGTCGCAGCGCGGCGGGCAGCCCGGTGGCGTCGGCGAGCAGCAGCTGCCACGTCGTGCCGTCCGGGGGGTCGTACAGGCCGATCGGCGTGGTGAGCCCGACGACGTCGCCGGGCCGCGCGCGCAGCGCCCACGCGGCCGCGACGCCCCCGTCGTGCACGACGAAGTCGACGTCGACCTCGCCGGGCCGCCACGCGCGCACGGTGTACGTGCGCATGGGCGCGGCCGTGTCGGGGTCGTCGAACTCCCAGGACCGTCCCGCCACCCGCGGCATCACGGGTTCGTCCTGCCCGGCGTGCGGGAAGAACACCCGCACGTACTCGTCCCCCACCCCCGTGGTGCGGTACTCCGTCATGCCGGGACCGCCGAGCGTCACGCGCACCATGCCCGGCGTGAGCCGGCGCACGTGCGTCACCTCGGCCCGCCAGATGCGGGGCGTCAGACCGCCGTCGAGCGCCATCGTCGTCCCTCGTCCCTCGTGCCGACGTCAGCCGAGCAGGCTGTCGGCGAGGAACTCGAGGAACGCCGCGTGGCCGCTGGGCGACCCGTAGTCCATCTCGAGGTCGTAGCGGAAGTAGCGGTCCTCGGCGACGAACGGCAGCGACGACCAGACCTGGCTGGTCGCGAGCGTGCGCAGCGTCTCGGCGTCGGCCGACTCGCCGGCGGGGCCGGGCGCGTAGCTGCGGACGGCGACGTCGACGTCGGCGAGCTGGTCGACCTGCTCGAGGCTGAGGGCGGCGCCCTCCTGCAGCGCCAGCGGCGTGATGTCGAGCCCGAGGTCGGCGAACACGAGGCACGGCACGCCGTAGCAGGAGAGCTGCAGCTGGTCGCTCCACCAGCCGATCGCGGCGACGCGCGGGTGGATGTCGCGCGCGTCGAGCTCGGCGCGGACCTCGGCGACGCGCGCGTCGTAGCGCGCGAACCACGCGTCGGCCTGCTCGGTGCGGCCGAGCGCGGCGGCCGTGGTGCGGAACTTGTCGCGCCAGTCGGCGCCGTCGAACGCGTTGACGGAGTAGGTGGGCGCGATCTCGGCGAGGCGCTGCACGGCCTCCTCGTCGTAGCCCAGCCCGTTGAGGATCAGGTCGGGTGCGGCGGCCATGACGGCCTCGTAGCTGTACTCGGGGAAGTTGACGAACGTGTCGACGTCCGCGAGCGCGTCCTGCGGGAAGAAGGCCGGGAAGCCGGTGTAGCCGTCACGCACGGGCTGCGACGACGCGAGCGGGATGCCGAGCGTCGCCAGGATGTCGACGTCCGTGGTGTAGAAGCCGAGGGCGGCCTGCGGGTCGGTGGGCAGCTCGACCTCGCCGAACTCCGAGTCGACGGTGCGCGTGGCGGCCGGCGCACCGCCGGTCGCGCCGTCGGCGGTGGCCGAGCAGGCCGCGAGCGCGAGGCCGGCGACGAGGGCGAGGGCGAGCGCCGCGGGGCGGCGTCGGGACGTGGTGGTCATGAGGTCTCCTCGGGTGCGGCGCGGGGCGCCGCGCGTGCCCCGGGGCCACTGCCGCGGGGTCGAAGTCAGGTGAGGCTCACCTTAGTTCGACGTCGATGCCCGTCAGCGGCCGCCGCTGTCGCCGATCACCCGTTCCGTGTCGGCGATCGGCCACGCCTCGTCGTCATCCGCCCACGGGGACACCGCGACCGGCCGCACGGTCACGGCCCGCAGGTAGGCACCGGGCGTGCACCCCGTCACCTCCCCGAACGCGTGCACGAACGCGCTCGGCGAGCGGTAGCCCACCCGGCGGGCGACCGCCGCGACCGGCAGCCCCTGCGGCAGCAGCGTGGTCGCCGCCCGCACGCGCGCGTGCACGCGCCACCGCGCGAACGTCATCCCCGTCTCGCGGCCGAACACCCGCGACATGTGCCGCACGCTCGACCCCACGTGCGCGCACCACTGCGCGAGCGTGCGGTCGTCGGCCGGGTCCGCCACGAGCGCCCGCGCGATGCGCAGCGCGCGCGGGTCGTCCGGCACCGGCAGCAGCACGGGCGGCACCTCGGCCTCGTCGAGCAGCGCGAGCGCGAGCGTCTCGGCCTGCTCGCGCACGTCCTGCGGCATGAGGCGGTTGTGCAGGTAGAGCAGCACCTCGCGCAGCAGCGGCGTGACCGCCACCGCACGCGCACCTCCCCGCAGGCCGGGCGCGACCGGCCGGGCCACGTGCGTCGTCCAGAAGCGCGCGCCCGCGGACGCCGCCACCTCGTGGGCCACGCCCGCCGGGATCCACAGGCCCGCGCTCGGCGGCACGGTCCGGTGCTCGTCGCCCGTGCGCACCGTGACGACGCCCCGCACGCCCCAGATCAGCTCGTGGTCCTCGTGGTCGTGCGCCGCCCACGCGCGCGGCGACGCCGACGCGTGCAGCGCCGTGAGCAGCCGCGCCCGCGTCCCGGCCACCAGCTCGGTCAGGTCGACGTCCGCGACGTCCTGGCCGATCGTCGACATGGTCGGTCACCCTCCAGGTTCGAGCTGCGATGAGGTTCGCCTTACCTTAGGGCCGTGCCCTCCCCCGTCTCCGCCCCGCCGAGGCGCACGCGCGACTCGTCAGCACCCGCCACCGCGTCCGCGACGCCCTGGACCGTCCGCCGCGTCGCCGGTCACGCGCTGCTCGCGGCCGGTCGGCGCACGCGGCTCGCCGTGTCGACCACCGGCCTCGTGCTGCACGAGGTCGCCGAGGCCCTCGTGCCCGTGCTCGTCGGCGCCGTCATCGACCACGCCGTGCTGCCCCGCGACGGCCGCGCGCTCGGCCTGCTGCTCGGCGCGCTGGTCGCGTTGTTCGTCGTGCTGTCGTGGTCGTGGCGGTTCGGCGCGCTCGCCGCGACGCACGTCACGACGCTCGGCGAGCACGACCTGCGCCTCCTCGGCGTCCGCCGTGTCCTCGCGCACCGCGGCACCGCGCGACCCCGCGCCGCGGGCGAGGTCGACGCGGTCCTCACCTCCGACACCGGACAGGTCGCCGGCACCTCCTGGGCGGTCGGCGAGCTCGTCGCCGCGCTCGCCGCGCTCGCGGTCGCGGCCGTCGCCATGATCCACGCGTCGCCCGCGCTCGGCGTCGGCGTGCTCGTCGTGACGCCCGCGCTGCTCGTCGCGCTGCACCACCTGTCGCGGCCGCTCGACGCCCGCACCGGCGCCGCGCAGCAGTCCGCCGCACGCACCGTCGGCGCGGCCGCCGACATGCTCACGGGCCTGCGCGTGCTCACCGGCGTCGGCGCCCGACCCGCCGCCGCCGCGCGCTACCGCGCGCTCTCGCGCGACGCGCTCGCCGCCGCGCTGCACGCCGCCCGCGCGCGCGTCGCGTTCACGGGCGTCTCGTCGCTGCTGTCCGGGCTCGTGCTCGCGGGCGTCGCGCTCGCCGCGGGGCTCGTCGCGCTCGACGGCGGCATGACGCTCGGCCAGATGGTCACGGTCGTGGGGCTCGCGCAGTACGTGCAGCGCCCCATGGACGCGGTCGGCTGGGTGCTCGTGGACCTCGCGGCCCGGCGCGCGTCGGCCCGGCGGGTCGCGGCGCTGCTCGAGGACGCCCCGCTGCACCCCGCACCCGGCGCGGCAGCGGGAGCGGCACCGGACCCGTCGCACCCGGTCGCGATCGAGGTCACGCCGGGCGCCACGACCGCCGACGGCACGCCGCTGCCCCCGCTGCGGGTCGCACGGCGCGAGGTCGTCGGCGTCGCCGGCGACGCGGTCCGCACGCGCGCGCTCGTCGAGGCGCTCGCGGGCCGCACCCGCGTCACCCCCGGCGTGCGGGTGCTCGGCGTCGACGTCGCCGCGCTCGACCCGCGGACGCTGCGCGACGCCGTGCACGCACCTCCGCACGACGTCGCGCTGGTCACGGCACCGCTCGCCGACGTGCTCACCGCCGGCACCCCGGGCACGCCGCCCGACCCCGACGTGCTGCACGCGACGACGGTCGGCGAGGTCCTCGAGCACCTCCCGGACGGCCTCGCGACCGTGCTCGACGGCGCCGGGGCACGGCTCTCGGGCGGGCAGCGGCAGCGCGTCGCGCTCGCACGCGCCTGGGCGACCCCGCACGCCGTCCTCGTGCTGCACGAGCCGACGACCGCGCTCGACGCGGTCACCGAGCAGCACGTGGCGCGCGAGCTCGTCGCGCTGCACGCGCGCCGCGGCGACGACCGAGCGGTCCTGCTCGTGACGTCGTCGGCGACGCTGCTCGCGGCGTGCGACCGCGTCGTCGTGGTGCACGCGCACGGCACCGACACCGGCGCCCACGTCGACCTGCTGGCGCGCGTGCCCGCCTACCGGGAGGTGGTCGCGTGAGCACCCCCGCCCCCGGCACCGTCCCCACCGCCGCAACCGCACCGCCCGCCGCCGCGCTGCCCGTCGCCGACCCCGCCGCCACGCGCCGCTACGCGTGGCAGGTGCTGCGCACGCACCGCGGCGGCGTCGCCGCCGCGGCGGTCGTCCTGCTCGTCGGCGCGTTCGCGGGGCTCGTGCCGGTGTGGCTCATCGGCCGCATGGTCGACGCCGTCGCGGCGGACGCCGCCCCGTCGCGCCTGTGGTGGTCCGCGGCGGCACTCGTGGCCGCGCTCGTCGGGGCGACCGCGCTCGCCGCCGTGGCCCGGCTGCTCGTCGCCCGGACGTTCGAGCACGCGCTCGCCGACCTGCGCGAGCGCACCGTGCACGCGGCCCTGCACGTGCCGCCCGCGCACCTCGAGCGCGCGGGCACGGGCGACCTCGTCGCGCGCGTCTCCGGCGACGTCGACGTGCTGCGCACCACGGTGTCGCGGGTGCTGCCCGCGGTGTGCGGCGCGGGCGCGACGATCCTGCTGACCGTGGGCGGCCTGGCCGGGCTGGACTGGCGGTTCGCCGTCGCGGTGCTCACCGCCGTGCCGCTGCAGGTGTGGGGCGTGCGCGCGTTCGGGCGCCGCGCGGGCCCGGTGTTCCGCGCCGAGCGCGCGGCCGCGGCCGACCGCACGCACCAGGTGCTCGAGGCGGTCACCGCGGCCGACACGATCCGCGCCCTCGGCACGTCCGACGCGCACGAGGGGCAGGTCGAGCGCGCGTCGCTCCGTACAGTCGACCGCACCGTCGAAGGGCTGCGCGTGCAGCTCGCGTTCGCGCACCGGCTGCACGCCGGCGAGCTCGTCGGCCTCGGTGCGGTGCTCGTCGTGGGGTACTGGCTCGTGGGTGCCGGCGCGGCGACCGTCGGTGCCGCGACGACGGCCGCGCTGCTCGTCCACCGGCTGTTCGACCCCGTCGGGATCCTGCTCTCGCAGGTCGACGACCTGCAGCGTGCGCAGGCGGCGCTCGCGCGCGTCGTCGGGGTGCTGCCGGCGGACGGCCCGGCCGGGGACGCGCCCGACGCCGCCCCGGGGACGACCGACGCGCGGGCGGCGGACGCGGGGACGCACGCGCCGACGACGGACGCGGGCACGATCGACGTGCGCGGCGTGACGTTCGCGTACGACCCCGACCGGCCCGTGCTGCACGCCGTGGACCTGCACGTCGCGGCGGGCGAGGTCGTCGCGCTGGTCGGTGCGTCGGGTGCGGGCAAGTCGACGCTCGCGCGCCTCGTGACCGGCGCGGTGGCGCCCACCGCGGGCACGGTCCTGGTCGACGGCGCCCCGGCGGGCTCGCCGCGGGCCGCCACCGCGGTCGCGGCCGTGACGCAGGAGGTCCACGTGTTCGCGGGGACGCTCGCCGACGACCTGCGACTGGCACGCCCGGACGCGGACGACGCACGGCTGCGCGACGCGCTGACCCTGGTCGGCGCCGACTGGGTCGACGACCTGCCCGAGGGCCTGCGGACGGCCGTGGGCGCCGGCGGGCTGCCGCTCTCCCCGGACCGCGCGCAGCAGGTCGCGCTCGCGCGGCTCGCGCTGACCGACGCACGCGTGGTCGTGCTCGACGAGGCGACGGCCGAGGCGGGCTCGGGCGCGGCACGCACGCTCGACGTGGCCGCGCGCCGGGTGCTGGCCGGGCGCACCGCCCTGGTGGTCGTGCACCGGCTCGACCAGGCGGCGCGGGCCGACCGGATCGCGCTGCTCGACGCGGGGCGCGTGGTGGCCACCGGGACGCACGACGAGCTGCTCGCGGGCTGCGAGCCGTACGCGCGGCTGTGGTCCGCGTGGCACCGGGGCCGCGCCTCGTGACGCCGACGGTCCGGCACGGGGGTGGGTGGACCCCTCGCGCGCAGCGGTCCCGCCCGTCGCCGTGGGACGGGGACGCCGCGAGGCCCGCGCAGGGGTTATGGTCCGGCACATGGATCCCATGAGCAGCTTCGGGTGCGCCGCGCGTCGCGGCCCCTGCGCCCGGTAGCGGGCCCTCCCCCGGCGGACGCCCTGCGTCCGCGGCTCGACGGCCCGCGCTGATCGACACCACCCCCGCCGGCGACGTCCGGCTCGATCACCCGGGACCTCTCATGACCTTCCTGTCCTCCTTCCGTGCTGCCCACCCGCGCTCGGGCCCGCTGCTCGCGCTGGGCCTCGTGCTCGTCGGCTCGTCGAGCATCCAGGTGTCGGCGGCGTTGTCGTCGTCGCTGTTCGCGACCGTCGGGACGCTCGGCGTCAGCGGTCTGCGCATGGCGGTCGCGGCCGTCGTGCTGCTCGCGCTGACGCGGCCGTCGCTGCGGGGCCGCTCGCCGCGCGCGTGGCGCGGCGTCGTGCTGTACGGCGTCGCGATGGCCGCGATGAACGTGCTGTTCTACGCCGCTGTGCAGCGGCTGCCGCTAGGCCTGGCGGTGACGCTCGAGTTCCTGGGGCCGCTCACGGTGGCCGCGGCGGGCGTCGCGCGGCGGCGTGAGCTCGCGCTGCCGGCCGGGGCGCTCGTGGGCGTGCTGCTGGTCGCCGGCCCGGTGGGTGGCGTCGACGCGCTCGGCGTCGGGTTCGGCCTGGGCGCGGCCGTCGCGTTCGGCGCGTACACGTTCCTCGCGGGCCGCGTCGGCGACGACACCGCGGGCCTCGACGGGCTCGCGCTGTCGGTCGCCGTGGGGGCGCTCGCGCTGCTGCCGTTCTCGGTGCCGGCCGTGCCGCGCGTCGCGGCCGGCGGGTGGGGCGTGCTCGTCGTGTCGGGCCTGCTGGGCGTCGCTCTCGCGTTCTCGCTGGACTTCCTCGCGGTGCGCGTGAGCTCGACGCGCGTCGTCGGCACGCTGTTCGCGATGGACCCGGTGACGGGCGCGCTCGTGGGGGCCGCGCTGCTGGGCGACCCGCTGGGCGTGCGAGCCGTCGCCGGGATCCTGCTGGTGTCGGCGGCGGGCGCCGCGACGATCTGGGTCGCGGGACGCGCGTCGGCCGCAGCTCCGGCGGACGCACCCGCGCCCGAGGTCGCGCCGGTGCCGTCGGCCTGAGCCGCGTCGGGTCAGCGGCCCGCGAGCAGGTCGTCGACGCCGGCGCGCAGGGCCGCGCGCGCGTCGTCGACGTCACCGAGGTACGCGCCGACCATCGCGCCGTCGCGCAGCGCCATCCAGCGGCTGCCGGCGGCGCGGGGGTCGGGGTGGCCCGTGCGCGCGAGCGCGCGCGTGGCGGCGTCCTGCAGCCACTCCCGGTGGCGCCGGACGGCGACGCGGACGGGGCTCGCGGCGTCGGGGTACTCGGCGGCGGCGTTGATGAAGGCGCAGCCGCGGAACCCGGGGCGGCACAGCTCGTCGCCGATCTCCGCGGTGAGCCGCCGCAGCCACGCGGCGACGTCGTCCGGGGCGTCGGGCAGCTCGCCGGCGCGCTCACGGACGCCCGCGTCGACCGCGTCGAGGTAGGCGACGACCAGGGCCTCCTTGCCGGTGAAGTGCCGGTAGAAGGTCGCGCGGGTCACGGCCGCCTCGGTGACGACGCGGTCGACGCCGACGGCGCGCACGCCCTCGGCGTAGAACAGCGCGGACGCGGTGCCGAGCAGCCGCTCGCGGGCGGCCGAGCGGGTGCCGGGCCGCGCGGACGGGCGGGCGGCGTCGGCGGTCATGGTCGAACCGTAGGCGGCGTCGTGCGTGCTTGACATCCCGACCTCCTCAGGGTGGAGTGTACGCCATAGGTAGAACGACTGTTCTTTCTCTCGCTGTTCCCCAGGAGGTCCCGCCATGTCCGTCGTCTACACCGCCGTCGCCACCGCCACCGGTGAGGGGCGCGAGGGCCACACCCGCTCGTCGGACGGCCTCCTCGACCTCGACCTCGCCGTCCCGCGCGAGATGGGCGGCGCGGGCGGCGCGACCAACCCCGAGCAGCTCTTCGCCGCCGGCTACTCGGCGTGCTTCCACAGCGCGCTCAAGAGCGTCGCGCGCCGCGACAAGGTCACCTTCACCGACTCGGCCGTCACGGCCGAGGTCGGCATCGGCCCCAACGGCGAGGGCGGGTTCGGCCTCGAGGTGACCCTGCACGTCGAGCTCGGCGGGATCGACCAGGCCGCCGCCGAGCGCCTCGTCGAGGCCGCGCACCAGGTCTGCCCCTACTCGAACGCGACGCGCGGCAACGTCCCCGTCACGCTCGAGGTCGTCACGGCCTGACACCCCCGTGCCGTGAGAGGTCGATCCAGCCGCGTGCTGGATCGACCTCTCACGCACCAGGCGGGGCCCCGCGGCCCGGACGCCCGCGGGCGCGGAGCAGGGCGCCCGACCTACACTGGTCACCGGTGTGCCGGGAAGTCTGGTCGGCTGGCGCTGCGACGCGCCATCGACGTCCGGACGACCCGAGGAGCGCCGTGCGCCCCACCTCCCCTGCCCGCACGCTCACGCCCACCGCCCGGCCGGGCGGGTGAGCGCCATGACGGAGAGCATCTACCGGACGCTGCACGACCCGCACGCCCGGCGGCGGATCGACGACTGGTGCGACGCGCGGCTCTCCGCGTGGGCCGTGCCGCACGTCCGCGATCACCGGGACACCGTCGCCGGCCCGACCCACGTGCTCACGGCGGGCGACTCCGACGTGCCGGTCGCGGTCGTGCTCGTGCCCGGGGCCAACGCGTGCGCCGCGGCGCACCTGCCCGCGCTGACGGCCCTCGCCGCGCGGGGGCACGTCGTCGCGCCCGACGTGCCGGGCGAGCCCGGGCTCAGCTCGGGGCGCCGCGTCGAGAGGGCCCGCGTGCACCAGCTCGGTGCGTGGCTCGACGAGGTCGTCACGCGGCTGGACCGGCCCGTCGTGCTCGTCGGGCACGCGCTCGGTGCCGCCGCCGCGCTCGCGGCGTCGTCACCGCTCGTCGTCGGCCGCGTGCTCGTGAGCCCCGGCGGCCTGCGCCGCCCCCGGCTCCCGCTACGGCTGCTCGCCGCCGCGGCGCGCTGGCGTGCCGCGCCCCGGCCCGCGACCAGCTACCGGCTGCTCGAGCACCTGGCGGCGCCCGCGGAGCGGGTCGACCCGGCGCTGGTCGAGTGGCTCACGCTGGTGGGGCGCCACGTGCGGCCCGGGTTCGTCCCCGGGCGGCAGGCCGACCGGTTCACGGACGTCCTGCGGTCGCGGCCGCCCGTGGTCATGGCCGGCGTGCACGACCGGCTGCTGCCCCCCGCCCACGTCGCACCCGCCGCGCGGCGCCTGCTGGGGACGGACGTCGTCCCGCTCGAGTGCGGGCACCTGCCCGACCCCGCAGCGTGGGGCCACGTCGCCGGGACGGTCGACGCGCTCGTCGCGCGACGATCCTGACCGCGCGGTACGGCCCCGCCCGCCCGGGGCGGGGCCGTACCGCGGTCAGCCGAGCGGCGGCACCACGGCGACCAGGTGCTCGACCACGCCGACCCCGGCCGCGTCGTCCTCGTCGTCGTCACCGAGGTGCAGCGTGCGCCGTGCCAGCCACGCCAGCGCGGCCATCACGGCGCACGCGGCGAGCAGCACGACGCCGCCTCCCCGGTGACCCCACTCCCGGTGATCCTCACGTGACGGCATGAGCACGTCTCACTCCTCCCCGTCGGGTGAGTCGGGCGCGTCGAGCGCGCGCGTGTCGGTGCCCGGCGCGAACCGGTGGCCCGACCCCACCGCGGCGCGGGCGATCGCGATGCCGCCGACCGCCGAGGTCAGCAGCTGCAGCACCACCGCGACCGCGACCTTGGCCGCGCTCGCCACCGAGGGGTCGAGCAGGACCGCCCCCACGGTGACGCACGCGACGCCGAGGCCGCCAGCCGTCGCGACGGCCGAGATCCGCATGTAGGGGTCCCGGAAGCGGCGCAGGCCGAGCGCCGCGACCACGAAGACCGCGGCGCCGAGCAGCACCAGCACCTGACCGGCCAGCTCCGCGGCGTTCACCGATGGCCTCCCGTCAGCGCACGGGCCAGCGAGACGGCCGCGAGGAACGCCACGAGGGTCGCGACGATCACGAGGTCGAACGTGCCCGCGCGGGCCAGTCGCGTGCCGACGAGCGCGACGAGCCCGATGAGGCTGAACGTCAGCAGGTCGGCCGCGACGACGCGGTCGGCGGGCGTCGGGCCGGCGACGACGCGCCACGCGGCCACGAGGAACGCCACGGCGAGCCCCGCGACGGCGATGTCGATGACGATCACGGTCGTCCTCCCAGGGTCAGGCCGCGCACGAGCCGGTCGTCGAGGTCGCGCAGGTCGGCGACGGCGGTGGTCTCGTCGCGGTGGTACATCGAGTGCACGAGCACGGAGCGCGTGCCGCCGGGCTGCTCGACGACGCCGAGCACGAGCGTGCCGGGGGTGAGCGTCACGAGGACGCCGAGCGCCGTGACGTGGTGGTCGCCGGCGTCGGCCAGGTCGAGCCGGACCACGCGGGGCGTGCTGCGCCGGCCGGAGACCAGGACGTCGGCGAGGACGGCCGCGGACGAGAGGACGACCTGCCCGGCGAACCACAGCAGGAACACGACGGCGCGGACCGGGAGGGTGAGGGCGCGGAGGATCACGGCAGCACCGCCTCGACGTAGCCGGACGTGTCGAGCAGGCCGTCGGCCGCGGTCGCCGTGAGGCCGAGCAGCCCTTGGGCACCGAGGCCCAGCACGACCGTGACGCCGGCGAGCGCGACGGCCGGCGCCGCCAGGGCGGTGCGCGCACGACGCGTGCTCGTCGCGGTCAGCGTCGCGACACCTCCGCCCCCGTCGCCGTCGGCCGTCGCCGGCCCGCCGGGGTCGTCGGCGCGGCCCACGGCACCGGTGAGGGTCGGGGCGAAGACCTTGCCCCAGATCTTCAGCATCGACAGCAGCGTCACGAGGCTGACGACGAGCGCGAGCGCGACGACGACGAGCTGGTCGGCCCGCACCGCGGCCAGGATCAGCGTGAGCTTGGCGACGAAGCCGGAGAACGGCGGCAGCCCGGCCAAGGACAACGCCGCGACGCCGAACGCCGCGGCGAGCACGGGCTCGCGGCGCACCCGGCCCGCGAGGTCGTCGAGCGCGTCGGTGCCGTACCGCTCCTCGACCGCGCCGGCGGACAGGAACAGCGACGCCTTCACGACCATGTGGTGCAGCAGGTAGAAGATCCCGGCGGTGAGGCCGGCGTGCGTGAACAGCGCGACGCCCAGCAGGATGTAGCCGATCTGGCTGACCATGTGGAACGCGAGGATCGCGCGCATGCGCCCCTCGCCGGCCGCGCCCAGGACGCCGACGACCATGGTCGCCGTGAACAGCACGAGGCCGATCCACAGCCACCGCTGGTCGCCGTCGAACACGACGGCGTAGACGCGGTAGATCGCGTACACCGCGACCTTGGTGTGCAGGCCGGAGAACAGGGCGGTCACCGCGGGGGACGTCGTCGGGTAGGTGCGTGCGAGCCACCCGTGCACCGGGACGACCGCGGCCTTCATCGACAGCGCCGCGAGGCACAGCCCGGCGGCCGCCGCGACGGTCGATGACTCCGCGGCGGCCCCGGCCAGCTCCGCGAGGTTGACGGTGCCGGCCGTGCCGTAGACGAGCGCGACGCCCGCGAGGAACACGGTCGAGACGAACAGGTTGAACGCGACGTACAGCCGCGACCCGACGACGGACCGCTCGGTGCCGCGGCGACGCCGTGCGAGCACGAGCAGCCCGTACGACGGCAGCAGCATGACCTCGACGAACACGAACAGGTTGAACAGGTCGCCCGTGACCAGCGCGCCGTTGACGCCCGCGAGCAGCACCAGGACCAGGGGGCCGAACAGCGGCAGCCGACCCGTGCCGGACGCGACCGCGAACGCGGTGCACGCGAGCGTCAGCACGCCCGCGACGGTGAGCATGAGCGCGGCGAACGCGTCGACCACCACGGGGATCGCGATGCCGCCGGGCCAGCCGCCGACCTGGTGGGCCAGCACGTCGCCGCCGCGCGTTGCCGCGACGAGCGCGACGCCCGCGGCCACGTCGGCGACCAGGAGCGCGAGCGTCGTGGCCACGACCCACGCCGGGCGGGCACGCAGCAGCAGGACGACGCCCGCGCCGAGCAGCGGGACGGCGACCAGCAGGGGCAGGAGGTGGTCGCTCACGTCGGGCTCCCGTCGTCGTCCGGCCCGGCCACGTCGCGCGCGGTGCCCGTGACGGCCAGGACGAGCAGGTAGATGGTGATGGCGAACGCGATGACGATCGCGGTCAGCACGAACGCCTGCGGCAGGGGGTCGGCCGTCACGGCGGGGTCAGGCCCCTGCCCGAGCGGCTCGCCGCGGCGTCCGACGCCGCCGGCGGAGAAGAGCAGCAGGTTGACGCCGTGGCCGAGCAGCACGAAGCCGAGCACGACGCGCAGCGCGTCGCGCTGCAGCAGCAGGTAGAGGGCTCCCGCGACAAGGAGCCCGACGGTCAGGGCGAGGATCATCGGGGGGCTCCGCTCTGCTCGGCCGGGGTGCGGGTGGCGGGTGCGGCGGCGTCTCGCGCCGTGCGGGCCCGGCGGGCGTCGGCGCGGCGGTCGGACGCGGGCGACAGCCCGAGCCGGACGACCGCGGCCAGCAGCACGCCGAGCACCGCGAGGTACACACCGACGTCGAAGACGAGCGCGGTGGTCACCTTGAGGCCGAGCACGTCGAGGTGCAGCGGGCGCAGGAACGAGCCCTCGGCGAGCCCGAGCAGCCCCGTGCCGACCGCGACGACGACGCCCCAGCCCGCGATCGACAGGTACGGACGTTCGACGCGCGGCACCTCGTCGGTCGCGGCCGACAGGTACGCGAGCACGAGGGCAGCGGCACCGAGCAGCGCGGCGACGAACCCGCCGCCGGGGGCGTCGTGCCCGCGCAGCAGCAGGAGCACCGACCCGACGATCATGAGCGGGACGAGGTACCGGTCGAGCACGCCGAGGAAGACGGCGTTGGGCCCGGCGGGCACGAGCGGCGTGCGGGCGAGCGGCACCGACCGCCGGTCGACCGCGCGACGCGCGTCGAGCAGCGCGGTGATCGCGACGGCTCCGACGGCGAGCACGACGAGCTCGCCGAGCGTGTCCAGCGCGCGGAAGTCGACCAGGATCGTGTTGACGACGTTGGTGCCGCCCGTGAGGTCCTCGGCCCGGCGCAGGTAGAACTCCCCCGCACCCGACAGGGGCCGGTGCCCGGTGAGCGTGACCGTCGCGACCGTGGCGGCGGCGCCCGCGGCGAGCGCGACGACGGCCGTCACGACCTGACGCCGCGCGCGCACGGGTCGGAACGTGCCGGACATGCGGCGCAGCACCAGCACCATGACGACGACCGTGAGGATCTCGACGAGCAGCTGGGTCATCGCGACGTCGGACGCGCCGAGCACGACGAACCACAGCACGACCCCGAAGCCGGCGACGCCCGTGGCGATGACGGCCGTCAGCCGCTGCCGCGCGCGCACGACGCCGACGACGCCGGCCGCGACGCCGACGAGCAGCGCGATCTCGCCCACGGTGACGGGGCCGACGTCGGGCAGCCCGGACCACAGGCGGGTCAGGCCCAGGGTGCTCGCGCCGACGAGGAGCACCGGCACGGCCAGGTGCGTCGCCGGGACGTCGGACCGCGTGAGGTCGCCGACGCGACGACCACCGGCGATGATCCCGTCGACCACGCGCTGCACCACGGCGGTGCCGTCGGCGGGGAACAGCCGACGCCCGACCAGCAGCGCGTCGACGCGGCGGCGCACGAGCGTGAGCCCGACGCCGCCGAGGACCGCGGCGACCGACAGCAGCAGCGCGGGCGTCACGCCGTGCCAGAGCGTGAGGTACGGGACCTGGTCGACGTCGATGCCGCCGACCACCGCGGCCGCGGGCGCGACGAGCGCGTCGAGCGTCCCCGGGACGAGGCCGACGGCGAGCCCGCCGAGCGCGGTGACCGTGATCGCTGCCGTCATCGCGGGGTCGGCGGGGCGCGCGGGCGGCGTGGGCGCGGGGCCGGGCAGGGTCGTGACGACCATCCGCAGGCTGTACGCCACGGTGAGCGCGGCGCCGACGGTGACGACCGCGACGGTCCCCCAGCCGAGCACGGCGCCCGGGTCGGCGGTGACGAACGCGTCGAGCACGAGCTCCTTGCTGACGAACCCGAGCGCGGGCGCGACGCCGGCCATGCTCACGACTGCGAGGACGAGCATCGCGGCGGTCCACGGCATGGCGCGCGCGAGGCCGTGCAGCTCGCGCAGGTCGCGCGTGCCCGTGCGCTTCTCGACCACGCCGACGGTCATGAACGCGGCCGACTTGAACAGCGCGTGCGCGACGACGTGCACGCAGGCCGCGAGCAGCGCCCCCGGCGTGCCGACGCCGATCACCGCCACGAGCAGCCCGAGCTGGCTGACGGTCGAGTACGCGAGCAGCTCCTTGAGGTCGGTGCGCTGGAGCGCGAAGACGGCGCCCATGACCGCTGTCGTCACGCCCACCACCACGAGGGTCCCCGACCACAGGGGCGACGCCGACGCCGCGGGCGCGAGCACGAGCAGCAGGTAGATGCCCGCCTTCACCATGGCCGCCGCGTGCAGGTACGCGCTGACGGGTGCGGGCGCGACCATCGCGTCGGGCAACCACGCGTGGAACGGCAGCTGCGCCGACTTGGTCATGGCCGCGAGCACGACGAGCACGGCGACCGCACCGGCGAAGGCCGGGTCGTCGCCCCACACGGGGGACGCGAGCGCGGCGGTCAGCTCGGTGGTGCCGGTGCGGACGACGACGAGCGCGACGGCGCCGAGCAGCGCGAGCCCACCGAGGGCCGTGACGAGCAGCGTGCGCGTCGCGGGCGGCCCGGCGGTGGGCCCGGACACGAGGATCAGCAGGTAGGAGCACAGCGTCGTGAGCTCCCAGGCGACGAACAGCACGACGAGGTCGTCGGCGAGCACGAGCGTGAGCATCGCGGCCGCGAACGCGGTCATGAGCACGAAGAAGCCCACGGGCCGCGGCGACCGCACGTACCCGGTGCTGTAGACCATGACGACGGCCCCGACGAGCAGCACGAGCATTGCGAACAGGAACCCGAGGCCGTCGAGCCGCAGGCGCAGCGCGACGTCGACCGCGGGGATCCACGCGACGGACTCGGTGACGTCACCCGCGGACGTGCGGAGATGCACGAGCGCGACCGCGAGCGCGGTGAGCCCGGCGGCGACGACCCACCCGGCGCGCGGGCCGATCAGTCGGGCGAGGGCAGGGGTGACCGCGACCAGCGCCCAGGCGCCGGCCACGAGGGCCACGAGGCTCACGGCGTCGTGCGGTGCAGGAACGGCTCGTGGAGGGCGGCCGCAGGCATGGCGGCAGGGAGGTCAGGGTTCACGGCAGGCTCCGGGCGGGTCGACGACGGGACTCGCCGACCAGACTTCCCGGCACACCGCCGTCCACGGTACGTGACGTCGGGCCGGTGCGCGCGGCCGGGGAGGTGGCCCCTTTGGGCCGAGCACCGAGCCGGCAAGCGGGACCGGGCAGACGTCCGGGACCGGCACCCCGTGAGGTCGTCCTGCTTCCACCGGCACACGCGCCCGGTACGTTGACGGTTACTTCGACATCCATCAATATCGACGGGAGTCGAAGCCCAGCGACCCGTGGCGACGTCGGAGCGCGCACGCACGCGTCCGACCGCCACCACCGAACGACCCGAGGGAGAACGACCGATGGCCGAGACCCCTGCCGACGCCGCCCGCCCGAGGGTCCTGTTCGTCTGCGTGCACAACGCGGGCCGCTCGCAGATGGCCGCGGGCTGGCTACGGCACCTGTCCGGCGGTGCCGTGGAGGTCCGCTCCGCCGGGTCGATGCCGGCCGAGCAGATCAACCCCATCGCGGTCGACGCGATGCTCGAGGTCGGGATCGACATCCGCGCCGAGCAGCCCAAGGTCCTCACGCCCGAGGCGGTGCAGGCCTCGGACGTCGTGGTCACGATGGGCTGCGGCGACGCGTGCCCGTTCTACCCGGGCAAGCGCTACGAGGACTGGACGCTGGAGGACCCCGCCGGTCAGGGCATCGCGGCGGTCCGGCCGATCCGTGACGAGATCCGCGCGCGGGTCCGGGCGCTGCTCGCGGAGCTCGGCGTGGAGCCGGTGGGCGCCTGACACCGAGCGCCCCGACGCCGGCTGCGCGCGTCGCGGCCCTGCCCGCACGTCTGCCCCACGCCCGTCCGGCCACCGTGGCGACCGCGTTGACCCGTTGATGTAAGTGACTTACATTTGTCGCCGTGAGCCGGTGGAACCGCACGCACGAGACGCTGCAACGCGCAGCACTGCACCTCTTCCAGCACCACGGCTACGACGCGACGAGCACGGCGCAGGTCGCCGCCGCCGCGGGGGTCAGCGAGGTCACGCTGTTCCGCCACTTCCCGACCAAGGGCTCGCTGCTGCTCGACGACCCGTTCGACCCCCTGATCGCCGACGCCGTCCGCCACCGTCCGGCGTCCGAGACACCGCTCCGGGCGACCGTCGAGGGCGTCCGCGCGGCCTGGCGCACGCTCGACCCGGAGCTGACCGACGCGCTGCGCACGCGACTGCGGCTGGTGGCCACGACGCCGTCGCTGCACGGCGCGCTGCAGACGAGCGGGGCACCCACCATCGCCGCGCTGGCCGACGCGCTCCACGCACGCGGTGCCACCCCGGCTCAGGCCCAGGTCGTGTCCGCGGCGGTCGTCGCCGGCCTCGGCGCCGCGCTGCTCGAGTGGGCGCGCTCCGGCACGGAGCCGCTCGACACGGCCGTCGGCCACGCGCTCGACGCGATGGCAGGGCGATGACGTCGCTCCGGCTCGACCGGGTGAGCCTCGGGTTCGGGCACGGTGACGGCGTCCACGACGTCACGATGTCCGTCGCCGCGGGCGAGATCGTGGCGCTCGTCGGACTGAACGGAGCGGGCAAGAGCACCCTCATGCGCCTCGCGCTCGGGATGCTGCGCCCGGCCCGCGGGACCGTGCACGTGCTGGGCGCACCGCTCGCCACCGCCCCCGCGAGGTCGTGGGCACGCGTGGGCGCCCTCGTGGAGGTCCCGCTGGCCTACCCCGAGCTGACGACGCGGGAGAACCTGCACCTCGCGGCGCTGCTCCACCACGCCGACCCGGGCTGCGTCGACGAGGCGCTCGACCAGTGGCAGCTCCGGCCGGTCGCCGACCGCCGCTTCCGACGGCTGTCGCTCGGCACGCGGCAGCGCGTCGGGCTGGCCGCGGCCCTGCAGCACCGACCCGACCTCGTCGTGCTCGACGAGCCGAGCAACGCGCTCGACCCGGCCTCGGTGATCCTGCTGCGCGAGCACCTCACGCGCCGCGCCGCCGACGGTGCGGCCGTCCTGGTGAGCAGCCACCACCTCGACGAGGTCGCGCGGACGGCGGGGCGCACGCTGCTGATGAACCGCGGCCGGCTCATCGGCGAGCTCGCCACCGACGGCCCCGACGTCGAGCGCGCCTTCTTCGACCGCATCCACGACGACGACCGTCGCGCGGGCGTCGGGACGGCGGCACGGTGAACGCCGCGCTGCGCGCCGAGGCCACCAAGCTCCGGCGCTCACCCGTCGGCCTGATCGCCACGGTGGCGCTCGTCGGCGGGACGATCGCCGTGCTCGGCGGGATCACCGCGGCCGTGGCCGGCGGCGACCCGGCGATGATCGCGAAGGCGGGCCCCGCGGCGGCGCTCGACTGGACGGGGCTGCTGTCGGGCGCCGGCCAGGTCACGGCGGCCGCCGGCATGCTCGGCTGCGGCACCGTGCTGGCGTGGCTGTTCGCGCGCGAGTTCACGGACGGCACGATCGTGGGCCTGTTCGCGCTCCCCGTGACGCGCGGGCGCATCGCGCTCGCGAAGCTGGCGGTCTACGCATGCTGGGTCGCGCTGGTGGGCGTCGCCCTGACGTCGGGGCTGCTCGCGCTCGGCCTCGCGCTCGGCTACGGCGCGCCGGACCGCGCGGTGTGGGCAGGCCTGGCGAGGCTGTGCGTGCTCGTCCTGCTGACCGGGGCGATGACGACGCCCGTGGCGCTCGCCGCGACCGCGGCACGCTCGCTGCTCGCCGGGGTCGGGTGCACCGTCGGCCTCGTCGTGGTCGCGCAGGTCGGCGCGCTCGCCGGCGCCGGGGGCTGGATGCCGCTCGCGGCGCCGGCGCTGTGGGCCGCGAGCGGCGGCACCGCCGTGACGACACCGCAGCTCGCGCTCGCCGTCGCCGTGGGCGCCGCCGCGGCGGCGGCGGCGTGGTGGACGTGGTCGCGCCTCACCTGCCGGCGCTGACCACCTCGCGCCCTGCACGCACCCGCGGGCACGGCAGGATCACCCGACGGGCTTGCGCGCCCGCACGATCGCCCCGTGCATCCCGTCGGCGACGCGGTGCGTGAACCGCACCTCGGCGTCGACGAACCCCGCAGCGGCCAGGCCCGCGAGGTACTCGCCGCGCGAGAGCGCACCGGCGATGCAGCCGACGTACGAGCCGCGCTCGGCGCGCTGCTCGGGCGTGACGTGGTCCTCCGCGACGACGTCGGAGATGCCGAGCCGGCCGCCCGGCACGAGCACGCGGAACGCCTCGGCGAGGACGGCGGGCTTGTCGGGCGAGAGGTTGACGACGCAGTTGGAGATGACGACGTCGACCGCGCCGTCGGGCAGCGGCAGGTCCTCGATGGTGCCGCGCAGGAACTCGACGTTGGCCGCGCCGGCGCGCACGGCGTTGGCGCGCGCGAGGTCGAGCATCTCGTCGGTCATGTCGACGCCGTACGCGAAGCCCGTGGGACCCACGCGCCGCGCCGACAGCAGCACGTCGATGCCGCCGCCCGACCCGAGGTCGAGCACGCGCTCGCCCGCGCGCAGCTCGGCGACCGCGAGCGGGTTGCCGCAGCCGAGCGACGCCGCGAGCGCCTCCGGCGGAACCGCGACGGCGTCCTGCGCGTCGTAGAGCGCCGACCCGAACCGCTCGTCGACCACCACGCCCGCCGGGCCGCAGCCCCCGACCGCGTCGCCGCCGCAGCAGCCTGCGTCGCCACCGCCCTGCAGCGCCGCCACCGCGTACCGCGCCCTGACCTGCTCCCGGATGTCGTCCACCGGCCACGCTCCTCGTATCGATATCGGTCGATGCCCCAGAGCGTGGCCCGCCCGCGCCACGCTGTCAACATCGACATCCGTCGATCCCCGCGCCATGATGACGACGTGCCCCTCGACCTGATCCCGGTGACGGCGACCGCCGCCGACGCGTGCTGCAGCCCCGCGCCCGGCCCGACCATGGACGCCGCCGACGCCGAGCGCACCGCCCGCACGCTCAAGGCGCTCGCGGACCCGGCACGGCTGCGGCTGCTGTCGATCATCGCCGCGCACGACGGCGGCGAGGCCTGCGTGTGCGACCTCACCGAGCCCGTCGGGCTCACTCAGCCCACGGTGTCGCACCACCTCAAGGTGCTCGCGGAGGCCGGGTTCGTCACGCGCGAGAAGCGCGGCGTCTGGGCGTACTACACGCTCGTGCCCGACGCCGTCCGCGCGCTCACCGCGCACCTCGGCGCGCACCTGCTGGACGGGCCCGACGCGTGACCGCGGGGACCACCGGTGCGCGCACGACGGGGCCAACCTCGGCCGGCGTCACCGTGGCCGCGATGCGGGAGGAGCACGCGCCGGGGGTCCTGGACGCGTACGCGGCCGGCATCGCCACGGGCGTCGCGACGTTCCAGGCGCAGCCCCCGACGTGGCAGGAGTTCGACGCCGGGCACCTGGCCGACCACCGGTACGTCGCGCTCGACGGCGACGACGTCCTGGGCTGGGTCGCGGTCTCCCCGGTCTCCGGGCGGTGCGTCTACGCGGGCGTCGTCGAGCACTCGGTGTACGTCGCCCCCGCCGCACGCGGTCGGGGCGTCGGGCGGCTGCTGCTCGACCGGCTGCTCGACTCGGCGCGAGACGGCGGCCTGTGGACCGTGCAGGCGGGCGTGTTCCCGCAGAACACCGCGAGCCTCGCGCTGCACGCCGCCGCGGGCTTCCGCACGGTCGGCACGCGCGAACGCCTCGGGCTCATGACGCACGGCCCGCACGCGGGCCGCTGGCTCGACGTCGTGCTGCTCGAGAAGCGGCTCTGACGGCCGTCAGGCCGGCGCCCCCACGTACTCCGCGAGGTGCTGCCCCGTGAGGGTCGAGCGTGCCGCGACGAGGTCGGCGGGCGTGCCCTCGAACACGACGCGCCCGCCGTCGTGCCCCGCACCCGGCCCGAGGTCGACGATCCAGTCGGCGTGCGCCATGACGGCCTGGTGGTGCTCTATCACGATGACCGAGCGGCCCGCGTCGACCAGCCGGTCGAGCAGCCCCAGCAGGTTCGCGACGTCCGCCAGGTGCAGGCCCGTCGTGGGCTCGTCGAGCACGTAGACGCCGCCCTTCTCGCCGAGGTGCGTCGCGAGGCGCAGGCGCTGCCGCTCGCCGCCCGAGAGCGTCGTGAGCGGCTGCCCGAGCGTCACGTACCCGAGGCCCACGTCGACCAGCCGCTGCGCGATCGCGAGGGCCGCCGGTACCCGTGACTCGCCCTCGGCGAAGTACGTGGCCGCGTCCGCCGCGGGCATCGCGAGCACCTCGGCGACGTCGCGGCCGCCGAGGCGGTACTCCAGCACCGACGCCTGGAAGCGGCGCCCCTCGCACACCTCGCACGTGGTCGCGACGCCCGCCATCATCGCGAGGTCGGTGTAGATGACACCCGCGCCGTTGCACACCGGGCACGCGCCCTCGGAGTTCGCGCTGAACAGCGCGGGCTTGACGCCGTTGGCCTTGGCGAACGCCTTGCGCACGGGCTCGAGCAGACCCGTGTACGTCGCCGGGTTGGAGCGCCGCGAGCCGCGGATCGCGGTCTGGTCGATCGTGACGACGCCCTCGCGCTTCGCGAGCGCACCGTGGATGAGCGAGCTCTTGCCCGACCCGGCGACCCCGGTGACGACCACGAGCACACCCGTGGGCACGTCGACGTCGACGTCCCGCAGGTTGTGCGTCGACGCGCCGCGGATCTCGAGCGCACCCGTGGGCGTGCGCACCTCGGGCTTGAGCGTCGCGCGGTAGCCCAGGTGCCGGCCGGTGAGCGTGTCCGCCGTGCGCAGCCCCTCGACCGTGCCCTCGTAGACGACGCGCCCGCCCGCCGTGCCGGCACCGGGGCCGAGGTCGACGACGTGGTCGGCGATCGCGATCGCCTCGGGCTTGTGCTCGACGACGAGCACGGTGTTGCCCTTGTCCCGCAGGCGCAGCAGCAGGTCGTTCATGCGGGCGACGTCGTGCGGGTGCAGCCCGACCGTGGGCTCGTCGAACACGTACGTGACGTCGGTGAGCGCCGAGCCCAGGTGCCGCACCATCTTGGTGCGCTGGGCCTCGCCGCCCGACAGCGTGCCCGAGGGCCGGTCGAGCGACAGGTACCCCAGGCCGATCTCGACGAACGCGTCGAGCGCGTCCCGCAGCGCCGTGAGCAGCGGCGCGACGCCGGGCTCGTCGAGGCCGCGCACCCATTGCGCGAGGTCGGTGATCTGCATCGCGCACACGTCCGCGATGTTCCTGCCCGCGATCCGCGAGGACCGCGCGCCCTCGTTGAGGCGCGTGCCGTCGCAGTCGGGGCAGGTCGTGAACGTGACGGCCCGCTCGACGAACGCGCGCACGTGCGGCTGCATCGCGTCGACGTCCTTGGCCAGGAACGACTTCTGGATCTTGGGGATGAGGCCCTCGTAGGTGACGTTGATGCCGTCGACCTTGATGCGCACGGGCTCGTGGTGCAGCAACGCGTGCAGCTGCGTGGCGGTGAAGTCCCGGATCGGCCTGTCGGCCGGGAAGAACCCCGCGCCGCGGAAGATCCGCCCGTACCAGCCGTCCATCGTGTAGCCGGGGACGGTCAGCGCGCCCTCCTCGAGCGACTTGCTGTCGTCGTAGAGCGCCGTGAGGTCGAAGTCCGTGACCGACCCCATGCCCTCGCACCGCGGGCACATGCCGCCGATCTGCTCGAACGACACCTTCTCGGCGCGCTTCGCGCCGCGTTCGACCGCGATCGCGCCGCTCGCGCGCACCGTCGGGGTGTTGAACGAGAACGCCTGCGCCGACCCGACGTGCGGCTGCCCGAGCCGGCTGAACAGGATGCGCAGCATCGCGTGCACGTCGGTCACCGTGCCGAGCGTCGACCGCGGGTTCGCGCCGATGCGCTCCTGGTCGACGATGATCGCGGTGGTCAGGCCGTCGAGCAGGTCGACGTCGGGCCGCGCGAGCGTCGGCATGAACCCCTGCACGAACGCGCTGTACGTCTCGTTGATGAGGCGCTGCGACTCGGCGGCGACCGTGCCGAACACGAGCGAGCTCTTGCCCGAGCCCGAGACGCCCGTGAACACCGTGAGCCGTCGCTTGGGCAGCTCGACGCTCACGTCCTGCAGGTTGTTCTCGCGCGCGCCGTGCACGCGGATGACGTCGTGGCTGTCGGCGCGCGCGGGCACCGCGGGCTCAGTGCTGGAGGCGGAGGCGGGGGCTGCGGACGGCGTGCTCATCGGTCCTCCGGGGGCGTGCGCGGGCGCGAGCAGGACGGGCGGGCGGCTCAGCGTAGGGCCGAGCACCGACACCGGGCCCCGGACCGATCGTGCCGTGCGCGGCCGCTCCCGCGCGAGGTCCGCGTCGTGTCGACGCGGCGCCCCGGGCGTGGCACGCTCCACCGAGGGCATGCGTCGGCGGCGGGGAGAGCACGTGCGGGGATCGGCGCAGGGCGCTGGCGGGGCGGACGGCCCCGTCGACGCGCACGCGGCACGGCTCGCCCTGCTCGACTCCGCGGCGCGGGCTGCGGGCCTCGGCACGTTCGAGTGGGACCTCACGACCGGCCGCCTGGTGTGGGACGCCACGCTGCTCGAGGTCTTCGGGTACGACGAGCGCACGTTCGGCGGCACCATCGAGGCGTTCGACGCACGCCTGCACCCCGACGACCTGCCGCCGGTGACCGCGGCGCTCGACCGCGCGATCGCGACGTGCGGCGTCTACGAGGCCGAGTTCCGCGTGCGGCGTCCCGACGGCACGACCCGCTGGCTCACGGCGCGCGGCCGCGCGCTGGCCGGCCCCGACGGCGCGGCGACGCACGTGGTGGGCGTCGCGACCGACACGACGGCCCTGCGCGAGGGCGAGCTGCGGGTCACCGAGATCCTCGAGCAGATGTCGGTCGGGTACTACTGGCTCGACGCGGACTGGCGCTTCGGGTACGTCAACGCCGAGGCCGAGCTCATCCTCGGCACGACGCGCGACACGCTGCTGGGCGGCGACGTGTGGGAGCTGTTCCCCGCGGCCGTCGGCAGCGACTTCGAGGACGCCTACCGGTCCGTCGCGCGCACGGGCGAGCCCCGCACGTTCGACGCCTACTACCCGGCGCCGCTCGACGGCTGGTACGAGGTCCGCGCGGTGGCCGAGCGCGGCGGCGTCGCGGCGTACTTCACCGAGATCACCGAGCGGCGGCGCGCGCTCGCGCTCGCCGAGGAGGGCCGCGCGCGCTCCGACCTGCTCGCTGCGGTCGCGGCCGAGCTCGCCGAGGCGGCCGACCCCGTGCGGGCCCTCGAGGCCGTGCTGCCGCACCTCGTGCCCGGCCTCGCGGACTTCGCGATCGCGAGCCTGCTGGACGAGGGCGGCGGGTCGTGGCGCACGCGCCTGCACGACGTCGCCGCGCTGCACGCCGACCCCGACCTGCAGCCGGTGCTGGACGCCTACCGCGCGCTGCGCGTGCCCGCGCTGACCGGCACGTCCGTGATCGCCGAGGTGCTCGCGACGTCGCGCCCCGTGCTGCGCGTGGGCTCCCCCGCCCCCGAGGTGATCGTCCGCCCGGGCCAGGCGCAGGACCTGCTGCGGCGGCTCGCCCCGCAGACGCTCGTCGTGCTGCCGCTGCGCGGGCGCGGCCACACGCGCGGGGTCATCACGCTCGCGCGGTGCGCCGAGCGCGGCGAGTTCGTCGACGCCGACGTCACGACGCTGCGCGACGTCACGGCGCAGATCGGGCTCGCGCTCGACAACGCGCACCTGCAGGCCGTGCGCCGCGACCTCGCCGAGGAGCTGCAGCGCAGCCTGCTCACCGCGCTGCCGCAGCCCGACCACCTGCAGCTCGTGGCGCGCTACGTGCCGGCGACCACGGGCTCGCAGATCGGCGGCGACTGGTACGACGCGTTCCTCGTGCGCGACGGCAGCACGTGCCTCGTCATCGGCGACGTCACAGGGCACGACCTGCACGCCGCGGTGTCGATGGCGCAGACCCGCAACGTGCTGCGCGGCGGTGCGCACGCCATCGCGCGGCCGCCGGCGGGCGTGCTCGCGGCGCTCGACTGGGCGATGCACGACCTGGGGATCACGACCATGAGCACCGCGGTCGTCGCGCGCGTCGAGCAGACCCCCGAGCAGGCGGAGCGCGGCGTGCGCACGCTGCGCTGGTCGAACGCGGGTCACCTGCCGCCGCTGCTGCTGCACCCCGACGGCCGGGCCGAGCTGCTGCGTCGGCGCAACGACGTGCTGCTGGGCCTGCGTCCGCACAACGCCCGCCACGACCACACCGTGGCGCTCGCGCCCGGGTCGACCGTGCTGCTGTACACCGACGGTCTGGTCGAGCGGCGCACCGAGCGCCTCGAGGTGGGGCTCGAGCGGCTGCGCGCGCTGGCCGAGGAGCTGGCGGACCTGCCGCTCGACGAGTTCTGCGACCGGCTCGTCGCGACGCTCGCG
This sequence comes from Cellulomonas sp. HD19AZ1, assembly GCF_004535805.1. Lineage (NCBI taxonomy): Bacteria > Bacillati > Actinomycetota > Actinomycetes > Micrococcales > Cellulomonadaceae > Cellulomonas > Cellulomonas sp. HD19AZ1. The sequence goes on from NZ_SPHX01000003.1 coordinate 437,616, forward strand.
GCGTCGAGCGGCGACGACGTCGCGCTGCTCGCGGTCCGCGCGTTCCCGCAGGACCGCCCGCGCCCGCCCGAGGCGGGCCCCGAGCTCGTGCCGGGCCGCCGCGCCTGATCTCGCCGTGCGGCGGCGCGCACGCCCGGCATACTGAGGCCGTGACTGCGCACGACGAGACCCTGGACGACTCCCCGGGCGGCCAGCTGCTCGTCGACGACGCCGACCCGACGACGCTCGTCGCGACGGGCGAGATCGACGTGTTCGTGGTCGAGGGCCTCGCCGAGCACGTCGGCGCTCCCCGCACCGAGACGGGCCGGCGGCTCGCCGCCGAGGGCGTCCGCACGGTCGACGTCGCGGGCGCCGAGTACATCGACTCGGGCTTCATCGGCCTGGTCGCGTCGCTCGCCGCCGCGGCGGCGCCCGACCGCGTGCGGGTGCGCGGCGCGAGCGGTCAGGTGAGCGACGTGCTCACGCTCACGGGCCTGGACTCGCTGGTCGAGCTGGTCTGACCGGCCGCCTCGCGGGCGTCGCCGTCGCGCGTCAGCCCTCGAGCGGCACCGTGAACCACACGGTCTTGCCGCCGCCGCGCTCGGGGCGCACGCCCCAGCGCGCCGCGAGCCGCTCGACCAGACGCATGCCGTGCCCGCCCGGCACGTGCGGCCCGCTCGACCGGACCACGGGCAGCGCGTCGCCCGCGTCCGTCACCGCGACCGTGCACGTCGTGCGCGTCGACTCGACCCGCACCGTGATCGCCTCGGCCGACCCGTGCCGCACCGCGTTGGTCACCAGCTCGCTCGTCAGCAGCTCGACGGTCGCGACGGTGCCGGGCGACATCCCGAGGTCGCGGGTCCGCTCGTTGACCCAGTGACGGGCCTTCGGGATCGACCCGCGCCGGGACTCGATCCGCAGCAGCACCGACCCATTGCACCAGACCTGCCCCGCGCGCGCGTCCCGCGACCGCGATCCGGTGCGGCGAGCGCCGCGCGGACGCTCACGCCCCGACGGTGACCAGCACCTCGTCGACCGCCACCTGCACGTCCAGGTCGGGGTGGAAGAGCAACCAGTCGAGGCTCGCGACGGCGAGCGCGCCCAGCAGCGCGGCCCCCGAGATCCCGGTGACCGTCGCGGGGTCGGCACCCTGCTCGGCGCGGACCTCGCGCAGCACGTCGCGGAAGTGCACCGCGACGTCCGACCGGATCGGTGCGAGCGCGTCGCCCCACGTGCGGTCGGTGCGGAACAGCTCGGCGGCCATGAGCTTGGCGAGCTCGGGGTTGGTCTGCAGCAGGGTCATGGTCGCGACGGCCACGGACCGCAGCGCGGCCCGGCCGGTGAGGCCGGTCCGCGCCGCGGACACCGTGTCGACGAGCCGCGTGAACCCGGTGCGCAGCACCTCGGAGAACAGCGCGTCCTTGGAGTCGAAGTTGTAGTAGAGGCTGCCCTTGGCGACCTGCGCCTCCTCCGCGACCTCGTCCATCGACGCGCCGGTGATGCCGCGGCGGGCCGCCACGGTGATCGCCGCGTCCAGGATCGCCTGCCGGGTGGGTCGGCGTGCCACGGTGCCTCCTCGTCTCCGTCGGTCCGTCGTCCGCTACACGCTCAGCTCGGGGTGGAGCCGGGCGATCGTCCACACCTTCTGCCGGCGCGCGGACCACGCGCTCACCGCGAGCGAGCCGATCAGCAATGCTGACATGACCAGCACCGCCGCCCACAGCCGCTGGTCGACGCCGCCGCCGACGAGCTCGCGCAGGCCGTCGACCACGTAGGTGGCCGGCATGTACGGGTGCAGCGCCTGGAAGAACCGGGGCGTGGTCTCGACGGGGTACGTGCCGCCCGACGACGACAGCTGCAGCATGAGCAGCACGAGGGCCACGACGCGGCCCGCGGCCGTGCCGAGCAGCACCACGAACATCTGCTGCAGCGCGAGGAACGCGAGCGTGGTGAGCAGGATGAACGCCGCCATGCCGATCAGGTGCACGGGCTGCATGCCGATGCCGAGCACCAGCACGAACATCATGACGACGACCTGCACCACGCCGACCGCGGCGGCCGGCAGGTAGCCGGTCAGCACGGTGCGCAGGCCCGAGACGCCGGACGCGAGCGGGCGGCGCGGCAGCGGCCGCAGGATCAGCCACGTGATGAGCGCGCCGACGAACGTCGCGAGGGCGATGAAGAACGGCGCGAAGCCCTCGCCGAAGCCCTGCACCTCGTGGTGCGTGGTCTCGTCGAGCGTGACGGGCGTCGCGACGGCGTCGGCCGTGCGCTCGACCCGGTCGGACGTGAACGACGGGGCCTTCGCCGCCCCGTCCTGCAGGGTCGAGGCGAACGTGCCGGCACCCTCGGCGAGGGTCCGCGTGCCGTCGGCGAGCGTCGTGGAGCCGGCCGCCGCCGTGGAGGCGCCCGTGCGGAGCGTCGCGGCGCCGTCGGCGACCTGCGCGGCGCCGTCGGCGAGCTGACCGGCCTTGCCCGCGGCGGTGCCGAGGCCCGACGCGAGGGTCTGCGTGCCGTCGGCGAGCGTGTGCGCACCGGTGTCGAGCTGCGCGACGCCCGTCGCGAGGCTCTGCGCCCCGGTCGCGAGGTCGCGCGCTCCGGAGGCCGCCGAGGCGGCGCCCTGGTCGAGCCGGGCGAGACCGGTGTGCAGCGTGGTCGCGCCGGTGGCCGCGTCGCCGAGGCCCGACGCGAGCCGGTCGGCCCCCGCGTGCAGCTGGGAGACGCCGCTCGCGAGCGGGGTCGCGGACGCCGAGAGCTGGCCCGCGCCGGTGCTGACGGCACCGGCACCGGCCGCGAGCGCGTCGATGCTCGAGCCCTTGGACTGCAGGACCGCGTCGAGCTGCGCGAGCGTCATGTCGGGATTCGCGGTGCGCAGCTGCTGCAGCGCGGTGACGCCGCCGGCGACGCGCGTCGCGCCGTCGGCGAGCGCCGTCGCGGACGCGGGCAGCGCCTTCGCCTTCTCGTCGAGGGACGCGAGGCCGTCGCGCAGGGTCGTCGCGCCGGGCGCGAGCCGCTGGAGGCCGCCGTCGAGGGTCGCGGCACCGGTCGCGGCGTCGTGCGCACCGGTCGCGAGGTCGCCCAGCCCGGTGGACAGCGTGCCGGCGCCGCCGCTGAGCTTCTGCGCACCCGCGTCGGCGGACGCGAGGCCGTCGGCGAGGGCACCGCTGCCGTCGACGAGGCGCCCGGCGCCGTCGTGCGCGGTCTGCAGGCCGGACGCGAGCTGGGCCGTGCCGCTGCTGACCTGCGCGGTGCCGTCGCCGAGGCGTGCGGAGCCGTCGGCGAGCTGACCGAGGCCGACCACGAGGGCGCCCGCGCCGCCGTTGAGCTGCTGCGCGCCGTCGTCGAGGCGCGTCGCGGCGTCGGCGGCGTCGCGCACGCCGTCCGCGAGCGTCGAGACGCCCACGAGCATGGTGTCGGCGGCGTCGCGCGTGACGGACTCGGCGACCGCGTCGCGCACCCGGACCATCGCGGTCTTGCCGAGCGTGTCGGCGAGGAAGCTGTTCGCGTCGTCGTAGACGACGTCGATCGTGCCGGGCTGCGGGTCGTCCTCGGACAGGGTCGCGAGGCTCGCGGAGAAGCCCGCGGGGATCGTCACGGAGAAGTAGTAGCTGCCGTCGGCGACGCCGTCGGCGGCGGTCTTCGCGTCGACGAGCCGCCAGCCGAGGTCACCGCCGTCGAGCAGGCGCTGCGTGACGTCGGCGCCCGCGTGCAGCGTCGTGCCGTCGGCCCGGGTGACCGCGACGTCCTCGTCCACGAGCGCGACGGGCAGCCGGTCGAGGTGGTCGGTGGGCGCCCAGAACGCCCAGAGGTACAGCGCGCCGTAGATGAGGGGGATGACGAAGAGCACGGCGAGCGCGATCTTCGGCAGGACGCCGCGGCGGAAGCGCCGCAGCTCGGTGCCGGTGGACAGGACGGACATGGGTCTCTCGTTCTCGCGGGTCGTCGCTCAGCGGGTGAGCGTGACGACGGCGGTGCGGTCGGGGGTGAGCAGGTCGGTGTCGCGCGGGTCGGCGCTGCCGAGGACGACGGCGCGCACGTGCTGCGGGTGCGCGGGGTCGGTGAGGGCCTCGAGGCAGCGCGCGACGACGGCGCGCTCGTGGGGGTTCTTGACGGCGTCGAGGTCGTCGACGACGAGCACCTCGGGGCGGGCGAGCAGCGCGAGCGCGACGCGCACGAGCAGGTCCTGCGCCTCGGAGAGGTCGCGCACGAGGAGGCCGGGCTCCGGCACGGGCACGTCGCCGAGCACGGGGCCGAGCAGCGCGGTGAGGCGTGCGGCCGTGACGCGCGGCGTGCGGCGGTACCAGGGGCTCTCCCAGGACAGCCGCTCGCGCACGACGGCGCCGACGGAGACGACGGGCTCGAGGTCGTCGATGCCGTCGAAGCCCGCGATGCCGGCGCGCTGGCGCACGGCCGCGGCGGCCCGGGAGGTGTCGCGACCCAGGACGGTGAGGCGGCCGGAGGTCAGGCGCATGCGCCCGGCCGTCGCGAGCAGGAAGGACGTGCGGCCCGAGCCGCGGTCGCCGAGCACGACGGTGACGGGCTGGGCGGAGGTCGCGTCGAGCGGGCCGAAGACGGCGCCGCGCGCGCCGCGGACGTGCGCGGCGCGCGCGTCGAGGACGGCGGGCGGCGGGGGTGCCCCGGGGGCGGTGCCGGCACCCTCGCGGGGTGCGTCGGCGGGTGCCGCGACGTCCGGCGCACCGGTGGTGGCGGGGTCGGCGGCGTGGCGGGGGGCGTCGGACGCGGCGTCCGGTGCGGTGAGGCTGGTGGTGGTCACGGGTGCACCCTCGGATCTTTTGAACTGACTAGTCAGTCTAAACACGATGCGCAGCGATCCGCCCTCACAGGAAGCCGTGACGCTCGCCACTTGAAGCATCAACCTTCTCGGCGTACTCTCTACTTGTATCAACAACTATTCGGAGGTCACCGTGAGCACCACGACGTCCGCCGGACCCGCCGACGAGCGCGTCCTGGCCGCCACCACCTCGATGGACGCCGTGACGCTGCACGTCGGCGACCTCGAGGCCATGACCACCTACTACGCCGACGCGATCGCGATGGAGCCGCTCGAGGAGCGCGTGCGCGGGCAGCAGGTGCACCGCGTGCTGGGCCGCGGCACGACGCCGATGGTCCGGCTCGTGCACACCCCGGGCCTGCCCGCCGTCGACCCGCACCAGGCCGGCCTGTTCCACACCGCGTTCCTGTTCGACGACGCCGCGAGCCTCGCCGCGACCGTCTACCGCGCCGCGCAGGACCCGCGCAGCCGGTTCGTCGGCTCGTCCGACCACCTCGTCTCCGAGGCGTTCTACTTCACCGACCCCGAGGGCAACGGCATCGAGCTCTACACCGACCGCGACCGCAGCCTGTGGCTGCACCGCGACGGCGAGCTCGTCATGTCCACCGAGTTCCTCGACCCCAACGGCTACCTGCGCGAGCACCTCACGCAGGAGGCCCTCGACGCGGGGCCCGAGCTGGCCGGCAAGGTGGGCCACGTGCACCTGCAGGTCGGCGACATCGCGACCGCCGAGGCCTTCTACCTCGACGCCCTGGGCTTCGAGGCCACCACGCGCGGCTACCCGGGCGCGCTGTTCGCGTCCGCCGGGGGGTACCACCACCACGTCGCGATGAACACGTGGAACAGCCGCGGCGCCGGGCCGCGCGCCTCGACGCTCGGCCTGGGCGACGTCGCCGTGACGGTGCCCGGTCGCGCGGACCTCGACGCGCTCGTCGGGCGTCTGCGCGCGGCGGGCCTGGCGTTCGCCGACGACGGCCGCGCGGTGCAGCTGCGCGACCCGTGGGGCACGCAGGTCACGGTGTCCGTCCCGGGCACGACGACCGACGAGCTGCTGGCCCGGTGAGCACGCTGCGCGCCGTCCGCTCCCCCGCGCCGGGCGCGGACCCGGCCGCCCCGACCGTGCTGCTGCTGCACGGGTTCGGCTCGCACGAGCACGACCTCGCGGGCCTCGCGCCGCACCTGCCGTCGGGCCTGCCGTGGGCGGCGCTGCGCGCACCGCTCGACCTGCCGCACGGCGGCGCCTCGTGGTTCCCGATCACGACGCCCGGCTCCCCCGACCCGGCACCGGTCGCGGCGGCCGCCGACGCGATCTGGGCGTGGGTCGACGCCGAGCTCGGACCGGACGCGACGGTCGCGCCGCTCGGGTTCTCGCAGGGCGGGCTCATGGCCACCGAGCTGCTGCGCACGCGACCCGCGCGCGTCGCCGCGACCGTCGTGCTCGGCGGCTTCGTCGCGGGCGGCGAGCGACCCGGCGACGCCACGCTGGCCGGCACGCGCCCCCCGGTCTTCTGGGGCCGCGGCGAGCTCGACACCGTCATCGCGCCGCACGCGATCGAGCGCACCGCCGCGTGGCTGCCCGCGCACAGCACCCTGACGGCCCGCACCTACCCGGGCCTCGCGCACGGCATCGACGCGGCCGAGCTGGCCGACGTCCGCACGTTTCTCACGGCGCACGTGGCGGGCTGAGCGGGCGCGGCGCCGTCAGGCCATCCGCTTCTCGAAGCGGAACATCAGGTCGTCGTCGTGGCCCTGCCCCGACCCCGCGGCCGGCGCGTGCGGATCGGGGTGACCCGGGTGGAAGAACTCGACGGCGTGGAAGCCGCACACGTTGACGTAGAAGTGGATGTTGCGCACCTCGAAGTGCGGCGTCATGGTCTCCCACACGCGCGTGCGCGGGTAGCGACACTCGATCGCGCGCCAGGCGGCGCGCCCGACCCCCCGCCCGTGGTGCTCGGGGTCGACGAAGAAGAAGTCGAGGCTGCCGCGCCCCGCCTCCCGGTCGACGCTCACCACCGCACCGCCCACACGCTCCCCGCCGACGACGACGTGCAGCACCTCGGCGCCGGGCGCGGCGAACGACTCCCGCAGGTCCTCGTCCGACGGGATCGGCTCGGCCATGCCGGGCGCCGCTCCCGCCGGGACCGCGAGCGCGAACGCCGCCTGCACGCGGCGCGCGAACGCGTCGAGGTCCGCCGGCTGCGCCTCGACGAGCTCGACCGCGATCCCTGCTCCTGCCGTCATGCTCCCCGTCCTCCTCGTCCTCCCCGCCGGTCGGCTCACGACCGTCGCCGGGTCCCGACCGGTCCTCACCGATCGTCGCGCAGCCGCCTGTGCGCCGCCCCGCGCGCGCAGCGGCGGCCGGCCCTGGGCCCGGCCTGCGACGATGGACCGCGTGGACGCTCCGGCCCTCATCGACCTGGACACCTGGCCCCGGCGGCAGCACTTCGCCCACTACCTGCGCGCCGTGCCGTGCACGTACGCGATGACGGTCGAGGTCGACGTCACCGCGTTCGTCGCCGCGGTCCGCGCAGCGGGGCGCCGCACCTACCTCACGCAGGTGTGGGCGATCGCGTCGGTGGTGAACCGGCACGACGAGTTCCGCATGACGCTCACGACCGACGGCGCGCCTGCCGTCTGGCCCGTGGTGCACCCGTCGTTCACCGTGATGCACCCCGGCAGCGAGACGTTCGCGAGCCTGTGGGTGCCGTACGACCCGGACTACGCCGCGTTCCACGCCGCGGCCGCTGCCGTGGTGGCCGAGCACGCGGGGTCGGGCGAGCTGTTCCCGCAGGGCCCGCGGCCGGCCGCCACGTTCGACGTGTCGAGCATCCCGTGGACGTCGTTCACGGGGTTCACGATCACGGCGACGCCGGGCACGCACCTCGCGCCGATCTTCACGCTGGGCCGGTACGTCGAGCGCGACGGGCGGGTGCTGCTGCCGCTCGCGGTGCAGGTGCACCACGCGGCGGCGGACGGCTTCCACACGGCGCGGCTCGTGGAGGAGCTGCGGGCGCTGCTCGCCGACCCGTCGTGGGCGGCCGGCTGACGGCACGCCCGCCCGGCGCGACCTGCGCCTCCCGCCGCTCGCGGTGGCCGCGCTGTCCGCGGTCGCCCAGGCGCTGCTCACGCGCCGTGGGCGTCGGCCCTCGCCGGGCTCGCTCGTCGTCGCGACGAGTCGCGACGACGAGCGACCCACGCCAGCAGCAGGTCGACGAGCAGGAACGCAGCCAGGGTGACCCCGAGCAGCGGCAGGAACAGCCCGACGGCCGCGGCGACCGCGATCACGGCCACGGCGCCCCACCACGGGACCTGCCGCAGGACGCCGCGCGCGGGAGGCGCGCCGGGCCGATGCTGCGTGCGGGTGGGTCGGCGCTGCCACCACATCGTGTAGCCCCAGACGACCATCGAGACGATGCCGGAGGCCAGCACGAACAGCACGATCTGGTGGGGCAGACCGAACATCGACCCCATGTGCAGGTCGATGCCCCACCGTGCGAGCTTGGCGATCAGGCCGAACTCGGCGAAGTCGACCCGGTCGGTGACCTGCATGGTCGTGCCGTCGATCGCGACGGCGTCGACCTCGGTGGGGTAGCTCCGCTGGATCTCCTGCACGACCCATGCCGTGCCGGGTTCGGCCGGTGGCCGGATCTCCACCAGGCCGGTGTTGACGTTGACCTCCTGCGCCACGGAGAGGACCGAGTCGAACGCGCCGGGTGCGTACGTCCCGCTGCTGACGCCCGGGGTGACCGCTGTGGTGTGACCTGCGTGCTCGTCACCTGCGCCGTCGCCGCCTCCGTCCAGCGCGGTGCTGACGGCCGGGGTCGACCATCCGAGCGCGCCACGCAGGTCGGTGACGTTGGCGCCGCCGTGCTGGGACCACGTGATGCCGGTCGCGGACAGGAACAGCGCCCCGGCCATGACCCAGATGCCGACGGCGAGGTGGCGGCTGCGGGTGCGGGCGTAGGGCGTCCTGCCCGTCCCGGGGCGCAGCATGTCCCGGCGGCGTCGGGTGCGGCGGAACTGCACCACCCACATCGCCAGACCGGACAGGGCGATGATCCCCAGCCAGGACGCTGCCAGCTCGCTGTAGAGCCGGCCGGGGTCACCCAGGTGCAGGCTGCGGTGCAGCTGGTCGATCCAGGTACGCAGCGGGAGCGCCCCGCTCGTGCCGTAGGTCGTCAGCTCGCCGCGGACCTCGGCGGTGCCGGGGTCGACGAACACCGCACGGGTCTCGCTGGGCCCGAGGTCGGTGCCGGCGAACATGACCCTGGTCGTGGCGCCCGGCTCGGGAGCGGGTCGCACCGCGACGAGCGTCTCGCCCTGGCCGACGTGCTCGCGGGCCGCGACGACCTGGTCGGCCAGCGGCAGCGCGGCGGCGTCGGGTGACGCTGCGGTGAGCTCGTGGGCGTAGACGACCCGTTCGATCTGCGGGGTCAGGGCGTACAGCCCGCCGCTGATCGCCGCGACGACGATGAACGGCCCGACGAACACCCCGGCGTAGAAGTGCAGGCGCAGCAGGAGCGGGCCGAGCCAGCGCCTGCGGGCACGCGGTGGGCTCGTCGTGGTGGCCGCGGGCAGCGTGCGGCCCGGTGCGGTGGGCGTGGTCATGTCAGCAAGGTCTCTCCGATGAAGCCGCCCTCGGCGCAGCCGGGCGGGACGGCGAAGACGGCGGAGCCGATCGGCGTGGTCCACTCGTTCAGCAGGTCGAGCTCGTCGAGCCGTTGCTGCAGCGGGACGAACTGGGCGTCGACGTCGGCCTGGTAGGAGACGAACAGCAGCCCGGAGCTCGAGATCTGCTCGCCGACGGGTGCGTCGTCGTAGTTGTACGCGCGGCGGAAGATCCGCTGCCGGGTGTCCTCGGAGCGTGCACGGCGCACGTGCGAGAACTCCGGGATGACGGGGAAGCCGATCGCGGTGGTCGCCTCGAAGTCGGGTTCGTCGTGCTCCTGCGCACCGGTCAGCGGCGCCCCGTTGGACAGGTAGCGCCCCACGGACTGCTCGCGGCCGCTGCGGTCGAGCTCGTCCCACTTGTCGAGGTTCATCGCGATCCGACGCACGACGACCCCGGTGCCGCCGGCCAGCCAGCCGTCGCGGATCCACACCAGCTCGTCGAAGTCGGCGGTCCCCGGTGCGGGGTTGACGGTGCCGTCGACCTGTCCGAACAGGTTCCGCATCGTGGTGCCGGAGGCCTGCGACCCGCGAGCTCGGCGAAACCCGGGCTGGGTCCAGCGCAGCCGGGCGAAGCTTCGGGTGTCCTTGAGCAGCATCCGCACGGTGTGCGCGACGGTCATCCGGTCGTCGGCGGCGACCTGGATCAGCAGGTCGCCGTCGCTCCACGCGTCCTGCAGCCGGTCGATCCCGAAGGCGGGCAGCGGGCGCAGCCACGACGGGGCGTCGACCGTCGTGGCGCGGCGCACCAGCTCGGGGCCGAACCCGAAGGTCACGGTCAACCGGGAGGGCACCAGAGCGAGCTCCGGCTCCGAGTCGGCCAGGGCGGCGACCCCCCGGGTGAGGCGGGCCGCGTCGTCGGTGAGCAGCTGCATCATCCGCCGCAGACCGTCCCGGTCGGTCTGCGTGTGCAGGTCCAGGGCCACCAGCGTGGCGTAGGCCTGCGGCGGCGCCGTGGCGATCCCGGCCTGGTACGTGCCGTGGAAGTCGACGGTCTCGGTGCCGTGCAGCGCCTCGCCCACCTCCGGCGGGCTCGTCGTCGCGTCGTCGGACCTCGTCGACCGCCGGGTCAGTGCATCGGCACCGACCGCGACGACCGCGCCGGCGCCGGCGACAGCCCCTCCCAGGAGGAACTGCCGCCGGCTGGGTCCGCTGCGACCGGCCTCAGGCGTCCGGTCTCGGGCCATCACTCGTCGCCCATGTCCATGTGCTCGCCCATGTCCGCGTGCTCGCCCATGTCCATGTGCTCGCCGCCCTCGTACGTCTCGTTGGCTCCGGAGTAGTCCTTGGCCGGGACGGTGAACTCGTAGGTGGAGCCGTCGGAGAACGTCAGGGTGAAGGCGACCTCGTCGCCGGCGTGCAGCGGCTCGACGAGGTCCATCAGCATCAGGTGGTTCCCGCCGGGCTCCAGGCTCAGCGACGTCCCGCCGGGGATGGTGAACCCGTCGGCCTTCTCGCGCATCACCATCTGCCCGGACTCGTTCTCGACGGTCTCGTGCAGCTCCATCGCGGAAGAGGCCGGGCTGGTCACCGACACGACGGTCACGTCGGAGTCGCCGGTGTTCTCCAGCTCGCCGAACGCCGCGGACATGCCGGAGTCGGCGGACTTGACCCAGCCGTCCTCGAGGACGACCGACTCACCGGCGCTGCTCGCACCGGTGGCGGTCGGGCTCGTGTCGGCGCTCTGGGCGTCGGTCCCGCACGCGGCCAGGGCGAGCACCGCGGCGGCCGCGGCAAGGGTGGACAGGGTGTGTCGAACAGACATCACGATCTCAGCTCTCATTCGTTCGGAAGGAAGACAGGTGGTGGGGCGCGCTCAGCGCGCCCGGGTGAGTGCCCGACGGCGGACGACGAGGACCACCGCGTAGACCCCTGCCGCGATCCCGGCGCCGGCCGCCGCGACCAGCACGGTGCGCAACGGCCCGTCGCCGGACGCGGCCGTGGACCCCTCGGCCCCCGCTTGGGGGCCCTGGGGGTCGGCGGTGGTCGACGACGTCGCGCTCGGTGCTGTCGGCGACGCCGACGGCGGGTCGTCCCGCACACCGAAGGGGATGGATCCGGTGATGGGGTGCCCGTCGGAGGACACCACCCGCCACCGCACCGTGTAGCCGCCGTCCGGCAGGTCCGGCTCCAGCGGAACCGTCACGACCTGACCGTCGACGACCGGCGCTCCGGTCGCCCGGTCCTCGCCCGTGGCGTCGGCCACGACCACTGCGGCCCCGACGTCCATCACCTCGGCCGAGAACTCGAGCCGGATCTCGACCGGCGCCTGCTCGAGGCGTCGATCACCACCGGGGACGCTGTCGATCAGCTGGTCGTGCGCGGACGCCACGGTGGACGAGCCGAGGAGCATGAGCCCGGCGAACGAGCTCACGGCCACGGCCCGCCCCAGGGCGCGCCTGAAGGACGAAGTCACGTCGAAACACCTCACGCGGTGCCGGGCACACGCCACGGGACTCCGGGGCGCGGCAGTCGCGCACCGGGCAGGTGTCCCCGACAGGTCGTCGGACCAGCGCGTCAGCCGCGCCGGCTAGGTCAGGGCAGGACGACCGGCGAGCGGCGGGCCACGACGGGTGACGCCTCCCAGCGCGAGCAGGAGCACACGACGGACGGGACCGTCGGCGACGACGATCGCCGCGGCCGCAGGGCGCGCGACCACGGACGTGGGCCGCGGGAGCAGCACGAGCAGCCGACGCGCGAACCGCAGCAGCACGGCCGCGATGCGCGCCGCCACGACCTCGCCGTGGCGCAGCGCCAGCACCGTCACCACGCCCGCCAGGGCGTGCGCGACCCACATCCCCGCCGACGCGTGGGCGAGGTGCGCGACCGGCTCGGCGGTGCCGGCCAGCAGGCCCGCCGCGTCTGCGCCGTGGTGGCCGGCATGGCCGACGGCGGACGACGACGTCGTCCCGGGGGTGGTCGCACCGAGGACGAACAGGACGTGGAACATCAGCTGGCTCACGGCGACGGACACGGACAACCGCATCCAGCGCATCCGTACGCCGGCCAGCACCGAGCACACGGTGAACGAGAAGACCAGGGGGACCACGACGCCGAGGGGGCCCGGCAGCGCGCCTCCCGCCGTCACGTGCGACACCAGCGCGACGAGCGTCGAGGCGATCGCCGCACCCAGCCCACGGGTCAGTCGACGGGCGCCATCAGGTGGCGCCGCGACGTCACCCGGCCCGGACACGGCGGTCATGCTACGCGGGAGCCGGGACCGAGGTCCTACCCGGCGCGGCGGCCAGGGCTCCCACCCTCCGTCGGAGGACGAACCCGCGCTGCTCGCCGATCCGACGTGGGTCACGGCTGACGCTCTTCGTGTTTCACTCGTCGCTATTCGTTGCGATGATCGCAACCCGTTGCGTACGGTGAACGCATGGAGAAGCGCGACGCGATCGACGACATCATCGACATCGTCCTGCCCGTGCCCGCCCCGGCGCCCGCGGACGCCGACGAGCTGACGCGGGCACCGCTGGAGGCCGTGCGCGAGGAGGTGGTGCGCCAGCGCGAGGTCTTCGAGCGGTACCTGCGCGTCGCCGACGGCGACCGGTCACCCACGCGCCAGGACGTGCTGCTTGCCGAGATCGAGCGGGCCCGCACCGAGATGCGCGAGGCCGAGGACCGGCTGCGGATGCTCGTCGCGTACGGCCGCGAGTTCGTGGCGCCGCAGCCCTACCCGCTCAAGACCCTCGCGGCGGCCGCCGGCATGTCGATCTCGGGCACGCGCAGCGCGTACACGTCCGACGAGGTCGCCGCCGTCGCCGAGCGCACGGGCCGCCGGCCCGTCAGGAGCACGGCGCTCGACGCGTAGCCGGGCCGGACGATCGGAGAGCGACGCGGGCCTCGGCCGCGGCGCCGCCGAGAGCACGACGCGGCGGCACGGCAGGATGACGACGTGACCGCCGCACCCGACCACGTCGAGCTCAGCACCGACGACCTGCGGGCCGTGGCCCGGTACGCGGCGGACTGCGCGTCGCAGGTGCTGCCCGCGTTCGAGGCCGCCGTCCCCGACGACCCGCGGCCCCGCGAGGCGCTCGCCGCCGCCCGCGCGTTCACCGACGGCGCCGCGCGCAGCAACCGGCAGCGCACGGCCGCGGTCGCCGCGCACCGGGCCGCCGCCGCGGTCGACGACGAGGTCGCCCGGCTCGGCGCGCTCGCGTGCGGCGACGCGGCGGCGGCCGCCTACCTGCACCCGATCGCGCGCGCGACGCAGGTCGGCCACATCCTGCGTGCGGCGGCGTGCGTGGCGCGCGTCGCGGAGCTCCGTGCCGTCGCCGCCGGTGACGACGCCGGTCGCGCGGCCGACGAGGCCGTCGCGACGCTCGCGGGGCTCGCGGCACCGCCCGTGCCCGCGGTCCTGCGCCGCTACCCGCCCGCACCCGCCGGGCGGCACCGCCTGGCCGAGCTCACGAGCGCGCTCGACGCGGCCGTCCGCGCGCGCAACTGACCCCGCGCCGCGAGGCTCAGGCGAGCACCTTCTCGACGACCGCGGCCACGCGCCGCGCGCGGGTCTCGGCCGCCTTGGCCCCCTCGACGGCCGTGACGTGCGCCTTGCGGGCGCTCGGGGAGAGCGCGTCGAACGCGGCGCGCGCCCCGGGGGCCGCGTCGAGCGCCGCGGCGAGATCGGCCGGCACCTCGACGACCCGCGGTGCCGTGTCGAGCTCGAGCGTGACCTCGATCGGGTCGCCGCCCGCGAGGCCGGTCTCGCGGCGGTGCGCCGCCGAGAACGGGATCAGGTGACGCCCGCCCATGACGGCGAGCGTCGAGCGGTACGTGTGCCCGTTCACGGTGACGACGACCGGGGCGCGCTTGCCCGCACTGAGGGCCTCGACGACCGCGGGCGGCACCTCGACGCCGGTGTTGTTGCCGTCGAGGAGCAGGGTCGTGGTGAACGTCTGCGTGGCCATGCCCGCATCGTCCCGCGCGGCACGGCCGGGCACCACCGGGACAGGACGACGCTCCACCCCGCCGGGCCCCCGCGTCGCCGTGACTCCTCGTCGCGCCGTGCCGGCTCACGCCCGCCCCGACCTACTCGGTGTGCTGCCGCCCGATGTAGTCGGACATGCCGGGGACGGTGAAGGCGATCCGGCCGTGCTCGGGCGCGTACACCAGACCCTTCGCGATGAGCTGCGCCCGGGTGGGCCCGAGGCTCCCGATCTGCTTGCCGAGTCGACGGGCGACCTCGCCGCTCCGAGATCCCCCGTCACCGTCCTCGGCCATCGCCCGCAGATACGCGCGCTCGGCGGGTGTCGCTCGATCCCACCGCGCCGGGAAGAAGCCCTGGTCGAGCTGCGCGCGCCCGAGCTCGAGCGCGCGCTCGGCGTCCGCCTCGGTGAACACCTTCGCCGGAGCGACGTCCCAGATGGCCTTGCCGTACTCCTGGAGGAAGTAGGGGTAGCCCGCGGCCGCCTCGACGAGGAGGTCGAGCGCCTGCGCACCGTATCTCGCCCCGACCTTCTCCGCTGGCGTGGCCAGCGCAGCACCGGCGGCGTCGCGGCTCAGGGGCCCGATCTCGTGGTAGTCGAACAAGCGCTCGGCATAGGAACGCGACTCGCTGAGTGTGGACGGGAGGCTCGGGAGACCGGCGCCGATGACGTAGAAGGGCCACTGTCGCTGCCCTGCGGCGTGCTGCACGGCGAGCAGCGCCGTCAGGAGCTCGTCGTCGACGTCCTGCATCTCGTCGATGAAGATGGCGAAGCCCTTGCCCTCCGGCCGCAGCGCCGTCGCGACGTCGTCGACCATCTCCTCGAGGTCGAGGTCGACCTGGCCGGTATCGGCACGCCCCTCGGTGGTCTCGATCCCCAGGGACACGCCTGCGACCCCGATGGTCGCCGAGAACGACCCGATGCTGCCGAGTACGCCCTTCAGCCGCTCACGCGCGCCCGGACGGTTGTAGCGGCGAGCCGCCACCAGGAGCTCGCGCGCGAGCTTTCCTCGCACCGCACGCGCCCCGGCGTCGCCGGGAACGGCCTCGATCGCCACGGTGAACCAGCCGTGGGAGTCGGCATGGGCGCGGAGCTCGTTGAGGAGGACCGTCTTGCCCACGCCGCGCAGCCCCGAGAGCACCATGCCTCGGTTGTGCAGGTGGTTGCCGGTGCGTGCCACCACCGTGTCGAACGCCTCCACCTGCGCTTCCCGCCCGACCATCGCGGGCGGTCTCAGGCCCGACCCGGGCGCGTAGGGGTTGAGCGCGCGATCCATGAAGGGGATCATACAGTCGTATAGCGAATTGCTCTATACATCCACCTCAGGTGGTACACCTCTCGCGGCGAACAGGCCATGTCGACAGCCCACCCGCATACCCTGACCCGCATGGCCACCATCCGGGACGTCGCGGCCGACGCGGGCGTCGCGCCGAGCACGGTGTCGAACGTGCTGTCGGGCCGCAAGCGGTTCCCGGACGCGACGGTGGCGCGCGTGCTCGCGAGCGTCGAGCGGCTGGGCTACCGGCCGTCCCCCGCGGCGCGCGCGCTGGCGCTGGGGCGGACCAACGTGCTGGGGCTCCTCGCGTCGTACCGGCCGGGCTCGCGCGAGGCAGACGTCGACGTGTTCATGCGGTTCGTGCGCGCGGCGATGTACACGGCGCAGCCGCGCGGGTACGACGTGCTGCTCATGGGCCGGGGCGACGACGAGCTCGCGGGCGACGTGCTGGCCGACGCGCTCGTCGTCATGGACGTGCGGCTGCACGACGCGCGGCTGCCGGTGCTCGCGGCGCTGCCGCAGCCGGTCGTGCTCGTCGGCTGGCCGGCGCAGACGCACGGCCTGAGCGCGGTCGACCTGGACTTCGCCGACGCCGCGCGCACGATGCTCGGGCACGTCGCGGACCTGGGGCACCGCGAGGTGGCCGTGCTCGCGGGCCCGGAGGACCCCGCCGACCCGGACGCCGACGAGCTGTCGTTCCGGCACCGGTTCCGCACCGGGTTCGCCCGCGCGTGCGACGACCGGGGCGTGCGCGGCCGGTTCGGCGCGTGCGCGCGGGGCGACGTCGCCGCGTGGCTGGACGCGACGCTCGCGGACCTGCACGGTCTGACGGCGGTGCTCGTGCTCGACGTCGCGGCGGTCGACGAGCTCGTGACCGAGCTGCACCGGCGCGGCCGCTCGGTGCCGGGCGACGTCTCCCTGGTCGCGCTCTCCCCCGTCGAGCAGCCCGTGGCCGGGCACCCGGACCTCACGCTCGTCGACCTGCCCGGGCGGGCGATGGTCGCGCGGGCGGTCGAGCGCGCGCTCGACGAGCTCGCGGGCGCCGCCGCGGGTGCGGTCGACCTGCTGCCCGCCGTCCTGCACCCGGGCGCCACGACGGCCGCGCCCGGGCGGGGTCTGCGCGACTGACCACCGCGACCGGGCGGCGGGGCGCGCGACGTGCGGCCGACCACCCCGCCCGCCCCCGCCGCCCCGCGCGCGACCATCCGTGACCGGCCCCTCGATCGACCCGTTGCCTCCCCACCCGCGAGCGGGTTAGCGTGCTCGGCGTGGTGAACCGGTTCTCCACAGGAGCGAGACCGGACCCACCGACCGCGGGAGACCCACGTGCAGCACTTCCGGACCGACGGCCGTCGGCTCACCTGGACCGGCGACGGCGAGACGCTCGTCGTCGACCCCTGGGGCGCCGACGCCGTGCGCGTGCGCGCGTCCGTCACGGGCGACGTGCTCGACACCGACTGGGCGCTGCTGCCCGCACCCGACGGCCCGCCGCCCGCGATCGAGGTCGACGGCACCACCGCCCGCCTCGTGCAGGGCCGGTTGACCGTCGAGCTCACCGCCGGGCAGCACCTCGACTGGCAGGTCGGCTACCAGGTCGCGTGGTGCCGCGTGCGGTTCCTCGACGCGGACGGCCGCGTGCTGCTCGAGGAGCACGGCACCGGCGGCGCGCTCAAGCTGCGCGCGCGGGACTTCCGCGCGCACGTCGGCGGCGACCACCGGCTCGTCGCGAGCTTCACGTCGGACCCCGACGAGCACCTGGCCGGCATGGGGCTCTACCAGCAGGACCTCATCGACCTCAAGGGCAGCACGTTCGAGCTCGTCCACCGCAACTCGCAGGCGTCCGTGCCGTTCGTCGTGTCCAGCGCGGGGTACGGGATGCTCTGGCACAACCCGGCCGTGGGGCGCGCGACGTTCGGGCGCAACCGCACCGAGTGGGTCGCCGAGAGCACGCGCCAGCTCGACTACTGGGTCACCGCGGGCGGCACCCCCGCGCAGATCGCGTCCGCGTACGCCGACGCGACCGGTCACGCGCCGATGATGCCCGAGCACGCGCTCGGCCTCTGGCAGAGCAAGCTGCGCTACGCGTCGCAGGACGAGCTGCTCGAGGTCGCGCGCGAGCACCACCGCCGCGACCTGCCCGTCGACGTCGTCGTGGCCGACTTCTTCCACTGGCCGCACATGGGCGACGAGCGGTTCGAGGAGGAGTTCTGGCCGGACCCGGCCGCGATGACCGCCGAGCTGCGCGACCTCGGCACGGAGCTCATGGTCTCGGTGTGGCCGCAGGTGTCGGTCGACTCCGAGAACTTCGCCGCGCTCTCGCGCGCCAACCACCTCGTGCGCGCCGACCGCGGGCTCGAGGTCCAGATGGCGTTCGGCGGGCCCAGCATGTTCGTCGACGTCACCCACCCGGGCGCCCGCGCCGCGCTGTGGGAGCTGTGCCGGCGCAGCTACCACGAGCACGGCGTGCGGATCTTCTGGCTCGACGAGGCCGAGCCCGAGTACGGGCGCTACGACCTCGACAACTACCGGTTCCACGCGGGCCCGGGCGCGCAGGTGAGCAACGTGTACCCGCAGCTGTTCTCGCGCACGTTCCACGACGGGCTGCGCGCCGCGGGCGAGACCGAGGTCGTCAACCTCGTGCGGTGCGCGTGGGCGGGCAGCCAGCGGTACGGCGCGCTCGTGTGGTCGGGCGACATCGCGTGCTCGTGGGAGGCGCTGCGCCGCCAGGTCGTCGCGGGCGTGCACATGGGCGTCGCGGGCATCCCGTGGTTCACCACCGACATCGGCGGGTTCCACGGCGGCGACGTGCGCGACCCCGCGTTCCACGAGCTGCTGGTGCGCTGGTTCCAGATGAGCACGTTCAGCCCCGTGCTGCGCATGCACGGCGACCGGCAGCCCAGCCGGCCCGTCACCGCGGCCGACGGGTCGTCGCGCATGGCGTCCGGCGCCCCCAACGAGCTGTGGAGCTACGGGCCCGACGTCGAGCGCGTGCTCACCGGCTACCTGCGCGTGCGCGAGGCGCTGCGCCCGTACGTGCGCCGCCTCATGCGCGCCGCGCACGAGGACGGGCAGCCGCTGCTGCGCGGCCTGTTCCACGAGTTCCCCGACGACCCGCACGCGTGGCAGGTCACCGACCAGTACCTGTTCGGCCCCGACCTGCTCGTCGCGCCCGTCGTGCACCCCGGCGCGACGTCCCGCACCGTGCACCTGCCCGCGGGTGCGTCGTGGACCGACGTCCGCACGGGCGAGGTGCACGCGGGCGGCGCGCGCGTGGACGTCGAGGCGCCGCTGGCCGTGCTGCCGCTGTTCGGGCGCGACGGCGCGGGCGCCGAGCTGCGCGACGCGCTGCGCGCGGCCTCCTGACCCCGGGCCCGGGCCACCGCCGCGCCGGACGCCGACCGCCCCCTCGGCCGTCGTCCGGCGCGGGCGCCCCGGCGTGGGGGCGCGGCCCGGGTCCGGGACCGGGTACGAGTACGGGCGCACGTACGGGCCCGGTCAGCGGGCGTCAGGGAACCGTCAGGACGCGGTCCCGGCGCACCCGCCGCGGAGCACGCTCGTCGCGGTGACCACGGCGGTCGCCCCGCCCCCGCGGCGGTGACCACGAGGAGCACCCGTGGCCGACCTCGTCCTGCTCGTCCTCACCGGCGGCCTGTTCGGGCTGCTCGCCGCGCTCGTGCGCGGGCTCGCGCACCGGGTGGACCGGCCGTGAGCGGCGAGACCGTCGCCGCCCTCGTCGTGGCCGTGGGCCTCGCGGCGTACCTGCTGCGCGCGCTGCTGCACCCGGAGCGACGGTGAGCGCCGCGGTCGCGGCCTGGCTGCAGGTCGGCCTGCTGGTCGCGCTGCTCGCGGCCGTGCACGTGCCGCTCGGCGAGCACCTGGCGCGCACGTTCACCTCGCCCCGGCACCTGCGCGTCGAGCGCGCGCTGTACCGGCTGGGCGGCATCGACCCCGACGCCGACCAGCGGTGGTCGGTGTACGCGCGGTCGGTGCTCGCGTTCTCGCTCGTGTCCGTGGTGCTGCTGTACGCGCTGCTGCGCCTGCAGGCGTGGCTGCCGCTCTCGCTGGGCCGCGCCGGGCTCGCCCCGACGACCGCGTGGGACACCGCGGTCTCGTTCGTCACCAACACGAACTGGCAGTCGTACTCGGGCGAGCAGGCCCTCGGGCACCTCGCGCAGGCCGCCGGGCTCACGGTGCAGAACTTCGTGTCCGCGGCCGTCGGCATGGCCGTCGCCGTCGCGCTCGTGCGGGGGTTCGCGCGGTCGGGCACCGACCGGCTCGGGTCGTTCTGGGTCGACCTCGTGCGCGGCACCGTGCGCGTGCTGCTGCCGCTGGCCGCGGTCGCGGCCGTCGCGCTGCTGCTCGGCGGCGTCGTGCAGACGTTCACGGGCCCGCAGACCGTCACGACGCTCGACGGCGGCACGCAGACCCTCCTCACGGGGCCGGTCGCGTCGCAGGAGGCGATCAAGCTGCTCGGCACCAACGGCGGCGGCTTCTTCAACGCCAACAGCGCGCACCCGTTCGAGAACCCCGCGCCGTGGACCAACCTGCTCGAGGTCTTCCTGCTGCTCGCGGTCCCGTTCAGCCTGCCGCGCGCGTTCGGCCGCATGGTCGGCGACCTGCGCCAGGGCTGGGCGGTGCTCGCGACGACCGGCGGCCTGTGGGCCGCGACCACGGCCGTGCTCACGTGGGCCGAGACCCGCGGGTACGGTGCCGTGCCCGCGCTGGCCGGGGCCGCGCTGGAGGGCAAGGAGGTGCGGTTCGGTCCCGCGGCGTCCGCGCTGTTCGCGGCGTCGACCACCGCGACGTCGACGGGCGCGGTCAACGCGTCGCACGACTCGCTCACCGCGCTGGGCGGCGGGACCGCGCTGCTCAACATGGTGCTGGGCGAGGTCGCGCCGGGCGGCGTCGGGTCGGGGCTCTACGGCATCCTCGTGCTCGCCGTCCTCACGGTCTTCCTCGCGGGGCTCATGGTGGGCCGCACGCCCGAGTACCTCGGCAAGAAGATCGGGCAGCGCGAGGTCACGCTCGTCGCGCTGTCGGTGCTCACCATGCCCGCGCTCGTGCTGGTCGGCGCCGCGCTCACGGCGGGCGTGCCCGCACGCGTCGCCGCGTCGGTGCAGGACCCGGGCGCGCACGGGCTCACCGAGATCCTCTACGCGTACGCGTCGGCCGCCAACAACAACGGGTCGGCGTTCGCCGGGTTCGGCGCCGCGACGCCCTACCAGGACGTCACGCTCGGGGTCGTCATGCTGCTCGGCCGGTTCGTGCCGGTCGTGCTCGTGCTCGCGCTCGCCGGCACGCTCGCGCGGCAGCGCCGCGTGCCCGTCACCGCGGGCACGCTGCCCACCCACGGCCCGCTGTTCGCGGGCCTGCTCGCGGTCGTGACCGTCGTCGTCACGGCCCTCACGTTCGTCCCGGCGCTCGCGCTGGGCCCCGTCGCGGAGGCACTCCTGTGACCGCCACACCCGTCAGCACCGACCCCGCCGCGAGCGCCGCCCCCGCGGCCGCCCGCACGTCCGCCGCGCGGACCGGCGGCGTGTTCGGCCCGCGCCAGCTGCTCGCGGCGCTCGGCCCGGCCGCGCGCCGCCTCGACCCGCGCCACCAGGTCCGCACGCCCGTGATGTTCGTCGTGTGGGTCGGCGCGCTGGCCTGCACGGTGCTCGCGGTGCTGCACCCGTCGGCGTTCGCGTGGGCCATCGCGGCGTGGCTGTGGGCGACCGTGCTGTTCGCGAACCTCGCCGAGGCCGTCGCCGAGGGCCGCGGCCGCGCGCAGGCCGACTCGCTGCGCCGCACGCGCAGCACGACGGTCGCGCGGCGGCTGCGCGCCGACGGCACCGAGGAGGAGGTCGCGGGCACCGCGCTGGCCGTCGGCGACCTCGTCGTGGTCGAGGCCGGCCAGACGATCCCGGGCGACGGCGACGTGGTCGAGGGGGTCGCGTCGGTCGACGAGTCGGCCGTCACGGGCGAGTCCGCACCCGTGATCCGCGAGTCCGGCGGCGACCGGTGCGCCGTCACGGGCGGCACGCGCGTGCTGTCCGACCGCGTGGTCGTGCGCATCACCGCCAAGCCCGGCGAGACGTTCCTCGACCGCATGATCGCGCTGGTCGAGGGCTCGGCCCGGCAGAAGACCCCCAACGAGATCGCGCTCGACCTGCTGCTCGCGGCGCTCACGCTGGTGTTCCTGCTGGCCGTCGTGACGCTGCAGCCGCTCGCCGTGTACTCGGGGCAGCCGCAGCCGCTCGTCGTGCTGGTCGCGCTGCTGGTCTGCCTCATCCCGACGACCATCGGCGCGCTGCTGTCGGCCATCGGCATCGCCGGCATGGACCGGCTCGTGCGTCGCAACGTGCTCGCGCTGTCGGGGCGCGCGGTCGAGGCCGCGGGCGACGTCGACGTGCTGCTGCTCGACAAGACGGGCACCATCACGCTCGGCGACCGGCAGGCCGTCGGGTTCGTGCCCGCCGAGGGCGTCACGGTCGAGGACCTCGCGCGCGCCGCGCAGCTGTCGTCGCTCGCCGACGAGACCCCCGAGGGCCGCTCGGTCGTCGTGCTCGCCAAGGACGCGCACGGCCTGCGCGGCACGGCCGTCGGGGGCGCGACGTTCGTGCCGTTCACGGCGCAGACCCGCATGAGCGGGGTCGACCTGCCGGCCGACGGCGCGACGCCCGCGCGGCAGGTCCGCAAGGGCGCGGCGTCGGCCGTGCTCGCGTGGGTGCGCGAGCACGGCGGCAGCCCCGCGGCGGACGTCGCGCGCGCGGTCGACGAGATCGCCGGGTCGGGCGGCACGCCGCTCGTCGTCGCCGAGGCCGTGGCCGGTGCCCCCGCGCGGGCGCTCGGCGTCGTCCACCTCAAGGACGTCGTCAAGCCCGGCATGCGCGCACGCTTCGACGAGCTGCGTCGCATGGGCATCCGCACGGTGATGATCACGGGCGACAACGCGCTCACCGCGCGCGCGATCGGCGAGGAGGCCGGCGTCGACGACGTGCTCGCCGAGGCCACGCCGGAGGACAAGCTCGCGCTCATCCGCCGCGAGCAGGCCGAGGGGCGGCTCGTCGCGATGACGGGCGACGGCACCAACGACGCGCCCGCGCTCGCGCAGGCCGACGTGGGCGTCGCGATGAACACCGGCACGTCCGCCGCCAAGGAGGCCGGGAACATGGTCGACCTCGACTCGGACCCGACCAAGCTCATCGAGATCGTCGCGATCGGCAAGCAGCTGCTCATCACGCGCGGCGCGCTCACCACGTTCTCGCTGGCCAACGACGTCGCGAAGTACTTCGCGATCCTCCCGGCGATGTTCGCGGGCCTGTACCCGCAGCTCGACGCGCTCAACGTCATGCGGCTGCACTCGCCGCAGTCCGCGGTGCTGTCGGCCGTCGTGTTCAACGCGCTCGTGATCGTCGCGCTCGTGCCCGTCGCGCTGCGCGGCGTGCGGTACCGGCCCGCCGCGGCCGGGGCGCTGCTGCGCCGCAACCTGCTGGTCTACGGCGTCGGCGGCCTCGTCGCGCCGTTCGTGGGCATCAAGCTCGTCGACCTCGTCGTCGCGCTGCTGCCCGGGTTCTGAAGGAGACCGACGTGACCGCGTTCGCCCGGCAGGCCCTCGGCGGCCTGCGCCTGCTCCTGGCCCTCACGCTGCTGCTCGGCGTCGCGTACCCGACGGCCGTGTGGGCCGTCGGGCGCGTCGTGCCCGACCGCGCCGACGGGTCGCCCCTGGTCGTCGACGGGCAGGTGCGCGGCTCGCGCCTGGTCGGCCAGGCGTTCGACGGCCCCGGCTGGTTCCTGCCCCGGCCGTCCGCGGCGGGCGACGGGTACGACGCGCTCGCGTCGGGCGCGTCGAACCTCGGCCCGCAGAACCCCGACCTGCTCGCGACGGTCGAGCGGCGACGCACCGAGGTCGCCGCGCGCGAGGGCGTCTCCCCCGCCGCCGTCCCGGCCGACGCGGTGACGGCGTCCGCGTCGGGGCTCGACCCCGACATCAGCCCCGCGTACGCGGCGCTGCAGGTGCCGCGCGTCGCGCGCGAGCGCGGCCTGCCCGAGGCGCGGGTGCGGGTGCTCGTCGCGGACGCGACGTCCGGTCGCGACCTCGGGTTCCTCGGCGAGCCGCGCGTCGACGTCGTCACGTTGAACGCCGCGCTCGCCGCCGCGGCGGGATGATCGGTCCCGTGGACGACGTGCGGCGCGGCCGCCTGCGGGTGTACCTGGGCGCGGCGCCCGGGGTCGGCAAGACGTACGCGATGCTCGACGAGGCGCGGCGCCGGGCCGAGCGCGGCACCGACGTGGTCGTCGCGCTCGTCGAGACGCACGGCCGCGCGGGCACCGCCGCGCTGCTCGACGGCCTCGAGGTGGTGCCGCGCCGCACGGTCGAGCACCGCGGCACCACGCTGACCGACCTCGACGTCGACGCCGTGCTCGCGCGGCACCCCGAGATCGCGCTGGTCGACGAGCTCGCGCACACCAACGCGCCCGGCGGCCGGCACGCCAAGCGGTGGGAGGACGTCGAGGACCTGCTCGCCGCGGGCATCGACGTCGTCACGACCGTCAACGTGCAGCACCTGGAGTCGCTCAACGACGTCGCGCGTGCCATCACGGGCGTCCGCCAGCAGGAGACCGTTCCCGACGCGGTCGTGCGTCGGGCCGACCAGATCGAGCTGGTCGACATGAGCCCCGAGGCGCTGCGCCGCCGCCTCGCGCACGGCAACGTGTACGCCGCCGAGACCGTCGACGCCGCGCTCACGCAGTACTTCCGGGTCGGCAACCTCACGGCCCTGCGCGAGCTCGCGCTGCTGTGGACCGCCGACCGCGTCGACGACGCGCTCGAGGCGTACCGGACCGCGCACGGCATCAGCGACCCGTGGCCCGCGCGCGAGCGCGTCGTCGTCGCCGTCACCGGCGGGCCCGAGACCGAGACGCTGCTGCGGCGCGGCGCGCGGATCGCCGCGCAGTCCGCCGGCGGGCAGCTGCTCGCGGTGCACGTGCTGCGCGGCGACGGCCTGCGCGGCGCGCCGCCCGACGCGCTGGCCCGGCAGCGCCTGCTGGTCGAGCAGCTCGGCGGCACGTGGCACACGGTCGTCGCCGACGACGTCGCGGCCGCCGTCCTGGAGGTCGCGCGCGGCGTCAACGCGAGCCGCATCGTGCTCGGCGTGACGCGGCGCTCGCGGCTCGCGCAGGCGCTGTCACCCGGGGTCGGCACCGAGGTGATCCGCGACGCCGGGGACATCGACGTGCTCGTCGTGACGCACCCGCACGCGGGCGGCCGGCGGTTCCGGCGCCCGCCGCGCCGCGGCACGCTCACGGGCCGGCGCCGCCTGCTCGGCTGGGGGCTGGCCGTCGCCGGGCCGCCCGCGCTCGCGCTCGCGCTCGACGCCGCGACCACGTGGGACACGCTGTCGATCGCGCTCATGCTGTTCCTCGCGCTCACGGTCGGCGTCGCGCTCGTCGCCGGCCTCGTGCCCGCGCTCGTCGCCGCCGCGCTCGGGGGCGCGCTCAGCAACGTGCTGTTCGCGCCGCCGGTCGGCACGTGGAGCATCACCGAGCCGCGCAACGCGCTCGCGATCGTCGTGCTCGTGGCCGTCGCCGTCGGCGTGTCGGCGGTCGTCGACCTCGCGGCGCGCCGCACCGCCGAGGCCGCGCGCGCCCGCGCCGAGGCCGACACGCTCGCCGCCACGGCGGCCGCGTCGCTCGGCGGCGAGGACCCCGCGGGTGCGGCGCTCGAGGCGCTGCGGGAGGCGCTGCGGCTGCGGCGGGTCGTGGCGCAGCGCCGGGCGGCCCCCGCCGCGCCGTGGGTGGACGTCGCGACAGCGCACGCACCCGCGGGCGGGCCGACGACGCCCGGCGCTGCCCTCGGCGTGGGTCTTCATGCGGCACCCGATGGGGCTCGCGGCGCGGATCTCGACGACGCGCCGGACGACGGCCCCACCGAGGTCCCGGTCACCGACGCGCTGCGGCTCGTGCTCACCGGCCGCACGCCGCCGCCGCACGAGGTGCGGCTCGCGCGCGCCGTCGGCCTGCAGGTCGAGGCGGTGCTCGAGCGCGACGCGCTGCGCGTCGAGGCCGGCACGGCACGCGCCGAGCGCGAGCGCGGGGCCATGCGCACCGCGCTGCTCGCGGCCGTGTCGCACGACCTGCGCACGCCGCTCGCCGCGATCAAGGCGTCGGTCTCGGCGCTGCGCTCGCTCGGCGACGCGATCCCCGCCGACGAGCGCACGGCGCTGCTGGGCGACGCCGAGCACAACGCCGACCGGCTGCAGCACCTCGTCGACGACCTGCTCGACATGAGCCGCCTCGACGCGGGCGTGGTCGTGCCGCGCCGCGCGCCCGTCGCGCTCGACGAGGTCGTGCCCGCGGCCCTGGCGGGCGTCCCCGAGGGCGCGGTCGACGTCGACGTCCCCGAGGACCTGCCGCTCGTCACGGTGGACGCCGCGCTGCTCGAGCGTGCGCTCGCCAACGTCGTCGAGAACGCCGTGCGCTACGGCGGCGCGCCGGTGCGCGTGAGCGCGGGGCAGGTCGACGACGTCGTCGTCGTGCGCGTCGTCGACCACGGCCCGGGCGTGCCCGACGACCGCAAGGCCGCGATGTTCACGGCGTTCCAGCGCCTCGACGACGCACCCCGCGGGCACGGGCTCGGCCTGGGCCTCGCGGTGGCGCGCGGGTTCGTCACGGCCGACGGCGGCACGCTCGACGCCGAGGACACGCCCGGCGGCGGCCTCACCATGGTCCTGACGATCCCGCTGGACGGAGGTGGCGCATGACCCGTGTGCTCGTCGTCGAGGACGACCCGGCGCTGGCCCGTGCGCTGGGCGTGAGCCTGCGCGTGCACGGGTACGACGTGCACGCCGTCGCGACCGGCGCGGCCGCGCTCGACCTGCTCGCGGGCGACCCGCCCGACCTCGTGCTGCTCGACCTGGGGCTGCCGGACGTCGACGGGCTCGACGTGCTACGCGCGCTGCGCGTGTGGTCCTCGACGCCCGTCGTCGTGCTGTCGGCGCGCCAGACGTCGGACGACAAGGTCGAGGCGCTCGACGCGGGCGCCGACGACTACGTGACCAAGCCGTTCGCGATGGACGAGCTGATGGCGCGGCTGCGGGCCGCCGTGCGTCGCGCAGTGCCGCAGGCCGGACGCCCGCAGGTGCGGACCGCGGCGTTCACGGTCGACCTCGCGGCGCGGCGCGTGCAGCGCCCCGACGGCACCGACGTGCAGGTCACGCCCACCGAGTGGCACCTGCTGGAGATCCTCGCGCGGAACGTCGGCCGCGTGGTCGACCGCGCCGACCTGCTGCGCGAGCTGCGCGGCCCGTACCTCGACACCGAGAGCCACTACCTGCGCGTGTACGTCGCGCAGCTGCGCCGCAAGCTCGAGCCCGACCCCGCGCACCCGCGGCACCTGCTCACCGAACCCGCGCGGGGGTACCGGCTGGCGCCGTGACGCGGGCCCCGCTGCGGCTGCGCGGGGCTCGGCGGCGCGGGCTCAGGGGCGCGCGGGCTCCGGCTCAGGATCGGTGCGCGCGAGGCGCCGCGCGAGCATCGCGCACACCACGATCTGCAGCTGGTGGAACACGATCACCGGCAGCGCGACGCTCGCCGCGACCGCGGGCGCGAACAGCACGGCCGCCATCGGCAGCCCCGTCGCCGCGGACTTCTTGGACCCGCACATGAGCAGCGCGATCCGGTCGCCGCGGTCGAGGCCCAGCAGGCCGCCGCCGCGCCACGTGATCGTCAGCATCGCCGCGAGCACCACCGCGCACACCACGAGCAGCACCACGAGCGCACCGGCCGTGAGGTGGTCCCACGCGCCCGACGTCTGCGCCTCGCTCACGGCCGTGAACACGACCAGCAGGATCGTCGTGCGGTCGGTGGTGCGCGTGATCTTGCCGTGCCCGCGCAGCCACGCGCCGATCCACGGCTGCGCGACCTGCCCCGCGACGAACGGCAGCAGCAGCTGCAGCAGGATCCCGGTGATCGCGCCGCTGTCGATGCCGGCACCCGTCGCGCCCATGAGCACGGCCACGAGGACGGGCGTGATGACGACGCCGAGCACGTTGGAGATCGTCGCGCCCGTGATCGCGCCCGCGACGTTGCCGCGCGCGACCGACGTGAGCAGCACCGAGGACTGCACGGTCGACGGCAGCAGCGCCAGGTACAGCACGCCGCGGCGCAGGTCCGGGTCGAGCACGGCGTCCGGCAGCAGCTGCACCAGCAGGCCCAGCACCGGGAACAGCACGTACGTCGCCGCGAGCATCGAGCCCTGGAGGCGGAACCGCTTGAGCCCGTCGACGACCTCGCGCGTGGGCATGCGCGCGCCGTACAGGAAGAACAGCACGACGATCGCGACCGTGCGCACGACGTCGAGCACCTCGCCGACGGCCTCCGGCACGGGCACCAGCAGCCCGAGCACGAGGACGCCGACGATCATCGCCGTCAGCGGGTCGAGCCACCGGAGCCAGGCGGGCGCCTTCATGCGGCGCGAGGGGGACGGCAGGTGCGGGGGCGGGACGTCACGTCGCCATCCTCGCGCACGTGGGACGAACCCTGGGCGGGCGTCCACGTCGTGTCGGGACGGCCGGGTCGGGGGCGGCGCCCGCGCCGCGGCCGGGGCGGCCCGCACCACGACCGGGCCGCCCGCACCACCGCCGGGGGCGGCCACGCCGCCGCCACGGGCACCTGCTCGGACCCCGGGCCGACGCCACGCCCCACCACGGGCGGACGCACGCGCCGCGCCGGACCACCCCCGGGGCGACGCGACGCCGCAGGTCAGGCACCTACCGTCGCCCGCATGACCGCACTCGCCCGCCACACGCTGGCCCCGTTCGCGACCCTCGCCGCCGCCGTCGCGGTGCTGCTGCTCCTGCCGTTCCCGGGCAGCCTGAGCCCGACGCTGTACCGCGCGGTCGCGTCGGTGACGGCGGGCGTGCCGGGGGTCGACCTGGTGTCGCTGGGCGCGCTCGGGCTGCTGGCCGCGGGGGTCGCGCTGGCCGTGGGGCACGCGTGGCGCGCGCACCGCGACCGGCTCCCCGTGACGCTCGCGGCGGCGGGCGGCGTGCCCGTCGCGTACGGCACGAGCGAGGGGCTCAAGCTCGTGCTCACGCAGGAGCGTCCGTGCACGCGGTGGTCGTACGCGGCGCACTGCCCGCCGCCCGGGGACTGGTCGCTGCCGTCCAACCACGCGACGGTCGCGTTCGCGGCCGTCGTCGTGCTCGTGGTCGCGACGCGTGCGGCGTGGGTCGCGTGGTCGTCGGTCGGGCTCGCGGCGGTCGCCGCGGCGGGCCGCGTCATGGAGGGCGTGCACTACCCGCACGACGTCGCGCTGGGCGCCGTCGTCGGCGTGGGCGTCACCGCGCTCGTGGCGTGGGCGGCGGCGGTCGTCGTGCGTCGCCACCGCGGCGGTACCCCCGCCACCGCCTGACGCCGCGGGCCACCGGACACGGACCACGGACCGGGTGTGCGGCGTTCCGGCCGCCGGGCAGCCGCAACTCCGCACACGCACGTCCGCTCGAGGGCCTCGTCGGCACGCCGCGCCGGCAGAGCGCCCGGCCCGCGGAGCCCACCCCGGTCGCGAGAGCGCGATCCAGTCACCCCCAACCCCCGGTCGCGAGAGCGCGATCCAGTCACCCCCAACCCCCGGTCGCGAGAGTGCGATCCAGTCACCCCCAACCCCAGGTCGCGAGAGCGCGATCCAGTCACCTCACCCACGATGCCCAGGTCGCGGGAGGCAGGGACCCGCGGTCCCCGGACGCACGCGCCCTGCCGCCGCGCCGCCCGGGCGCCGAGCATGGAGCGGTCGCACCGCCCGGTGCGGCCACCCACCGCCGGAGGTCACCGTGCCCCTGCTCGCCGCATCCGACGTCCCCGACCTCACCCGGCGGCTCGCCGTCGTCACGGGCGCCAGCGACGGCATCGGCGTGCACGTCGCCGGGCACCTCGCGCGCGCCGGCGCCGACGTCGTGCTCCCGGTGCGCGACCTCGCCAAGGGCCGTGCCGCCGCCGACCGGCTGCGCGCCGAGGTGCCGCACGCGCGCCTCGACGTGCGGCACGCCGACCTCGCGGACCTCGCCTCCGTCGCCGCGTTCGCCGGGACGCTGCTGGCCGACGGCCGTCCGGTCGACGTGCTGGTCAACAACGCGGGCGTCATGGAGCCGCCGACACGGCGCACGACCGCCGACGGGTTCGAGCTGCAGCTCGGCGTCAACCACCTCGCGCACGTCGCGCTCACGTCGCACCTGCTGCCGCTGCTCGCCGCCGCGCGCGGCCGCGTGACGACGCAGGTCAGCATCGCCGTCGCGCGGGCCGCCGTGCACTGGGACGACCTGGGCTGGGAGCACGGCTACCACCCGGGCCGCGCGTACGGCTCGTCGAAGCTCGCGCTGGGGCTGTTCGCGGCCGAGCTGCAGCGCCGCAGCGCGGCCGGCGGGTGGGGCGTCACGAGCACGCTGTCGCACCCCGGCGTCTCCCCCACGAACCTGCTCGCGGCGCAGCCCGGCCTGGGGCGAGATCGCGAGCGGCTCGGGCGGCGCGTCATCGCGGGGCTGTCGCGGCGGGGCTGGGTGGTCGGGACGGTCGCGTCGGCCGCGCTGCCCGCGGTCCTCGCGGCGACGGCCCCCGACGCGCGCGGCGGGCACCTGTACGGACCGCGCGGGTTCCAGCACCTCGGCGGTCCGCCCGCCGAGCAGCCGCTGTACCGGCCGCTCACCGACCGCGACGACGCGCGCCGCGTCTGGGACGTCTCCCACCGCCTCACCGGAACACCGCCCACCCCCTGACCCAGGTCGCGAGAGCGCGATCCAGTCACCCCGACCACCCCACCCCAGGTCGCGAGAGCGCGGTCCAGTCACCCCCGAGCGACGGCAGAGGGGGATCGCCGATCCCTTCCCGCCGCTTCGCCGACCCCGCACCATGGAGGGATGGACCGCGTGGAGCTCGCCGACTTCCTGCGTCGCCGCCGTGAGGCGCTGCAGCCCGAGGACGTCGGCCTGCCCCGCGGCCCGCGCCGCCGCACCGCGGGGCTGCGCCGCGAGGAGGTCGCCGCGCTCAGCGACATGTCCGTCGACTACTACGGACGTCTGGAGCAGTCGCGCGGCCCGCAGCCGTCGCCGCAGATGCTCGGGGCGATCGCCCGCGGGCTGCGCCTCACGCTCGCCGAGCGTGACCACCTGTTCCACCTCGCCGGTCAGAACGCGCCCGCGCGAGCGGGCGGCGGGGACCACGTGTCCCCCGGGACGATGCGTGTGCTCGACCGGCTCGCCGACACGCCCGCCCAGGTCATGACGGCGCTGGGTGAGACGCTCGTGCAGACCGCCGCGGCACGCGCGCTCTTCGGCGACGAGACGCGGCACCAGGGCCTCATGCGCAGCGTCGTCTACCGGTGGTTCGTGGACCCGGCGGCCCGCGAGGTCTACCCGCACGCGGAGCACCCCGAGGTCGGCCGTGCGTTCGTCGCCGACCTGCGCGCGGCGCACGCCGCGCAGGGTCCGCGCTCGCGCGCGGCCGCGCTCGTCGACGCGCTGCTCGCGCGCAGCACCGAGTTCGCCGCGCTGTGGCAGGAGCACGAGGTGCGCTCGACGTCGTGGCGCGAGAAGCGCCTGTGGCACCCCGACCTCGGCGAGCTCGAGCTGCAGTGCCAGATCCTCCACGACCCCGACCAGGGGCAGGTGCTCCTGGTGCTCACCGCGACGCCCGGCACCGCCAGCCACGACAAGCTGCAGCTGCTCGCGGCGCTGGGGCCGCGGGGTGCCGTCGTCGTCGACTGACGTTCGCGTCGGGGCACGTGGCCGCGGGGCGCGCGACGGGCGCCGGGCCGGTCGGCGACGGCGCGCGGGGACCCGGACGGTCGCGACGGCGCGCGGGGACCCGGACGGTCGCAGCGGTGCGCGGTGCCTGTCAGGGCAGGTCGGCGGAGCGTAGTGCGGCGGTCGCGTACCGCGCGGCGAGCACCGCGCACGCGTCGGCCAGCGCACGCGGCGCGACGTCCTCGACGTCGGTGTCGAACCGGCCGAGCAGCGCCGCCAGCGCGACCCACGACCACGCGCCGAGCGTGACACGGCAGCGCCCGTCGCCGAGGTCCTCGACCGTCCCGTCGTCGACGAACGGCGCGACGGCGCGCGCGGGCGCACGCAGCACGGCCGTGCCGGTGCAGGGCCAGGCCGCGGCCTCGCGCGGGGCCGCGGGCGTGCGCCCCGGGGACGCCTCGGTCGGGCCGCCCGCGCCCGTGGTGTCCGGCGTCGTCCCCCGGAACCGGGCGGCGACGAACGCGCGCACGTCGCCGCCGGGCACCGGGCGGGGCGTGAACCTGGCGCCGGTGTGCGCGCGCAGCCGCAGCCGGTCGACGCGGAACAGGCGCCAGTCGTCGCGGTCGAGGTCCCACGCGACGAGGTACCAGCGGCCGCGGGTCGCCACCACGTGGTGCGGCTCGACGCGGCGCGGCGGGCCGGGCGGCGCGTCCGGGTCGGCGCCGGGCGCGTCGTGGTCGAACCGCACGACCTCGTGACGGCGGACGGCCGCGGTGAGCAACGTGAGCGCGTCGGTCGTCGACGGTGTCGGGGTCGCGTCGGGCAGCGGCACGAACCGCACGTCGTCGGCGCGTCGCCGCAGCCGCTCGGGCATGACGCGGCGGATCGTGGCGAGCGCGCGCTCGGCCGCGTCGTCGACGTCGGTGGCGAGCAGCGGCGCGGCCTGCAGCGCGACCGCGACGGCCGTGACCTGGTCGTCGTCGAGCAGCAGGGGCGGCAGCTCGGCGCCCGCGTCGAGCCGGTACCCGCCGTCGGTGCCGCGCGTCGCGTCGATCGCGTACCCGAGGTCCCGCAGCCGCTCGACGTCGCGGCGGACGGTCCGCGCGCTGACGTCGAGCCGCTCGGCGAGCAGCGGCCCGGGCCAGTCGCGGCGCGCCTGCAGCAGCGACAGCAGCCGCAGCAGCCGGGCGGTCGTCGCGGCGGGCGTCGTCATGCCCCCAACCTAGGCGGCCATGCGGACAGGACCTGACCGCAAGGCCTGCGAACGTGCCGCCGTCGGACGGACCGGCACCACACCCCCGCACCCCTGGGAGCACGCATGAGCCTCACGACCACGACCCACCTGAACTTCCGCGGCGACGCGCGCGCCGCGCTCGAGCTGTACCGCGACGCGTTCGGCGGCGAGCTGACCGTCGTCACGCACGCGCAGGCCGGCAGCGAGACCGAGCCGCACGAGGCCGACCAGGTCAGCTGGGGCCAGGTGGTCTCGCCCGCGGGCTTCCACGTCATGGCGTACGACGTGCCCTCGCGCCTGCCCTACGACCCGGGCACGATCCCGGTGTTCGTGTCGGTGCGCGGGACCGACGCCGACGAGCTGCACGGCCACTGGGACGCGCTCGCCGTGGGCGCCACGGTCGTCGTGCCGCTCGCGCCGTCCGCATGGTCGCCGCTGTACGGCATGCTCACCGACCGCTTCGGCGTGACGTGGGTGCTGGACCTCGAGGTCGCCTGGGCGGGCTGAGCCCGGTCGGTCGCGGGCGGGGCCGACCGGTCCCCGCCCGCGGTCGCGGGGCGGCTCGCGGTCGTCAGGCCGCCCGCCGTCGTCTGGCCGGCTGGTGGTCGTCGGGCCCGCTCGCGGTCGTCGGGCCGGGCGGGTCAGACGGCCGACAGCAGGGCCGCGCGCACGTCGGCGAGCGCGGTCGTCTGCGGAGCGAGGTCGGGCGGCGAGGCGTCCGCGGGCGCCGCCACGGTGGCTGCCAGGCCGTCGCGCAGCGCGTCGAGCCCGTCGTCGTACCGCGGGACGAGCGCGCTCACCGTGCGGTGCACGCCGCTGAGCCCCACGCCCGTGGCGACCTGCGGGGCGGGCACGCGTCCGGTGTCGATCGCGGCGATCGCGGCGTGCGGCGTGCCGACCAGCGCGAGCACGCGCTCGACGTGCGCCGACGCGTCGTGCGCGAACAGCCGCGCGGCGCGGTCGGCGGGCACCTTGAGCGCGAGGAACGCGGCGCCGGCCGCGAGCACGACGACGAGGATCGCGGCCGCTGCGACAACGATCGGCCGGCGGCCGGCCGACGCGGGGGCGGTCTCGAGGGTCACGGGGTCCTCCTGATGGACGGGGAGGACGACGACGGGCGTGCCGCTGGGCACCCCCGTCGTCCGCCCGGCCACGGGAGGGTACCCAGGGGACCGTCCGCCGACGAGAACGCGTGCGCGCACGGCACGACCCGTGACCGCGCCGGAAGTCCGAGCGGCCCGGGCGCGTTGCGACCGACGTCGCACCACCGAGCCCGGGAGCCGCCATGAGCACCGACGACACGCCGTTCACCGACGCCGACCTGACCCTGCTGCGCCGCCCGCTGCACGGCTGGTTCACCACCGCCGACGGCGCGACGCCCCCGCAGCCGCGCCCGGTGTGGTTCGAGCTCGCCGACGACGGCACGATCCGGCTGTTCAGCGCCGCGGACGCCCTCAAGGTCCGTCGGCTGCGCCGCGACCCGCGCGCGTCGCTCGTCGTCGCCGCGCCCGTCGAGGAGCGCGAGCACTGGGTGGCCGTCACGGGCCACGTCACGATCCACGACGACGACGCGGCCGCGCACGCGCTCGCCGCCCGCCTCGCCCCGCGCTACTGGGACATGACCGACCCCGTGCGCCAGGCCGACCTCGCCGCGCAGGCCGACGAGCGGCAGGTCCTGCTGGTGCTGCACCCGGAGAACGTGCGGCGGTACGCGTACTGAGCCGGAGCAGCCTCGACGAAGCGAGAACAACGGCATCCTTGTTATCGCTTAGAGCGGGATGCGAGAATAGCCACGTCCCTGCTCACGGTTCGGAGGTCGGATGAGCACGCACGTCGACCCTCGATCCGGCGTCCCCCCTCACGAGTCGGAGACCCTGCCGTGGGTCCCCGCCAGCGGACGACGCGCCGAGATCTCGACGTACGAGGCGAGCATCCCGCCGCTCATCGCCGACGTCGTCGTCGAGGTCGGCCGGGAGGCGCTGGAGTCGGCGCGCGCGGCGGCCGTGGAGGTGGGCGTCCTCGAGGCCACGTACGCCGACCAGGTCGCGACGCTCGAACCGTTCCTGCTGCGCACCGAGGCGATCGCCTCCTCCCGCATCGAGGAGGAGCTCACGACCGTCGACCAACTGGCCCGCGCGCAGTACGGCATCCGCGCACCCCGCAGCGCGCGCACCGTCAAGGGCGCGATCGACGGCCTGACGCTCCTGATCGACCGCGCGACGGACGGCATCGCGCTCGGCGACGTCCTCGCGGCGCACCGCCCCCTCATGGCCGACGACCCCGAGGAGAAGTGGGACGCAGGCCGGTTGCGATCCGTCCAGAACTGGATCGGCGGCTCGAACCGCTCACCGCGCGGGGCCCTGCACGTCCCGCCGACACCCGCGCGGGTCCCTGACCTGATGGCAGACCTGATCCGCTTCCTGCGCCGCACCGACCTCGACCCCGTGGTGCACGCGGCCGTCGCGCACGCGCAGTTCGAGTCGATCCACCCCTTCACCGACGGCAACGGGCGCGTCGGCCGCACCCTCGTCAACGCGCTGTGGCGCTACCGCGGCATGACGCGGCGCATGGCCGTGCCCGTCGCGTCGGCGATCGTCGCCGAGCGCGACACGTACTTCCGCCTCGTCAACGACTACCGCACCGGCGAGGTCGAGCCGTTCGTCGCGTTCCTCGCCGACGCGACGACGCGCGCCGCGCGCGAGGCCGCCGTCTCCGCCGCGCGGCTCGCCGCCCTGCCCGCGCAGTGGCGCGAGACCGTGCGCGCACGGTCCGACAGCGCCGCCGTGGCGCTCCTCGACGTCCTGCCGCGACACCCGGTCGTCGACGCCTCCGACGTCGCACGGCTCACCGGCGTCTCGACCGCACGGGCCTACGCGGCGATCGAGCGACTCGAGGACGCGGGCGTGCTGCGGCGCATCACGGAGTCGCGACGCGACATGGCGTGGGCCGCGGGTGACGTGCTGGACGAGGCCGACGTGATGGTGGACCGGCTGCGGTTCGGGTGAGGCGCCGTCACACCGCCGGCCTCAGCACCTCGACCCGGCCCCCAAGCACCTTGATGTCGAGGACTTGGGTCACCCCGTGGCGTCGGGGCCGCGCAGCGCGCACCTCAGTCCGACTCGCACCGCCCCTGCCGCCAGTACCCTCCACCGCAACCCTCTCCCAGGACCCGCCTCGCGCGCGGCCCGGATCGCGGCGCCCGGCCTGAGTGCGCTACGTCGTGATGTCCTGCGAGGTCGCGCCCCCGCGGGCTGCCGCAACGCCCGCCACGCACGGTGGTAGCGCGGGGACGGCCCGGTCGCGTCGCGCCGACCCAGCGCGACGGCGCCGCGATGCGCCCCGTGCGCGTCCCGCAGCGACCAGCTGCCCACCAGAACGGCGTACGCGTGGCCCGCGTCGAGCACGGCCGCGCCTGGTGCGGGTCACACGATCAGGCCGACCGCGCCTGCCCGCACACATCGCCGCACCCCGGGCATCCGGCAGCCGGGCGCGGACGGGTGCTCGACACCGGGCAGCAGACCGCCCGACGAGCAACACTGGCACACCGCAGACGAACGTCCGGTGGCGGGCAGACGTCGAGACCTCCCCGCGGATGAGAGCTCCCACACCGCCCGACGCGGGACGTCGCACGCGATCTTTCACCCTTCCGGGTGACGCTCAGCCAGAGCGGTCACGCCGGTAGCGCAACCCTGCTATTTTTCGCAGCAGCCCCTGCTTGCACTGTTCGGCACGGTTGCCGCCGGTTTTCTTTCGGCCATCTTCCTCACCGGCCGATCACGGGGACACTTGACCGTGCGATGTAGTCGACGCAGTCATGGGTCGACTACATGAACCGCGTTCAGTCGATGCGAAAGTCATCTTGCTGCAACGACCCACGATCGACCGGATCTTTCGGCGACGCGCCTCGTCGGCGAACTACCGGCATGCCAGTTCTCACTAGAGCCCCTTGGCGCGGACCAGACCGCGATGCGGCGACGCATTCTCGGTCACACTCGAGAGTGTTACGTTGACTCTTGTGTGACCGCCCTAGACACGCTACTTTTTGGATGCGGTCGCGATGAGGCGACGCGGATCGAGAAGGGTGTCACTGTGAAATCGAATCAACGAGCTAGACGAATCCTCGGAACACTGCTGACGGGCGCTTGCGTTGTCGTTGCGCTCCCGGCAGCCTCGGCAACGGCAGTGCTGTACGCGACGTCCGGATCCCCCCAGACCGTCTCAGCGCACGGCAGCACGGCGCGCAGCTACGGAAACTGGTCGGCCACCAGAGTGTCGTCCACCCAACTGACGTCTCTGCTGACCACGGCGTACTACCGCTACAACGACGCGGACAACCACACCGTCTACGTGACCATGAACTCGGCAGCCCCGAACAGCTTCAGCATGAACGTCCACTCCAGCCACGACAACGTCGTCAGCGGCAGCTGGTCGTCGTTCCGTTCGCGCCCCAGCGCCAGCCTGCACCCTACGCCGATCACTCAGCGGGCCAGGGTGGAGGCAGCTGTGAAGACGTGCCTCGACGTCCCCTTGCTGCCCGACGCCTGCTCCGGCAGCAGTGCCACCCTCGCTGTGACGGTCTAGGAGAGATCATGAAGACAGGTTTTTCGATACGTCGTGCCGCACTCGTCGTCGCAGTGGCGCTAGCCGCAGGGACTGCCGCAGCCCTGCCGGCGGCGGCCTACAACACACCGAGCTACTGGAACACGGCTGGCGCTCCGCTTCAGGTCAGCGGTTACGGCAGCACCGCCAGGGCCTACGGGTACATCAAGATCTTCAACGGCAGCAACGGGACACGACTCCACAGTTACGCGTGGAACAAGTTCACCGACGCCGACAATCACGCTGCATACCTCAATGGGAAGTCACAGTTCAACGCCGGAACATGCCGAGAAGTCTCGGTGACCATCGGTTACAAGGGTGTCCAAGTTGCCGCAGGCGCCGCTTGCGCACAGACGTTCTACGATGGCGAGGGCTTCAGACAGGATGGCCTGAACTACACGACGAACTCCTGGGTGCAGATGGCGAACAAGTCCACAGGCGTCCACTCTGGCGCCGACAGAGGGCGTGCAGCGGTGAGGATGGCTATCGACATCCCTCTTCGCCCCGACGTGGAGAGCGGCCCATCCTATTCCGATGACGACAGTTGGTGATGGGGGAGATGCAGTGACGAGCCCGGCCGCGCAGGCTGCTGCACCCATGTTGAGCTTTAGGTCTCTCGTGAAGAAGCGAGGTAGTTTTGCGCTCGGCCCCGTTGATGTCGAATTTAACGTCGGGGTTTCGGCCCTCTTGGGTGCGAATGGATCGGGCAAGACGACGTTCATGCAGCTCGCGGCCGGGCTCATCGCGCCCGACAGTGGCTCGATCGAGCACTCCTCACGCGCGGAGAATAGAACGGTGAGCGCGGCCGGGTTCCTCCCTCAAGACTTCTCCGGACCTCGACGTCCCCGCGTCCGGGACTACCTTCGATTTATCGCGTGGTGCAGGTCGGGCGGAGGCTTGCGGATTCGCGAGAGCGACATCGACGACGCGCTATCGGCGGTCGATCTGGCAGATCGCGCCGACTCCCGTATCGGGACGCTCTCGGGCGGCATGGTCAAACGACTGGGCATTGCACAGGCACTTCTCGGCGATCCTGGCGTGATTATTCTCGACGAGCCGACAGTGGGGCTCGATCCTCTTCAACGTCAGGAGATCCGAATCTTGCTGCAGCGGCTAGGTGAGCAGAAGACCGTGCTGGTGTCCACGCATCTCTCGGAGGATGTTGCAGCCACCGCCAAGAACGTGGTGGCGCTGCACGGGGGGCACGTCGTCTTCTCCGGCTCGACGCGAGCGCTCGCCGGCGACGACGCTCCGGGACGACCTGGCGCAGAGGCTGTCGAGCGGGGCCTGATCGCACTGATCGAGGGACGCGCCGCACATGCGTGAGAGTCGGTTGATGGACGTGAACCGCGTCCTGCCAGAGGGTGCACGTCAGGCCGCTCTGTCCGACGGGACCGCTACGTCGGGCGTCACGACCTGGCGGGTGATCCAGTACTGCGCCCGGAACGGACTCGTCCTGTGGGCAGCGTTGGCAACGATCGCCGCTGAGATGTCGGTGGCTCTTCAGCGGGGGATGCAGTGGCGCGGAGACCTGATCTGGACGGTCGACTGGGTACCGGTCTCCTTCATCATCGTCGGTCCCGTGGTCGCCGGGCTCGCCGCGATCGACACGGCGTCCAGCGCGCGGGGTGCGTCCCACCTCTTCGCACGTCCTGTGACGCGGACGCCAGCATTCGCGATCACCCTCGCCTACGGGACGGTGGTCGGTGCCGCACACCTCGCCGTCCTCGGCGTGGCGCTCATCGTGTCCGATCCGCCGGTCTGGGACCCCTGGGTCGGCGTCGCCGTCCTGGTCCAGCTGGCCATGCTGACTCTGTTCGCCACCATCGGGACGACGCTCGGGCGCTTCGTCGGGGTCGTGATGGCGGGCGTGCTGGCTGCACTGTCGGTCTTCGGTCTGCTGTTCGTCGCGTCCGCACCCGGTGACGGTCCGGCGCTGCTGGAGTTCGGCGGTGCCACGCTCCCACGTATCGGCTACGCGTACTCGCCGATCTTCCTCAGCTCCCAGCTCGTTCTGCTGTCGACCGCCATCGCGGCGCTGCTCCTCCTACGCCCTGTCGATCCGATCCACAAGCCACGGCCCTCCCGGTCAGATCTCGTCGCGGCGGGAGCGGCGCTCGTCGCCGTGGCGGTGGGATCGGCCTACCTCCCTGGGCAGCGGCTCGTCGCGGTCGAGGCGTCACCCACCTTGTGCGGGGCCGTCCAGACTGTGCCCACGTGTTTCTACCCGCAGCACCGGCGCGTCATGCCGGTGTTCCAGGAGCAGTTCTGGGTCCTCGTCTCCGCGGCTCGGGAGAACGGCTACGAGGACCTCGTACCACGACGGCTCGCCGAGGCGAGTCGGACCGAGCTCCCGCAGGAGGCCCGTGACGGGACCGCGGCTGTGTACGTGATGCCCGAGCACCTGCAAGGTCGAGCTCCATCGCTCTGGGAGATCGCTAGCGGCATCGTGCAGCCCGTCCACTGCGCCCAGGTGAAGGGCGAGCTGCCGCCTTCCGAGCGGTACTGGCAGGACCTGCAGGCGCTCGTCGTCACCTGGGTGAGCCTCGCGGACCCGGACGTCGTGGAAGCTGTCGCGCACGAGGGTGAGCTCCTCACTCCCCACCAGGCATCGGTGATGGCGGAGGAGTTCGCACAGTGCACGTACGCCCACTTCTGATGCGCCGGGAGAGATCGACCCGTGGGGCGACGACCGCACGTGCCGTGCTGAGCGCCACGGGATTCGGCTCGGTGGTGCCGTTCCTCGCGAGCGGGCTCCTCGTGGGACTTCTCTTCCGTGAGGAGTACATCAGCAAGATCGGTCCGATCGCCGTCCAACCTCCGTTCGCGGCGACGATGGTCACGCCGCTCCTGCTCGCACTGGGCACGGGCATGGCGCACGGGACGTGGCCCTCTGCCGTAGTCCGTCGCTCGTGGCGCACAGGCGCGAGCAGGGCGGGGTCCTACGCGCTCGCGTCGGTGTCGTCCTTGGCAGTCCTGTCACTTGCCGCGGCGGTATCAGAGGCCACCGTCGGCCCTGGGCTGCTCCGCACCTTCTTGCTCCTCAGCGGCCTGACGATGGGGGTCGGCGCAGTGTGCGGCATCGCCTTCGCCTGGTGCCCCGCGGTGGTGGTGTGCAGCGCGGCGGTACTCTCACCGTCGTCCACGGACCCGCTCGGTCTCCACCCGCTGATCTTCTGGGGGGATGCCGTGGTCTCGCAGCAGATCGTCGCGTGCTCGGTGTTCCTGCTCGGGTACGTCCTCGCCGTCCTCGACGTGGCGAGCCGTGGGTACATCAGGTCACTGCCCTCGGTCGGTAAGGGCTGACGTGCCCGATGGCATCAGGAAGCGCCCGATCACGTCTGCATCGCGCGCGCCAGGCGGCCGCGCTCGTCCTGTGCGGGCTCACCAGGCTCACCGTCCTGGCCTCCCCGGTTCGGGTCGTCGTGACAGTCATCGCGAGAGCCGGTGGGGCTCAGTTCGCCTCGCACTTCCCCTGCCGCCAGTACCCCATGAACGCGACGGCCTTGCGGTCGACGCCGCAGTCGCGCACGAGGTGGCGGCGCAGGGTCTTGATGACACCGGCCTCGCCGGCGAGCCACGCGTACAGGTGCGCCTCGGCCGTGAGCGCGGTGTGGGTCGCGTGGTCGACGGGGACCTCCCACAGCAGGCCCGCGTCGACGTCGACGTCCTCGAGCTCGAGGTCCGGGGCGGGGGCCTGACCGGGCAGCAGGCGCGCGCACGCGGCCTGCACGGCGGGCACCAGCAGGTCGCCGTGCTCGCGGCCGTCGCGACCCAACCAGTGCACGCGCACGCCCTCGGGCGCGCCGAGCTCGAGGCGGTCGTCGGACCACGGCATCTCGACGAGGACCTCGCCGACGGCGTCACGCGGCAGCCGCTCGACGATCCCCGCGATCGCGGGCAGCGCGGTCTCGTCGCCCGCGATGAGCAGGCGGTCGGTGCGCGCGGGCGGCACGAAGTCGACGCCGCCGTGCGGGCCCGCGTGGTCGGCGTTGGGGCCCATGACGACCAGCTCGTCACCGACCTGCGCGGTCGACGCCCACCGCGACGCGGGACCCGTGTCGCCGTGCAGCACGACGTCGACGTCGAGCTCGCGCGGGTGCGGGCGCACGCCGCGCGCCGTGTACGTGCGCATCGGGTGACGCTGCTCGGCGGGCAGCGCGCGCCACGTGCCGTACCAGTCGCCGGTGCGGCCCAGGTCCATGAGGTCCGCGTACGACGCGCCCGCCATCGGCAGGAAGAACTTGATGCGCTGGTCGAACCCGTTGTCGGCGAACCGGTCGAGGTCGTCACCCGTGAAGGTCACGCGCAGCAGGCTCGGGCACAGGCGGCGCAGCGCGGCGACGCGCACGTGGAACATGCGGAACGGGGTCGCCGTGGGGGCAGTCGTCGCGACGGTCGTCGTCGTGGGCGGCTGGGTCACGCGCCCAGCATAAGGTGAGCCTCACCTCACAGCGCAACCCCCGACCGGGTCACGTCGCGCACACGCCCGGGAGCAGCGCGTCGGCGGGCGGCACGGCCGTCCCCGGCTGCCCGGACCCGCCGTCGGCACCCGCACCGGACCCGTCACCGGGTGGCGTGGTCGCCGCGGACCCGCCCGGCGTCTCGACGCCCCCTCCGGCGCCACCGCCGGTCGCGTCCGGCGACGCCGCGGGCGCCGCCGGGGCCAGCTCCGGGGGCGGCGCGTCCGACGCGAGCCGCTGCCAGATCTCGTCGGCGGCCGACGTCCAGACCACGCGGTTGGGGTCGCTCGGCGCCGCGGCCACGGGCACCTCGGTGAACACGACCCGCGACCGGTCCATGCCGCGCAACGAGGACGCGAACGCCGCGAGCCGCACCGGGTCGGCGAGCTGCGGGTCGGCGCTGAGCGACCCGAGCACGGCCCGCGCGACGCCGTAGAGCTCGTCGACGTCGCCCAGCAGGTCCTTGCCCAGCAGCTCGCGCACGGCCGACTGCACGAACGCCTGCTGACGCGCGATGCGCGTGAGGTCGGAGCCGAGCTCGAGCCCCATGCCCGTGCCGTGCCGGGCGCGCAGGAACCCGATGGCCTGCCGGCCGTCGAGCCGCTGCTCGCCCGCCGGCAGGTGCAGGTCGCCGTACCGGGGGCTCTCGTCGACCGGCTCGGGCAGGCACATGCGCACGCCGCCGAGCGCGTCGACGACGTCGATCACGCCCGTCATGCGCACCACCACGTGGTGCGTGACCGTCACGCCCGTCAGCGCCTGCACGGCGCCGATCGTGCACGCCGCGGCGTGGTCGACGTCCTGCTCGGGCCCGGCGCCGATCGAGAACGCCTCGTTGAACAGGGTGGTCCGCGGCTTCGAGCGCCCCCCGCCGGGCAGCGCGCACTCCGGCAGCTCGACGAGCGAGTCGCGCGGGATCGACACGACCTCGGCCCACGTCCGGTCGCCCGCGACGTGCACGAGCATCGTCGTGTCCGAGCGCATGCCCTCGGCCTCGCCCGCGAGCGCCACGTTCTCGGCGTCCCGCAGGTCGGTGCCCATGACGAGGACGTTCATCGCGTCGCCCGCGAACGGGTCGCCGGGGGCCGCGGTCGTGGCGTCGGCGCGCGGCGTCGCGAGGACCAGCCCGGAGACGTCGGACACGTCGATCTGCCCGCGCAGGTCGAGGTAGACGGCCGCGGCGCCCGACGCGAGGAGCGTCAGCACACCGGTGAGCACGAGCGCGGGCACGCGCGCGACGGACGGTCGCAGCGTGCGCGCGTGGCGGGGTCCGACGGGGTCCTGGGTCACACCGTCGACGGTAGGAGCGCTGGTCGGGGGCGTGCCGGGGGTCGTGGAGCGGGTCTGTGAAGGTCCCACGGAGAGGTCCTGGACGTCGGTGCCGCGCCGCTCCACGTCGGGGACGGCGCGGCGGGGACGGCGCGGCGGAGGCGGGCGGCGTCAGCTCGCGTCGAACGGGAAGTCCTGCGCCGCGACCTCGCGCAGGCGCCCGGCGGTGTCGGCGAGCACGTACACGTCGCCCTCGTCGTCCCACCAGGTCGACTGCGCGCCGTCGGCCCGCGCACCGACGAAGCCCCGGACGGCCTCGCCGCGGTAGCGCACGGTGCCGTGGTCGTCGACGGTCAGGTCGGCGCCGAGCCACGGCTGCAGCCCGAGGTCCACGCCGTCGCCGGGCACGAGCGACGTCGCGTTCTCGCTGGACCAGCCCGCAGGCGCGGCGACGGCCGGGTCGTCGACGAGCTCGCACGCGCGGGCGCCGTCCTCCTCGACGACGCTGCCGGGCACGCACCCGGGCGGGGTCGCGGCGCCGCCCGTGCCGGCCCACACCGGCACGCCGACGCCGACCACGAGCGCGGCCCCGAGCGCCAGCACCCCGATCCCGCGCCGTCGCGGTCGGTCCTCGAACAGGGTCGTGATGCGTCGTGCCACGTCGTGTCCTTCCGTGAGTGCGGGGACCAGCAGGCGCCCCGGGGCGGGCGCCGCCGGGTGCGCGTGGAGCAGGGCGCGCGCGTACCGCACGCGTCCCGCCCGGCCGAGGTGCGCCGTCGCGGCGGCGTCGCACGCGACCTCGGAGCTGCGGACGGCGGCGTCGACCGCGCGCCGGACCACCGGGTTCCACCAGTGCACGGCGCGGACGAGCACGAGCGCGACGCGCTGCGCGGGGTCGCGCCGGCGCAGGTGCGCGACCTCGTGCCGCAGCACGAGGGGCGTGTCGGTGTCGATCACGGGCAGCACGACGCGCGGCGAGCGCAGCCCGAGCACGACGGGCGCGGGGACGGGTGCGACGACGACGCGCGGGGTCGGTCCGCCGACGTCCGCGCCGAGCAGGTCGCGCACGAGCGCCGGGTCGACCTCGACGCCCCAGCGCGCGACGTGGGTCCGCATCGCGTGACGGGCGACGACGGCGCGGACCAGCGCGACGACGGCGCCCGCGGCCCACGCGAGGCCGAGGGCCGTGAGGGCGGCGCGCGCGGCGCCCGCCGTGCCGAGGCGGTCGAGCAGCGTGCCGGCGCCGGGCACCGCCCACCCGACGCCGGGCAGACCCGGACCCGACGGCGCGAAGGCGGTGGGCGGCGCGCCGGTCGGGACCGTGGCGGTCGGATCGAGCGGGAACGCGGTCGCGGGCACGTGCCGCGCCGGGCGGAACGGCACGAGCCACGCGACCGCGAGCGCGAACCAGGCACCCGCGAGCACGGTCGGCCGCAGCCGTGCGGACCAGCGTCGGTCGGCGTGCAGGGCCGCGGCGGTGACGGCGGTCATGGCGGCGAGCCAGACGGCGAACGCGGTCACGGCCGGTCCGTGCCGCGCTCGCGCGCGTCGAGCCACGCCTCGAGCTCGCGTCGCTCGGCGTCGTCGACGGGCCGGTCGGCGGCGAAGCTCGCGAGCAGGCTGCGCAGGCTGCCGCGGTGGAACCGCTCCATGAACCGGCCGGTCTCGAACGCGAGGTACTCGTCACGGTCGACCTCGGCGACGTAGTGCAGGTCGCGGCCCGTGCGCGTC
Organism: Cellulomonas sp. HD19AZ1; assembly: GCF_004535805.1. Taxonomy (NCBI): domain Bacteria; kingdom Bacillati; phylum Actinomycetota; class Actinomycetes; order Micrococcales; family Cellulomonadaceae; genus Cellulomonas; species Cellulomonas sp. HD19AZ1. The sequence continues at coordinate 482,271 of NZ_SPHX01000003.1, forward strand.
GAGCGCACGAAGCCCTTGGCCTGGAGGCGGCCGAGCAGGGTCGCGACGGTCTGGATCTTCCACCCGCGGTCGGCGGGCACGGACTCGACCACCGCGCGCGTGGTGAGCGGTCCGGTGGCGGACCACAGGACGTCCATGACGTCGAGCTCGGCGTCGGGCAGGCGTCGCACGGCACTCTCCTTTCGACAACTGTCGTCAACATACTACAGGTGTCGTAAGAAGGGGCGCCGCACGCCCGCCCGTCGCGCCGTGCACGCCGCGAGCCCGGCGCGCGGGCCCGTCAGAGCGCCGACGTGCCGAACACGAGCCCCAGCGCGTACGTGGCCGCCGCGGCCCCGAACCCGATCGCGAGCTGCCGCAGCGCACGCTTGAGCGGCGACGCCCCCGACAGCAGCCCCACCACGGACCCCGTCCCCAGCAGCGCGACGCCGACCAGCCCGGCCGACCACAGCACGGCCGTGAACCCCTCGGCCCCCAGCAGGTAGGGCACCACGGGGATCAGCGCACCGGACGCGAAAAAGCAGAAGCTCGCGATCGCGGCGCCCCACGCGGTGCCGATCGACTCGTGCTCGTCCCGCTCGGGGACGGGCACGACGGCCTCGTCCGGTGCGAGCGTGGGCGCGTCGGCACCACCGGGCAGCGTCGTCGACGTGCGCAGCAGCGACCCCGTCACGGCGCGCTGCGCCTCCCAGTGGGCGAGCGACGCCAGCACGACGTCGGCGCGCGCCTGCGCCTCGTCGGCCGCCATGCCGCGCGCACGGTAGACCAGCGACAGCTCGTTCGCGTCGACGTCGAGGTGCGTGAGCGCGGCCGCCGCGTCGGCGTCGGGGCGCGAGGCCTCCAGCAGCTCGCGCTGCGAGCGGACCGACACGTACTCCCCCGCACCCATCGACAGCGCACCCGCGAGCAGCCCCGCGAGGCCCGTCAGCAGCACGGTGCCGGTCGAGACGCCGCTCGCCCCGATGCCCAGCACGAGCGCGAGGTTCGACACCAGGCCGTCGTTCGCACCGAACACCGCGGCACGGAACGTGCCGGAGATCTGCTGCCGCCCCCGGATCGCGAGGCCGCGCACGACCTCCTCGTGGATCTGCTCGTCGGCCGCCATGCGGGGCGTCGCCTCGGCGTCCGAGCCGTACGTCGAGCGCGCCTCGGCGCGCTGCGCCAGCGCGAGCACGAACACCGAGCCGAACCGCCGGGCCAGCCACCCGAGCGCGCGCGTGCGCCACGCACCGCGCGCGGGCGGGCCCACCTGGTCGCCCAGCAGCTCGAGCCAGTGCGCCTCGTGACGGCGCTCGGCCTCCGCGAGCGCGAGCAGGATCTCGCGCTCCTCACCGTCGCGACGGCTCGCGAGGTCGCGGTAGACGGCGGCCTCGGCGCGCTCGTCGGCGAGGTTGCGGCGCCACCGGCGCAGCTGGGAACGGGACGCGGGCACGGCTACTCCAGGGCAGGACGGGGGGTGTCCTGTCGACGGTAGGCGAGCGCGCGCGGTTGCGAGGGCGTGCGACGACGCGCGTGGCACACCCGTCACGAGGGGTTTCGGGCGGCCGAAGACGCGTGGTCCGGACGGCCCGAGCGATGTGGCGACCCAACGCGGTGCTGTGCGGGACCAGCTGCGAGCGCCGGCCGAGGGTCGGCCGGCGTCAGCCGCCGATCCGCCCGGCCAGCGTCCCGACGCCGTCACCGGTGAGCCGCGGCAGCACCGCGGCTCGCCCCGCGAGCGCCAGGACGAGGTCGAGCGTCGTGCCCTCGACGCCGAGACCCGCACCCGAGACGAAGCCGCTGTCCGTCGCGACGAGCAGCAGGCCGCGCGCGCGGGTCCGGGAGTCGACCGCGAAGTCCTTGCGCACGTAGCCCTCGGCGACGGCGAGCACGGCGTCAGGCTCGGGCGCCGTCGCGATCCCGAGCGGCTCGCGGACGTCGGCGGCGTGCACGACGACCTCGCCGAGCCACGCCCACAGGTCGCCCGTGGGGGCCACGCGTGCGTCGACGACCGCGCGGAAGGCCGCGAGCGTGGCGGCCGGGGTGGGGCCGCGGTGCTCGGCGAGGCGCCGCGCGTTGTGCACGTCGGGCCGGAACCGCGCCCCGGCGATGCTGCGCAGCCAGGCCCAGCGACCGGTGGTCGCGGCGGCGGTGAGGTGGGCGACGACGTCCTCGACGGTCCAGTCGGCGCACAGGGTCGGGTGCGCCCACTGCGCGTCGGTGAGGCCCGTGAGGTCGTCGGCCAGGCGGGTGCGCTCGGCGTGGATCGCGGCCCAGAGCCGCTCGGGGGTGTGCAGGGTCATCGCGGGCTCCTCGGGCGGTGGGACCGGACCGGCCGGGCGCCGACGATCGCTACGGTAACCGTAGCGGATGATCCGGCAGTCGTAGTAGGGGGCGTACGCTGGGGTCGTGGCAGGACGACGGACGTACGGCTCCTACAACGACGGGTGCGCGGCCGCGCACGCGCTCGACGTCGTGGGCGACCGGTGGACGATGATCGTCGTCCGCGAGCTGCTGCTCGGGCCCAAGCGGTTCACGCAGCTGCAGCGCGACGTCGTCGGCATCGGCCCCTCGGTCCTCGCGCAGCGTCTGCACGAGCTCGAGCAGCACGGCGTCCTCGCGCGCGAGCACCTGCCCGCGCCCGCCGACGTCGACGTCTACGCGCTGACGGCCTGGGGCCAGCGGCTCGAGGCCGTCAACACCGCACTCTCGCAGTGGGCCGTCGGGTCGCCGACGCTGCCGTGGGACGCGGACATGAGCCCCGACACGCTGGTGCTCGCGATGCGTGCGCACGCCCGGCCCGGCCCGCGGCCCGCGCGCGTCGAGCTGCGCCTCACGGACTCGCGACGCGACGGCGCCGCACCCGTCACCTACCGCGGCGTCGTCGGCCCGGACGGCACGCGCGTCGAGCGCGGCACGTCGACGGACGTCACCCCCGACGCGACGCTCGAGGCGGCGACGCGCGCGCTCAAGGCCGTCGTGATCGGCGGCGCCGACCTCGACGCGACGCCCGGCGTGCGCGTCACGGGCGACGCCGAGGCCGTGCGGGCGCTGCTCGACGCGACGACGCTGCGCCACTGACGTCCCTCCCGGGCGCTCAGCCCGCCGGCGCCGCCTCCCGCAGCCGCTCCAGCAGCGGGCCCGCGGCCTCGTCCAGGAAACGCTGCTGCAGCGCGTCGCCCACCTGCACGAGCGCGACGTCCGTGAAGCCCGCCTCCCAGAACGCGCTGACCGCCTCGACCACGGCGTCGAGGTCCGGTCCGCACGGGATCGCGTCGGCCACGTCCTCGGGGCGCACGAACTGGCTCGCGGCGTCGAACGCCTCGGTCGTCGGCAGGTCGGCGTTGACCTTCCAGCCGCCGCCGAACCACCGGAACTGCTCGTGCGCCCGCGCGACGGCCTCGTCGCGGTCGGGACCCCAGGAGATCGGGATCTGCCCGATCTTGCGCGACGGGCCGATCGCCTCGAGCGCCTCCAGGCCCGCGCGCGCCTCGTCCCAGCGGCGCACCAGGTCGGCGTCCGGCTCGACCGCGACCAGGTGGTCGGCCAGCGAGGAGAACCGCTGCACGGACTGCTCGCCCGACACGGCGACCGCGATCGGCACGGGCACCTCGGGGACGTCCCAGAGCTTGGCCGAGTCGACGCGGAAGTGCGCGCCCTCGTAGGTGACGCGGTCCCCCGTGAGCAGCTGGTGGATGATCTCCAGCGCCTCCTCGAGCATGTCGTGCCGCTCGCCGACCGCGGGCCACCGCTCGCCCACCACGTGCTCGTTGAGGTTCTCCCCCGCACCCACGCCCAGCGTGAACCGCCCCTGGGAGAGCAGCGCGACCGTCGCGGCCTTCTGCGCGACGACCGCCGGGTGGTACCGGATGGTCGGGCACGTCACGTACGTCATGAGCTCGAGACGCTCGGTGGCCTGCGCGACCGCACCCAGCACGCTCCACGCGTACGGCGCGTGGCCCTGCTCGTCGAGCCACGGGAAGTAGTGGTCCGACGACACCGCGAAGTCGAAGCCCAGCCGGTCGGCGTGCTGCGCGTAGCCCACGAGCTCGCGCGGGCCGGACTGCTCGGTCATGAGGGTGTACCCGAATCGCGTCACCCCCCGAGGGTGACCCGACCGCGACGATCCGGCATCCCGAGCCCCCACCCCGCCACGCCCACCCCCTCCTCCCCGCGAGAGCGCGATCCAGCCGCGCGTTCCCCCCTCACCTCCCCCGCGAGAGCGCAATCCAGTCCCGCCCTCCCCTCCTGCCCCCGCGAGAGCGCAATCCAGTCCGCCCTCCCCCGGGAGGGCGATCCGGTCCGACCTCCCCTCCCCCCGCGAGAGCGCGATCCAGTCACCAGCGCCCCGTCAGAGGTCGATCCCGTCGCACCGACCACCCGTGACCGCGACGCACCCGCCGTCGACGACGACAGGTCAACACCGGATCGTCCTCTCACGCAGGGGGGTGGGCGGGGCGCGCCGCTAGGGTCGGTGGACGACGACGAGGAGGTCCGTGTGCCGCAGCCGGTGACGTTCGGGGTGGTGGGGTCCGGGTGGCGGGCCGAGTTCTTCGTGCGCGTGGCGCGCCTCCTGCCGGACCGGTTCCGGTGCGTGGGCGTCGTGACCCGCACCGCCGAGCGCGGCGCGTGGGTCGAGGCCGCGTGGGGCGTGCCGACGGTCCGCACGATCGAGGAGCTCGTGACGGGTGCGCTGCCCGGTGCGGGCGTCGCGCCCGACCGGCCCGAGCTCGTGGTGACCGCGACGCCGTGGCCCGTGACGCCCGACGCGGTGCGCGAGATCGTCGACGCCGCGGTGCCGGTGCTGGCCGAGACGCCGCCCGCGCCCGACGTCGACGGGCTGCGCGCGCTGTGGGCCGACGTCGGACCCACGGGGCTCGTGCAGGTCGCCGAGCACTCGCCGTTCATGCCGTCCCACCAGGCACGACGCGCCGTCGTCGCCGCCGGGACCATCGGCGAGCCGACGCAGGTGCAGGTGTCGTCGACGCACCTGTACCACGCGGCGGGGCTCGCGCGGCACCTGCTGGGCGCCGGGCGCGGGCCCGTGACGGTGCGCGCGCAGGCGTTCACGGCGCCGCTGCTGTCGCCGCTCGAGCGCGACGGGTGGACGGGCAAGGTGGACGCCGAACCGACGCGGCAGGTCCTGGCGACGCTCGACCTCGGCGACGGGCGGTCCGTGCTCTACGACTTCACCGACAACCAGTGGCACAACCCGCTGCGCACCAACAGGATCGTCGTCCGCGGGTCGCACGGCGAGATCGTCGACGACGCCGTCACGCGCCGCGTCGACGAGCGGACCGTGCTGACGTCGCGCATCGAGCGTCGGCAGGCCGGCCTCGAGCAGAACCTCGACGGGTTCGACCTCGAGCACCTGTCGGTGGACGGCCGCGTGCTCTACCGCAACCCGTACGTCGGGGCGCGGCTCGCGGACGACGACCTGGCGGTCGCGCACCTGCTCGACGCGTCCGGCGCGTGGCTGCGCGGCGACGCCCCGCCGCCGTACCCGCTCGCCGACGGCTGCCAGGACCACCTGCTCGGGCTCGCGATCGAGGAGTCCGCCCGCACGGGCCGGGAGGTCCGCACGGCCGCGGAGGCATGGGCGGACGCGGTCTGACACGTGCGTTGGGAGCGACCCCGTCGTCCGTCGCGCCGACGCGGTCCTGGACGCGGCCGATGACAAGGGCCGACCGCGACGACGCGAGGTTGCGACCCGACGACACGGTCATCCGTCGTGCCGACGAGCACCCGAAGCCGACCGATGACGGGGCGGACGTCCACGACCTGGGACGTAGGCCCGACGAGACCGGGCTGAGGTCACGCAACCTCGCCGACGGAGGACGTCAGCCCGGTCTCGTGAGCGACCTGTCCCACCCGGCGGACACCCGAGAACGACACCGTCATCCGTCGCGCCGACGAGCGCCCGCACGCGACCGATGACGGGGCCGACGTCCACCCGCCGGGACGCCGATCCGACGAGACCGGGCCGGTGTCGCGCATCGAGGCGATCGACGACGCCGGCCCGGTCTCGCGGACGGACCGTCCCACCCGGCGGGCAGCCGGGCGGGACGCGGTCGGCCGTCAGGCGGTCGCGGCGGTCCAGGCGGCGCGCAGACCGTCGACGAGGGGGGTGGTCGGGCGGCCGATGAGGCGGCGCAGCGTGCCGTCGGTGTCGGCGAGGGTGCCCGCCTTGATGTTCTGGTCGAGCGCGACGACGAACCCGGCGGTGCCCTCGTCGAGGCCCGCGGCCAGCAGCCCGGCGCGCTGCTCGTCCGGCGTGACGTCGCGGTAGACGACGTCACGGCCGAGCACCTGCGACGCGGCGGCCGCGAGCTCGTCGTGCGTCCACGCGACGTCGCCCGCGAGCTCGTAGACCTGCCCGTCGTGGCCCTCGCCCGTGACGACCGCGACGATCGCGTCAGCGAAGTCCTGGCGCGACGCCGACGCGACACGACCCTGCCCGACCGACCCGACGATCTCACCCGTCGCGGCGGCCTGCTGCAGGCTCTGCACGTAGTTCTCGGTGTACCAGTTGTTGCGCAGGATCGTCGTGACCAGGCCGGACGCGGCGAGCAGCTCCTCGGTGGCCTTGTGCTCGGGCGCGAGCACCAGCTCGGTCGCGTCGGCGTGCGGCGCGGACGTGTAGACCACGCGACGGACGCCCGCGGCGACGGCGGCGTCGGCGACGGCCTGGTGCTGCGGCACGCGGCGCCCGACCTCGCTGCCCGAGACGAGCACGACCGTGTCGGCACCGGCGAAGGCTGCGGCGAGCGTCTCGGGGCGGTCGTAGTCGACCTCGGCGGCGCGTGCCCCGCGGGCGACGAGGTCGGCGACGCGGTCGGTGCCGCGCGCGCCGGCGACGACGTCGGTGACGCCCGCGGCCAGCAGGCCCTCGACGGCGAGACGGCCCAGGTGGCCGGTGGCCCCGGTGACGACGACGGACATGGTGATCCTCCTCGGTTGGTGCGGCCGGACGACCGCGTGCTGCGTTGCTCGTCCGGGTCAACGGCGGTGTGCACCTAGACTTTCCCACCATCCGGTACCCACCTTCTCGTCGGGTACCTACCCGGAGGTGAGCATGCAGGCAGCAGCGATGTCGGTGGTCGACGACGTGACGGCCACCACACCGGCGACGGCCTCCACGTTGCAGCAGATGCTCGCCGCGGGCCAGCTGCCCGCCGCGTGCCCGAGCCGCGTCGTGCTCGACCACGTGACGTCGAAGTGGGGCGTGCTCGTGCTCGTCGCGCTGTCGGAGCGCACGCTGCGCTGGGGCGAGCTGCGCCGCGTCGTCGAGGGCGTCAGCGAGAAGATGCTCGCGCAGACGCTGCGCACGCTCGAGGCCGACGGCCTGGTCGAGCGGACCGTGACGGCCACCGTGCCGCCGCGCGTCGACTACGCGCTGTCGCCGCTGGGCGTCGACCTCGCGACGCGGCTGCTGCCGCTCATGTCGTGGATCGTCGACCACGCGGACGCGATCGTCGGCGAGCGCACCGCCTGAGGGCCGCCTGCCGCGGGGTCACGACGCCCCGTCGCGGCCCGCCGACGACGCGGCGCCGCGCGCGAGACCGGACGCCCGGTCCACCGACCGGTCGGACGCGGCCCCGTCCGCGTCGTCGTCCGACGCCCGCTCCCCCAGGCCGCCCGCGAACAGCTGCCACACCGGCCCGGTGACGAACCACAGCACGAGCACGAGCGTCGCCCGTCCGCCCCATCCGAGCAGCACCTCGCGCTGGTCGGGCGCGTTCGCGATGAGCCACAGCACGCCGAGCACGGCCACGGCGACGGTCCACGCGAGCAGCACGCGCAGCCACAGCCGCCACTCGTGCGCGAGACGTGCGCGGCCGCCCGCCGGGGGCTTGGGCGGGCGCGGGCCGTCGAAGAACCGCCAGGCCACCCACGCGTCGACGCGCTGCACGGTGTACTTCCCGAACCCGACCGTGAACCCGAGGTAGAGCGCCGCGAGCCCGTGCGTCCACGTGGGCTCGGAGCCGCGCAGCAGGTCCCCGACGGTCGCGACGAGCAGCACCACCTCGATGGCGGGCTCGCACAGCAGCAGCACGGTCGACAGCCGGCGACGTCGCAGCACGTACCGCGCGACGATCGCGGCCGCGAGGAACACCCAGAACGCGACCTCGCAGGCCACGACGAGCGCGGCGACGGGGTTCTCGCGGATCCACCCGATGACGTCCATGCGAGCACCGTGGCGCGCACCGGCCCGCGCCCGCGTCCGGCGGACGGACCGTCCTGCGCGCGGGCGCTCCTCCGTTCGGACGAGGGCCCGCGGCGGCGCGCGTGCTGGGATGGGCGCATGCTCACCGCCCTGCGCAGCCGCGTCGACGCGACGTGGTGGCTCGCGCGCGAGAGCCCGCAGGCCGCGCGGTGGGACTCGGGGGCGCTGCTGCTGGTGGGTCTGCTGCTGCTGACGCTGGACGTCCGCATGGTCGGCAGCGACGTGCCGCTGGTCGACGTGCCGGGCGGCCCGGTGCCGTGGCAGGCGGGTCTGCTGGTCGTCGCGACGACCGTGCTGCTCGGCAAACGGACGCACCCCGTGGGCGCGCTGGTGGGCGTCACGGTGCTCACGCTGGCCGACGCGGCGCTGGGCGGCAGCCTCGGCATGTACCTCGTGCTGTTCGACGCGATCTTCACGGTCGCCGTGCGGGCGTCCGGCCGGCCGCGCGCGGCGGTCCTGGGCACGCTGACGGCGCTGGTCGTGGCGACGCCCGTCGCGGCGGTCGTCGCGGGTCTGGGGACCCAGGACGTCGCGCAGCTCACGCTCGTCGCGCTCGCGCTGCTGCTGCCGCCGTGGTGGTGGGGCACCGACGTGCGCCGCTCGCAGGCCCTCGCGGCCGAGCAGGCGCGCCGCGCGGACGCCGAGCGGGCCCGCGCCGACCTGGCCCGTGAGCACGCCGACGACGTCGCGCGCATCGCCGCCCTGGACCGGGTGCGCGCCGTGCAGGACGAGCGTGCGCGCATGGCCCGCGACCTGCACGACGTGGTCGCGGGCCACCTGTCGGCAGTCGCGATCCACACCGGGGCGGCGCTCAACGCACCGCCGGACACGGACCGCGACCGCGCCGCGCTGACGGCCGCGCGCACGGGTGCGCTCGACGCGCTGACCGAGATGCGCGCGATGATCCTCGTGCTGCGCGAGGGCGCCGCACCCGACGCGACGACGGCCCCGGCGGGGCTCGCGCGGGTGCGCGACCTGGACCTCGACGTGCTGGGCGACGTGCCGGACGCCCTGCCCGCGGCGGTCGACCACGCGGCGTTCCGGATCCTGCAGGAGGCCGCGACGAACGCGCGCAAGCACGGCGCGGGGCGTGCGACGGTGCGCTGCACGCGCGACGGCAGCACGCTCGCGCTCGTCGTCGAGAACGCCCTGCCGGAGCACGCGACCGCACCCGCCGACCCCGCGCTGTCGTCGTCGACGGGCCTGCAGACCATGCGCGAGCGCGCCGCCGCGCTCGGCGGGACCCTCACCGCGGGCCCGGCCGACGACGTGTGGCGCGTGCGCGCGACGCTCCCCCTGACCCCCACCCCGGAGGACCCCCGATGACGCCCGTGCGGGTGCTGCTCGCCGACGACCACGCCGCGATCCGCGCGGGTCTGCGCCTCATGCTCGAGCAGTCGGGCGACGTCGAGGTGGTGGGCGAGGCGTCCGACGGCGACGTCGCGGTGCGGCAGGCGCGCGCGCTGCGCCCCGACGTCGTGCTCATGGACGTGCGCATGCCCGGCACGGACGGCATCACGGCGACCGCGGCGATCGTGGGCGAGCGGCTCGCGGACGTGGTCGCGCTGACGACGTTCGACCTCGACGAGTACGTGCTGGGCATGGTGCGTGCCGGTGCGGCCGGGTTCCTGCTGAAGTCCGTCGGGGCGGCCGAGCTGGTCGACGCCGTGCGGCGGGTCGCGGGTGGCGAGGGCGTGCTCGCGCCCGAGGTGACGCGGCGCCTGCTCGACGCGGTCGCGACGCAGCCCGTCGCGGCACCCGAGCCGACGCCCAGCCCGGACGACGAGCGGCTCGCGACCCTCACCGCCCGCGAGCGCGACGTGCTCGACGGCCTCGGCGACGGGCTGTCGAACGCCGAGATCGCCGAGCGGCTGGTCGTGTCGGAGACGACCGTGAAGTCGCACGTCAGCCACGTGCTCGCGAAGCTCGGGGTGCGCACCCGGCTGCAGGCGGGGGTGCTGGCGCGCGGCGCCCGGGGCTGAGGCGTCCCGGCGGGCTCCCCGGGTCCGGCGCCGACCCGGGCCGGCGCTCGACGAGCGGGTCGCGCGTCCAGCCGGTAGGAAAGGGGCGCATGGTGCGCGTCGGCTTCCACAACTCCCACGAGCAGGTCCATCCCTCCGCGCTGCTGGCGGCGACGCAGCTCGCGGAGCAGCGCGGCTTCGACGCCGCGATGTGCAGCGACCACTGGGCGCCGTGGTCGGCGCACCAGGGGCACTCCGGGTTCGCGTGGACGTGGCTGGGGTCGGCGCTCGCGACGACGCGGCTGCCGTTCGGCGTGGTCAACGCGCCGGGTCAGCGGTACCACCCGGCGATCGTCGCGCAGGCGGCGGCGACGCTCGCGGCGATGTACCCGGGGCGGTTCTGGGTCGCGCTGGGCTCGGGCGAGAACATGAACGAGCACATCACCGGGGACGGCTGGCTGCCCAAGCCGGTGCGCGACGCGCGGCTGGTCGAGTGCGTCGACGTGATCCGCGCGCTGCTCGACGGCGAGGAGGTCACGCACGACGGCCTGGTGAAGGTCGACCGCGCGAAGCTGTGGACGCTGCCCGACGTGAAGCCGCTGCTCGTCGGCCCGGCGGTCAGCGAGGCGACCGCCGCGAACCACGCGCGCTGGGCCGACGGCCTGGTGACCGTCAACCAGCCGCCCGAGACGCTGCGCCGCGTGCTCGGCGCGTACCGCGACGCGGGCGGCCGCGGCGAGGCGTCGCTGCAGGTGCACGTGTCGTTCGCGCCCGACGAGGACGAGGCGCTGCGGCTCGCGCGGCAGCAGTGGGCGGGCAACGCGATCGGCCCGCCCGTCGCGTGGGACCTCGACACGCCCGAGGCGTTCGACGCGATCGCCGACAAGGTGAGCGACGACGTGCTGCGCACGTCCGTCCTGGTCGAGCACGACCCGCAGCGACTGGCCGCACGGCTCGTCGAGCTCGCGGCGATCGGGTTCGACGCGGTCTACCTGCACCAGGTCGCGACCGACGTGGTGCCGTCGGACGAGAAGCACCCCGACGCGACCGAGGTCCGCACGTCCCCGTCGTCGTCGCTCGAGGCGTTCGTCGACATGGCCGCCGAGCACCTGCTGCCCGCCCTGAAGGCGGTGCGCGCGTGAGGATCCGCGACACCGGCGACCTGTGGTGGAAGTCCGCGGTGATCTACTGCCTCGACGTCGAGACGTACATGGACTGGGACGACGACGGCATCGGCGACCTGCCCGGGCTCGTGCAGCGCATCGACCACCTCGCCGAGCTCGGCGTGACGTGCCTGTGGCTCATGCCGTTCTACCCGACGGCGGACCGCGACGACGGCTACGACATCACCGACTACTACGCGGTCGACCCGCGCCTGGGCGACGGCGGCGACCTCGTCGAGCTGATCCGCACCGCGAACGACCGCGGGATCCGCGTCATCGCCGACCTCGTCGTCAACCACACGTCCGACCGGCACCCGTGGTTCCGCGCCGCGCGCCGCTCGAAGGACAGCCCGTACCGCGACTGGTACGTGTGGCGCGAGGACCCGCCGCCGGACACGTCGGACGAGGTCGTCTTCCCCGACAAGGAGGACGGCATCTGGACGTACGACGAGCAGGCGGGCGCCTGGTACCGGCACCGGTTCTACCGCCACCAGCCCGACCTCAACACCGCGAACCCGCAGGTGCGGGACGCGATCGCGAAGGTCGTGGGCTACTGGGCGCAGCTGGGCCTGGACGGGTTCCGGGTCGACGCCGTGCCGTTCTTCCTGGCCGACGCGGCGAAGGGCCGGGGCGACGACGTCGACCACCCGCACCAGTTCCTGCAGCAGCTGCGCGCGTTCCTCTCGCGGCGCACGGGCGACTCGATCCTCATGGGCGAGGTCAACCTGCCGTACGACCAGCAACGCCTGTTCTTCGGCGACCACGACGACGACGGCGAGCACGAGGGCGCCGAGCTGAACCTGCAGTTCGACTTCGTGCTCATGCAGCGCATGTACCTCGCGCTCGCGCGGCAGGACGCGCGCGTGCTGGCCGACGTGCTGGAGTCCCGGCCCGCGATCCCGTCGGACGCGCAGTGGGCGACGTTCGTGCGCAACCACGACGAGCTGACGCTCGACCAGCTGAGCGACGCCGAGCGGCAGGAGGTGTTCGACGCGTTCGGCCCCGACGAGGAGGTGCAGCTCTACGGCCGCGGCCTGCGACGCCGCCTGCCGCCGATGGTGCAGGGCGACCCGCGCCGCGTCCGCATGGTCTACAGCCTGCTGTTCACCCTGCCGGGCACGCCCGTGCTGTTCTACGGCGAGGAGATCGGCATGGGCGAGAACCTCGCGGCCGAGGGCCGGCTGGCCGTGCGCACGCCGATGCAGTGGACGTCGGGCAAGAACGCCGGGTTCTCGGCCGCCGCGCCGTCGCGCCTGGCCGGGCCCGTGACCGAGGGCGCGTTCGGGCCCGCGCACGTCAACGTGTCGGACCAGCGCCGCGACCCTGACTCGCTGCTGAACTTCGTGCAGAAGCTCGCGCGGCGCTACCGCGAGAGCCCCGAGCTGGGGTGGACTGGCGCGGTCGAGATCCTCGACCAGCCGCACCGCTCGGTGCTCGCGCACCGCTCGACGTGGCAGGACGCGTCGACGGTCGCGCTGCACAACCTCGGCCCCGAGGCCGTGCGCGTGCCGCTGCACCTGCCCGACACCGACGCCACGTGCCGGCTCATCGACCTCCTGGAGGACGACGAGCACGTGCCGGACGACAGGGGCCGCGTCGAGGTCGAGCTCGACGGGTACGGGTGGCGGTGGCTGCGCGTCGTGCACCCGGACTCGCGCCGCCTGCTCTGAGGCGCGAGGCCGGCCCGACGACGCGTGCGGGGGTGCCGCCGGACGACGGCGGCACCCCCGCACGTCCGACGGTCGTCGCCCGGCTCGGCGAGCCGCGTCAGCGCACGACCGGCAGGCACACGTCCGTGACCCAGTCCGCGGGGTCGGGGCTCTGCTGCGGCCCCACCCGGTAGACGTTGAACATCGGGCCCGTCTCGAGGCCGCGCTCGGCGACGAACGCGCCGAGCGACGCCATGACGTCGCCGACGCCCGCGTAGTCGCCGCGCAGCGTCGCGACCGCCGCCTCGCGTGCGGGCTCGGTGCGGCACGTCAGCGGCGCGGCCGCCTCGAACGGTGCCGCGACCTCGATCCACACCTCGACGTCCACGTCGCTCTCGCGGTGGTCGGGGTCGTGGAACGTGGCGCCGGCCGTCGCGTCGGGCGCCGGGACGGCACCGGCGCGCCCGAGCAGGGGCATGAGCTCCTGCCACAGCAGGCCCTCGTCGGAGTAGCCGGGCAGGACCCGGCGCAGGCCCGCCAGGACGGCGGGCGGGAAGGTGGTGAGCGTGACGTCGTGCATGGTGCGTCCTCCCAGTGCGGTGCTGACACGGTCCAGGGCCGTCAGCTGCGACCGCAGGTCGTCCGCGCGGCGTGCGAGCTCCGCACGCTGCGCGGCGACCGCGGCCTCGACCCCGGCGGGATCACCCGTCGACGCCAGGAGGTCCGCGATGGCCTCGACCCCGAACCCCGCGTCGCGCAGCAGCACCGCCAGGTGGGCGTCGGCGATCTGCTCGGCCCGGTACCAGCGGTGCCCCGTGAACGGGTCCACCGCGGCCGGCTCGAGCACGCCGTGCTCCTGGTAGTACCGCAGCATGCGCACGCTGATCCGGGACAGCGTCGAGAACGCGCCGATCCGCAGCATCCTGCCGTCGTGATCCATGTCGTCACCGCACACCCTCACACCGTGGCAGAGGCAAGCGGCCCCGGGCCGGGACCCGGCGGCGCGCGTCCGCGGCTCCCGCAGGAGGCGGTCCGCGCGCGCCCCGACCCCGTCCGCCGAAACGATTCGTGGATGGACGTCCTGGGCACCTCCCAGGTCCGTCACGTACCGTGCCTGGGTCGTCGCGCACCCCGCGGTGGCACCCCGCAACCCCCGGAGGACCCCTCGTGCGACGCCCCACCACCGCCCGCACAGCGCTGCGCGCCGCCGCCGCGGTGCTGGCGCTCAGCCTCACCCTCGCCGCGTGCAGCGGTGAGGCGGGCGCCGACCCGACGACCCCGGCACCCACCGACGCGGCGGCGACCCCCGCCCCCGACGCGACCGCGACCGCCGAGGACGTCGCCGCGCTCGAGGCCGTCGTCGTCGACGGCGCCGTCGGCGCCGAGCCGACCGTCACGCTGCCCAGCACGCCGTTCACGGTGTCCGCGCCGGTCGCCCGCCTGCTCGACGACGGCACCGGCGAGGAGATCGCGGCGGGCGACATGATCGACCTCGACTCGGTGTGGGTGAAGGGCACCGACGGCACCGTCGACTCCTCGACGTGGAAGAACGGCAAGCCCGAGCAGGTCGTCGTGAGCGACGACGCGCTCGTCTCCGTCATCTCCGACCTGCTGGTCGGCAACAAGGTCGGCACGCGCTTCGCGTTCGCCGTGCCCGCGGGCGACACGACCGCGGTCGCGGTCGGCGAGGTCGTCGGCAAGCGCCCCAGCCGCGCGGTGGGCACGCCCGTCGAGCCGGCCGCGGGCCTGCCCGCCATCACGCTCGACGACACCGGCAAGCCGTCCATCGAGCCCGTCGACGGCGACGCGCCCACCGAGCTCGTGGTGCAGCCCCTCATCGAGGGCGACGGCCCCGCGGTCGAGTCCGGCCAGACCATCACCGTGCAGTACAGCGGCTGGCTGTGGGACGGCTCGCCGTTCGACTCGTCGTGGGACCGCGGCGCGCCCGCGTCGTTCGGGATCGGCGTCCAGCAGGTCATCACCGGCTGGGACGAGGGTCTCGTCGGCCAGAAGGTCGGCAGCCAGGTCCTGCTCGTCGTGCCCCCGGACAAGGCGTACGGCGACATCGAGCGCGACACGATCCCCGCGGGCTCGACGCTCGTGTTCGTCGTGGACATCCTCGCCGCGGGCTGACCCGCAGCACCCGGCACGGGGCCGGGCCGCCGCTCACCACGAGCGGACGGCCCGGCCCCGTCGTCGTGCACCCCGGTCACCGGGACCCACGTCCTGCCGCCGCACGACGGCCGGTCCTACGCTGACGGGACGACAACCTCCAGCGTGGGAGGGTCCTCATGGACCAGGCAACGACGCCCCGATCCCGCACGGTCGCGCTGCTCGGCGCGTCCGGCTCCGGCAAGACGACGCTCACCGAGGCGCTGCTGCACCGCGCCGGCGCGATCCCCCGCGCGGGCCGCGTCGAGGACGGCAGCACGGTGAGCGACCACGAGCCCGAGGAGATCGCCCGCGGCGTGTCGCTGACGCTCGGCGTGGCGCCCCTGCGCTGGCGCGCCGACGACGGCCACGAGTACGACGTGACGCTGCTCGACACCCCCGGGTCCCTCGACTTCGCGGGCGCCGTCGACGCCGCCCTGTCCGTCGCCGACCTCGCGATGGTTGTGGTCAGCGCCGTCGACGGCGTGCAGGCGGGCACCCACCTGGCGTGGCGCGCGGCCGGCGAGGCCGGTGTGCCGCGCGTCGTCGTCGTGACCAAGGAGGACAAGGCGCGCGCCGACTTCCACCGCGTGCTGGACGACCTGCGCGCGGCGTTCGGCGACGCGCGGCTCGTGCCGCTCGAGCTGCCGTTCGGCGACGAGGCCGGCTTCACGGGCGTCGCGGACGTGCTGAGCGAGGCCGGCCACGCGTACGACCCGGACGGGCGGCACCACGACGAGGCGCTGCCCGCGGACGTCGCGGACGAGGAGCACCGCCTGCACGAGGAGGTCACCGAGGAGATCGTCGCGCACGACGACGACCAGCTCGAGCGCTACCTCGCGGGCGACGAGCCGACGCCCGCCGAGCTCGGTCGCACGCTCGCGCGCGAGGTCTGCGCGGGGCGGGCCGTGCCCGTGCTGGTCGCGTCAGGCACGACGGGCGTCGGCGTGGACCGCCTCGCCGAGCTGCTGTGCGCGCTGTGCCCCGGCCCCGACGCGCGGACCCGCACGGTCCGCGCCGGCGACACCGAGGTGCCCGTCGCGCCCGACCCCGACGGCCCCGCGCTGCTGCACGCGTTCCGCACCGTCGCCGACCCGTTCGTCGGGCAGGTCACGGTGTTCCGGGTGCTGTCCGGCACGGTGCGACCCGGCGACCGGCTGGTCAACACCACGACGCGCGTCGAGGAGCGCGTGCCGGGACTGTTCCGGCTCCGCGGCAAGGAGCACGAGCCCGTCGACGTGGCGGTCGCCGGGCAGGTGGCCGCGGTCGCGAAGCTCACGGGCACCCCCGCGGGGTCGCTGCTGGCCGCCAGGGGCACGCCCGGCACGTTCGTCACCGCACCGCCGCCGCGCGCCCGGCACGCCGGGTACGCGCTCGCGCTCGACCCGGTCACGCAGTCCGACGACGACCGCCTGTCCGCCGCCCTCGCCCGGCTCGTGGCCGAGGACACGACGCTCGCGGTCGACCGGGTCGGCGGCCGCACCGTGCTGCGCGGCCTCGGCGACACGCACCTGGGCGTGGCGCTCGAACGGCTCGCGCGCGTGTTCGGCGTGCACGTGCGCACGTCCGACGTGCCGGTCGGCTACCGCGAGACGATCGCGCACGAGGCCGCCGCCGAGGGGCGCGTCAAGAAGCAGTCGGGCGGGCACGGGCAGTTCGCGGTCGTGCAGCTGCGCGTGCAGCCGCTGCCGCGCGGCGAGGGCTTCGCGTTCGTCGACTCGGTGGTGGGCGGGGCGATCCCTCGCTCGTACCTGCCGGCCGTCGAGCGTGGCGTGCGCGACGCGATGGCCGCGGGCGGCCCGCACGGGTACCCCGTGGTGGACGTGCGCGTCGAGGTCGTCGACGGCAGGGCGCACGCGGTCGACTCGTCGGACATGGCGTTCCGCACCGCGGCGGCCGCGGGGCTGCGGGACGCGCTCGCGGCGGCGGGCACGGTCGTGCTGGAGCCCGTGTGCCGCGTGCGCCTCACGGTGCCGTCCGCCGCGCAGGGCGACGTCATGAGCGACCTGTCCGCGCGGCGCGGGCGCATCATCGACACCGCGTCGCGCGACGACGGGGACGTCGTCGTCGAGGCGACCGTGCCGGAGGCCGAGCTGACACGCTACGTGCTGGACCTGCGCTCGCTCACGGGCGGACGCGGGGACGTCACGGTCGAGCCCGACCACTACGCGCCCTGCCCGGAGCACCTGACGCCGGCCTGAGACGGCCGGACGGGCCGGGTGCGGTTCCCTCCACCGCACCCGGCCCGTCCCGGCCCCGCCCGCGCCCGTCAGTCGGGCGTGGCGATCGCGTCGAGCACGCGCAGCCGCGCCGCACGCGTCCCGGGCCACACCGCCGCCAGCACGCCGACCACGATCGCGATGCCGAGCATCGCGGCCAGGCCGCCCCACGGGACGACGAGCCGGTCGAGCCCCTCCTCGGCGAAGACCCGGGGCAGCACCGAGGCCAGCCCCACGCCCACGCCGAGCCCGACGACCGTGCCGAACACGGCGGTGAGCACCGACTCGACGGTGACGACGCCCGCGAGCTGCAGCCGGCCCAGGCCGACGGCCCGCAGCAGGCCGATCTCCCGCGTCCGCTCGATCACGGACAGCGCGAGCGTGTTGACGATGCCGAGCACCGCGATGAGCAGCGAGAGCCCGAGCAGCGCGTACAGGATGACCAGGAGCTGGTCGACCTGGCTCGCCATCTGGTCGACGAACTGGTCGCGGTCCTGGACCGAGACCACCACGTACGGCGCGACCGCGCCGGTCACGGCCGAGCGCAGCTCCGCGGCGCTCACGCCCGCCGCGGCGTCGATGAACACCGTGTCGGTGAGCTGCGACGTGGCCGGGGCGAGCTCGTCGAGCACGCCCGGCGTGACGAGCACGCCCGTGCCGAGCACGCGGGTGTCGATGACCGCGCCGACCGTGAGCGTCCGCTCGGCCGTGGCGCTGCGGATCGTGACCTCGTCGCCGACCCGCCAGTCCTTGCCGAGGACCCGCTCGTTGACGACCGCGTGGGTCGCGTCGAGCGTGGCGGGGTCGCCGTCGACGACCTCGACCTTCACGGTGCCGTCGATGAGCCCCTCCGGGCTCGCGAGCACCGCGCCGACGTCCTTCGGCCCCGGGTCGACGCCGGGCTCCGGCGAGACGGCGGCCGTCGTGAACGTGACGGCGGCCGCGCGGCCCGCCTCGGACAGTCCCTGCACGTCGGCGACGGCCCCCGCGGGGATCGTGCCGGTCGCGGAGCGGAGCACCAGGTCGGCGGTCGTGCTGCTCTCGACCGTCGACACGAGCGACGCCTGCGTGGTGGCCGCGATGACGGACACCCCGCCGACCAGGGCCATGCCGATGACGAGCGCGCCCGCGGTGCTCGCGGTGCGGCGCGGGTTGCGCACGACGTTGCCCTGCGCGAGCCGCCCCACGGGCGGCAGCGCCTTGACGAACGGCACCGCGAGCACGCGCACCACGGCGCGCGACATCGACGGCGCCGCGACGAGCACGCCGATCAGCACGACCCCGGCGCCCGCACCGAGCAGCCCCTCGGCGGCACCCGACTCGGGTCGCAGCGCCGCGAACAGCACCGCGGCGGCGCCGAGCGCGACGACGACGCCGCCGACCAGGCCCCGCACGCGCAGCGAGCGCTCCGGGACGGTGACCTCGCCGCGCATGGCCTCGACCGGGGCGACGAGTGCGGCACGCCGGCCGGGGATCGCCGCGGCGACCGCGGAGACGACCGCGCCGATGCCGAGGCACACGGCGACCGTGGTCACGTCGAGCGGGATGCTGCCGACCAGGTCCATGCCCATCTGCTCGAACACGAGCCGCAGCAGCGAGACCAGGCCCAGGCCGCCGGCCACGCCGACCGCCGCACCCACCAGGCCCACGAGCACGGCCTGGCCGACGACCACCGCGA
Organism: Cellulomonas sp. HD19AZ1; assembly: GCF_004535805.1. Taxonomy (NCBI): domain Bacteria; kingdom Bacillati; phylum Actinomycetota; class Actinomycetes; order Micrococcales; family Cellulomonadaceae; genus Cellulomonas; species Cellulomonas sp. HD19AZ1. Next base: position 501,298 of record NZ_SPHX01000003.1, read on the forward strand.
ACACCTGCGCGGGCGACGCTCCGACGGCGCGCAGGAGCGCGAACTCCCGGACGCGCTGCCGCACCGACATCGTGAACGTGTTGGAGATGAGGTACCCGCCGACGAACAGCGAGATGACCGCGAAGATCATGAGGAACGACGTGACGAACCCGAGCATCTGGTCGATGTCGCCCCGCAGGTCGGCCCGCAGCGTCTCGCCCGCGACCGCCTCGGCGCCGTCCGCGTCGGCACCGAGCGTGCCGTCCGCGAGCGCCGCGTCGAGGCGCTCGACGAGCTGCTGCTCGCTCACGCCGTCCTGCGCGTACACCGAGATCGTCGGCACGAGGCCCTCGGGCGCGTAGGCGGCCTCGGCGACGGCCGGGTCGAGGAACACCAGCGTCGCGCCCGCCATGGGCCCGCCGCCGGCGATCTCGCCGACGACCTCGACGTCCCGGACCTCGCCGGACACGACGACGCGCGTGCTGTCGCCGATCGCGAGACCCGACGACTCGAGCGTCACCTGCTCGAGCGCGACCTCGCCCGCGCCGACCGGCGCGCGGCCCGCGACGACCTCGAACGTGGGGTCGTCGGGGTTCGCGGCGATGCCGAGCGACGGCGCCTGCGTGGACTGCACGGCCGTGCCGTCGGCCCCGACGAGGACGATCGGCCCGGACACGTCGGCGCCCGCGAGACGCACGCCGGCGACGTCGGCGACCGCGTCGGCCAGCCCGATCGCGACGGGCGTGCGGACCTCGCCGACCCCGACGCCGCCGGGTGCGGCACCGCTGGGCGCCTCCTGCGCGCCGCGCAGGTACGCGTCGGCGGGGGCGGTCGCGTCGACGATGCCGTGGAACGTGTCGGACATCATGGTGCGCAGCGCGAACGTGCCGGCGACGAACGAGACGCCGAGCGCGACCGCGAGGATCGAGAGCGCGAAGCGCACGGCGTGCGCACGGACCCCGCGCAGGGTCACCCGCAGCATCAGCCGGCCTTCACGGACGCGGCGGGCCGGCGGGTCAGCGCGCCGAGGCGCTCGAGGACCGTGTCGGGCGTGGGCTCGGTGAGCTCGTCGACGATCCGGCCGTCGGCGAGGAACAGCACGCGGTCGGCGTAGGACGCGGCGGTCGCGTCGTGCGTGACCATGACGATGGACTGGCCGAGCTCGTCGACCGAACGGCGCAGGAACGACAGCACCTCGTGCGCGGACGTCGAGTCGAGGTTGCCGGTGGGCTCGTCGGCGAACACGACGGCCGGGCGCGTGACGAGCGCACGTGCGCACGCGACGCGCTGCTGCTGCCCGCCGGACAGCTCGCCCGGCTTGTGGTGCAGGCGGTCCGCGAGGCCGACGGCCTGCACCACCGCGTCGAGGTGCTCGCGGTCGACGGGGCGGCGCGCGATGTCGAGCGGCAGCGTGATGTTCTCGAGCGCCGTGAGCATCGGCACGAGGTTGAACGCCTGGAAGACGAAGCCGATGCGGTCGCGGCGCAGGCGCGTGAGGTGCCGCTCGGACATCGCCGACACCTCCTCGCCGTCGACGACGACCGAGCCCGCGGTGGGGCGGTCGAGGCCGGCGAGGCAGTGCATGAGCGTGGACTTGCCCGAGCCGGAGGGGCCCATGGTCGCGGTGAGCTTGCCGCGCTCGACGTCGAGGTCGACGCCCGCGAGGGCGTGCACGGCCGTGGGGCCGGAGCCGTAGGTGCGCACGAGGCCGCGGGCGGTGGCGATGGGCGCGGTGCTGCGCGCCGAGGTGTCGGTGAGGGTCACACGAGAATCGTCCCGCCGCGGGCCCCCCGCGCGACACCGGGTAAACCCCCGGGCCTGACCCTGAACGTCCCCTGGACGTCCTCAGGGTCACCCCCGGGGACGTATGTCCTGGTCAGCGCGTCGCTATGCCGTATTCGTCGGACGACCTCGCGGGTGCGACGGGGACACCCCCCGCATCGGGGTGGGGTGAGCCAGGGGGTCGGTTCCGGGGGTGCACCGGATGTCCCGACGGCGCCCGCGACGGAAGGCTGGAGGCACGGCGCCGCCGCACGGGCGGACCGCAGAGACGGAGGTCCCGGTGTTCGCGCTGCTACGACGTGTGTGCTCGGTCGCGGGGGCGGTCGCCCTGGGGAGCGTCCTGGGGGTCGTGGCGAACCCGGCGCTCGCGTCGCACCTGGGCCTGCCCGTCGTGGAGACGCTGGTCGGCCGGGGCTGACCCCCGGCCGGGCGCGCACCGCGGCCGGGGCGGCGGGCGCACGCGCGGCGTCACCGCCGGGCTCCTACGCTGGACGCCATGGCCCGCTACCTCGACGTGCACCCGACCGACCCGCAGCCGCGCTCGATCGCGCAGGTCGTCGCGATGCTGCGCGACGACGCGGTGATCGCCTACCCGACCGACTCGATGTACGCGCTCGGCACGCGCATGGACAACCACGACGGCGCCGAGCGCATCCGCCGCATCCGGCACCTCGACGATCGGCACCACTTCACGCTCGTGTGCTCCGACTTCGCGCAGCTCGGGCAGCTCGTGCACCTCGACAACAGCGCGTTCCGCGCCATCAAGGCCGCGACCCCGGGCCCGTACACGTTCATCCTGCTCGCGACGCCCGAGGTGCCGCGCCGGCTCGCGCACCCCAAGAAGCGCTCGGTGGGCGTGCGCATCCCCGACGACCCGGTCGCGTGCGCGATTCTGCGCGAGCTCGGCGAGCCCCTGCTGTCGTCCTCGCTGCTCATGCCCGGCCACGACTGGCCCATGACCGAGGGCTGGCAGATCAAGGAGGAGCTCGACGACCAGCTCGACGCGGTCGTCGACGGCGGCGAGCGCGACACCGGCCCCACCACGGTCGTCGACTGGACGTCGGGCGCGCCCGAGGTCGTGCGCGAGGGCGCGGGCGACCCGACGCGCTTCTGACGTGGCCGCCCCCGGCACGGGCTCCCCGGTCCCCACCACGCCCGACGACGTCGTGCGGGCCGCCGCGGCCGCGCCCGACCTCGAGACGCTCGCGGCCGTGTCCACGACCTGCCGCGCGTGCCCGCGGCTCGTCGCGTGGCGCGAGGACCAGGCCGCGCACCCGCCGGCGCGCTACCGCGGCCAGACGTACTGGGCGCGGCCCGCGCCCGGGTTCGGCGACCCGGCGGCGCGCGTCGTCGTGGTGGGCCTGGCCCCCGCCGCGCACGGCGCGAACCGCACCGGCCGCATGTTCACCGGCGACCGCTCCGGGGACTTCCTGTTCGCGGCGATGCACCGCGTCGGCATGGCGTCGCAGCCCACGTCGGTCGCCGTCGACGACGGCCTCACGCTCCGCGACGTGCGCGTGACGGCCCCGGTGCGCTGCGCACCGCCCGCCAACGCGCCGACGCCCGCCGAGCGCCGCACCTGCGGTCCCTGGCTCGCGCGCGAGCTCGAGCTCGTCGCGCCGCGCGTCGCGGTCGTCCTCGGCGGGTTCGGGTGGCAGGCGCTCCTCACGACCCTCGCCGAGCAGGGCTGGGCCGTCCCGCGGCCGCGCCCCGTGTTCGGGCACGGCGTCGAGGTCACGCTGCACCACGGCACGCAGGACCGCACGCTCACGCTGCTCGGGTGCTACCACGTCAGCCAGCAGAACACCTTCACCGGGCGTCTGACGCCCGCGATGCTCGACGCCGTGCTCGCCCGAGCGCGTGACGTCGCGGCCGCTCAGCCCAGCAGCACGACCAGCACGCCGTAGCCGTTGGCGAGGACGTGCAGCGCGACCAGCAGCCACGGGTTGCGGTACCGGGACCACAGGTAGCCGGCGACGAGCCCGAACCCGAGCCCCTGCACGACGAGCGCGGCGCCGACCTCGACGACCGGCCCCTGGCCCTGGCGCGTGCCCACGTGGAGCAGCGCGAACGCGAGCGTCGCGACCGCGATGCCGCCCCACCGGCCCAGCAGCGCCTCGAGGCGCGTCTGCAGCCACACGCGGTACAGCAGCTCCTCGCCGACGCCCGCCGTGACGGCGGTGGCGACCGCGGCCGTCACCAGCAGCTCGACCGGCACGTCGTCGTAGCGCGGGTGCGCGACCCACGGCGCGGCCTGCGCGAGCGCCGTCCACCCCAGCACGACGACGGCCGGTGCCCACCACCGCCACGCGCCGCGCGGCCACGCGCGCTCGAGGCCGCCGCGCGTGACCGCCACCACGAGCGCGGGCACCGCGACGACCAGCGCGAGCTTGACCAGGTGGTACTCCGGCCGGTCCCCCACCCCCGTGAGCGCGACCGCCACCGGGAACGCGACCGTGCACGCGAGCAGGCCCGCCGTCCCGAGCAGCACGCGCCGCGCGTCGCGCACGACGGGCGAGAGCACGGGGGCGCGGGGCGGCAGCAGACGCACGAGCGCGACCGCGACGAGCGCGGGCAGCAGCACGTGCGCGTACGGGACCGTCGGGGCACCGGCGTCGGCCGACGCCCGCAGCCCCTGCGGCGCGAGCACGAGCAGCGCACCGAGCGCACCGACCGCGAGCGCGGCCCCCGCCGCGGCGAGGGCCGCACCGGTGCGCGGGAGCAGGGGCCGGGCCGCCGCCGGACCGGCGCCGGGCGTCCGGTCGGCGGGGACGGCGTGGACGGGGGAAGCCGGTCGGACGTCGCGCACGCCGCGACCGTAGGGGGCCGGTGGCAGCAGCGCCTCGTGCGAACCGACGGTCCTCGCGCCGGCGTCTCCTCCGGACGGACGAGCCGCGCACCGGCACCTCCCCCGGCCCCACCGCGCGGGCGGGTCAGGCGGTGGCGCGCGCGAGGGCGTCGGCGACGGGGGTGTCGCCGCCGACGAGCTCCCACTGGTGGCCGGTCGTCGCGTCGTCGACCAGCACGGCCGCGACCACCGCCGCGACGTCGGCGCGCGGCACCTCGCCGCGCGCGGTGCGGTCCGCGATGGTCACGCGCCCGGTGCCCGGGTCGTCGGTCAGCGCACCGGGCCGCAGGATCGTCCATGCGAGGTCCGTACCACGCAGCGCCGCGTCGGCGTCGCGCTTGGCGGCCACGTACGCGGCCCACACCTCGCCCGCGTCGTCGCCCACGGGCTCGTCGACGCCCATCGCGGACACCTGCACGAAGCGCCGCACGCCCGCGCGGCGCGCGCCCTCCTGGGACTTCAGCGAGCCCTCCAGGTCGACCGTGCGCTTGCGCTCGACCTGCCCGTCGGCACCCGCACCGGCCGCGAACACCACCGCGTCGGCACCGGCCATGACCTGCGCGAACGCGTCGACGTCGGACGCCTCGAGGTCGAGAAGCGCGGGCTGCGTGCCCAGCGCCGCGAGCTCGTCGGCGTGCTCCTGCCGGCGCACGAGCGGCACGACGACGTCGCCGCGCTCGACCAGCAGCGGCGCCAGCAGGCGCGCGATCTTGCCGTGCCCGCCCACCACGACGACGCGCATCAGGACCGCCCGCCCGTCACGAGGATCCGGTCGCCGGTGACGTAGCTGGACTCCTGCGACGCGAGGAAGACGTACGCGGGCGCGAGCTCGGCGGGCTGGCCCGCTCGGCCCAGCGGCGTGTCGGCGCCGAAGTCCTCGACCTTGTCGGCGTTCATCGTCGCGGGGATCAGCGGCGTCCAGATGGGCCCCGGGCACACGGCGTTGACGCGGATCCCGTCCTCGGCGAGCTGCGCCGCGAGGCCCTTCGTGAAGTTGACGATCGCGGCCTTGGTCGACGCGTAGTCGAGCAGGCCCGGGCTCGGGTCGAACGCCTGGATCGACGACGTGTTGACGATCGTCGCGCCCGCCGACAGGTGCGGCAGCGCGGCCTGCGTGATCCAGAACATCGCGTACACGTTGGTCTTGAGGACGCGGTCGAGCTGCTCGGTCGTGATGTCCGCGAGACCGCCCGTCTGGGCCATCTGGTAGGCCGCGTTGTTGACGAGCACGTCGAGCCCGCCGAGCTCGTCGACGACCCGCCCGGGCAGCGAGCGCGCGAGCTCCTCGTCACGGATGTCGCCGGGCAGCAGCAGCCCGCGGCGGCCCGCCTGCTCGATCCAGCGCAGCGTCTCGCGCGCGTCGTCCTCCTCCTCCGGGAGGTAGGAGATCGCGACGTCGGCGCCCTCGCGCGCGAACGCGATCGCGACCGCGCGGCCGATGCCGGAGTCGCCGCCCGTGATCAGCGCGCGCCGGCCCTCGAGGCGCCCGGAGCCGACGTACGACTCCTCGCCGTGGTCGGGCTCCTTCCGCATGTCGTCGGTGTGCCCGGGGTGCGGGATCTGCTCGGCGGTCTGCGTGTCGGGGTCGGGGTGCTGGGTGGTCGGGTCCTGGGGTGTCGTCTGGTCGGCCATGCTCCATCGTCGGCCGGACGCCGCGACGAGGCATCTCGGAACCGGGATCCGCCGTCCGCGCCGTCGGTCGCGGACCGCGTGGGTGGGGGCCCGTAGCCTGCCGGTGTGATCCTGCTCGACGACGGCACCCTGGCGTACTCGGCGAGCGACCTGACGGCCGCCGCGGCCTGCGAGCACGCGGTCCTGCGCGGGCTCGACGCGCGGCTCGGCCGCGGTCCGGCCGCCGAGCCCGACGCGGACGCGATGCTCGCGCGCGTGTCCCACCTGGGCGACGAGCACGAGCAGCGTGTGCTGCGCGGCCTGCTCGCCCGGTACGGCCGGTGGGAGCCGGGGCGCACCGGCGGCCTCGCGCAGGTCCCCGCGACGCGCGACCCGGGGTCCCGCGCGCACCTCGCGGCGGCGCACGCCACGACGCTCGACCGGCTCACGACCGCGGACGTCGTGCACCAGGCGGCGTTCTTCGACGGCAGGTTCGTCGGACGTGCCGACTTCGTGGTCCGGCAGGACGACGGCGCGTGGTCGGTGCGCGACGCCAAGCTCGCGCGCAACGCGCAGCCGACCGCGCTGCTGCAGGTGGCCGCGTACGCGGACCAGCTCGCGGCCGCGGGCCTGCCGGTCGCGCGCGACGTCGAGCTCGTGCTGGGCGACGGCGCCGTCACGCGGCACGCGGTCGCGGACCTCGTGCCCGTGTACCGCGAGCGCCGCGCGCGGCTGCAGCACGTGCTCGACGAGCACCTCGCCGAGGGCGGCACGGCGGCGTGGGACGACCCGCGGTACGTCGCGTGCGGGCGCTGCTCGCTGTGCGTCGCGGCGCTCGAGGCGCGGCGCGACGTCATGCTCGTGCACGGCGTGTACGAGCGGCAGTCGGCCGCGCTGCGCGCCGCGGGCGTCGACACGGTCGACGCGCTGGCCGCGACGCCCGACGACCTCGAGGTCGACGGCCTGCACCCGGACGTGCTCGCGCGCGTGCGGCTGCAGGCGCGGCTGCAGCTCGAGCAGGAGCGGACCAACGCGGACCCGGCGCACCCGACGACCGTGCCGGCCGTGCTCGACCGGCCCGAGAAGGTCGCCGCGCTGCTGCCGCCCGCCGACCCGGGCGACGTGTTCTTCGACTTCGAGGGCGACCCGCTCTGGTACGACCCGGCGCTCGCGGGCGATCCCGACGCGTGGGGCCTGGAGTACCTGTTCGGGCTCGTCGAGGCGCCGTCCGCGCCCGGGGCCGACGCGCCGTTCGTCGCGTTCTGGGCGCACGACCGCGCGGCCGAGCGGGTCGCGCTGCGCGCGTTCCTCGACTACCTGGCCGAGCGCCGCGCGCGGCACCCCGGGCTGCACGTCTACCACTACGCGCCGTACGAGAAGACCGCGCTGCGGCGGCTCGCGGCCCGGCACGGCGAGGGCGAGGCGGAGGTCGACGCGCTGCTGCGCGAGGGCGTGCTCGTCGACCTGTACGCGGCGGTGAAGGCGGGGGTCCGTACGGGGCAGCGCTCGTACTCGCTGAAGAAGCTCGAGCCGCTGTACATGGCCACGGGCCGCGGCGACGGCGTGACGACGGCCGCCGACTCGATCGTCGAGTACGCCGAGGCCGTCGCGGCGCGCGACGCGGGCCGCCTCGACGAGTGGTCCGAGCGCGTGCGGGCCATCGAGGTCTACAACCACTACGACTGCGACTCGACGCTCGGCCTGCGCGACTGGCTGCTCGCGCGCCTGGCCGAGGCGGGCGTCGCGCCGTCGCGTGCGGTCGTGCTCGACGAGCAGGCCGCCGCGCGCGCCGCCGAGCTCGCGGCCCCCGACCCGCTCGAGGACGCGCTCCTCGACCTCGCGGGGCCCGGCCCGGGCGAGGGCGTCGTGCGCACGCCCGCGCGGCAGGCCGTCGCGCTCGTCGGCGCCGCGCTGCGCTACCACCAGCGCGAGGACAAGCCGTACTGGTGGGGCCACTTCGACCGGCTGGGCGCGCACCCGAGCGACTGGACCGAGCGTCGCAACGTGCTGCTCGTGGACCGTCCGGGCGCGGTCGAGGTCGTGCAGGACTGGCACCTGCCCGCGGGCAAGAAGGTCGAGCGGCGCGTGCTGCGGATGGTCGGGCGGCTCGAGCCGGGCAGCGACCTGCGGGCCGGCGCGTCGGCCGTCGGGCTGTACGACCCGCCGTTGCCCGACGGGCTCAAGACGTCGGTCGACGGGCCGCGCGGCTGGTGCGACCGCATGACCGTGCTCGACGTCGCCGCCGAGGGCGCGGGCGGCCGCGTGAAGGACGTGCTGCTGGTCGAGGAGACGCGCGCCCGCGGGACCGCGCCGTTCACCGAGGTGCCGATGGCGCTCGCGCCGTCCGGGCCGATCGGCACGGCGCCGCTGCGGGCCGCGATCCGCACGCTCGCCGAGCGCGTGCTCGCGACCGCCGGCGCCGGACCTCCGACGGTCCCCGCGGCGGACGACGCCGGTGCCGGTGCGACGACCGCCGGGGATCCGCACGACCCCGCGCTCCCCCGGGCGGCGGTCCTCGACCTCGCCGCGCGTCGCCCGCCGCGCACGCGCTCCGGCGCACCGCTGCCGGTCGCGGCCGACGGCGACCTGGTCGCGACCCTGACGCGCGCGGTGCTCGACCTCGACGACTCGTACCTCGCGGTGCAGGGCCCGCCCGGGACGGGCAAGACGTACACGGGTGCGCGCGTGATCGCGGCGCTCGTCGCGCAGGGGTGGCGCGTGGGGGTCGTCGCGCAGTCGCACGCCGTGGTCGAGAACCTGCTGCGCGGGGTCGCCGGTGCGGGCGTGCCGCGCGACGCGATCGCGAAGAAGGCGCCGGGTGCCTCGGACGGCCGCGCGGTCGACCCCGACGCGCCGTGGACGTGGGTGCCCGACGCGGGGTTCGGCACGTTCTGGGCCGCGCACCCGGGCGGCGCCTCGGGCGCGGGCGCGGTGCTGGGCGGCACGGCGTGGGACCTCGTCAACGCGACGCGGCTGCCCGGCGGTCCGCTCGACCTGCTGGTGGTCGACGAGGCCGGGCAGTTCTCGCTCGCGAACACGTTCGCGGTCGCGGGCGCCGCGCGGAACCTGCTGCTGCTGGGCGACCCGCAGCAGCTCCCGCAGGTCAGCCAGGGCACGCACCCCGAGCCCGTGGACCGCAGCGCGCTGGGCTGGCTGACCGACGGCCACGACACGCTGCCCGCGTCCCTCGGCTACTTCCTGCCCGTGACGTACCGCCTGCACCCGGCCCTGTGCGAGGCCGTGTCGACGCTGTCCTACGAGGGTCGCCTGCACGCCGCGCCCGCCGCGGCCGCGCGCTCGCTCGACGGCGTCGCACCCGGTGTGCACGGCGTGCTCGTCGACCACACCGGCAACGCGGTCGCGTCCCGGGAGGAGGCCGACGCCGTGGTCCGGCTGGTCGCCGACCTCGTCGGACGCACGTGGCGCGACCCGCGCGCCGCGACCCCCGAGCGCCCGCTCGCGCCGGAGGACGTGCTGGTCGTCGCGGCGTACAACGCGCAGGTGTGGACCGTGCGACGCGCGCTCGACGACGCCGGGTTCACCGGCACGCGGGTCGGCACGGTCGACCGGTTCCAGGGCCAGGAGGCACCCGTCGCGGTCGTGACGACCGCCGCGTCGTCGCCCGCGCAGGTGCCGCGCGGACTCGACTTCCTGCTCGACCGCAACCGGCTCAACGTCGCCGTGTCCCGCGGGCAGTGGGCCGCGTTCGTGGTGCGGTCCACGCACCTCACCGAGACGCTGCCGCGACGGCCCGAGTCGCTCGAGCGGCTGGGCGCGTTCGTCGGGCTGACGACGCGGTCGGTGGTGGCGCTGCCGGAGCCGGTCGGTGCCCGCGACTGACGGCGGGACGGGCCGTCGGCGCCGCACCGGTCACCCGGTGAGCCTGCCCCGCCGCACCGCCTCTCGCCGGTCCGTTCCCCGACACCTGGACGTGGCCGCACCAGATCGCTGCACGTCACGTCCGCCTCCCTGCCTGGCCGTCCTCGTGGTGAACGGAGCCTGAACCATGCGTCGCATCGTGCATCTCCACCGCTCACAGGTCTGGGCGATGCGCGGAGGAGCCGCACTGGCCGCCCTGTGCGTCGTGCTCTCCTTGGCGCCGACATACGTTGCAGCGCACCAGGCCGGAGACCCGCGCCTGGCGTGCCTCGACGTGCACATCGCGCTCGGGGAGGAGGTCCCGTCGGACGACCTGCCGACGGCTGCACGGTTCGACTGGTCGCGGGGAACCCTCGAGTGCTCGTGGGACTTCTCCTCCGGCCCGTTCACCACCGAGCACACCCTCGGCGACGGCACACTGCACGTCGTCTCCCAGATCGGGATCGGGCTCGGCACCGGCATCGCCGTGACCGGCCTCGCCCTCCCCCTCCTGATCGACACGCGATCAGGGAGGGAGCGCAAGACCTCGGCCGAGTGAGGCATCGGCCGACTGAGAGCGAGGCGTCGTCCGCTAAGCAGCGCGGTCGTCGTGCCGGCGTGCGCGCGTCGCTCCCCGCGCGGGGCGCGCGCCGGCCACGTAGCGTCGAGACGGCCCGCACCCCCCACCCGGAGGTCGCCCGTGCCCGACCGTCAGCCCGACTCCTCGCCCCGTCCCGAGACCGCGACCGACCCCGACCGCGGGACCGCACCTGCACCCGCGCCCGGCGGCGAGGACTCCGCCGCGCAGCCGCTCGTTCTCGTGCTGCACGGCGCGCGCGGCGACCTGTCGCGTCGCATGGTGCTGCCCGCCGTCGCGACCCTCGCGGCCCGCGGCCTGCTCCCCGACCGCTGGGCGCTGGTCGGCACCGGCCGCCGCCCGCTCGACGCGGGCGAGTTCGAGCAGGTGGTCCGTGACGCGCTCGACGAGTTCGGCGACGACGAGGGCCGTGGCGCGCTCGACGACGTCCTCTCGCACACGGCGTACTGCCGGGACGTCAGCCTGGACGACGACGACCCGGGCGAGCTGCCCGACGAGCTCGCGCGCCTGCGCCGCGAGCTCACGGGCGACGACGACGGCGACGTCACGGTCGTCCACTACCTCGCGGTGCCGCCCGAGTCGTTCGTGCCGCTCACGCAGGCCCTCGCGCGCCACGACCTCACCGACGGCGTGCGCGTGGTCTACGAGAAGCCGTACGGCACGTCGCGCGACGACTTCCACGAGCTCGACGCCGTGGTGCACGAGGCGCTCGACGAGGAGCAGGTGTTCCGCATCGACCACTTCCTCGGCAAGGAGGCGACGCAGAACCTGCACGTGCTGCGGTTCGCGAACGAGCTGTTCGGGGGCGTGTGGGGGCGCGAGCACGTCGCGCAGGTGCAGATCGACGTGCCCGAGACGCTCGACGTCGCCGACCGCGCCGAGTTCTACGACGCGACGGGCGCGGCGCTCGACATGCTCGTGACGCACCTGTTCCAGGTCGCGGCCCAGGTCGCGATGGAGCCGCCCGCGGGCATGTCCGCCGCCGAGCTCGTCACGGCGCGCGAGGCGGTCGTCAGCGCGTTCCGGCCGCTCGACCCGCACGAGGACGTCGTGCTGGGGCAGTTCGCGGGGTACCGCGACCTCGAGGGCGTCGCCGACGACTCCGACGTCGACACGTTCGTCGCCGCGCGCCTGTGGGTCGACACGGACCGCTGGCACGGCGTGCCGTTCCTGCTGCGCACCGGCAAGCGCCTGGCCGCGTCGGCGCAGCAGGTCACGCTCGTGCTGCGCTCGCCCGGGCGGCTGTTCGGGGAGAAGACGGGGCCCAACCGCGTCGAGATCTCGCTGTCCGGCGCGGGCGAGGTGCGCGTCGTCACGACCGTGAAGCGCCCCGGCCCGGCGCTCGACCTCACGACGGGCACGGCGCGGCTGTCGCTCGACCACGTGCCGGGCGACGCGCTGCCGCCCTACGCGAGCCTGCTGCACGACGTCCTCGTCGGCGACCGCACGCTGTTCACCACGCCCGAGGGGCTCGACGCGGCGTGGCGCGCGTTCGCGCCGCTGCAGGACGACCCGCCGCCCGTCGTACCGTACGAGCCGGGGACCTGGGGCCCCGCCGACGCGCGCCGCCTCGTGGGGCCGACCGGCTGGGTGCTGGGCGAGTGACACCGACCGATCAGAGCCGGGAGGCCACCATGGGCGTCGAGGACGAGTTCGAGCGCGTGCGGACCGCGCTGCGCGCGGAGGAGCAGGCGATGGCGCAGGAGTTCGAGCGCATCGACGCGCAGGCGCGCGCCACGGTCGACGCGAGCGTCGAGCACGTGCGCAGCGAGCTCGCGACGCAGGCGGACCGCATCCGCGAGGCCATCGCGCAGCAGCGGGCCGAGCTCGAGGCCCAGGGCTCGCGCCTCGGCGACGAGGTCGCGGCAGGCCCGGGTGCGCCCACGGCCGAGCCGGCGGCCGACGAGGACGCCGCACCGGCCCGCGCCGAGGACGCCGACGACGCCGAGGACGTGGTGGTCGTTGAGCAGGACGACGCGCAGGTCGAGCACGTCTCCCCCGCGGGCGACGACGCCGGGCCGGCCGTCGGGGACGTCGAGCGCGGCGACTGAGCCCTCGTGCGCGCGCGACCCGCGCGGCGCGTCAGCGCGGGTCGCGCACCACGACGGCGTGCGACAGCTTGTCGGTGAACGTCTGCCGGCGCTCGTCCCACAGCGGCCACAGGTAGCCGAGGTAGAGCGGCAGGGCGTTGACCACCTGCCCGACGTCACGGACGAAGGCCCACCACGCGCCGACGGGCTGCTCCGTGTCCTCGTGCACCAGGCGGACCCCGACGATGCGCTTGCCCCACGACTGCCCCGTGCGGCCCTGCGCGACGACGCGGGACGCGAACCACAGCACCACCGAGAGCCCGATCCCCGCGAGCGCGACGGTGACGCCCGTCGACGTCGGGACGAACGCGAGCCGCCCGAGGTCGTCCACGCCGAGGGTCGCGGTGGTCCGCGCGTAGAAGCGTCCGACGAGCTGCGGCGTCCCCACGATCATCCCGTCGAGGACCGTCGCGAGCACGCGCCAGCCCCAGTGGGCGTAGGCGGGCGGCGGCGCCCACGTCCCCCACCCCGCGGGCAGCGCAGCACCGGCCACGGGCGGGCGGAGGAACCCCGTCGGCGCGGGGGCGCCGAGGCCCGGCGCACCGGCGAGACCGCCCGGACCGGCCGCAGGCGCGACGGCCGGCGGCGCGGCGGTCCACGCACCGCCGCCGGGCGCCGGTCCCGGACCGGCGAACCGGGGGTCGCCACCGCCCACGCCAGGGGTCCGGCCGTCTCCCGTGACGGGGCCGGGGACGTGCGGGGCCCAGGCCGGGGAGCCGAACCGCACCGACCCGCCCGGCGTGCCCCAGCCGGGGTCGAGGGACCCCTGCTCCCGGCGGCTCGGCTCGAGCCCGGCCGGCAGCTCGCCGGGCGACCACGCCGTGGCGCCCGCCGGCGCGCCCGCGAGCCCGCCGGTCGGCGCGACGGGGGCCACGACCGGCGCGGCCGGCGCCGCAGGAGGCACCGGGCGCGTGTGCTCCGTCCACGCCGCACCGTCGAACCAGCGCTCGACGCCCGACGTCACGCCGTCGTCGTACCACCCCGCCGCGGGGCCCCCTGTGGTCGTCGTCACGTCAGACTGCATCGGCACGTGCGCCGCGCGACGTGAGGACCCGACGTGCCGGACGTCCCGCCCCACACCACCCGAAGCCGCGCCGGGACGGACGGGCCGGGGCACACTGGACGGCAGGCGTCGGTCCCCACCGACGCCACGGCACGCGAAGGAGCGACCCATGGGTCTGGACGACCTGGTGAACAAGGCGAAGGGTGCGCTGGCCGGGCGCGAGGAGCAGGCCAAGGACGCGCTCGACAAGGCCGCCGAGGCGGTCAAGGCCCGCACCGACGACGGCACGGACCGCAAGGTCGACGAGGTGGTCGACAAGGCCAAGCGGTACCTCGACGAGCAGAAGCGCGGCTGACGCCGCGGCCCGCGTGCGGGCGGGTCAGTCCAGCGACGCGCCCGCACGCTCGGGCAGCGCGAGGGCGCCGAGCGCGGCGACGACGAACACCGCCGCGAACACCGCGAACAGCAGCCCGGTGCCACCGGCCGCGCGCAGGTGCGGCACGAGCAGCGGCGCGAGGATCGACGCCGTGCGGCCGATCCCGGCGGCCCACCCGGCCCCGGTGGTGCGCACGCGCGTGGGGTACAGCTCGGGTGTCACGGCGTACAGGGCGCCCCACGCACCGAGGTTGAAGAACGACAGCAGCAGGCCCGCGCCGATGATCTGCGCGTCGCCCGCCGCGAGCGCGAACAGCCCTGCGGCGAGCGCCGACCCGGCGAGGAACGTCGCGAGCGTGCTGCGCCGGCCCCACCGCTCGACCAGCACGGCCGCGACCGCGTACCCGGGCAGCTGACCGAGCGTGATGATCAGCGTGTACTCGAACGACCGCACGAGCGTGTGCCCGTCGGCGGCGAGCAGCGACGGCAGCCAGATGAACGCGCCGTAGTAGGAGAAGTTCACGGCGAACCACACGACCCACAGCGCGATCGTGCGGCGCCGCAGGCCGGGTGCGAACAGCGCGCCGAGGCGGGTGCGCCCGGCGGTCGCGGGGGCGTCGGCGGCGGGGGTCCCGGGCGCGGGGACGTCGGCGGCGACGACGTCGGCCGCGGGAAGGGCGGCGGGGACGTCGGCAGCGGCGGGTGCCGACGCCGCCTCGTCGCGCACCTGCGCGCCCGTGCGACCGTCGTGCCCGACGGCGCGCGAGCCCTCGAAGTCGGCGACGACCCGCTCGGCCTCGGCGTGGCGGCCGCGCGACTGCAGGAACCGCACCGACTCCGGCAGGCCGCGTCGCACCACGACCGCGTACAGCGCGGGCAGCGCACCCAGCGCGAGCGCCCACCGCCAGCCGTCGTCGCCCGACGGCACCACGAGGTACCCGACGAGCGCGGCGAGGATCCAGCCGACCGCCCAGAACGACTCGAGCACGACGACCGCGCGCCCGCGGATCCGCGGCGGCGCGAACTCGCTGACCAGCGTCGACGCGACCGGCAGCTCGGCCCCCAGACCCAGCCCGACCACGAACCGCAGCGCCATGAGCACCGCGACCCCGCCCGCGAGCGCCGACGCCCCCGTCGCGAGGCCGTACACCAGCAGCGTGAGCGCGAAGACCTGACGACGGCCGATCCGGTCGGCCAGCAGCCCGCCGAGCGCCGCGCCCACCGCCATGCCCGCGAACCCGGCGGACGCGACCCACCCGAGCCGCCCGTCGGTCGTGCCCCACACCACGCCGAGCTGCGCGATGACGAACGAGATGAGGCCGACGTCCATCGCGTCGAACGTCCACCCGACGCCCGAGCCGAGCAGCAGGCGCGTGTGCCGGCGCGTGACGGGCAGGCCGTCGAGGCGCTCGGTGAGCGTGGGCGTCGCCGCCGCGCGCGGAGCGGGGTCGGTCACGGGGCCTCCCGGGTCGGGTGCCGCGCGGGGTCGCGCGGCGGCGGGTGCGACCGGTCGGCCGCACGGCGACGACGTCGGCACCGCTGCGCATCGTCGCCCACGACGGGCCGCGACGCCAGGGCCGGACGGCCGCCCGCGGGTGGGAGCGGGCCGTCAGGGGCGCGGCGGGAAGATCCCGGCCAGCGCGATCGCGAAGCGCAGCACCGTGTAGGGCGGCATGTTGTCGTGCGGCTGCCCGCCACCCGCGTCCGCCACCGCACCGGGGGCGAGCGCGACCAGCGAGGCCGCCGGGCCGTACAGCGCCTCGCTCGCACGGCCCCGCCGCGACTGCGCCGCGACCGTGCCGGACGGGTTGTCGCTCGTCCCGACGGCGTCGGCCGCGGGCACCCGGTGGGTGTGCGGCGGCAGCTGCGCGGCAGTCAGCGTGACGGTCTCGGAGCCGAGCACCTGCCCGGCGACGACCGGCGTGAGGTCACCGTCGACGCCCGCACCCACCGGGCTGCGGCCACGCAGGTCGGGGAGCATGAAGGTCGTCGAGCCGTTGCCCCCGTACTGCGTGCCGAGCAGCGCGAACAGCGCCTGGTTCTGCTGGACCGGCAGGATCTGTCCCTCGCAGAACGCCCACCCCCGCGGGGCGAAGTTCCCCGCGAAGAGGCGCACCTCACCCACGTACGGCTCGTACACGTCGCCTCCTCAGGGCCGGCTCGGGTACTCGCCGTACGCCGCGATGACGAACGTCATCCCCGCGTACGGCGGCATGTTGGTGTGCGGGGCCGACGACCCGGCCGTGTCGGTCGACGCGCCCGCGACCTGCGGCGACGCGGCGTAGCGGGCGTTCGCCGCGGCGGCGTGCAGCGCACCCCCGGGCGAGCCCGTGCTCGCGGGCGACGCGGTGGCGCGCGCGGTGTGCGCGTGCGGCGGCAGCTGGGAGGCCTGCAGCGCGACCCGCTCGGCGCCCCCGACCGATCCCGCGGGGCGCCCGGGTGCCGGGTGCAGCGGGACCCGGCCGCGCAGGTCGGGCACGCCGAACGTCTGCACGCCGTCGCCGCCGTACGTCACGCCGAGGAGCGTGTAGAGCGCCTGGTTGCCGCTGATCGAGTGCTGCGCGCCGTCGCAGGCCAGCCAGCCGGCGGGCACGCGCGTGCCCGCCATGAGCCGGATCTCGCCGATCGTGGTGTCGCCGTCGTCGGCGCCGTCGGCGGGGTACTCCCCCTCGACGCAGACCGCGAGGTGCAGCCCGAGCACGGGCGACCGGTTCTCGTGCGGCTGCCCCTGCCCGACGCCGTCGAGCGCCTGCGCCGCGAGCCACGTGGTGCCGCCGGTGCGGTACGGCGTGGCGTCGGGCGTGACCGCGGGGACGCGGCCGGCGGGCGCGCCGTCGGTGGCCTGCGCCGCCGACCCGCGGACGACGTGCGCGTGCGCGGGCATCTCGGCGGTCGTGAGCGTGACGGTCTCGGTGCCGCCCGTCTCGCCGAGGGTCCGCGGGGTCAGCCCGACGCCCGTGCCGGTGCCCAGCGGCGTGCGGCCGCGCAGGTCGGGCAGGCGGAAGGTCGTCGCGCCGTCACCGCCCCACGTCGTGCCGAGGACGCTGAACAGCGTCGAGAACTGGGCGACCGCGAGCGTCTGGCCGTGGCACGCCAGCCACCCGGCGGGCACGTAGCTGCCGGCGAACATGCGGACCTCGCCGATGAGCCCGGTCACGCGCGGCCCCCCGTGCGGTCGACGACGGCCTCGAGCGTGCGGGGGTCGGCGCCGACGGGGCCGAGGTACACGTGCAGGTCGCCGTCCGGGTGGCGCAGCGTGCGCGTCGCGGCGGGCAGCGGCGCGTCGGCGGTGAGCACGAGCGCGAACCGCTCGGCGGTCGCGGCGCGCCCCGCGAGGCCGTCGACGGCGTCGAGCACGACGCGCGTGCCCGTGCCGGTGTCCACGAACGTGCTCCCGACCAGCGCCGCCAGGGCGGTGGCGTCGAGCGGCAGCCGCGGCCGTGCGAGCTGGACGCCGACGGCGGCCGCGAGGGCCCCGACGGCGACCACGCCGGCACCCGTCGCGAGCACGGCGCGTCGCGTCACGCCCGGGCGCTCGACCGTCCGATCCGTGAGCACGCGCGAACCACCTCCTGAGACCGCGCCGGAGGCGGGCGGTCCCGGTCCGGTCGCCGCGAGCCTAGGAGTTTCACCCGCCCGCGGGGCCTTTCGGCCCGGGTGAAACTCTGTAGCGTGCGCACCATGCCGCCTGGTCAGAGCGCACTTCCACGTCCGGTTGCTGCCGCTCTGGGGCTCTTCGTCGTGTTCGCGCCGACGCTCGCCGCGGCGCCCGCGCAGGCCGCTCCGGTCGCGATCGCCGTCGACACCACGGTCGACGCGCCGCTCGTCGCCGGGTGCGACGACGGCGCACCCGGCACGTCGCTGCGCGAGGCGTTGTGCGCCGCCGGCGCGCACGACGCGTCGGTCGTCGCCGTGCCGGCCGGCACCTACGCCCTGACGGCCGGCGCGCTCACGGTCGACCCGGGCCGCGCCGCCGACGTGACGTTGCGCGGCGCGGGCGCGGGCACCACGACGATCGACGCCCGGGGCGCGTCGCGCGTGCTGGACGTCGACGCGTCGCTGACCGGCGGCGTCCGGCTGACGGTCGAGGGCGTGACGCTCACGCGCGGGCTCGGCGGCGAGGCGGGCGGCGGCGCCGTGCTGGCGGGCACGGGCGACCCCGGCGCCGCCGACGCGCTCACGCTGCGCGACTGCGCCGTCACGGACAGCGTCAACGCCCCGCCGGGCACGGCCACGCCGGCAGACGTGGGCGGCGCGGTCTCGATGACGGGCGGCGCGCTGCTCGTCGAGCGCTGCACGTTCGACGGCAACGCCGCGGACGGCGCGAGCGGCGGTGCGATCGGGTACACGGGCGTCGGCGGCGCGGACGACGCCGTCGAGATCGTCGACGCGACCTTCACGGGCAACGCCGTGCACGGCGCGGGCGCCGCGTCCGACGTCGGCGGTGCGGTGGACGTGCGCTGGGGGTCGCCCACCACGACGATCACCGGCTCGCGGTTCGAGGCGAACACGCTCACGACGGGCGTGCGGCCCGCGCGCGGCTCGGCGGTCCGCGTCGCCGCGGGCACGGCCGAGCTCGTGGGCGTCGCGGTCGTGGGCAACACGGCCACGGGCGCCGCGGGGTCGACGGCCGCCGTCGACCTGGCCGGCGGCACCGTCACGGACTCGCGGTTCGCGGGGAACGTCACCGACGTGGCCGGCACCACGAGCCGCGCCGGACTCGCGGGCGCCACGAGCGCGGTGCGCTCCTGGTGGGGCTGCGTCGACCCCGCGGGAGCGGGTTGCGACGCGGCCGGCGGCGCGACGACGACCCCGTGGGCGACGGTCGCGACGACGCTCGACCCGACGGCGGCCGACGCGGGCACGACCGTCACGGCGCGGGTCGCGCTCGCGCTCTCCGACGGCACCGCCCCGGGTGCCGCGCTGCTGCGCGCGGTCGCCGGTGCGCCCGTGACCTGGTCGGGCGCGACGTTCGCGCCCGCCGACGCCGCGCTGGCCGCCGACGGCACAGCGTCCGCGCGCTTCGTGGCCACCGCGCCGGGCACGGTCACGTCGACGGTCGACGGTGCGGCGACGACCGCCGAGCTCACCGTGACCGCACCGCCCACGATCACGCAGCAGCCGGTCGACGTCACCGCTCTCGAGGGCGGCGACGCGACGTTCAGCACCGCGGCGAGCGGCGCGCCCGCACCGACGCTGCAGTGGCAGCGCCGCGCGGGGACCACGGGCACCTGGGCGGACGTCCCGGGCGCGACCGGCACGACCCTCGTGCTCACCGGCGTGACCCGCGCCGCCGACGGCACGCAGGTCCGCGTCGTGGCGACCGGCTCCGGCCCCGCCGCGACGAGCACCCCCGCGACGCTGACGGTCACGTGGGGCCCCGACGCCGTGGTCGGCCCGCAGGACGTCGCCGACGTCGCGGGTGCCGACGTGACGTTCACGGCGTCCGCCGAGGGGTCGCCCGCGCCGACGGTGCAGTGGCAGACCTCGTCGGACGGCACGTCCTGGCAGGACGTGCCCGGCGCGACGGACGCCACGTGGACGCGCACGCTCACGACCGAGGACCAGGGTCTGCACGTGCGGGCGGCCGTCACGGGGGCGTCGGGCACGACCACGACCGCGCCCGCGCGCGTCACGGTCGAGGCCGCGCCCGCGATCACCGGGCAGCCCGCCGACGCGACCGTCCGCGAGGGCGACCTGCCGCGCTTCGAGGTCGCCGTCACCGGGACCCCGGCACCCGACGTGCGCTGGCAGACCCGCGCCGCGGGCGCCGCGACGTGGTCCGCGGCCGGGGACGGCCCCGAGCTGGTGCTCGACGAGGCGACCGCCGCGGACGACGGCACGCGCGTGCGGGCCGTCGTGACGAACCCGCGCGGCACCGTGACGAGCGCCGAGGCGACGCTGCACGTGCAGCACGGCCCCGGGTTCACGCAGCAGCCGCAGGCGGTGACCGTCGACGCGGGCGACGACGCGACGTTCACGGCGGCGGCCGCCGGGTTCCCGGCGCCGACGCTGCAGTGGCAGACCTCGACCGACGGCACGTCGTGGGCCTCGGTCCCGGGAGCGACCGGCGGAACGTGGACACGCACCGTGACGGCGGCCGACGACGGCGTGCGGGTGCGCGCCCTCGCGACCGGGTTCGCGGGCACCGTCGCGTCCGACGCGGTGCTGCTCACGGTGCGCCACGCACCGACGGTCACGGACCCGGCACCGCTGACGGTCGACGCGGGCGACGACGCGTCGTTCACCGTGGCCGTCACCGGCAACCCCGCGCCGGGCGTGCGCTGGGAGCGCAGCGCCGCGGGCGCGTCGACCTGGACGGCCGCGGGCACCGGGCCCACGCTCGTGCTGCCGGCCGCGACGGCCGCCGAGGACGGCACGCGGGTGCGCGCCGTGGTCACCAACGCGCTCGGCACGGTCACGAGCGCCGCCGCGACGCTCGAGGTGCGGTACGCGCCCGCGTTCGCGACGCAGCCGCAGGACGCGACGGGCCTCGCGGGCGACGTCGTGACGTTCACGGCCGCCGCGACGGGCAACCCGGCACCGGACGTCCGCTGGCAGACGTCCACCGACGGCACGGCCTGGGACGACGTCCCCGGCGCCACCGGCCCGTCGTACGCGCGGGCCCTCACCGACGCCGACCACGGCCTGCTCGTGCGCGCCGTGGCGGGCAACGCGCTCGCGACCGTCGGGTCGGACCCCGCCACGGTGGCCGTCGACGCGCCGCCCGTCGTGGTGACGCCGCCCGTCGTGGTGACGCCGCCCGCCGACGTCACGGTCGACGCGGGCACCGACGCGACCTTCACGGTCACCGTCGCCGGACGCCCGGCGCCGGCCGTCACGTGGCAGTCCTCGAGCGACGGCACGACGTGGGACGACGTCGCCGGTGCGACCGGCACGACGCTCGTCGTCCCCGGTGACCCCGCCGCCGACGGCACCCGCTACCGGGCCGTCGCGACGTCCTCGCGCGGGTCGGTGACCAGCGCCGACGCGGCGCTGCGCGTGCTCGTCGCCCCCACGGTCAGCGACCCGCTCGACGTCGCGACGGCGCCCGGTGCGCAGGTCGCGTTCACGGTCGAGGTGACGGGCCGCCCGGTGCCGGACGTGACGTGGGAGGCGACGTCCGACGGCACGACGTGGGCGGCCGTCGGCACCGGCACGACGCTGCGCCTCACCCCGACGCTCGCCGACGACGGCCTGCGCGTGCGGGCCGTCGCCACCGCGACGCTCGTCGCGGGACCGGTGTCGGTGACGAGCGCCGAGGCCGAGCTCGTCGTCGCGGCGGCACCCGAGGTCGTCGACGGCCCGGGCCCCGTGACGCGGCTGACCACCGGCGTGCCGGCGACGCTCGCGTGGACGGTGCTGGGCGCCGACGCGAGCGCGACGTGGGACGTGTCCCGCGACGGCGGGGCGACGTGGCAGCCGGTGCCGCTCGCGTGGGCCACGTCGGCCCGCCCGGCGGGAGGGGCGGCGGCGGGAGATGCGGCGGCGCGCGCGGCGGGCCCGGCGGTCCGCACCGAGCACGTGCTGACGCTCACGCCGTCGGTCGCCGACGAGGGCGCGCTCGTGCGGCTCACCGTGTCCACCGTGGGCGGGACGGCGACCGCGAGCACCGTGCTCGACGTGGTCGGCGTCGACACGCCGGGCGGCGGCACTCCAGGCGGTGGCACGCCGGGTGGCGGCTCGCCGGGTGGTGGCACGCCTGGCACCGGCGCGCCGGGGACGGGAGCCGGCACGGCACCCGTCGGAGCCGGACCGGGGACCGCGGGCACGACGCCGACGGCGTCCGGCCTGCCGCGCACGGGGCTCGCGCCGCTCCCGCTCCTCGCGCTCGCGGCGCTCGTCGCGTCCGCCGGGGTGGCCGGGGTCGCGGCCGCGACGCGGCGGCGACGCGGCGCCTGACGGACGCCGCGACGCCCGGGCGCGCGGTGGGCAGCCGCACGCCGGCCGACGTGCGGGCGTGGCGCCCGAGCGGATGTGCGGGTGTGGCGGGCGGCGGACGTGCGGGTGTGGCGGGCGGACGTGCGGGCGCGGCGGGCGGGGTGACGTGGCACCGGACCGCCCGGGTGCGCGCGGTCAGCCCTCGAGGAGCCGCGCGATGACGCGCGCGCCGGCCGCGGGGCCCGCGTAGGGCTCGCCGAGCAGGCGGACCCCGAACGGGGCGACGTTGAGGACGGCGACCACGCCGAGCGTCGTGTCGCGGTCGTGCTCGGTGACGCCGGGGACCACGTCGTGGCCCGCGCGGGCCTCGCGTGCGCGGCGCACGTCGGCGACGTGGGACGCGAGCGCGTCGAACGCGCGCGCGTAGACGACCTCGAGCTCCTCGGACGTGCCGGGGTGGCGCATCGCGTACGCGAGCAGCTCGATCGACAGGAGCAGGCGCGGGTCCTGGGCGCTCGCGGCGAGCGCGGTCTCGAGGGCGGCGACGTCGACGCCGTCGGTCGTGACGCCGGGCAGCCGGTGCTCCCCGGCGCTCTCGGCGTCGAGCACCGACCTCGCGACCGCGAGGAACAGGTCGCGCTTGGACCCGAAGTGCGCGTAGACGGCTCCCTTGGTGTACCCGGCCTCTGTCGCGACGTCGTCGACCGAGGCGCCCTCGAAGCCCTTGGCGGAGAAGACGCGCGCGGCCGCGTCGAGGAGGTCGGCGCGCGTGCGGTCGACCTTGCTGCGGCGGCGCGCCTCGCCCTTGCCGGACTTCTTGTCCATCGACTCCGACACGTCGGCGAGCTCGAGCGCGGCCTCGCGCAGCCCCTGCGCGATGACCTCGCCGACCTCGGGGAGGTGCTGGCGGGCCTGCGTGCCGAGCGCGCGCGTGAGCTGCGCGGCGGCGTCGGCGAGGGCGCGGGAGGCCGCCTTGAGGGTGTCCCGGTCGTCGGCCATGGGACCAGGATACGCAACCCGCATACCAATGGGTTGATACCGATGAGTATTTGTGCGTACCGTGCGGCACGTACTCATCGGTATGTGACTGGAGGCGGGGATGGACGCAACGGACGTGCTGACCGTCCGCGGGCTGCGCAAGCGGTACCGCGGACGACGCGGCGTGCAGGCCAACGACGGCATCGACCTCGACGTGGCCGCGGGCCAGGTCGTCGGGCTGCTCGGCCACAACGGCGCGGGCAAGACCACGCTCGTGCACCAGGTCGTCGGCCTCGTCCGGCCCGACGCCGGCACCATCACCGTGCAGGGCGTCGACGCCGTCGCGCACCCCGCCCGCGCCCGCCGGCTCGTGTCCATCCAGGCGCAGGCCAACGTGCCCATCAGCGGCCTCACGCCGCGGCGTGCCATCGAGCTCGTGGGCCGCATCCGCGGCGCCGCGCCCGCCGACATCCGCCGCCGCACCACCGACCTGCTCGACGCGCTCGACCTCGGCCCCTGGGCCGACACACCGTCCGAGAAGGTCTCCGGCGGCATCGCCCGCCTCACCGCGTTCGCCATGACCGCCGTCGTGCCCGGCACGCTCGTCGTGCTCGACGAGCCCACCAACGACGTCGACCCCGTGCGCCGCCGCCTGCTCTGGCAGCAGATCCGCGGCCTCGCCGACTCCGGGCACGGCGTCCTGCTCGTCACGCACAACGTGCGCGAGGCCGAGCGCGTCGTCGACCACCTCGCGATCCTCGACGCCGGCACGGTCATCGCCGCCGACACCCCCGCCGGGCTCACGTCACGCCTCAGCGGCGCGCTCACGCTCGAGGTCGACACCGTCCCCGGCGAGCCCGTGCGCTGGCACGCCGCCGCCCGCGACGTCACCGCCGGGCACCTGCGCGCGACCGCCGCCGTGCCCGCCGACGCAGCCGCCGAGGTCGTCCGCTGGGCGCAGGACGAGGTCGAGGCCGGGCGCCTCGAGCGCTACGCCCTCACCCCCGCGTCCCTCGAGGACGTGTACGTGCAGCTCGTCGGCGAGCCCGCCGACGCCACCTCGGAGGTGCCCGCCGCATGACCACGCTCACCGCGTCCCCGGCGACCACGTCGTCGCGCCTCGACGCCGTCCGGCAGACCCTGCTGCTCGTGCAGTGGCAGCTCCGCCGGCAGTCGCAGTACCTGCCGCTCATGGTCGTCGTGCAGGTGTTCATGGCCGTGACGACCGTCGTCGGCTACGGCCTGCTCGTCGGCGACCCCGACCCCGCGACGGCGCTGTTCCTCGCGACCGGCGCCCCGACCATCACGCTCATCACCGTCGGCATCGTCATGACGCCGCAGATGGTGTCGCAGGCCCGCACCGAGGGCTCGCTGGACTGGATGCGCACGCTGCCCGTGCCGCGCACCGCGTTCCTCGTGTCCGACCTGCTGGTGTGGACGCTCATCGCGCTGCCCGGCATGGCGCTCGGCATCCTCGCGGGCGTCCTGCGCTTCGACATCCACCTGTCGATCGCCCCGTGGTTCCTGCCCGCGACCGTGCTGGTCTCGCTCACGTCGGCGGCCGTCGGCTACGGCATGGCGACCGTGCTGCCGCCGCAGCTCGCCAACCTGCTCACGCAGGCGCTCGTGTTCATCGTGCTGCTGTTCTCGCCCGTCTCCTACCCCGCCGAGCGCATGCCCGCGTGGCTGCAGAGCGCGCACGAGTGGCTGCCGATCGAGCCCATGGCGCAGCTCGTGCGCGCGGGCCTCGCGCAGGACACGTTCAGCATGCCCACGCGCTCGCTCGTCGTGCTGCTCGCGTGGGGCGTCGGGTCGGTCGCGGCCGCGTCGGTCGCGCTGCGCCGCCGCGCCTGACCCGCCGCGCCTGACCCGCCACGCCTGACCCGCCGCTGCCGCGACGGAGCGAGCACCCTGCCCGCGAGCGGCACGCCCGCAGGCGCCCAGCACCCGCGCACCGCCCCTCCGACGTCGACGGACAGCGGTACGGCTCGACGGACACGGGCGTGCACGTGTCCGTCGAGCCGGGAGCCTGTCCGTCGACGCGCCCGCGGCGGGTGGGTGCGCGGGGTCGGGCCGAGCCGCAGGGCGTGCACGCGGCCCCGGGCACCGGCGGGTCAGGCGTTGCCGGGCAGACCCGGGGTGCGGGAGCCGTCCTTCGGCAGCACGGCCTCCTCGATGACCGGCAGGCCGCTGTTGTCGCCGTCCTCACCGGGCGCGGGCGGCGCCTGCGGCGCGGTGGCCTTCACGGGGTCGGGGACCTCGTCGGGGGTCGGGGTCACGGTGTCGTCGGGAACGGACATCTTCGGCCTCCCTGGCTCTCGGCAGTGCTCGGGCGTGCGTCGTGCTCGGGTGTGCTGGGTGGCACCCGGGCGCGGCGCTGCGTCCGGGTGGTCATCGATCGTGGCACGGGCACGGTGCGCTGTCCTGCGCACACCGCCACCCCACCCCACGGCGAGAGTGCGATCCAGTCACTCCGCCGCCGCACCCCACCCGCACGGCACCGCACCGCCCGGGTCCCCCGCCCCGCCCGCCACGGGCCAGAACCGCGGCACGCCCCCGGCGCAGCCCGCCCCCACCCGACCCCCACGCCCCCTGACCGCGAGAGCGCAATCCAGTCCCCGCAGACAACTGGATCGCACGCTCACGACACCTCCCAGTGCCCGCCGACAACTCGATCGCACTCTCACGACCGCGGTTGGTGATCCTGCCGCAGCCCGCACCCCCTGACCTTGAGAGTGCATTTCCGTCCCCGCAAGCGACTGGATCGCACTCTCACGGTCCGGGAGTGAGGGGTCAACGCGGAGTGGGGGAGCATGGAGAGGACGACGGACGGCGTTCGTCCCGACGCGCACCGCAGACCTGGAGGCCCCGTGGACGCCTTGCCCACCGACCCCGAGCCCACCGACACCCGGCCGACCGACGCCGCTCCCACCGACGCCGTGCTGGACCGCGCCGCGGGTGCCGTGATCGGCTCGGCGGCGGGCGACGCGCTCGGTGCAGGCTACGAGTTCGGCCCGCCGCTGCCCGACGACGCCCGCGTGGGCATGGTCGGCGGTGGCACGTTCGCGTGGGCGCCCGGCGAGTGGACGGACGACACGTCGATGGCCGTCGCGGTGCTGCGCGCGCTCGCCGCGGGCGAGCCGCTCGACGACGACCGCACGCTCGACGGCGTCGTCGACGCGTGGTGCGGGTGGGCGGTCGACGCGAAGGACGTCGGGAACCAGACGCGCGCCGTGCTCGGGGGGCTCGCGCCCCGCACGGCCGCCGCGGCGAGGCGCTCGGCGCGCGCGTTCCACGACACGTACCGGCGGTCGGGCGGCAACGGGTCGCTCATGCGCACCGGACCCGTCGCGCTGGCGTACCTGGGTGACGGCCGCGAGGGCGACCTGGCCCGCGCGGCGCGCGCGGTGTCGGATCTCACGCATGCCGAGGACGACGCCGGGGACGCGTGCGTGCTGTGGTCGCTCGCGGTGCGGCACGCGATCCGGACGGGCGTGGCGGACGTCCGCGTCGGGCTGCCGTGGCTGCCCGCGACGCGACGCGACCCGTGGGCGGCGCGGATCGCCGACGCCGAGGTCAGCCGCCCGCGGGACTTCGACCGCAACGGGTGGGTCGTCGAGGCGCTGCAGGCCGCGTGGTCGGCGATCACGCACGGCACGACGCTGGTCGACGTGCTCGAGCGGGCCGTGCGCGGCGGCCGCGACACCGACACTGTCGCCGCGATCGCGGGCGCGCTGGTCGGCGCACGCGACGGTGCGTCGGCCGTGCCCGCCGCGTGGCGGGACGTGCTGCACGGGTGGCCGGGCCTGGACGCCGCGGCCCTCACCGACCTCGCCGCGCGCGCGGTCCGCCGCTGACCGCGCCCACCGGCAACACCCCGCGACGCACACCGCACACCCGCACCGCGCCCGCGGCCGCGGCTCGGCAGGACCCTGCGCCCCGAGCGCGGTACTCACCGACCGAGCGCGGTACTCGTTGGTACCGCACTCGCGGCATCTCTACCGCGGTCGGCGTGCTCGTACCGCGCTCGGCGGGACGTCCCCGCCCGGCCGGCCCAGACGCAGGACGCACCGGACGCGGAGCGCACCGAACGCGCCGAGCGCGGTAGACGTGCGCCGAGCGCGGTACCCGTTCGTACCGCGCTCGGGACACGTCTGCCGCAGTCGGCGACCTCGTACAGCGCTCGGGGTGCTCGTACCGCGCTCGGGCCGTCACCACCTGGCGGCTCCGAGCGAGTGCACACCGGGAGCACCGACACGCGCCGAGCGCGGTAGACGTGCGCCGAGCGCGGTACTCGTTCGTACCGCGCTCGCGACGTCTCTGCCGCGGTCGGCGTGCTTGTGCCGCACTCGGCGGGACATGCCCGCCTGGCCGACCCAGACGCAGGACGCACCGGACGCGGAGAGCACCGGACGCGCCGAGCGCGGTAGACGTGCGCCGAGCGCGGTACTCGTTGGTACCGCGCTCGGCGCGTCTCTACCGCGGTCGGCGAGCTTCTGCCGCGCTCGGACGGCTTCCGGCACGGTCGGCGAGCGGGTGCCGCGGCCGGCGAGCGGGGTGCCACGGTGGGCTCGCGAGTGCACGTGAGCGCGCGGGTGCCGCGGTCGGCGCGTGGGTGCCGCACTCGCGCCCGGCCGTCGGCGCGCACGCGCTCGGGGAGAGACGCGTGCGCGACGACGGGCGGGGGTCAGATCGCGGCGCCCACCAGGAAGCCGCCGTTGATGGCTTCGCCGACCTTCGCGGGGCTCACGCAGTCGCCCACGGTGCGCACGGTGCGGCCGGCGGCGGTGAGCTGCTCGGCCAGCGTCGTCGCGGGACGCACGCCGAACGCGGTGACGACCGTGTCGGCGTCGACCCGCACGTCGCCCTCGGGGCCGCGCGCGACGACGCCCCCCTCGTCGACCGACAGCACGGTGTGACCGGTGAGCGTGCGGACGCCCGCGGCGGCCAGGTCGCGCAGCAGCGTGATGCGGTTGATGACGATGAGGTCGCGCGCGATCTCGTCGGTCATCTCGACGATCGTGACGTCGCGTCCGGCCTGCGCGAGCTCGAGCGCCAGGTCGGCGCCCGAGAGCCCGCCGCCGGCGACGACGACGCGCTGCCCCAGGTCGGCGCCGAGGTGCGCCTCGATGACGCCCACGACGTTCGGGCCGTCGATGCCGGGGATCGTGCCGGGCACGAGCGGCGTGGAGCCGGTGGCGAGCACGACCTCGTCGGCGCCCACGAGCTCCGGGGAGTCCGCGGTGATCTCGACGCCGAGGTGCACGGTGACGGGCAGGCGCGCGATCTGCCGCTCCCACCAGCCGATCATCGCGTGCAGCTCCTTCTTGAAGTCCGGCGTCGCGGCCGGGCGCAGCACGCCGCCCAGCGCGGCGTCGCGCTCGTAGACGTCGACGCGGTGGCCGCGCTCGGCGGCGACGCGCGCGGCCTCGAGCCCGGCGGGCCCGCCGCCCACGACGACGACGTGCTTGGGCGTCTCGGCGGGCGTGAGCGCGCGCTCGCGCTCGAACCCGACCTGTGCGTTGACCGAGCAGCCGATCGGCAGCGCGAAGAACGCGTTGCCGACGCACATCGCGTTGCAGCGGATGCAGGGGCGGATGTCCTCGCGTCGCCCGTCGGCGAGCTTGGCGCACCACTGCGGGTCGGCGATGAGGCCGCGCCCGACGCCCGCGACGTCGGCGTGGCCGGCCGCGAGCACCTGCTCGGCGGTGTCGGGGTCGAGGTTGCCGCACGCGACGACGGGGATGTCGACGACCTCCTTGAGGGCCTGCGCGGCGGGGACCATGCAGCCGTCGCCCAGGTAGTACGGCGGGAAGACGTAGTCCATGGCCTCGTACGACCCGTCGTCGGCGAGGATGAAGTCGAGGCCGGCCTCCGCGAGCACGACGGCGATGCGCTGCGACTCCTCGCGCGTGCGGCCGCCGGGGAACTTGTGGTCGACCGACAGGCGGAAGCTCACGGGCAGGCCGGGGGCGGCGGCCTTGACGGCCTGGATGATCTCGACGGCGAACCGGCAGCGGTTCTCGACCGAGCCGCCGTACTGGTCCTCGCGACGGTTCCACACGGGGCTCATGAACTGGTCGATGAGGTAGCCGGTGTGGCCGTGGACGTCGAGCGCGTCGATGCCCGCGGCCTTGGCGCGCGCGGCGGCCTCGCCGAAGCGGCGGACGATCGTGGCGATCTCGTCGACCTCGAGCGGGCGGCACAGCACCTCGGGGTGCGCGTAGTGCGGGTTGTCGGACGCCGAGATCGGCAGGCGCTCGGGGTCGACGACGTTGATGTTGCGGCCGAGACCGGCGGTGAGCTGCAGCGACACGCGCCCGCCGACCGCGTGGATCGACTCCGCGAGCGCGGTGAGGCCGGGGAGCGCGTCGTCGGTGTCGACGCGGCACAGGCCGGGGTTGATCTGCTCGTAGTCCTGCGAGACGGCGGAGATGCCGGTCATGACCAGGCCGACGCCGCCGGCGGCGCGCTCGGTGTAGTAGGCGATCTCCCGCTCGGTGAACAGGCCCTCGTGCGTGCCCATCTCGGTGCCCATGGGGAGCATCACGACGTGGTTGGGCAGCTCGAGCGAGCCGAGCGTGAGGGGGGCGAGCAGGTGGGGGTACGAGGACACGGGGGCCTCCTCCGGCGTCGGGGGCGGTTGACGACGTGTCGATCGTCCGTCGGGATCTCGGGGCGCCTGCGGGACCGTGGTCCTGAGTACCTACTCGGTAGGTGGGTTCGTCCGGGTGCGGGCGGGGTGAAGCGCGGAGCCACCCGCAGGTGGGAGCGCAGCCACGGCCGGCGGCCGACGATCCGACGCGCGTGGGCCTCAACGCGGCGCCGTCACGAGCCGATCCCCTCCACGTGACCACCGACGACCTGCCCCGCTCCCCCACGGGGCGCGTGCCGCATTGGGTCGTCGACGAGGCCGCGAACCGGCGGGTGCCGCCGCACGCGTGGGCGCCCGCACCGAGCACCCCGCCGCCCGGCGCGCGCCCGCGCCGACCGCTCGGCCAGCGGATCCTCACGGTCGTGTCGCTCGCGCTGCTCGGGTGGGTGGTGGTCACCGGCCCGCTCCCCGCCCTGCTGCGCTCGGCGGACCTCCCCTGGCTCGACGGCGTGGTCGCCGGGCGCGTGCCCGCACCCGCGCCCGACGTCGTCGCGCTCGCCGACGACATGCACCTCACCGCGCACGGCCGCGACCTGCTGTACCGCGCGCAGCCCGAACTCCTCGACGCCACAGCGTTCGCGGGGCGCTGCGACCGCCCCGACACGACGGCCGCCGAGGGCGGTGCCGTCGGCTGCTACGTCGGGCCGCGCGGCGCCGACCTGCGGCACGCGGACGGGGAGATCGTCGTCTACCGGCCCGCCGACGCGCGCCTGCACGGGTTCGTCGTCACGACCGCGGCGCACGAGCTGCTGCACGCCGCGTGGGACGACCTCGCAGCCGCCGAGCGCACCGAGGTCACGCCCCTGCTCGAGGCCGTCGTCGCCGGGCTCGACCCCGCCGACCCCGTGCACGAGCAGCTCACCGGGTCCGTCGGCCCCTACCCCGAGAGCCGGCCCACCGAGCTGTTCGCGTACGTCGGCACGCAGGTCTGGCGGCCCGGCGGCCTCGGGCCGCGCGTCGAGGAGCTGTACGCGCGGTACGTCGCCGACCGCGAGGCGCTCGTCGCGGTGCACACCGGCTTCCGGGACATGCTCGACGCCGTGTCGGCCGAGGTCACGGCCGCGCAGGGTGCGCTCGACGCGCGCGGGCTCACCCAGGTCCTCGACCAGCAGCGGTACGACGCCGACGTCGCGGCGCTCGCGAGCTACCGCGCGGCGCTCGAGCAGCAGGAGACGCAGATCGCCGCGATGGCACCCCGCGAGCGCGACCGGCTGCTGCTGTCGTGGACGTGGCGCGACGGGACCGTGCTGCCGTCCTCGCCCGCCGAGCAGACCCTCGCCCGCGCGCGCGAGCTGCTCGCGCGCGACGAGGCCGAGCTCGCCGCCCGCGCCGAGACGCTCGCGGCGACGGCCGCGGAGATCGCCGCCGAGGAGGCGCGGGTCGCCGCGCTGCGCGCCGACGCCGACGCGCTGTGGGCGCAGCTGGACCCGGCGGGGTAGGCGTCGGCGCTGGGAACGGGCGCCGCGGGCATGGGGCGTGAAGGGCATGGGGCGCGGTGGGCGCGGGGCTTGGCGGGCGTGGCCTTGGGCGCCGGGGCGGGCCGGTGCGGGGTCGCCGGCGGGTCGGCCGCCGTGGGCGGTAGCACCCAGGGCGGGCGGCGAGCGGGCGCCGGTCCCCTCAAGTCGTCGGCCCGCGACGTCGATGCTCCGGCATCGACGACGTCAGGGGGCACCATGTCGCAGCGCTTCAACCCACCGCCCGGGTGGCCGATCCCGCCGAAGGGCTGGCAGCCGCCGGCCGACTGGTCGCCCGACCCGGCGTGGCCCGCGGCGCCCGACGACTGGCAGCTGTGGGTCGACGTCGAGCCGCGCACCGGGGGTCGGAAGTGGCTGACGCCCGCCGTCGGGGCGGGGGCGCTGGTGCTCGGCCTGATCCTCGGCGGCGTCGGGGCGACGTCGTCCGCCAGCTCGCAGGCGCAGGAGGACCGCGCGGCCATCGCCGCGCTCACCGGCGAGAAGGACGACCTCACGAAGGACCGCGACGAGCTCGACGCCGACCTCACCGAGGCGCGCGACGACCTGACGGCCGCCCAGAAGCAGGTCGCCGACGCCGCCGCCCAGGTCGCCGCCCTCGACCAGCGCGCCGCCGACCTCGACGCGCGCGAGGCCGCGCTCAACGGCCGGCAGGGCGAGCTCGACACCCGCCAGGCCGACCTCGACGGGCGGCAGAGCCAGCTCGACGCGCGGTCCGCGGACCTCGACGCGCGCGAGGCGCGCGTGTCGTCGGCGCGGCCGTCGGGGACGTCGGGCTCGTCGGGCTCGTCCGGTGGGACGTCGGCCGCGGCGTCGGGAGGTGGGTCGGTGTACTACAAGAACTGCACCGAGGCCCGCGCCGCGGGCGCCGCACCCGTGCGGCGTGGCGAGCCCGGGTACGCGTCGCACCTGGACCGCGACAACGACGGCGTGGGCTGCGAGTAGGGCGGCCGGGTCGTGCAGGGGGCTGCAGGGGACGACGCCGGGCGCGGCGCCGAGGAGCAGGTGAGCCGGCGCGCGCGACGCGTCGCCCAGCTGCGGGACGCGCAGGAACGTGGCGAGGCGGTCGACGCCGCCGCGCTCGAGCGGCTGCGCCGCGACCAGCGCGCGTGGGCCGCGGGCGCCGAGGGCGAGCGCCGCGTCGCCGACGTGCTCGCGCATCTCACGCGGTACGGCTGGACCGTGCTGCACGACGTGCGCTGGCCCGGCCGGCAGCGCGCCAACCTCGACCACGTGGCGATCGGGCCCGGCGGCGTGTTCGTCGTCGACGCGAAGAACTGGTCCGGCGACGTGCGGGTCTCGCCGGACGGCCTGCGGCAGAACGGGTACGGGCGGGACGCCGCCGTCGAGGGTGTGAGTCAGGCCGCGGCGGCCGTCACCACGCTGCTCGCACCGCAGCACCGGTCCGCCGTGCGCGGCGTCCTGTGCCTCGCCGGGCAGGAGGACCAGCCGGTCGTCACGGTGCAGGGCGTGACCGTGTGCGGGCGGTGGCACCTGCCCGAGCACCTGCTCGCCCAGCCCGTCCGGCTGTCGGTGTACGACGTCGTCGACATCGCACGCCACCTGGACGCCGAGCTGGGGGCGGCCGCGCCTGCGACCGTCCCCGCGCCGCGGCGGGGTGGCGGGCGGACGGGCGGGCGAACGCCACGGGGGTCGGCGGGGCGGACGTCCGCGCGGGCTGCCGGGCGGTCGGCAGGACGGTCCTCCGGCGGGCTGCCCGGCGCCGTGGACAGGCGGCGACGACGGCGGGCCGCGCTCGGTGGGGCACTGACGCGGCTCGTCCTCTGGCTCGGGGCGGTCTTGTTCCTCGTCAACGTGGTGCTGCCGCGCATGCTCGCGGGCTGACGCCGGCGCGCCAGGCGCCACGGCCGTTGTGCCACGCCGGCGCGTCTGGTGAGCTCAGCGGGTGGAGACCGCCGTCGAGTCCGCCCTGCGTCAGCAGATCATCGCGTGGGTGCTGGCCCGCGCCGAGGCGAACGGCGGGTACGTCCACCGCTACGACCTGCTGAGCTACCGCGCCGACGGTCGCGACCTGCCGCTGATCGACTACTCGCGCGGCATCCGCAACCCGCAGGGCTTCGGCTCGACGCTCGCGATCGTGCAGTCCGCGCACGGCCCGTACGACGACGTCGAGGACCCCGACGACGGCCTCCTGCACTACGCGTACCGCACCGGCGACCCGGACGGCGGTGACAACCGCAAGCTCCGCAACGCCATCGCCACGGGCATGCCGCTCATCCTGTTCCGCAAGGAGCAGCCCAACTACTACACGCCCATCGCACCGGTCTACGTGGTCGACGACGTCGCCGAGGAGCGCGCGTTCCTCATCGCGCTCGACGAGTCGTTCCGGTACATGGGCGACGTGCGGCACCTGTCCGCGCCGCAGAAGGCGTACGCGCTGCGGCTCGCCAAGCAGCGCCTGCACCAGCCCGCGTTCCGCACCCGCGTCCTGCTCGCCTACGAGACGCGCTGCGCGATCTGCACCCTCAAGCACGGCTCCCTGCTCGACGCCGCGCACATCGCCCCCGACGCCTCCGAGCGCGGCATCCCCACGACGCCCAACGGGCTCGCGCTGTGCAAGATCCACCACGCCGCGTTCGACCAGAACCTGCTCGGCATCTCCCCCGACTACGTCGTGCACGTCGACCGCGACCTCATGGCGGAGGTCGACGGCCCGATGCTCAAGCACGGGCTGCAGGAGATGCAGGGACGGCGGCTCACGCTCCCCGGGGAGGTGAAGGACCGGCCGGACCGGGAGCTGCTGGCGCTGCGGTGGGAGGGGTTCGCTGGGGTGGGGGTCGCGGGGCGGTGATGCCTGGCGTCGTCGCGGAAGTCATCGTAGAAGCGTGCGTAATGGCGGCCGCTATCCATCCCTAGACACGCATAGATGGATAAGGGGCTGCGTGAGCTTCTCTCCGGACGCCGTATCGGTCAGCCGACGACGCCTCGGTGGCCTGCGTTGTCGCGGGAGAAGCAGCACTGGCGATCGCCCCCTCACCGACCTACGGGCACGATCTGCCCGAGAACCTCCGTCATCTCTACTGCGCGCCTCGTACCCGCCAGCGACGACCTCGACGTGCGGCCGCTCCGAGCGGCTACGCCCGCCGCCGAGGGCGGACTCAGACGCCGGGCTGCTCGTCGGTCTGGCGCTGCGTCAGCCTGTCGTCGCCACCGCCACGGTCCACCGGCAGCTCGCCATCTCCCTCACCAACGCGATACGGGTCGGGAAATCCGTGACGTTTCTCCCCACCAACGATCGGTACTCCACCTACACGATCGGACGACCCCGAGACGGTCACACGAGCACCGAGATCCCTAGGACGCCTCCGTGACCTCGGCGGTCTCATTGAGGTATCGGATCTTGCCGACGATCAGATCGATCTGTGCACTATTGAAGACATCGTCAGGGCCGCGGGGTGCGTCGTCGGTGAACGGCGGCGACCACAGCACCTCGGGCTTCATGACACCGTTGTACGCGAGGTCGGCGACCACGAGGTGGATGAAGTCGATCTGCTCGGCCGTGTAGGTGGCCCCGGCGAGGAACTCCCCGAATGCCTCCTCGACGGCCGACCTCTCGAGGCCGACCAGTGACCGGATGAAGACTCCGAGCCCGCCCTCGACGGCCTTCGCCTCCGCGATCTCGACGTCCGTCCCGGCACCGGAGTCGGCGAGCATGCGCTCGAGCTCGTCGAGGTCGGTCGGTGTGAGCTGGCGTCCGCGGCGCACCTTCTGCAGGGCGGTGTGGTCCTCGTGGGCGCGCAGGTAGGCGCGGGCCTTCTCGCGGAAGCGTTCGGGGTCGACGCCGACGTGCGGGCGCCCGAGGTCAATGATCTCGAACTGCCCGAGAGTGTCCTCGAAGTTGGTGTAGATGATCGGCTGCTTGGTGCGCGCAAGCAGGCGGACCAGTGACCGCACCCGACGGCGCGCCAGCTCGAGCATGGGGACGGTCACGTCGACCCACCACTCGTCACCGGCGAGGTCGTCGAGCAGGGCGGCCTGGGCCTTGATCTGCGGGATGTTGGTCTGCTCGAGCAGCCCGGACGCGATCTGCTGGACCTGACGGCGCAGCCGGTCGGTGGCCAGCGTCGGGTCGAGGGCACCGAGCTGCAGCTTGAGCATCGTCAGGTCGAACCGCTTGGCCTTCTCATCCTCGTCGACGACGGTGGTGGGCAGCCCGGCCAGGTGCTCGACGACGTCGCGTGCGGTCTGCTGGTCGATGCCGGACCACGCCTCACGCACGCCGAACCGCTCGACCCACGGCCGGTGGGGCCGGACGACGAAGTTGTCGAGGGTCATGCCGGCGACCTTCTCGTGCAGCGTGGCCTTGATGTCCTCGCGCAGCGCGGGCAGCGCCGTCGTGCCGTCGTCGCCCTCGTCGGCTGTGGCGTCGCCGGTCAGCTTCTCGACGCCCAGGAGCAGCTCGACCTGGGCGGTGAAGATCTGCTGCGACACGGACTGCTGGACGGAGCCTTCGTGGCCGGTCGGGTTCTGCCCGAAGTACTCCAGGTTCTGGCAGAAGTCGAAGACGTAGAACTCCTTCTTGTGCCGCCCGGGGCCGAACAGGTCGGGCCGCAGGCGGGTGCCGCGGCCGATCATCTGCCAGAACTTCGACGACGACCGGACGATCTTGAAGAAGACGAGGTTGGCGACGTCGGGCACGTCGATGCCGGTGTCGAGCATGTCGACGCTGATCGCGATGTGCGGGGCCTTGTCGGCCGTCGAGAAGTTGTCGATCAGCGACTGCGCGTACGTCGTCGAGTACGTGATGACGCGAGCCCACTCCCCGGCGTACTGCGGGTAGGCGCGGTCGAAGCGTTCGGCGATGAACCGCGCGTGGGCGTCGTTCTTGGCGAAGACGATGGTCTTGGCGATCCGGTCACCGCCCGCGACCCGCAGGCCGTGGGTCATGAGGGTCTGCAGCACCTTGTCGACGGTGTCGGTGTTGAAGAGCCACTTGTTCACCGCGTCGGGGTCGACCTCGTCGGGCGGGCCGTCCTCACCCCACTCCAGGGCGTCCCACTCGTCCTTCTCCGCCTCGGAGAGATCGGCGTACCTGATGCCCTCGCGCTGGAACTTCAACGGCACCGAGATGGGCGTCGGCGGCACGAGGTACCTGTCGGCGACGGCCTGCTCCAGGGAGTAGGCGTCGGTGGGGACGCCGTTCTCCAGGTGGAACAGCTCGTAGGTGTTGCGGTCGATCTCGTCCTTGGGTGTGGCGGTGAGCCCGACGAGCAGCGCGTCGAACCACCCGAACAGCGCCCGGTACTTCTGGTACACCGACCGGTGCGCCTCGTCGACGACGACGAGGTCGAAGAACCCGGGTCCGAACTTGCGGGTGCCCTCGGAGCGGGTGTCGATGAGGTTCATCATCGTCGGGTAGGTGGAGACGAACACGCGGCCCTCGCCGTGCCGGTCGGTCACCAGGTTGACCGGTGACGAGTCCGGGAGGTGCTCCTTGAAGGCGTTGGTCGCCTGGTTCACCAGGGCGACTCGGTCCGCGAGGAACAGCACGCGCCGCACCCACCCGGCCTTCATGAGCTGGTCGACGAGCGCGACGACGGTGCGGGTCTTGCCCGACCCTGTCGCCATGACGAGCAGCACCTGGCGCTGGTTGTCCGTCTCGAAGGCCTTGTCGATCGCCCGGATCGCGCGCTGCTGGTAGTACCGCCCGGCGACGTGCTCGTCGATCGGTGCCGTCAGCAGGCTCGCACGGTGGCCGCGCCGGCTGACGAGGTACTCCAGCTCGTCCTGCGTGCGGAAGCCCGCGACCTTCCGGGGCGGGTAGCCGGATCCGGCGGCGTCGTCCCACATCCAGTGCTCGTGCCCGTTGGTGTAGTGGACGACGGGCCGACGCCCGTACCGGGCTTCGAGCGTGTCGGCGTAGAGCTTGGCCTGCTGCTGCCCCACCTGCGGGTCGCTGCGGGTGCGCTTGGCCTCGACGACGGCGAGCGGGCGCCCATCGGCGCCCCAGAGGACGTAGTCGACGAACCCGACGCCCTGAGCGTTGGGCATGCCGGCGACCTCGTGCTCGATCGTGTAGGCGGGGCTGCCGTCGGCGGCGTCGCGCACCCAGCCCGCCTCTTCGAGGAGCGTGTCGATGAACAGGTCGCGGGTGGTGGCCTCGTCGTAGTCGTGGGTGTCGGGGACCGTGTCGTTCGCGGCCTTCGCGGCGGCGACCTGCGCCTGCAGGGAGGCGAGCTCCGCCTCCAGTGCGGTGGTCTTCTCCTCGGCCTCGGCGAGCCGCGCGTCCTTGGTCGCCAGGTCGGTGGCGAGGGCCTGGAGCTGAGCCTGGGTCCTGGCCTTCGTCGCCCCGGGATCGGGCAGCGCGGCGACGTCGAACTGCAGGCTCGCCGGGATGCTGCCCGGGTGCGTGGTGTACGTGCGGGCGTACCAGTACAGGACGTGGAAGAGCTGCTGCAGCGTCACGGCGGCGTCCTGCGCCGAGGCGGGGCGCGTGGAGTGGACGGCGGCGTTGCCCTTCTTGCGGACGATCTCCATCTTTGCCTGGACGTCGTTGCCGACGAGCTGCCGCAGGGTCGGCTCGTGGATCATCCCCGACAGGTCCGCCTTGTACGGCTGCCGGAGTGACGCGTCGTACTGGAACACCCAGGTGAGCGCGACCTCCAGGGCGCGGCGCGCGTAGAAGCACGACGTGCGCGGGTCGACCTTGGCGAACTGCTCTGCGCGCGCGGCCTCGGCGAACACCGCCGGGAACTCGTCCCGCAGGAACCCGAAGTTGGTCACGTGCCCCCCTGGTCACGGCGCTGGGATCGAGTGGCGACTGCTGCGGGTTGCAGCATTCCAGAACCAGGCTTGCGCGGAGGCTATCGGGCGGGTGAGACAGTGCTGCCTACTCGAAGAAGTCCTCGTCGACCTCGACGATCTCCACGGTCCGCCGGACCTGCGTGCCGACCCGGTACCGGATCATCAGCCTGGCGAGCTCCTGCCCGTCGACGAGGACGACGCTCTTGCTGCTCCGGTCGGCGGCGTCCTCCGCGTCCTGGAGCACCGGCCAGGAACTTGTGTCGAGCACGCCCGCGCCTCCCCATCCATTCGGTGAGGCGTGTGGGACGCTGACCCACGGCACCCATACGCAGGCTTGCCCGGGTCTGCACAGCGGAGGGAATGGTCATGGGTTGGTTCTCCGGTAGGAAGGCGCAGTCAGCTCCCCGCACCCGACAGTCACAGCCCGACGCCACGCCGCAGCAGGTTCATACCATCGCGGCGGGCATCGTCGAGCGCGGCGAGGCGCCGGACCCGACCCAGAACCCGGACGTGATGCTCGAGGTAGGCAAACGGTATGCGGCCCGCAGCCCTCTGAGGATCGGAACCAGCGACCTGGCGCTCGGCGCGACCGATAACAGCCTCGACATGGCCGTCAGCTGGTGGCGCAGCGCAGTGGACGCCGGCAGCGTCGAGGCGATGTTGCAACTTGGCCGGGTCTACCTCGGGTGGGGTGGTCACCGCGCCCAGGTGATGGAGCTGTACGAACGGGCGGCGAACGCCGGCAACGTGATCGCGATGGTCAAGCTCGGGACGGTGCTCCTTAGCGACTCGGACGACGTGCCGTTCCGTCGCTCCCTCGGCCAGGACATCAGTGCGGAAGACCTCGCGCACGCCGAAGTAGCTACCGCTGGCGCGCTGAAGTGGTTCGGCAAAGCTGCTGCGGAGGGGAACAGCGACGCGATGTTCAACCTCGGGCTGATGGCGGAGAGGCGAAGTGACCGCAGCGCAGCCATCGGTTGGTACACAAAGGCCGCCCAAGCTGCTCATCACGCCGCGCAGGACCGTCTGGACTACCTGATGGGCCGTCGGGCACCCGGACATCACCCAATACAGCTCGACTGACTCCGGCGGAGCGCCCGTAGTCGCAACCGACCTGCCTGCGATGCGGCCACCGCGACCGACCGCGGCTGGCATCCCGACTCTGGTCGTTATCACACGGTAATCGTAGAGGGGGCTCCGTCGCGTTCGGCTCGGACATGCTTACAACTCTCCCCGGAACGCGCGGGACTGTAGGGAGGCGAACAACTCGTCGTCAAACGCGAGCGCCCTTGCGGCAACCGAGCGACTTTTCTGAATCGAACGTACCCGCTCGGCGAAACAGTTCTGGAGAGCGACAGGCGGGCGCGGGATTCGCACGTCGCCGATTCTACTGGCGCTGATCGACGGCTGCCCAGACGTCGCTGCGTACTGATTCAAATTGGCCGCCGCAAGGGCCGGGAGAAGGTACTCGACAGAAAGGTCATCCACGAGCAATGTGCCTATCAATGCATTATCCGTCACCCACGACATAGGCTCGGTCAGGTGGACTGCTCCGCAGTAGGCTCCCACGCGACCGACGACAAGCCGCGAGTCCTCGAACATGTAGGCGTCATGACCACCGGCGACTCCGTTGCCCCCGTACACCGCGAAGGGCCCACCTGCCTGCTTGCTGGCAGGTAGGAATTTGCCACTACTCCACTTGATGGCATGCTTGAGCGAGATGTAATCGCCTGCGGCGTCGGAAATGAACATGGCATCGAAGACCGAACGCTCGAGGGTGTCGAGGTGGGCGAGGACCTGGCGGCGCTTGGTGCGGATCGCGTCCGCCTGGTCGAGGATCGCCGCGATCCGCCGCTGCTCCTCGATGGGGGGAGCGTCGACCGGGAGCCTATAGACGTCGTCCCGGTTGAGCCCCGGCACCGCCGCTGACTTGTTCATCGAGCTCATGCCGAGCGACTGGAGCATCCAGAACGCCCAGCGCAGATCTAGGTCGCTGCGGCGCGGAGTGACGAAGTATGCGGTGTCGATCGGCCAAGCAGGACCATCTATCCAGGTGATGCTCCCGATACTGCCCTTGCGTCCGACCACGATCGTCGGGCCGGAAGTCAGTCCGGAGGAGTGGCCACCAACGACACCACCCGAACCAACAACGGGGACTGATCCGCCGTCGCGGTCCGCTGCCTTCAGCGCCTTGCCGTAGGTGAGTTCTAGCCAGTCTCCAACGCTCTTCATCCGAGCATCGCCTCAAGCTCGGTGATGCCCCTGGCAATCTCATTGTTGAGCACCTTGATGTCCTCAATGATGGCGAGCGGACTGCGGTGCTCGACATCCTCGCGAACGACCTCGCGATACCGGTTCAGCGACAGGTCGTACCCCTCTGCCGCAATCTCAGCCTTCGGCACCACGAACGACTGCTTGGTCCGCGCGCGATCACGTTCCGTCGTCGTGCGCTTCTCCCACCGCGCCAGCACGTCCGGCAGGTCGTTCGCCTCGACGGGGTTCCGCTTGTCGTCCAGCGAGTACCCGTCGGCCTGCACGTCGTAGAACCAGACGTTGTCCGTGCCTCCGGAGTCGGTCCGCCTGAAGATGAGGATCGCCGTCGACACCCCGGCGTACGGCTTGAACACCCCCGAGGGCAGCTTGATGACGGCGTCGAGCTTGTGGTCCTCGACCAGCGTCTTGCGCAGCGCCTTGTGCGCGGTCGACGAGCCGAACAGCACCCCGTCGGGCACGATCACCGCCGCCTGCCCGCCGGGCTGCAGCAGCCGCAGGAACAGGGCGAGGAACAGCAGC
The DNA here is from genome assembly GCF_004535805.1 of Cellulomonas sp. HD19AZ1. Classification (NCBI taxonomy): domain Bacteria; kingdom Bacillati; phylum Actinomycetota; class Actinomycetes; order Micrococcales; family Cellulomonadaceae; genus Cellulomonas; species Cellulomonas sp. HD19AZ1. Next base: position 541,986 of record NZ_SPHX01000003.1, read on the forward strand.
TCGGTCTTCTTCGTCTTGACGACCTTGAGCAGGTCCTTGCTCACGGCCTCGTAGTCCAGCGAGCCCGCGAACGGCGGGTTCGCCAGGATCAGGGAGTACTTGCCCTCGTCGCCGCCGGCCGCCTCGGAGAGGGAGTCGCGGTAGCGGATGTCCGGCTTCTCCACACCGTGCATGAGCATGTTCATGCTCCCGATGCGCAGCATCGTCCGGTCGAAGTCGTACCCGTGGAACATCGACGAGTGGTACCGGCTGCGCTGCGCGCCGTCGGTCAGCACCGCCGGGTGGTGCTCGCGCACGTACTCACTCGCCGCCATGAGGAACCCGGCGGTGCCGCACGCGGGGTCGCAGATCTCGTCCTGCGGGGACGGCGCCATGAGCTGCACCATCAGCTCGATGATGTGCCGCGGGGTGCGGAACTGGCCGTTCTGCCCCGACGCCGCCAGCTTGCCCAGCATGTACTCGTACAGGTCACCGTTGGTGTCGCGGCGGTTCATCGGCACGTCGCTGAGCAGGTCGACGACCTTGGCCAGCAGACCCGGCGAGGGGATCGTCAGACGCGCGCCCTCCATGTGCCCGGCGTACGTCGAGCCGTCCGCGCCCAGGGTGCGCAGGAACGGGAAGACGTGCTTGTCCACCAGGTCGAACGCCGTCTGCGGCGCCTGGTTCTTGAAGTATGACCACCTCAGGTGCGCGTACGGCGCCCCGGTCGGCGCGAGCCCTTCCGGGAAGAACCGCTGCGCCACCGGGGTGCCCAGGCGGTTGGCCTTGTTCTCCTCGGCGGTCTGCAGGTCGTCGAGCCGCCGGATGAACAGCAGGTACGTGATCTGCTCGATCACCTCCAGCGGGTTGGAGATCCCGCCCGACCAGAAGGCGTCCCAGACGCGGTCGACCTTGCTCTTCAGCTCGCCGGTGATCACGGCGAGTTAGCCTACTGACGGTTCGACACCGGAGAGACACTCAGGTCGTCGTCGGCCTGGATCCGCAGGGAGCCAGGCCACTGCTCGGAACCAAGAGCCATGCTCGCCCAGATCTCGACCGCGACTGGCGCAGTCTGCGGAGAGCACTCCCGCACAGACCGCTGGACTCGATCCCGGGTACACCTTCACCCTCGAGCAGCCACCGACTGGGACTGCCCCCTGCTTGACTGTCGCCCATGTCGGCCACGCGCATCCCGTACCCGACCGCCCGCCCGGTGTACGCCGCCGCGGCGCGCTGGCGCGACGAGTGCCTCGTCGACGACCGGTCGCTGTTCAGCGGCGGTCCCGGCTCGACCTTGGACCAGGCCGCGGAGCTGGTGCGGGACTTCGTCGAGCGCCCGGACACCGGCAGCGGGTCGTTCGTCTCCAAGCTGTCGACCCAGCTGGCGACGTCGTCCCGCGGCGCGGTGCAGCTCGCCGCCGAGCTGATGTTCGTCCACCTGCTGATCGCCCGCTCCGACGTGATCGGCGGCAGCAAGAAGCGTGCGATCGTCGGCCGGATCCTCGGCTTCGCCGACGGCACCACCCCACCGCCGAGCGAGCTGGCCCAGGCGTTGGACGCCGGTCTCGTGCGCACGGGCACGGCCTACGGCACGTACCGCTGGAAGCTCTTCGGCTTCCTGGTCGAGGTCGTGGCGATGGTGAAGAGTCTCCCCCTCGACGAGCGCCGCGCACTCCTCGACGACCCTCACCGGTTCAGCGCCGCGCTGGGGAACCTCGACCTCACCCAGGGCGCCGGGATCCAGCGCGCCGCACTGGAGCACCTGCTCTTCCCCGACGCCTTCCCACCCGTCGTCGGCACCAGCGGCCGCAGCCGGATCGTCGCCACGTGGCCCGACCTCGCCGGGCCGGCGGACCTGCCGCAGTCGGTCCGGCTCGGCAACGTCTACCGCGGTCTCGCCGAGCGCGCGGGAGCCCCCGATCGGTTCGTGAACCTCTGGCGCGCCCCGCACTACTGGGAGTGGGACGCACCGCCCTCCCCCGCGTGGACGCGCGCGGGGCGCTGGCTCGAGTGGACGTCCGAGCGCATCGACCTCGAGGCCGACGAGCGCGCCTACAAGCTGGAGGCGACGCAGCGCCTCGTCGCCGTGCGGGACCTGGTCGAACGCGACGACCCGTCGTGGGCCGCCGACCTGGCCAAGGCCTTCCGCGGGACGAACCTCGTCAACTACCGCGCCTACGACGAGCTGCTGGCGTGGGTCCAGGCCGACCAGACCGCAGCCCGCCGGGCGTTGCTCGCCCTGTGGACCGACCCCAGCGCCGCAGCGCTCGACGACTTCCGGCGAGCGCTGCCGAGCGACGTCCTGGCGGAGCAAGGGTCACGCCTCAGCGTGTCGTCCATGCTCCGGATGGTCCACGGTGCGGACGTCCAGCCGCCGTGGCGGTCACGCTACGTCGGCCGCTTCGCCAACATCGTCGCGTACCGGCGCAGCGAGCCGACCGCACCGGACAGCGAGGTCTACGACGGCTTCCTGGCGCTCCTCGACCTCGTCCTCGACCTCATGCACCGACGCGGCACCCCGCTGCGCGACCGGCTCGACGCGCAGGGTCTGATCTGGACCGCCGTCGACGCCGCCGAGGTGCCCGGGAGCACGCCGGCCGAGCTCGACGCGCTGCTCGCGTGGCGCAAGGGCAAGCACGTCGACCCGCCGTCAGCCCCGACCGCGCCTGACGGCCCCGAGACGACCGACCCCACGGCCACTGACGCTCCCGTGACGGACGAGAGCCTGGCGGACCTCGCACACCGGCTCCACCTCGACGAGTCATTCCTCCAGACCGTCGACGAGCTGCTCCAGGACCGCAACCAGGTGATCTTCACCGGCAGCCCCGGCACGGGGAAGACGTACGTCGCGCGCGAGTACGCCCAGTGGCTCGCGGGCAGCCCCGACCGCTGCCAGATCGTCCAGCTGCACCCGTCCTACGGCTACGAGGAGTTCGTCGAGGGCTACCGCCCGCAGCAGGACGGGTACGTGCTGCGCGAGGGTCCGCTCAAGACGATCGCACGCGCCGCCGCGGCCGACCCCGCGCACAGCTACGTCCTCGTGGTGGACGAGCTGAATCGCGGCAACGCCGCCCGTGTGTTCGGCGAGCTGTACCTGCTGCTCGAGTACCGCGGCGACGACGCCCGGCTCATGTACTCGGACGAACCCTTCCACCTGCCGGCCAACCTGTACCTGATCGGCACCATGAACAGCGCCGACCGGTCGATCGCCCTGCTCGACTCCGCCCTGCGGCGACGCTTCTCGTTCGTCGAGTTCGACCCGCAGCAGCCGCCGTTGTCCGAGGTTCTGCCGACGTTCCTCGCGACCCACGCGCCCACGCTCGCCTGGGTCGCCGACGTCCTGCGCGAGGCCAACCGCCTCATCGACGACCCCGCCGCCTCGATCGGCCCCAGCCACTTCCTCCGGAAGGACCTCACCGCCGCGCACGTCGAGCGGATCTGGACCTTCGACGTGCTGCCCACGCTGCGCGAGCATCTGTGGGGACGGACGGCCCTGCTCGACTCCCTGACGCTCGACGCGCTGCGAGGCACGGGGGCACCCACGGCGGCGGCAGATGTCGACGACGCTGACGCTGACTGAGTGGCGCACGACCCGCGGCCTGGCCCTCACCCCCGCGCAGGTCCGGCTGCTCCAGCAGACCTTCCGGGCAAAGGTCGAGGCCGAGTCCTGGACGCCGGACGGCACCGTGCGGTGGTCGGTGACTCCGACGAGCATCGTCGGTGCGGCCTCTGCGGACGGCGCCGACGTCGTCGTCCGACCGAAGACGCCGGTCGGCAACGTGCTCTTCCTGCTCGGGGTGGCCGCCGGCCGCAAGGCTGACACCGTCCTCGACGACGTCGTCCAGCTCGCGCAGGCGCCCGACCTCACCACCGCGGTGGCGGCACTGTTCGCCCGCGTCACCGAGCGGGTGCTCCAGGACGGCGTGCTGCGCGGATACCGACCGGTGTCAGAGACACGTCACACCGTCCGCGGACGGGTCGACGTCGCCGAGCAGCTGCGCCGACGCCCCGGACGAGGGGCGCCCGTCGCCGTCCGGTACGACGAGCACGACGAGGACGTCCTCGAGAACCGCCTCCTGCTCACCGCCGCCCGCGCGTTGACCCGTCTCCGGCCGCACCCCGACGTCCAGCGCAGCCTCCACCGCATCGTCGCGGCACTCGACGACGTCACGCCGCTGCGCATCGACGGGCCGGTCCCGGACGTCGCCTGGACGCGTCTGAACGTCCGCTACCGGCCCGCCGTCGACCTCGCCCGCCTCGTGCTCGGCGGGTCCGGCCTCGACCTGGCGCTCGGCGACACCGCAGCCGTGGGCCTCGCGGTCGACATGAACTCCGTCTTCGAGCGGTTCGTCTGCAGCGCGCTCGCAGACGTCCTGTCGGGGCGCGGCGGTCGACCGGCCCCGCAGGACACCACGTGGCGCCTCGACGAACGTGGCACGGTCCACCTCCGACCGGACCTCGTCGTGTACGACGCCCGCGGGGTGCCGTCAGTCGTTCTCGACACCAAGTACAAGGTCACCGACGGCACGTCGGCCCCTCCGTCGGACGTCTACCAGATGCTCGCGTACTGCACGGCGCTGGCACTGGAACGCGGCCACCTGGTCTACGCACGAGCTGAGGGCATCCCCGCGCTCGTCGTGCGCCACGGCGGGCCGACCATCATGGTGCACTCCATCGACCTCTCGACACCGCCTGCCCTCATCTGGGCGCAGATCCGAGCGCTCACCACGCACCTCGCGTGACACCGGAGGTCGTCTGGAACGACCCCTCCCTCCGGCAGACGCCATCACGAGTCCGCGGACGTCTCCCCAGGCTCGGGCGTCGTCGGGTCATCGGCACCGACCTTGCGCCCCCGTCCTCGTCTGACCACACCCGAGACCGCGCTGGCAGCACCGGCCGCCGCGCCCTTCACGGCGGAGCCGGCACCCTTCACCGCCGTCACGGCCCTGGCTTCGTCGGGCACGCCGTCCCCGTCGAGATCGACGGATCGGAACACGTCCGTCAAGCGTGTCGCCGCCGCTCTCACGTCACCGCCGAGCTCGGCGACCTCACCGGCCGCCGCCTGGAGTGCGAGCACCGCGCGAGACGGTTCCGCCGGTCCGCGCTCAGCCTTCGCGAAGTCCACGAGCGCGGATGGGAACGTCTCGGGCTCGCCGGGGAACGCAGCGCGTGACGCCTTGACCACGTCCCGACCGAACGTGAAGCTCCCGACCCCGCCGATCACGGCTCCGACGCCGAAGGGGATCACCTTGCCGACCGTGCCCGCCCCGAGCTTGCCGCCGACCTTGATCGCTTCCCGTGCGAGCACGGTCAGCACCGGCGCGAGCGCCGAGTCTGGCAGCTGCTGGGTGAGCACCTCGCCCCAACCGTTCGGCAGTGCCGTCCCCACCACCCCCGCCGCGACCGTGCGGGCGTCGGCACCGTCCATCCCGGGAATCGCCCCGAGGACCACCTTCGTGACCTGGCTCTGGGACTTCTCGCCAAGCATCATCCCGAAGACCAGAGGCCGAGCACGTGCCGCGTCGCTCACCTCGACGCCGTGCAGCTCGGCCACCGCAAGCACGTACAGCGCCGTCGTCTCGTAGAAGAACAGGAGGTCCGCTGCGCCCAGTCCGAGCGCGATCGCTACTCCGACACCAGGGATCGCCGCAGACAGACCGACCCCGGTGCTCGCGGTCGTCACCGTCCGCACGTACCGTCGATCGAGTTCTCGGCGCAGCTCGGCCGCCGTCGCCTCAGGCGCATCGCGGCGCAAGGAACGGAGGTACTCCAGGACGACAGGCCGCTGCACGGCGATCGCCTTGTAGATCTGCGCCTGCACACCCTCGGCCCCGAGAGCTCCACGCGCCGCATCCACGAGGTCGGGCCCAGGCACCGTGCCGGTCGCGGTCGTCTCCGTGTTCTGTTCGGTCATCTCGGTCCGTTCGCCGTTCGGAGGTGTCCGCGGCGCGGGCGAAGGGCCTCACCCGGAGGATCGGGCGGCTGCGACACGCTCTTGAGCAAGAATCGCCCCAAGGCGTCGAAGTACCAGCACGGCATTTCACGTCGGCAGCCCCGGCACCACGACGTACCCCTCGCCCACCGTCCCCAGCACGATCATCCGCTCGCGCTGCGTCCCCCAGAGCCACGCGAGGTACGCGCACACGATCGCGTCGACCTCGTCCTCGACCCGCTCGAGCACGGCGGCCCGCTCGGCGCCCGCGACCTCGTGGCGGATCGCCGCCCACCGTGCGTCGTCGCCGAGCCCGAGCGTGTCGCCCATGACGTCCTCGACGTGGTCGAGGAACTTGGCCCACGCGGCCTGCCGCACCGCGAGCGACCGCCCCTGCTTGGCCTTGTACGGCAGCACGCACGGCAGCCCGAACAGCACAACCATCGCCGGGTGCGGGTACACCTCGACCGCCACGGACACCCCGCGTCCGGGCCGGACGTCCGGGTCGACGTGCCAGCCGTGCCGCCGCGCGAGGGTCTCGGCGCGCGGCGGGTCCATGTGCGGACGGCCCCGGTTCGACGGGTGCGCACCGGCGTGGAACCGCCCGAAGTGCCGCGTCACCAGCGCCTCCCCCAGCCGCCGCCCGGTGAGGTTCGGCACGACGAGCGGTGCGTCGACCGCCACGACGACGTCCCGCCCGCCCGTGTGCCGGTCGAGGACCGCGTCGATCTCGTCGTCCGTGCGCACGGACGACGAGTGCACCAGCCGACCACGCTCGTCGAGCACCGCGACACCCGTGCGGGCCGCCCGTCCCCACGCGAGGTCGAGCCCGACGTACCTGCGCGGCTCGTCGCGCACGGTTCCTGCTCTGCTCACCGGGTCAGTGAACACCGCCGCGCCGACACGAGCCCGGGCGGGTAGGGGCCGTCCACAGATCGGCTGAACCCTCACCGCCGCACCCTCGCGAACCGGTACCTTCCCGGCATGCGGATGCAGGGGCGAACGACGCGCGCGGCGGTGGTGACGGGGATGGTCGTGCTCGTGGCCGGTGGGTGCACGGGGTCACCGGAACCGGGGCCCGCGACGTCTGCGACCACAGACACGACGTTCTCGCCGACCGCGACGCCATCAAGTTCACCAACACTGGACGCGATGATGCCGCCTGAGCGGCCAGCCGAGATGTCGGACCGGAGTGCCACCGGGGCGTCCGCCGCCGCCTCCTACTTCTTCGCGCTGTACCCCTACGTCTTTGCGAGCGGCGACCTGACGGAGTGGTCGGCGCTGTCGTCGGAGACGTGCGAGTACTGCCAGAACGTCAGGAGGAGCGTCGAAGACCAGACAGCACGCGGAGTCGTGGGAGAAGGCGCCGAGATCACGATCGAGTCCGCTGAAGGCATCGAAGTGGCACCCGGGGAGACGTATGCGGCCGATCTCGTCGTCGTTCAGGCACCGTCATTCGAAGTGACGAAGGACGGGGAACGAGTCCCCGACGGCGACGGAGGGCGGTTCCAGATTCACGTTGCCCTCGGGTGGGAGTCGGGTTGGGTCGTCCGAGCGATCGACGCGGCCCGTGCGTAGTGCAGGGCTCCACAGGCTCGGGCCAGCTCTGCTCGTCGCGGCCGTTCTCGCGGCCAGCACCTCCCCTGCCGCACGGGCTGACGACCTCGACGCTGCGGTCTCCGACGACCAGAAGGCCTACCTGATCACCGTCGGCGCCGTTGAGCGTCGGGCAGAGCAGAACGCCGCGATTCCTCTCGAGCAGCGGCTCGTGGACTACCAGCGCGCCCCGAACTGCCAGAACCCCGACGGCACCTGGATCCGCGGCTCGGGCGACGGCACCTGCCCCCACGGCGAGGGCACCCCCAACGCACCCGTCCTGTGCGCCGGCCCCGGCCAGAGCGTCGTGTGGCCCATGTGGCGACGCGAACGCACCACCCCCGCCACACCCTGGGGCCCCTGGACCCGCCTGGACTTCGGCGGCTGCAGCACCGACCTGCTGCCCACCCTCACCGAAGCCGACTTCCGCCGCCTGCCCCTGCCCGCACCCACCCTCACCCTGCAACCCGACCGCGGCTGGGTCCTGATCAACATCGCCACCATCGTCACCACCGACCCCGACCCCATCACCCTGCGCACCGACCTGCTCGGCCACGGCATCACCGTCGAAGCCACCCCCACCACCTGGACCTACGACTTCGGCGACGGCCACACCCTGACCACACGAAGCCCCGGGCACCCCTACCCCCACCACGACGTCTTCCACGAATACGAGACCCCCGGCACCACCACCATCACCCTCACCGCCACCTGGACCGGCCGCTACCTCATCGACGGCACCACCACCTGGCACACCATCAACGGCACCGCCACCACAACCACCACCAGCACCCCCCTCACCATCGAAGAACGCACCTCCCACCTCGTCGCCACCCACTGCAACACCCGCCCCAAGCCCGCCGACTGCTGACGGAGGCACGGATCACACGCATCCGAGTTGTTCACTGTTACAGTGAACAACTATGGAGGCGAGCCGGCGCAGGGCAACCAACGCACTCGCTCGCGCCCTGCGGGATGCTGTGCCGACTAGTCCGGTCACCATCGACGGCACGACGGTCACCCTGGAGCACCACGACGCACAGCACCTCGTTCCGGTGTGGGCCGGCGAGGGCTACCCTGCCGACGTCGCGCTCGCCCTGCGCACCATCGAGGACGCCGTCGATGCGCACGCGACGCCCGTCGTCGTGGCGCGCCGCCTGTCACCCGGCAGCCGTGCGCTGCTCGCCGAACGCGGCGTCAGCTGGGCGGACGAGGCTGGCGGCATCGACCTCACGGCCGGTCCGGTCCTCATCCGCATCCCGAGCCCGCCCGCCCCGCCGCCTGCTGCGCCCGCACGATTCACCGCCGCGGGAGCCGCCGTCGCCGAGCACCTGCTGCAGCGCTGCGCGACCGGGGAGACGAGAGTGCCCCCGGTCGACGAGCTCGCCGCGACGGTGCACGTGTCGCGCGGGGCCACCTCGCGAGCCCTGGCGTACCTCGACTCGCAGGGCTGGACGACGGCCGTCGGCCCCCGCCGCGGCCCGACCGCGGCACGCGAGGTGAGCGAACGCGGCGCGCTCCTCGACGCCTGGTGCACCTGGTACGCGTCGCGCGCCGACGACGCGGTCGGTGCGCACACCCTGGTCCGTGACGCCGAGACCTGGATCACCGACGTCGTCGCCCGCGCCTGGCCGCCATCGGCGTGGGCCGTCACCGGGCTCGTCGCGCTCGACGCACGCGCACCGCTGGGGACCACGCCGTCGCCCATCGACCTCTACCTGGACGGCCCCGAGTTCGACGGCTCGATCGACACGCTGCTCGCGTCCGCGGGGATGCGCCGCGCCGAGACGGGCGTGCGCGTGCGCGTGATCCGCGCCGACAGGTACACCCTCCCGCTCGCGCGCGCCGCCGCGACCGCCGCCCCCTTCCCGGCCGTCGGCGACGTCCGGCTGTACGGCGACCTGCGCCGCCGCGGCGGCGTGCGCGCCGAGGAGTACGCGACGCACCTTCGTGAGCAGAGGATCGGGTTCTGATGCGCGACCGTCGCACGCGTGCGCTCGCCGAGCGCGCGCTCGCCCGCCTCGTCTCGCACGCCGCCGGGCACGCCGAGGAGTTCGTCGTCGTCGGCGGCCTGAACCCGGACCTGCTGGCGCCCGTGCCGGACGCACCCCACCAGGGGACCGCCGACATCGACCTCGTGATCGAGATCGGCGTCGTCTACGACCGTGACGAGCTCGACCTCGGGTGGCTCGAGCACGCGCTCGACGCGGCGGACTTCCAGCCCACCGGTGATGCGCGGGCGTGGCAGTGGGTGACGAGCGTCGACGGGGTGCCCATCCGGATCGACCTGCTCGTGGACGTGCTCGACCACGTCGGGCAGCAGATCGCGGTCCCCGGCTGCGACCGGATGGCGGTCATGAACGTCGCCGGGCCCGGAGCGGCGCTGGGGTCTCGCGTGATGCGTCCGATCCCGCTGACGGACGAGGGGGCGCCGACCGTGGACGCGCCGTTCGCCGACCTCGGCGGCTACCTGCTGGCCAAGGCCGCGGCCGTGCTGGGCCGACGGCAGGACAGAGACCCGTACGACCTGGCGTTCGTCCTGCTCCACAACATCGCCGGCGGGCCGGTGGCCGGAGCCCGAGCGGCACTGGCCGCGTTGCCCGCCGGGCGCGAGCGCGAGTACCTCGCCGGGTTCCGCGCCGCGATCACCCAGCTGGCCGATCCCGCCGGGCGGCCCGCACAGCTGTACGCCGCGCAGCGCCTCCTCGACGGCGACGACCTGCCACGCGACGTGCTCGCGGCGGACGCCGCAGCCGCTGCCGCGCTCGCGCTGGCCACGGTCGACAGCCCCTCCTGACCCACGGACCCTCGCCCTCGACCCCACCCCGGTCCGTCCACAGATCCGCTGAACCCTTCTCGCCGGACCGTCGCGAACCGGTACCTTCCCGGCATGCGGATGCAGGGGCGAGCGATGCGCGCGGTGCTGACGACGGGGCTGGTCGCGCTGGCGGCCTTCGGGTGCACGGGGTCGCCGACACCCGAGCCCACGACGTCTGCGACTCCCGACAGAAGCGCGCCCCCTTCCCCGAGCGCGACGCCGACATCGGCCCCGACGCAGGGCATGACGGCCCCTCCCGAGCGGCCGGACGCCATGGCGACGCCCAACGCCGACGGCGCCGCTGCGGCAGCGAGCTACTTCATCTCGCTGTTTCCCTACGTGCACGCAACCGGCGACTTCACCGAGTGGGACGCCCTCTCGGCTCCTGGATGCCAGTTCTGCTCGGGGGTGAGATCCGATGTCGTCGAGGTCCGCGGTCGCGGGAACCGCACGCTCAGCTCGGCCGAGGTCCTCTCCGCGTCAGGCCTCGAAATCGAGGCCAACCGCTGGTACTCCGCCACGCTTCACGTCTCGATCGGTCCGTCGACGGAGGTAGACCCGCAGGACGCGCCGGTGCGGGAGCACCCTGCCGAGGACCGCGCCATCGATGTGGTGATGACGTGGTCCGACGGTTGGCAGATCGACGAGATCGGGCCCGCCGCCACAACGGAGTCGTGATCGGCGATGACGGTCAACCGATGGCTGATGGCACTGGCGGCAGCCTGCTGCGCGACGCTCATCGCGACGTCTGCCAACGCTGACGGGCCCGGCTCGCCGATCTTCGGGGGAAACCTGCAGGACGGTGCCGCGCACCTCGCGGCAAATCGTGCCGAGGAGCAGGCGCGTCGGAACCAGTCAGTCCCCTTGGAGCAGCGGCTCGTGGACTACCAGCGCGCCCCGAACTGCCAGAACCCCGACGGCACCTGGATCCGCGGCTCGGGCGACGGCACCTGCCCCCACGGCGAGGGCACCCCCAACGCACCCGTCCTGTGCGCCGGCCCCGGCCAGAGCGTCGTGTGGCCCATGTGGCGACGCGAACGCACCACCCCCGCCACACCCTGGGGCCCCTGGACCCGCCTGGACTTCGGCGGCTGCAGCACCGACCTGCTGCCCACCCTCACCGAAGCCGACTTCCGCCGCCTGCCCCTGCCCGCACCCACCCTCACCCTGCAACCCGACCGCGGCTGGGTCCTGATCAACATCGCCACCATCGTCACCACCGACCCCGACCCCATCACCCTGCGCACCGACCTGCTCGGCCACGGCATCACCGTCGAAGCCACCCCCACCACCTGGACCTACGACTTCGGCGACGGCCACACCCTGACCACACGAAGCCCCGGGCACCCCTACCCCCACCACGACGTCTTCCACGAATACGAGACCCCCGGCACCACCACCATCACCCTCACCGCCACCTGGACCGGCCGCTACCTCATCGACGGCACCACCACCTGGCACACCATCAACGGCACCGCCACCACAACCACCACCAGCACCCCCCTCACCATCGAAGAACGCACCTCCCACCTCGTCGCCACCCACTGC